>JARGOX010000040.1 GCA_029233925.1 Rhizobiaceae bacterium
GAAAGCCGACCCAGATGAAATCATCGCCGCCGTCAAAAGAGGGCACCAAATGTTGAAATCAATCCACTAGTCGAGTGATACCAAAACTCTCTCTATACCGTTAAAAAGGTCACACAGTTGTTCATCTGTAGAAATCAACGGAGGGGCTAATATTATATTATCACCTGTGTAACGAAGTACTATATTCTCTTCACGAAAGGCTTTGAGAAAAGCTTCTCGGGCACGTATTGTTGGAGATCCTTCCCTGGGTGCAAGCTCTATTGCTGCTGCAAGGCCTATGCAACGTAGGTCGATTACATTCGGTAGCTCGCGGAGTCCCATCAGCAATTGGGTAAATCTGGCTTCTAACATCCTTGATTGCTTAAATAAGCCTTCTTTTTCATAAAGGCTTAAAGCCGCATCACCAGCTGCCATTGCGATTGGGTGCCCTGAATATGTATAACCATGAAATAGCTCTATGAGCTGTTCTGGTCCTTGCATGATCGTATCATGTATCCGGTTGCTGAACATGACTCCGCCAAGCGGCGCGACGCCTGACGAAACGCCCTTGGCAAAACAGATCATGTCTGGTTCCACGCCAAAGCGTTCAGCTGCGAAGGTGTGACCAAGGCGTCCGAAGGCCGTGATGACTTCATCGAATATCAGCAGGATGTTGTATCTTGTGCACAATTCCCGCAGGCGCTTTAGATACCCTTTCGGCGCCGGGAAGACGCCGCTGGATCCAGCCATGGGTTCGACGATGACTGCGGCAACTGTTTCTGCACCGTGTAATTCAATAATTCGGATTAGATCGTCGGCTAGTTCCGCGCCGTGTTCGGGCTCGCCTGGAGAAAACCGGTTCTCTGGTATTGAGGTGTGTCGCAGATGGGCTACGCGGGGGAGTTGGTTCTGAAATGCCAAACGATTGGCCTTGATGCCGCCCACAGCAATGCCACCGAAGCCCGCGCCGTGAAAGGCACGGTCCCGTCCAACCAGCATGGTGCGGCGTGGCTCACCGGCGGCCGTTTGGTAGGCCAGCGCTAACTTTAGCGCTGTGTCGACGGCCTCGGAACCAGAATTGGTGAAGAAGACGTGATCGAGCTCTGGGGGAGCGAGGGAAGCTAGGCGTTGCGCGAAAGAAAAAGCTCCAGGGTGGCCGAATAGAAAACTTGGGGCATAATCAAGTGTATCCAACTGCAGTTTCACCGCATCAATGATTTTGCGACGGTTGTGGCCTGCGTTGCAACACCACAAACCTGAAACCGCGTCGAACTTGCGGTCGCCGGCGGCGCTCACATAGTAGGCACCATCAGCTGAGACCAAGAGCATGGGGTCCGCCTTCGCTGCGCGGTTAGGCGTAAATGGCATACAGAATGCATCGAGGCTGTTATTTGTTCGTTTATTCAGCATTGGTAAGACTCCAATTTTCGAAATAGCTTGATCTTCAAATCCGTTTAGTCGATGAACAATCGATTGTTCTATCTCATATTGGATGACAAATTGTCAATCTGGATTGGTGCATGGTGATTATGCCGCAATGTGTGATAATAGATTTCAAGATAATTCCGTACGTCGCCCGATCAGATAGAAAGGGCGTTTGAGCGCAAACTGGATCTGAATTTACTCAGAATGGCCACAACATTAGCTGATGTCGCCCGCGAAGCGGGCGTTGATATCTCGACTGTTTCACGCGTGCTGCGTGACGACAAAACGCAACGGGTCGCGGCAAGAACTCGGCAGCGAATCCTTGATGTCGTCAAAAAACTGAACTATCAGCCTAACGCTGTGGCTAGAGCTCTGCGTCTGGCGCGCAGTAGGACAATCGGCATTGTAGTTCCTCAACTTGATAACCCCGTATTTGCTGAGATTATTGCCGGCGCAGAGCATGCTGCAGCAGAGCTTGGATATTCGTTGCTGATTTCACACCGGACGCGTAGTTCCGATGATAGTGACCTATTTCGCCGTCTGGTAAACACAAATCGTGTTGATGGATTGCTAGTTGTGAGTTTCGATGAAGATATGCAACTCATCCAAGATTTCCAAGGCGTCGAGGTGCCCATTGTCGTAATCAATCGCAAGATTGAGTCGATGAGTTGTTGTGTATATCATAATTCCTACAAGGCAGCGCAATTAGCGACTAATCATTTGATTGATCTTGGGCACAGGCAAATCGTCCACCTTGCGGGGCGAGGCGGAGGTTTTAATGCTCGCCTAAGATGGAATGGCTATCGTGACGCGCTGACATTGCGTGGAGTGCCATACGATGAGGCACTTGTTCGCACTGTCGGATACGCTGCTGAGGACGCGGCGACGGCTACCCGTGTGCTCATTGAGAACTCAAATGTTCTTCCAACAGCGATTTTCGCTGCGACTTTTCTAACCGCTGCCGGGGCAATGCGATCACTTCATGAAATGGGTATTCCCATGCCAGACGAAATCTCGGTCGTTGGTATTCATGATGCTGAGTTTGCATTGATTCTCTATCCGACACTCACCACTGTGCGTATGCCAAATCGCGAGATGGGAAGGCGCGCCGCATTGGCGCTGTGTGATATTTTGTCGGGTAAGAATGTGGATTCAGAGATCGTTCTTGAACCTGAGCAGTTGATGTTGCGAAATTCCACTGGTCCTTGCCGGCAGGGATAACGCGCAGGGTTTTCTTCCAATTTTTTCGTTAGGTGTTGACTCAGTTTCATTATACAGGTTAATGAACAAACGATTGTTCAAACTAGGTATGGCATAAATGAGCACTTCTTCACCCAAAAACGTCGACGGTTTAACCCATGAGGAAGCTCATTCCCTGGCCAACCTGCGAAAATCAGACCGGATCGATGTTAAGTTGATTGAATTGCTAGCTTCGGTCGTTGGTGGTGCAAATGTCGTCTCTGACTTCGACGAACGTGCCGAATACGCTCAGGATAAGCTTCCATATGCTAAGTTTAGGGTGCGTTCCGGTTCCGTCGTCGCTACCGTTCCCTCGGCAATTGTGAGGCCAAAAGACGCCCATGAGGTGTCAGCCATCATTAAGCTTGTGCAACGGGAGGGAATCAGGATCATTCCGGTCGGTGGCGGCTCAGGTGTGCTAGGAGGTACAGTTCCGCTTGCCCATGAAGTGATGCTGGATCTAACACGGCTCAGTAAAGTAGCAGATCTGAATGTCACCGATGGAACCGTTTCAGTGCAGGCTGGCATGTTCGGAGGTGAACTGGAATCGGTTCTGAACGAAGCCGGCTGGACTTGTGGTCATTTTCCTCAGTCTATGCTGATTTCGACGGTTGGAGGTTGGGCGGCCTGTCGAGGTGGCGGGCAGGCAAGCAGCCGCTATGGAAAGATCGAAGATATTGTGACTGGAATTGAGGTGGTGCTGCCGGATGGCAAATTAATTCGTGTCAAATCCGCACCTCGTCGCGCCGTTGGGCCCTCTGTCATAGACATTTTTGTCGGCTGCGAAGGCACGCTTGGCATCATTACCGAGGTGACGCTGCGCATCTGGCGATTGCCTGAAGTTGACATTCCGCTTTGTTGTGCATTTCCCGATCTCGAATCCGCGCTCCTTTCTGCTCGTCAAATTATGCAAGCCGAGCTGCGGCCAGAGATATTGCGGATTTATGACGCAGCGGAAACGCAGCTGCGCGATGAGGGAAATAATGAGTTTTCTACCCATCCTTACATGGGAATGCTTTCGTTTTGTGGACTGAAAAACTTGGCTCAAGTTGAGAGGGACGAGGCGCTTTCGATCATCGAGCGGAATGGTGGAATTATTTCATCTGAAGAACCTTATCGGAAGTGGCGTGAAAACCGCTACGTCTCCCTTTCGGACAAATGGACAACCGAGGGATGGTTTATGGATACGATCGAGGTAACTGTGCCTTGGTCGCGCGTTCTAGATTTCTATTCGAGAGTGGAGACTGAAGTTCGCTCCATCCACAAGGACATATTCTTCGGCGCTCATTGGTCACATGCTTATCCCGATGGCGTTTGTCAGTATATGACTTTCCGCCTGCCACCGATGCCTGATGCTGAGGCGCTGCCTCTGCATTCAAAGGTTTGGGATAGCGTTCAGCAAACCATTCTCGACTGCGGCGGATCGATCTCTCACCATCATGGAATTGGCATTTTCCGCGGTCGCTGGATGGCGAAGGAGCATGGTGATGTACTTCAAATATTCCAGAAACTGAAAGACGCACTTGACCCCAAGAACCTTATCAATCCCGGCAAACTTGGTTTGCTCGCGCCTTCGGATGCCCTTGTCGTTCCGCAAGAGCAGGAAGGATCGAAGGCCTAGCCAATGAGCAATGAGAGTGGGGCACTAATTGGAATAGATCTTGGCGCCGGCTCGTTGAAAGTCAGTGTTGTGGCTCGTGATGGAAGATTTATTGCTTCAGCGAGTATGTCCGTCGATACTTCATCACCCGAACAGGGATGGAGTGAACAGGATCCCCACCAATGGTGGAGTTCATTATGTGGGGCGGTTCCAAAGGCACTGCGGGAAGCAAGGCTCACTGCCAAGGATATAGCAGCCGTTTCCATATCGGCTGGAGCCCATACATGTGTGCTCGTTGATGAACAAGACCAAGTCATTCGCCCAGCTATTATGTGGAATGACCAGCGTAGTCTGGCAGAATGTGACTTATTGCGAGCTGAAGCCGGTTCGATGATAGGGAGCACGGCAGGCAACCAGATTACACCGACCTGGACGTTGCCACAGCTTTATTGGCTGACGCGGAATGAACCGGGAAAGGTGACCGCTGTCAGCCGTATATATCCGGCTAAGGATTGGCTCCGCTCTCGGCTGACCGGAGACTGGTCTACTGATCGCGTCGACGCACTCGGTACATTGATGTTCGACGTTTCTACATCTGAATGGTCTGCTCCGATATGTGATCTGATCGGCTGGCCAGTAGCCAGCTTGCCCCCCGTCGGCCGAAGCGAGGCCATTGCAGGACATATTACGCAGGTTGCTGCGCAGGCATGCGGTTTGCCGCAGGGCATTCCAGTGGTGAGGGGGAGTTCTGACACTGCCGTCGAGGCCCTAGGCGCAGGCATGCTTGACACTAATACGGCTACCATAAAGCTTGCGACTGCCGCGACGATTAGCTGTTATTCGCACGCTCCCGCGGACAACAAGGAATTGATCAGTTATTCTTATCTGGTGCCCGAGTCCTGGTATCTAATCACCGGCACCAATTCATGTGCCTCGGCGCATGAATGGTTGAGGAAAACATTATTCTCTGCCGGTGGCGAAAGAGCGGCTAGTTTTGCCGAAATGGATTGCTTGGCTGGCGCTATTGCCCCAGGCGCGGAAGGCCTGTTTTTCCATCCCTATTTGAATGGTGAGCGTACCCCGTATTGGGACCCAAAATTGCGAGCCGATTTTGTCGGTTTAGGGTTCAACCATAATCCTGGTCACATCATACGCGCATTTTATGAGGGAATTGCATACTCGCTTCGTGACTGCCTGGAGATATTCAAACAAGAAAACGCTGCGTTTTCGTCCGCCCGGATTACAGGCGGCGGTGCTCGAAGCAATTTTTGGCGTCAAATTGTAGCAGATACGCTCGAAATTCCGATCGAACTCCCCATGGCGGCTGATGCCAGCTATGGCGCTGCGCTGCTGGCCGGTATCGGAACGGGTGTTTTCGAAAACTTCAATGCCTTGGCCGGTGTCATCAGAACAGCCGCGCGAAACGAGCCGATTGCTGCCAATGTGGAAATCTACCGGCGCGGGTTTGAAACTTATCGCCTCGTTCAGCGCCAACTAGCCCCTGCTTATCACCAAATATTTGATGCTCAGCAGAAGCAGAACGCAAAAGGAGAGAGCATGTGAGTGAAAACAATTCGATTTCCGGCCGTAGGCTGAACCAACCAATCAGCGGTAATGAGATCCCGCGCTTCGCCGGCATAACAACGATGTTGCGCTTGCCTCACGTTGAAGATCCCAAACAACTTGATGTTGGATTTATCGGCGTACCTCTCGATATTGGCACAGCCAACAAATCGGGCACCCGCTACGGCCCGCGCCAGATACGCGCCGAGAGCGCTATGATCCGTGCGTGCAATCAAGCTACGCGCGCGGCACCCTATGAAAGCCTTGCTGTCGGAGATCTTGGTGATGTCGCCACCAATCCTTACAGCTTGGAGCGGGCTGTTGACGGCATCGAGGAGCATTTCTCCCGAATTCTGGATGCCGATTGCATACCTCTCGCCATGGGTGGGGACCACACACTGACATTGCCGATTCTTCGTGCAATGGCGAAAAAGCATGGGCCCGTAGCGGTCATTCATGTCGATGGCCATTCGGATACCAGCGATACCATGTTTGGCGAGCGCATCGCCCACGGCACGATGTTCCGTCGCGCCGTCGAGGAAAAGTTGGTTAATCCACGCCAGGTTATTCAGATCGGTCTGCGCGGTACCGGCTTTGGAACAGATGATTTCGACTGGGCGCGCGAGCAGGGATTCTGGAATGTGCCGGCCGAACGCTGCTGGCATCGCTCACTGGATCCGCTGATGATGGAGGTGCGCAAACGCTTTTCGAATACACCAGTCTATCTGACGTTTGACATCGATTCCCTGGATCCGGCTTTTGCTCCGGGCACCGGCGCAATCGAACCCGGAGGGCTGACAACCATTCAGGGTATTGAAATCATTCGTGGAATGAAAGGGCTCAATGTCGTCGGATGCGACCTGGTGGAGGTTTTGCCTTATTGCGATCAAGCTGGCAATACCGCTGGGGTTGCAGCAAATCTGCTCTTCGAAATGCTCTGCGTTCTACCTGGTGTAAAATATCACCAAGCCCGAGACCCGTCGTCTTTCCGTTCTGACTTGCCAGTTGAATGGATTTGATTCGATGAAAAACCTTTAGCCTACTATGAACCCAAATGAAGCCTGAAAGGAGAATGAAATGAATTTCTTGCGCCTTGGAATACTGGCTGCTCTTACAAGCCTCCCGATAATCACCAGCACTGCGGCGGCCGATGTGCCTAGCTTTGCAGCCGAGGGCAGGTTGGTCGCTTGTATCGACCCAACTTTCCCGCCACTCGAATTTATGGAAAGCACAGAAGCTGAACGTCCTGTAGGTTTTGACGTGGATATGCTTGACGCTCTCGCTGAAGAATGGGGTGCGAAGACCGAACTGGTCATGCTCGAATTTTCAGGACTGCTTCCGTCGCTCGAAGCAAAGCGTTGCGACATCATGGCATCGGGGGCTGTGATGAATGAAGAACGCATGCAAAAGTTTGGTGGGACGCCTTACTTGAACACCGGCTACATCATCATAGGCAAGGGAGACACCCCAGGGTCCTATGAAAGTTATGAAGATTTCGGTGGAGAAAAAATTGCTGTCCAGTCTGGTTCCTTGCTTGAGAAAGTTCTGGACAAGGCCAATAAGCAGCTCGAGGAAGATGGTAAGGAGTTGATTGCGATCCAGCCATATCCGAAAGCCACCGCTGTGATACAGCAAGTGCTGATAGGCCGCGTTATCGGGGGCACCTCACTGGATACGGAGTTTGCCTTCCGTGACATGCAGAAACCCGGCGAATTGAAGGTTCTGTTTGCTGATCCAGAGAAGCAGCAATACACCGCCTACTACCGGAAAACCCCCGAGGGCGATCAAGCCATTGTCGACGCCACGGTCCAGAAGCTGATTTCCTCTGGTAAATTGAAGGAAATCGCCACCAAATGGAACCTGCGACCCGACGCCTTCGAAGACATCGGATCATGATCTAAAATAATGGAAGAGCGCGGGTAGATACAAATGAACTTCGACACAGAGATATTCCTGTCCGCGCTCTTCTCCCCTGCTTTTGCAAAAGGCGCAGCAATAACACTATTATTGGCGATTCTTTCACATTGTTTAGCAGTAATCATATCAATACCAATGGCTGTAATAATCCAAAGCAATAATCGTTTTGGAAAGATAATGGTAAAGGTCTATATAACTATTTTCCGCGCTATCCCGCTCTTGCTTTTATTGATGCTGATATGGAATGGTTTACCTCAGATACATCCTATTTTCCGTGAGAGTTGGTTTTCTCCCTTCCTTGGTGCTCTGATAGCTATTGCGATAAGCGAGGCTGCTTACCAGGTTGAGATCAACCGCTCCGCATTGATCGCGCTGCATGATGGTCAATCTGACGCAGGCAAAGCGTTGGGTCTCAATGGTTGGCAAATATTCTTCCTAATCAAGTTTCCGCAGGCGGTCCGCATTGCGCTACCGCCAACTGTCAACGAGTTCATTACCATTTTGAAAGCCACATCGTTGGCCACAATAATTTCGTTAAGGGAGTTGATGACGACTGCACAACTTGCGGTAGCGTTCAGCTACCGATACGCGGAATATTATTCCGCTGCCCTGATCTATTATGTTGTGATGGTCATGGCTTTGATGGCGCTTCAAACCGTTCTTGAAAAGCGAATGGCTTGGATTTCGAAATAGGGAGAGTTCTTTTGACCGATACAATTCATGGAAACAATTCGATTTCCGGCCGTAGGCTGAACCAACCAATCAGCGGTAATGAGATCCCGCGCTTCGCCGGCATAACAACGATGTTGCGCTTGCCTCACGTTGAAGATCCCAAACAACTTGATGTTGGATTTATCGGCGTACCTCTCGATATTGGCACAGCCAACAAATCGGGCACCCGCTACGGCCCGCGCCAGATACGCGCCGAGAGCGCTATGATCCGTGCGTGCAATCAAGCTACGCGCGCGGCACCCTATGAAAGCCTTGCTGTCGGAGATCTTGGTGATGTCGCCACCAATCCTTACAGCTTGGAGCGGGCTGTTGACGGCATCGAGGAGCATTTCTCCCGAATTCTGGATGCCGATTGCATACCTCTCGCCATGGGTGGGGACCACACACTGACATTGCCGATTCTTCGTGCAATGGCGAAAAAGCATGGGCCCGTAGCGGTCATTCATGTCGATGCCCACGCGGACAGCAATGATCATATGTTTCACGAAAAACTGAATCACGGCGTAATGTTTCGTCGCGCCATGGAGGAAAGACTAATCGACCCGAATTTTTTGGTGCAAATTGGATTGCGCGGTACTGGGTACACACACAACGACTTCGATTGGGGGCGTTCGCAAGGCTTTTGGATTGTCCCAGTCGAGCGTTGCTGGCACCGCTCTTTGGGCCCGTTGTTGGATGAAATACGTATGAAATTTGATGGTAAGCCGGTCTATGTCAGTTTTGATATTGATTCATTAGACCCGGCTTTCGCACCAGGGACCGGAGCAATTGAGCCAGGTGGCCTTACAATCATACAAGCACTTGAAATCATTCGAGGTATGAAGGGCTTGAACATTGTCGGATGCGACTTGGTGGAGGTGCTGCCATTTTGTGATCCGTCCGGCAACACCGCAGGCATCGCGGCAAATCTATTATTCGAGATGCTTTGTATTCTGCCTGGCGTTAAATACAATAAATCGATAGAGCCATCTTCTTGCCGAGATGGTTTACCTACTGATTGGATATAGGGCATTTATAGTAATGAATTTCAAAAGCTGCAAAAAGGGAAATGATATATAGGAAAAACGCTTGGCGGTCGGGCGACAGGACCGTGCTCATTTGAGATGCCGCCCATGCCATGACGCCGCACGCAGCCCAGAGCGCGGCCATGGCGATCGAAGACGCCTGCACCCTTGCCGCACGCCTGAAACGATCCAACGGAGAGATTTCCACTGCCATTGACGCTTTTGTCTCATTGCGGGAACCGCGAATTAACAAGATCCGCAAGCGCGGAGATTTCAACAAATTCGCCTATCAGGCAAAGGGGCCAATCCGCATGGCCCGTGATCTTGGTCTGTCCCTGCGTTTGCCGACCGGGCTCGCCGCAGATATCGACTGGATCTACAAATATCGTGTGGACAATCCATAAGAAAGAATCTGCCCATAAGGCAGAATCTTGATTCCCAATTTGTCACCACGACAAATGCAAAAGCCGATCTGCGTCATGTTCATTGCCCAAACATAACAGGCATCAGTGGAGGATCTGGCTGAGGAAAAGCTTGGTGCGTTCGTGTTGCGGGTTGTCAAAGAAGGCAGCGGGTTCATTCTGTTCGACAATCTGGCCCTGATCCATGAATATCACCCGGTTGGCGACCTGCCTGGCAAATCCCATTTCGTGGGTGACAACCAGCATCGTCATGCCTTCCTCAGCAAGACCAACCATCGTATCGAGCACCTCCTTGATCATTTCCGGATCAAGTGCCGATGTTGGTTCATCGAAAAGCATGATGCGCGGGTTCATGCACAAGGAACGTGCAATGGCCACGCGTTGCTGCTGGCCCCCTGACAGCTGACCGGGATATTTACCGGCCTGCTCGGGAATCTTCACACGCTCCAGAAAATGCATGGCGATTGCTTCGGCTTCCTTTCTGGGCATCTTCCGCACCCAGATCGGCGCCAAAGTGCAGTTTTCCAGAATGGTCAGATGCGGAAACAGGTTGAAATGCTGGAACACCATGCCGACCTCGCGGCGCACTTCGTCAATTTTCTTCAAATCGTTGGTTAGTTCGATGCCATCAATAACAATATTGCCCGACTGGTGTTCTTCCAGTCGGTTGATGCAACGGATCATCGTGGACTTGCCTGACCCGGACGGTCCGGCAATGACGATGCGTTCGCCCTGCATTACTTTCAAATTGATATCGCGCAGAACTTGGAAGTCGCCAAACCACTTGTTCATTCCAATAATTTCAACGGCGACGTCTGTCTCGGAAACGGCCAGTTTGGTTCCAAGGTCGATTTGTGCAGCGTGTGCAGACATTGATTTGCCCCTGTTTTCAATTCGTAAGTCGTTTCCCGGTCGGTGCGCCCTATCCGTTCAACAGCTTGCCATGCCAACGCCGGAAAACCAACAGACAAACGCCATTTATCAATAAAAGATCACTGGCAAATCCAAGGTGGAATGACATATAGGTTCGCAGCTCCGCGCCATCCGCATCCAATAGAAATTTGAGATTGCAGCTCAAGTCAAGGATCTAGTGGATTGATCGAGACATAAGAGTCCTGAAGGGATTCCGTTGTTGTTTAAGT
>JARGOX010000025.1 GCA_029233925.1 Rhizobiaceae bacterium
AGGGTGTCGGGCCGAACCGCTATGCCTATGCGCAGAATGATCCGGTGAATAAAAGCGATCCGAACGGGCATTTGTTCGAAGGATTGTTTACATCAGGTGCTGACCGGGATGCTGCATATGAAGCGAATGCGCGTACATCCGAAGCACTCGCTGAAGAACTGGCGGCGCAAGGAAATGATTTAGCAGCTGCAGAACATCGGAATTTTGCAGAAAATCAGAGAAGCAGGATAGGCAAATCGGGCTCCCGGCTTGCATTCGAAGACATGCTCAGTCTGCTTGAAATTGCACCGGCAGCCGGATCGTCGAGACTTGCAATAACGGCAGCGATGGCAAGGCAGAGCGCAAGAGCGCTTGCAACTCAAGCAGAGCGCGCCGCCGTCAACGCTGCCTTAAACGCGACCAAAGCGGGTGCAAGAAATGGAATGGCCGTAGCTGTGATAACCAAAGATGGGAGGGTCTTCATAGGATACAGTACCAAAGCCGCTGAGAAACTTGGAAAAGCCAGGACGCTTAATGGTAGAATAAAAGACATGGCTGTAAGAGCACAAGAAAAATTAGGTAGCGGCTGCGGCGCGGGTTGCGGAGAAGTTGATGCCATTTCACAAGCCATCAAGGCTGGTGCCAATCTTTCCGGTGCAACCGTAAAAGCGGCACAAATAGGGGGCAGGACATCAAAAGGAACAGGTTTTCTTCAGGCGGGTACACCCCGTGCCATGTGCGATTCCTGCGCCAGTTGGGTTCCTGACCTCATAAAGTAGGAGATAGCCATGACAAATGACGAATTTCTTGATCTGCTGGATGATATAACTGATCGTAATGTATGTCGTATGACTTTAATTACTCCAGAAATCATGAGACTGTTCTGTCAACATATACATTTATCGAGTGTATTTGATTACTATATAGACAGCCAAAACTACCAGGTGGACTACCGAAAACCAACGGTTTCATTTGAAGGCGTGAACGAAAGATATCAGTCATACTTCCTTCAGCTTGGGGGCGGTCATCTCATTAAATTCTCAACGCATTTGTCTGATGATGAGCAATTTGGAGAGTTTTTGGCGGAAATATTTGTCGCCATGAAGCAGATGGGCCTACAGTTGGACACGATAGCGCAAATTTTTCTGCAAGCGGAAGCAAACATATCAACGGTAGGGGAGCAATAAGCGAGGTTGTTGGTATCCAGATAGTGGTGACAGTTCACTCAATCCCGAATTGCTCACCTCTGCCCATTGCGTAGCAACGGATTTGCCTGTTCTTCCATGCGCCGATCCAACATTGCAACATCCATCTTGATAGTGGGTCAGTTGCTTTCTCGTTTTTGTGTTTGACGATGTATCTCTCCATGAATCTGAACACCCGCAATAACCGATACTCCGCGCTGACTCGGTTTACTGCAGGCCTGAAATATTTCCGTTTGTTCACAGTCCGATACCGGGGCGCCAGGTCAAATTACGGGTGCCCGATGATGCAAAGATTCCTGCGCACATTTCATCCAGCAACACTGCCGTTTGCCAGCACCGCGCCGCTTCATCATTCCATCTGATCAATCCAGGCCTCCAGCATGGTGACTGCCTCGCTGTGGACCAGCGATCGACCGAGTTCTGGCATCATGATGCCGGGGTCCTGGCTTTTCATGCGGAAGATGAGGATGGAGCTTGTCGCTTTGCCGGGGTCGATGTCATAGGTGTAGCCGCCTGAGCCGCGACCGGCGGCGACGGGGCGCTTGCGGTGGCCCCAGCGCCGCTTGTCGCTTTCTCCAAAGGTCAGGAACAGGCCGGAATTGCTGGCCGGGCCCTCGAGGCGGTGGCAATGGGCGCAATTGATATCGAGATAGGATCTTGCCCGCCGGTCAATCGGCTCGGCGGTGTCCTGCCAATTGGCCGCACGCGGGGCATCCTGTGGCCGGGGCGCGGCAGACAGAATTTGTCTCTTGCTCCAGGCCAGCAGCTGGTTTTCCACACCGTCGCTGTAGACATGATCCCGATTGAGATGGCGCGCAGTGGGGCCGATGGGGGTGATGGTCTTGCCGAGTGCGTGGCATCCCTTGCACTGATTGGCATTGGGCACGGCATAGTCTATCTCCAGCGGCCCGCCATCCAGACCGATGGCCTGGATATGCAATCGCTTGCCGGCCAGTTTGAGCCTCGCGTCACGCATGTCGTCGTTCCAGACATAGGCCCAGGCTTTCCAGCCGTCCGGCTGGCGGATCAGCAGGCGGGTCTCAATCAGCCGGACGTCTTTTTCGGGCGCGCGCAGATCGGCCGGATAGGCGAATGTCTTGATCAGCGCCGAGCCGACGGGAAAGTCGAACACCTCAGGGTCGGCATAGGCGGCGGTCTTGCCCGGTGGAACATGGACGAAGCGGAACTTGGACGCGTAGTCGGAGAAGAGCGGTGTGACCAGATCATAGGGCAGGACCCCGTCAACGGGAATTTGCGCCGGCCCATCGGAAAACAGATTGTATTCCGACAGAAGCCGCGCCGGCTTTTCATTCAACAGCGCCGCTTCATTCACACCGGCGGCAAGGGACCGGGCGCCGGGCAGGCACAAGGCCAAGAGGCACAGCAGCAGGGAAACGCGCATGGCTCTCATCAATTGGCCCCGTTGCATGGTCTTCGGCCTACACGCATGTATCAATTGCGGGTTTTCAGTTGCGGCAAGGTCACGGCTTTGGGTTCGGGCAGCGTCCCGGCATAGTCGGCGATGGCGCGGTCCGGCGATGCGCCCCAGGGATAGAGCGTGTTCTGGATCATTTTCAGATTGGCGAAGGTGGTGCCTTCCGGCTCCTGGATGTAGATCCTGTCCTCTGCCGACGTCCAGGTCACCCATTCGGTCAGCGGCACGACGCCATCCCAGACGATATCGGGAACCGGCGTGCCGGTGACATTGCTGATGATGTCCCCGACGTCGCCGGCCGGTCGTGCGCCACCCTCTTCATAGATATTCTTGCGCACCATCACGGCGCGGGGATGGGGGATATAATTGTCATCGTCAAAATCATTCGGATAGGTGGCAATGAGAACATGGACGGTGTCATTGTTCTTCAAGGTGTTTGCGAAAACATGCACATTGCGGTTGGCCATCACCATGATGCCGGTGCCTCTGCCGACCATGCCCAAGATATTGCCCGCCGGTGCAAAATTGTCGGTGTCATTGTCGACAACCCTGTTATCGAATACCCGAACCGAATGGCCGCCCATGACGGGCAGGTTGGGCAGGTCGAAAACCAGAATGCCGCCCGTATTGTGTGTCACCGTGTTGCCGTAGACATCGGCATATTTGCTGTTTTCAATCTCGATGCCCGCCACATTATAGGCGGCGGTCGAGTTTCGCACGATGATATTTTCGCTTTGCCCCACATAGATGCCGGCATCAGAGGCGCCGCGCACGACACAGTCTTCGATCAGGACATTTTTCGATTCCACCGGGTAGATGCCATAGGCGCCGTTTGTTTCATCGGGACCGCCGGTCCACTCCACCCGGATACGCCGATAGGTGATCTGGTCAGCGGCCTTCGACTTGATGCCATCACCCTTGCTGTTTTCAACCGCAAAATCCTCCAGAATCACATTGTCAGACGTAATGAGAAAACCTTCGCCGCCGCCTTTCTGGCCGTCGAAGGAGAGGATGGTCTGATCCATGCCGGCGCCACGGATAGTGATATCGGCAATATCAAGCGACAGCCCGTCGATGATTTCAAACCGGCCCTCGGCCAGATTGATCGTGCTGCCGGGTTCGGCTGTAATCAGCGCTTCCTGCAGTTGCTCGGCCGCATCCGGCCCCGGCAGGACGGTGACGCTATCGGCGGCCATGACGGCCGTGCCAAAGGTCAAAACAACCAGCAATATCCCGACGCGCTGCGCTGATTTCCTCATCGACTTATCCTCCCCGAAAAGTCTGTTTTCATTCTTCCAATGATTGAACCATAGCACCCAATTCTGCCGCTATCAATTAACATGAAATATTTTCATATTTATGTCAGACTATTGTCCTGAAGAGACCATGGACAGACAGGCGACGGCAAGATGCAGACAGATCAAACACGGCGACAACCCCGACAGAAACGCGCTGTTGAGAAAGTCAGCCGGATCCTTGATGCCGTGGAGACGCTGGTCTCCCGGCATGGGGTGGACGCTTTGACCACCACGCATGTTGCTCATGAGGCCGGCTATGCGGTCGGTACCATCTACCAATATTTTGGCAACCGTACCGCACTGCTGATTGCAGCCCATGATCGAATGCTGGAGCGCCTGACGGGCCAGTTGGCCGGTGAGGCGGATCGGGTGCTGGCAGACCATAGCGATGATCCGATCGCCGCACTGGTTGAGACCTATATCGAAAGTGCACGTTCGCAGCCCGGCTATCTTTCCTTGCTGAAATTTGTTTCCCTGAACAAATCAACCGGCGACCATGAGGCGGCGACGGATGCATTTGCCGGAGACCTGATCAGCAGCATCGTGCGCGCAGAGATCCCCCATATTGATGCCTTGCAAATGCGCATTACCCGCACCCTGGTGGTGGGCCTGATTTCCGTGCTCGTTGATGTCGTCCTGCTGGAGAGTGACGAAAAATTGCGTCAATCCTATCAGGCAGAACTTGTCGCCCATTGCACCTTTGCCCTGCACAGGGCGGCTCGGCAGGGTGCCTGATCGCCGCCGACCTGATCGCTTTGGGCCTGTCTGCGGCCGGCTTGCAAAATGCTGCGATCTCATGCAAACCGAACGGATGATAGAAAAGGGTTGAATATGCTGCGATCAGTTGATCATTGTGTCCTGCCGACGGCTGATCTCGCCGTGGCCAGAAGGCGCCTCACCGAACTTGGTTTCACCGTTGCCGCCGAGGCCCGGCATCCCTTCGGAACCGAGAATGCCTGCGTCTTCTTTTCCGACGGCACATTTCTGGAGCCTCTGGCCATAGCCGAAAGGGAGATCTGCGAACATGCGGCGCGGAATGGCAATGTGTTCGTCAACCGTGATCAGGCCTACCGCTTCCGCCGCGGTGACGAGGGATTTTCGGCGCTGGTCATGGGCACGGAGAATGCTGCCGAAGACCGGCTGCAATTCGAACGTGACGGCATCAGCGCAGGTTTGAACCTGGAATTTTCCCGTTCCTTTGAAACGCCTGCGGGCGAGAAGGCGATAGCCGGTTTCGAACTGGCCTTTGCGGCAGATCTGCGGGCGCCGGATGTGTTTTTCTTCACCTGCCAGAAAAAGAAGGCCCCAGGCCTCGACAAGTCCGCATTGGAACAGCACGCCAATGGTGTCCTTGGCATCAAGCAGATCGTGATGTCCGAGCAAAACCCCAGTGATTTTCAGTACCTGCTGCAGCAAGTCGTCAATCAGCGCGAAGTCAACGCCCATTCTTTCGGCATTGACCTGGCCTCCGGCAATGCCGAAATCACCGTGCTGAATGCGGCCGGTCTCCAAGGCTATTTTGGTGTGCATGGCGGAACCCACGCCCGTGGCCTGCGGCTGCGCGGCATTGTTTTTGCCGTCGCGGATCTTTCACGTGTGGAAGAGCAATTCAAGCAGGCAGAAGTGGATTATGCCTCAGTCGGCGGCAAGTTGGTTGTCGGCGCAGGAGAAGGCCAGGGCGCCTTTTTCGCCTTTGATACGCCTTAAGTCGCTTTCCTTGTTTTATGTTTCCACAGGCCGAATGCCAGGCAAACCAGCGACAGGATGAGCGCTGCCATGATGACCATGGCCGTAAGGGAAAGATGGTGCAAAAGCTGCGGCAGGACGGTAATGTCCTTGCCAAAATGGTAGGCCAGGCTTGTCCAAAGGCCGACCCACAAGGCAGCGCCGACGGCATTGGCGATCAGAAATTTCAACCAGTGCATGCCGGCCGTTCCTGCGGCAATGCCGTTCAACTGGCGCAGAACCACAACAAAACGGGCAAGGGCAACGATGAGCGAGCCATGTTTATGCAGGACATTTTCCACCTGCAGCAGCCGTTCATGGGTTATGCCGATACGGCTGCCATAATGGACGATGACGGGCCGCCCCAGTTTCCGACCGATGAGGTAGCCGACATTGTCGCCCAACACAGCCGCTGCAAAACAGGTTGCGGCCACGGAATAGATGTTCAACTGTCCTAGCGCCGCCAATCCGGATGCGGCGATGACCAATGTCTCGCCGGGCAGGGGCATCCCCAATGCTTCCAGAAAGACATCAAAGAACAGGCCGGTCATGCCGTATTTGTGAATCAAAGGCTCTATCTGGGTGAAAAATGACAGCATGGTTTCCGGTCTCTTCACAGGGAATGCAGGACGAATCATGTGCAATGCGCAACCATCGGCCCAAACGCGCCAGACCTTGTTACCATTGCTTTGTCGATCGCGGCAATTCTTACAGGATTACCGCCCGGAATAGATTGAAAACGCGATGCAAAAGCCGTTGCCTCTTGGCACTTGCTGGATAAAGGCAAATCAACCAAGACGGGCGCGCAACATTGCGTTTTTTGCCGGTTGGCCTAAAAGGTTTTTCAAAACCACTTTTCCGCTTCAAAAGGACCCTTGGACATGACTGCTATCGTCGACATTATTGGCCGTGAAATTCTGGACAGCCGCGGCAATCCGACCGTCGAGGTCGATATCGTGCTTGAAGATGGCTCCTTCGGGCGCGCGGCGGTTCCCTCCGGTGCGAGCACAGGCGCCCATGAGGCGGTGGAATTGCGCGATGGCGGCCCACGTTATCTGGGCAAAGGCGTGCAAGGCGCCGTCGACGCGGTCAACGGCCCGATTTTCGAGGCGATTGGCGGCCTGGACGCGGAAAACCAGATCCACATTGACCAGATCATGATCGAACTTGACGGCACGCCCAACAAGGCAAAACTGGGCGCCAATGCGATCCTCGGTGTGTCCCTGGCGATTGCGAAAGCCTCGGCGGAAGCTGCCGGGCTGCCTCTATACCGCTATGTCGGTGGTCCCAATGCCCATGTGCTTCCCGTTCCGATGATGAACATCATCAATGGCGGCGAACATGCCGACAATCCGATCGACTTTCAGGAATTCATGATCATGCCGGTTGGCGCTGCATCCATCCGCGATGCCGTGCGGATGGGCTCGGAAGTCTTTCACACCTTGAAAAAGGAACTGGCGGCACAGGGACACAATACCAATGTCGGCGACGAGGGCGGTTTCGCCCCCGGCATTGCAAGCGCACCCGCAGCGCTGGATTTCATCATGCAGTCGATCGAGAAGGCCGGTTACAGGCCGGGTGAAGACATGTTCCTGGCCCTTGATTGCGCCGCCACCGAATTCTTCAAGGATGGCCTTTATGTTCTGGAAGGTGAGGGGCGCAGTCTGGAACCGGGCGCCATGGCGGAATATCTGGCGGAGCTTGTCGCAAAATATCCGATCATATCGGTCGAAGACGGCATGGCGGAAGATGATTGGGATGGCTGGAAGACCCTGACCGACCTGACGGGCGACAAATGCCAGTTGGTCGGCGACGACCTGTTTGTCACCAATACCGCGCGTTTGCGTGACGGTATCAAGATGGGCGTCGCCAATTCCATCCTGGTCAAGGTTAACCAGATCGGCACGTTGAGCGAAACCCTGGATGCTGTCGAAACGGCACACAGGGCAGGCTATACGGCTGTCATGTCGCATCGGTCCGGTGAAACGGAAGATGCAACAATTGCCGACCTGGCGGTTGCCACAAATTGCGGACAGATCAAGACCGGTTCGCTGGCGCGCTCCGACCGGTTGGCGAAATACAATCAGCTCATGCGCATCGAGGAAGAACTGGGCGTTCAGGCCGCTTATGCCGGGCGCGGCATTCTGAAGAACTGAACTCCATAGAGGATTTCGATTTGATCGATTTACATTCGCCCCTGCATCCTGATGGATTCAGGGGCGAATGCGTTTCAAATCGTGTGAAACAGGATTTCGATAACCGGATATTAAATATGTTGCACGATAAAGGGGACAGCCGAGCCCCGTATCCAGCGAAATTGCGCTGGACTTGAGCCCGGTGGTGTTCGCGTACCAAAGCAGCTTCATATATGTCGACACGGCAGAAAAAAATCAGAAATACCGGTCGTTTGATTGTTCCCACAATCGCCATTGCCTTTATCAGCTATTTCGGTTTTCATGCGATCAATGGTGATCGCGGCATGAATGCCAAGCAGCGATTTGTGGTGCGTAAAGCATCGCTGGAGCTGGAACTGGCTGCTCTGGTGAAGGAACGCAAGGTTTTGCAGCAGCAGGTACAACTTCTGCCTCAGGGCGGACCCGTGGTGCGTGATATGCTGGATGAGCGGGCCCGTGAGGCGTTAAGCCTTTCCCGCCCGAACGAGATTGTCATTTTCGACGAAAACTGATGTTAACCGTTATTCAGTTAATCGATGAAATATCGAATAAAACCAATCTACTAGAATTCAGATAAGCTATGCATTATTGGTCTTGCTGCGGACAGTGCTATTCCGTAAACTGGTGACAGAGGTCATTCAGGGAGGACTCCATGGCTCCGCGTAAAAATGCAGCGTCACCCAATCGTTCCGGGGTTGCGAAAACAACAAAAACCCGAAGTGCCAAAACGGCCAAACCGGTCATTGGAACCGAGATTGCCGAGTTTGATCGCGATCAGGAGATTGCCGCCTATCGCGAGATGCTGCTGATCCGCAGGTTTGAAGAAAAAGCCGGCCAACTTTACGGCATGGGTTTCATCGGCGGCTTTTGCCATCTCTATATCGGACAGGAAGCCGTCGTCTCGGGTATCAAGCTTGCCATGAAGGACGGCGATCAGATGATCACCGCCTACCGTGATCATGGGCACATGCTGGCATGCGGCATGACCCCGCGCGGCGTCATGGCCGAATTGACCGGGCGCCAGAGTGGCTACTCCCACGGCAAGGGCGGCTCCATGCACATGTTCTCCAAGGAAAAGCATTTCTACGGCGGTCACGGTATTGTCGGTGCACAGGTGTCGCTGGGGACGGGGCTGGGTTTTGCCAACCGCTACAGCGACAATGGCAATGTCAGCGTGGTTTTCTATGGTGACGGTGCCTCTAACCAGGGGCAGGTCTACGAGAGTTTCAATATGGCTGAACTGTGGGATCTGCCGGTCGTCTTTATTGTAGAGAACAACCGCTATGCCATGGGAACATCGGTTTCGCGGGCGTCGGCTCAGACGGATTTTTCGCAGCGAGGCGTTTCCTTCAACATACCCGGCCATCAGGTCGATGGCATGGATGTGCGCGCCGTCAAGGCCGCAGCCGAAGCTGCCCTGGAACACAGCCGCAGCGGCAAGGGACCCATCATCCTGGAAATGCTGACCTATCGCTATCGCGGTCACTCGATGTCTGATCCTGCGAAATACCGCAGCAAGGATGAAGTCCAGAAAATGCGCTCCGAGCATGACCCCATAGAACAGGTGAAAGTGCGGCTTCTGGAAAAGGGCTGGGCGAGTGAAGATGAGCTCAAGGCCATTGACAAGAGTGTCCGCGAGATTGTTGCTGACAGCGCAGAATATGCACAAAACGAGCCGGAGCCAGATCCTTCGGAACTCTATACGGACATAGTCCTTTAAGGTCGGGGGAGATCACATGCCTATTGATATTCTTATGCCAGCCCTCTCGCCCACCATGGAAGAGGGAACATTGTCCAAATGGCTGAAAAAGGAAGGTGATCAGGTCACCTCCGGCGACGTCATAGCGGAAATAGAGACCGACAAGGCGACGATGGAAGTCGAAGCTGTCGATGAAGGTACCATTGGCAAGCTCGTCGTGCCGGAGGGCAGCGAGGGGGTCAAGGTCAATGCGGTGATTGCCGTATTGCTGACCGACGGTGAAAGCGCAGATGCAATCGGCTCCGAAAAGCCGGCCGAACAGCCTAAATCGTCCGAACCTGAGAGTGCCCCTGCCGAACCCCAGTCTGCTTCAGATGCCGTACCCGCAGCGCCGGTTGCAGCCTCCGTGCCTTCCGACCCGGATATTCCGGAAGGGACCGAAATGGTCCCGACCACCGTGCGCGAAGCCCTTCGTGACGCGATGGCAGAGGAAATGCGCGCAGACGGCGATGTCTTCATCATGGGTGAGGAAGTGGCCGAATATCAGGGGGCCTACAAGATAACCCAGGGCCTGCTTCAGGAGTTTGGCGCGCGCCGCGTGGTTGATACACCGATTACCGAACATGGTTTTGCAGGCGTCGGTGTGGGCGCCGCCATGGCAGGATTGAAGCCGATCGTCGAATTCATGACCTTCAACTTTGCCATGCAGGCGATGGACCAGATCATCAATTCTGCCGCCAAGACCCATTATATGTCCGGCGGACAAATGTCTGCTCCGATCGTGTTTCGCGGTCCCAATGGGGCTGCCGCGCGGGTTGGCGCCCAGCATTCCCAGTGTTTTGCCGCCTGGTACAGCCATATTCCGGGCCTGACTGTCATTGCGCCCTACGGTGCAGCCGATGCAAAGGGCTTGCTGAAAGCGGCCATTCGCAGCCCCAATCCCGTTATCTTCCTGGAAAATGAAATTCTCTACGGACACACATTCGATGTGCCGAAAATGGATGATTTTGTCCTGCCGATCGGCAAGGCGCGGATTCATCGCGCTGGAAAGGACGTCACGATTGTTTCCTTCGGCATCGGCATGAATTATGCCGTGAAGGCAGCGGACGAACTGGCCGGAATGGGCATCGATGCCGAGATCATCGATCTGCGTACCATAAGGCCGATGGACATGCCGACGATCATCGAATCGGTGAAAAAGACCGGTCGGTTGGTTACTGTCGAGGAAGGCTTTCCGCAAAGTTCCGTCGGAACGGAAATCGCCACACGCGTGATGCAGCAGGCATTTGACTATCTCGACGCACCGGTCTTGACCGTTGCCGGCAAGGATGTGCCGATGCCCTATGCCGCCAATCTGGAGAAGCTGGCTTTGCCAAATGTAGACGAAGTGATCGCTGCGGTTAAAGCCGTAACCTATACGGCTTAAGGGGAGGGTATCAGAATGCCAATTCATATCACCATGCCAGCGCTTTCCCCGACGATGGAGGAAGGCAATCTGTCGAAATGGCTGGTCAAGGAGGGCGACAGTGTCGCTCCCGGAGACGTCATTGCCGAAATCGAGACCGACAAGGCGACCATGGAAGTCGAGGCCGTGGATGAGGGCGTTGTCGCCAAGATCCTGGTTCCTGAGGGAACGGAAGGCGTCAAGGTCAACGCCTTGATCGCTATTCTTGCTGCAGAGGGCGAGGATGTATCGGCCGCGGCTGCGGATACGGGCAGCGCCGAAACAGCATCGGCGGAAACGCCCGCACCGGTCGCTTCACCGACACCTTCCGAGGCCTCACCAGCGCCCGCGCCTGCTGCTGCGCAATCAGATGCGCCGGATAAATCGCGCTCTGAGGGTTCGCGCATATTCTCCTCACCACTCGCCCGGCGACTTGCTGCAGAAGCGGGTATTGATCTTGCGTCGGTGAGCGGTTCCGGGCCGCATGGCCGGGTGGTAAAACGCGATATTGAAGCCGCTGTTGCCAACGCGGAAACAGCAACAGGCAAGGCTGCTCCGGCAACCGCGGCCGCTGCTGCGCCGGTCGCGAGTGCGCCGTCGGATGAGCAAACACTCAAACTGTTTGAAGAAGGATCCTATGATCTGATTCCGCATGATGGCATGCGCAAGACCATCGCCAAACGTCTGGTGGAATCAAAACAGACAGTGCCGCATTTCTACCTCACTGTTGACTGTGATCTGGACGATCTGCTGGCCCTGCGCGCGCAGATCAATGGCTCAGCGCCGATGGTTGACGGCAAGCCGATCTTCAAATTGTCGGTCAATGACTTTGTCATCAAGGCAATGGCCCTGGCCCTGCGTGATGTTCCCGATGCCAACGCCTCCTGGACCTCCAGCAATATGGTGCGTCACCACCATTCGGATGTCGGGGTTGCGGTCTCCATACCGGGCGGCCTGATCACACCGATCGTGCGCAAGGCTGAATTGAAAACACTCTCGGTCATCTCAAACGAAATGAAGGATATGGCGGCTCGGGCGCGCGAGCGCAAATTGCAGCCGCAGGAATATCAGGGCGGAACCACCGCCGTATCCAATCTGGGCATGTTCGGCATCCGGAACTTTTCCGCCGTCATCAATCCGCCCCATGCCACCATTCTTGCCGTCGGTGCCGGAGAGCAGCGTCCCGTCGTCAAGGATGGCGCCCTGGCTGTTGCAACAATCATGTCGGTCACACTGTCAACAGATCACCGTGCGGTTGATGGTGCACTGGGAGCCCAACTTCTGGGCGCTTTCAAGAGCTACATCGAAAAACCAATCGGCATGCTGGTGTAGTACCATCTGTTGACGCCCAGTTCACGAGGAGGATCGGATATGACGCATCAGTTTGACACCAGAGATGTCACCACTGTCTTGGCCAGGCTCAAGGGAGCCTGGGGCTGGCTGGTGGCCTTCGGGATCCTGTCCCTGGTTGGCGGCTTTCTGTCGTTTGCCAATCCGCTGGGTGCAACCATTACCGTTGACTACCTGGTGGCGATATTTTTCCTGATCCTTGGCGCAGCGCAGATTGCGCAGGCCTATACCTATCGCAACTGGGGCGGTTTCCTTTGGACCGTGGCAGTTGGTGCACTGACCATATTGGTCGGCGCCGTGATGATCAAAAACCCCATGGAAGGCGCAGCCTCGCTGACCCTTCTGGTTGCCCTGTTGCTTTTCCTTCTGGGTGGCGCAAAAATCGCCTATGCATTTGCCATGAGGCCCATATCAGGCTGGATCTGGGTTCTCATTTCCGGTCTGTTGTCCATCCTTCTGGGCGCCGCGATTTTCGGCAATTTCCCATGGGCGGCAGGCACAGTTCTGGGGCTGTTTCTGGGTGTCGAACTGACTTTTAATGGTGTTGCCTTGCTGCTGACAGGACTTGCCTTGCGCAACAGCTGAACGGCCTGCAGACGAACAGGGCATGGAAAATGCCGCTATCAGGAGACGAGACGTGTCAAATATCTACGATGTCATCATCATCGGCTCTGGTCCCGGCGGCTATGTGGCTGCCGTACGGGCCGCGCAGCTCGGATTGAAAACAGCTATTGTCGAGCGCGAACATCTGGGCGGAATCTGTCTCAATTGGGGATGCGTGCCAACCAAGGCGCTGCTGCGATCAGCCGAAATATTGCATTTCTCTCAGAGGGCAGAGAGCTACGGCCTGAAGCTGGAAGGCAAAATGACGGCAGATATCGGCGCCGTCGTGGAGCGTTCCAGAGGTGTATCGCTTCGCCTGAATTCCGGTGTCGGTTTTTTGATGAAAAAGAACAAGATCGATGTGATCTGGGGTGAAGCGCAGATCAGCAAACCGGCAAAGGCTGGCGCGCCGGCTGAAATCGTGGTGAAGAAATCCTCGCGCAAGGCCATGGAACCGCAACCGCCAGCGCCGAAGAACACCTTGGGTGAGGGAACCTATCAGGGCAAGAACATCATTGTCGCCACCGGTGCGCGGCCGCGTGTCCTGCCGGGAATCGAGCCGGACGGAAAGCTGATCTGGACCTATTTCGAGGCCATGGTGCCGAAGGCGCAACCAAAATCCATGGTGGTCATGGGATCGGGCGCCATCGGGATCGAATTTGCCAGTTTTTACAATGCACTGGGCGTTGATGTCACGGTCGTGGAAATGATGGAAAACATCATGCCGGTCGAGGATGTCGAAATATCCGGTCTTGCTCGCAAGGCGCTGGAAAAACACGGCCTCAAGTTTATCACGCAAGCCAAGGTGACAAAGGTCGAAAAAGGCTCGGACAGTGTAACTGCACATGTTGAAACCAAGGACGGCAAGACCCAGATGATAAAGGCAGATCGGCTGATATCTGCGGTCGGTGTCCAGGGCAATGTGGAGAATCTCGGGCTTGAGACACTGGGTGTGAAAACCGAACGGGGCTGTATCGTCATTGATGGATACGGCAAGACCAATGTCGAAGGCATCTATGCTATCGGTGATGTTGCTGGTCCACCGATGCTGGCGCATAAGGCGGAGCATGAAGGCGTCGTCTGTGTCGAAAAAATCGCCGGTGTTCCGGGTGTTCATGCAACCAACAAGGCGATGATACCGGGATGCACCTATTGCGACCCGCAGGTTGCCAGCGTTGGTCTCACCGAGGCCAAGGCAAAGGAAGCTGGACGTGACATACGTGTCGGACGCTTTCAGTTTGGCGCCAACGGCAAAGCCATTGCGCTTGGAGAAGACAAGGGACTGGTCAAGACCATCTTTGACCGCAAGACCGGCGAATTGCTCGGCGCCCACATGATCGGGGCGGAAGTAACGGAATTGATCCAGGGCTTTGTGGTTGCCATGAATCTGGAAACAACGGAAGAAGAGTTGATGCATACGGTGTTCCCGCATCCGACACTTTCGGAAATGATGAAGGAAAGTGTGCTTGACGCTTACGGTCGTGCGCTGAATGCTTGAGTTTGCGGCCTTTGTGCCGCTTCAACCATAACAGAGGTGTTTATAATGGGTATTCTCGGACTTCTTCTTATCGGATTGCTGGCCGGCTTCATTGCTGAAAAGGTCCTGAAACGCAATCACGGGCTGATCAAGAACCTGGTGGTTGGTGTGATTGGCTCTTTCGTCGGCGGGTTTCTGGCCAATAGCCTGGGCATCGTTTTTTATGGCTTTGCCGGGCATCTGATTGTCGCCACCGTAGGCGCTATCGTCGTTCTGTGGTTGTTTGCACTGCTGTCCGGTCGCTGACTGTCAAAAGCATAAAGGGACCAATTCATGGTCACAGTTCTTGATACGGTCTCATCTGAGACAAAACGCGTGCGCCATCCCGAAAAGGCGCACCGTCCTGACAATGAGGTGCTGCGCAAGCCGGACTGGATAAGGGTCAAGGCACCCACATCCGCCGGCTACAAAGAAACGCGCGAAATCGTCAAGAGCAACAATCTTGTCACCGTTTGCGAGGAAGCCGGTTGCCCCAATATTGGCAGTTGCTGGCAGCAGAAACACGCCAGCTTCATGATCATGGGAGAGATTTGTACCCGTGCCTGCGCCTTTTGCAATGTATCGACCGGCAGGCCAACGGCGCTTGATGCCAATGAACCGGAAAATGTTGCCCGTGCAGTTTTCCAGATGGGACTCAAACATGTTGTGGTCACCTCGGTGGATCGGGACGACCTTGCCGATGGCGGTGCGCAGCATTTTGTCGAGACCATCACAGCCATTCGGCAAGCTTCGCCGCAAACGACAATCGAGATTCTGACACCGGATTTCCTGCGCAAGGACGGCGCTTTGGAAAAGGTCGTCAGCGCCAGGCCGGATGTCTTTAACCACAATCTGGAAACCGTCCCGTCCAACTATCTGACGGTCCGCCCCGGCGCGCGGTATTTTCATTCCATCAGGCTGCTGCAACGGGTCAAGGAACTCGATCCGGAGATGTTCACCAAATCGGGTATCATGGTGGGACTGGGCGAAGAGCGGAACGAGGTTCTGCAACTGATGGATGATTTGCGCGTTGCCGAGGTTGATTTCCTGACCATGGGACAATATCTGCAACCGACGAAAAAACATCATGCGGTGATGAAATTTGTTACCCCGGATGAATTCAAATCCTATGAGACCATTGCCTATTCGAAGGGTTTCCTGATGGTATCGGCCAGTCCGCTAACGCGTTCCTCGCATCATGCTGGAGACGATTTTGCAAAATTGCAGGCGGCCAGGGTTGCCCGGTCCGGACACTGAACATGAGCGCGACCGCATTGACACCCCATGCCTAAATTTAACACGACCCGCATCGTTGCCCACGGGCCGGATCAGATGTTTGCCCTGGTGGCCGATATTGAAAAATATCCGGAATTCCTGCCCCTGTGCGAGGACCTGAAGATTCGCTCAAGAAAAGAGCGCGGGGATGTGGTGCTGCTGATTGCCGACATGACCATCGGCTACAAGGCCATTCGCGAGACCTTCACCAGCCAGGTGCTGCTGAAGCCGACGGAGTCCATCATCGATGTCAAATACCTCGACGGACCCTTCCGTTATCTCAACAACCGCTGGAGATTCTCGGAGCAGCCCGATGGCGGTTGCACGGTTTCGTTTTTCATAGACTACGAGTTCAAGAGCCGCATGCTCGGCATTGTCATGGGAACCATGTTTGATCGGGCATTTCGCATGTTTGCCGAGGCTTTTGAAAAACGCGCCGACATGATCTACGGCCAAAAATCGGCCTGACCGGACCCAAACGAAAACCCGCCTTCAGCAACAGATCAGAATTTGTCCGCTTCTATGAGGAGTGCCTTGAGCGCGGCAAAAACAGTCGCCTGACGCACAGCCGTACGGCCAATGTCACCAAAGAGCAGTTCGCTGTGAACAGTCTCACCATCAGATCGTGCCACAGCCATGTGGACCAGACCGACAGGTTTGAGCTCAGAGCCACCGCCCGGACCGGCAATGCCGGTGACCGAGACGGTCAGATCAGCATTTGAGCGGGCGAGGGCACCTTCGGCCATTTCGATGGCTGTCTGCTGCGAGACCGCACCGAATGTTGTCAGCGTTTCCTCTGATACGCCGATCATCTCCTGTTTGGCCTGATTGGAATAGGTGACAAACCCACGATCGAGAACCGCCGACGAGCCGGCAATCTGCGTGATTGCGGCTGCGATCAAACCGCCCGTGCAGGATTCTGCGGTAGCAATCATCTTTTCCTTTTGTGTCATCTGGGTCACCAGCGCCTGGGCCAGATCATCGAGGTCAGTCATGGGAATTCTCCTGATAGAGGACAGTGGCCGTTGCTATTGCCGCTATGCCTTCACCACGGCCGATAAAGCCGATCTTTTCATTTGTTGTCGCCTTGACCGAACACCGTTGCAGGTCAATGGCCAGAAGATCGGAAAGAATTTGTCGCATGGCGGCACGATGCGGTCCGATTTTTGGTGCTTCACAGATGAGGGTTATGTCGGCATTCGTGATTGTACCACCAAGAGAGCGCACCAATTCCACCGCATGGGCAAGAAACAAGCGGGAATCAGCTCCCTTCCATTGCGGGTCGGATGGTGGAAAATGATCGCCTATGTCTCCCTGGCCGCAGGTGCCAAGAAGCGCGTCCGTCAGGGCATGCAGCGCAACATCCGCATCGGAATGGCCGGAAAGCGCCTGATCATGCGGAATCGTGTGGCCACAAAGGATCACTGCGTCGCCGTCCACCAGCGCATGAACATCATACCCCGATCCCGTGCGCACATCCGGCAGATCATTCAATCCGCCATTCAATCGTGTCAGTTTGTCATCCGCCATGGCGATATCCCGTGCAGTGGTAAGCTTGATATTGTCCTGATCGCCTTCAACCAAAGAGACCGCCATGCCTGCCCATTCTGCAATGCTACAGTCATCGGTAAAGGTCACCAGGCTTTGACTGGCTGCCTGCCTGTGTGCTTCTCTTATGGCACCATAGGTAAACCCTTGCGGTGTCTGGGCGCTGAACAGGCCGGCGCGCGCGACCGTCTCTTCGACCAGCTTGTCGCTGGTGCATCTTTTCAACGTGTCGGTCACCGGCAGTGCGGGAAACACGCCTCTGGCACCGGTGGAAAATGCGTTGATCACGCGGTCGATCAATTCACCATTGGCAAAGGGGCGAACACCGTCGTGGATCAGCACATGGGTAAGATTGCATTGCGCCAGCGCTTCAAGGCCCAGCAGAACCGATTGTTGCCGCTCCTTGCCCCCATCGACGACAATGAGGGATGTTGACGGGGCCAATCGGGATCGCACCTTGTCAAAAAATGCGTGATCATCGGCATGGATAACAACTGCAATCGGTCCGATCAGCGGATGTGAGGCGAAGGCTTCGAGTGTCCAGGTGAGAACCGGTGATCCACCGACAAGCCGGTATTGTTTTGGGCCATCATCGGGGTTTCCGGCCCGTTCACCGCGACCGGCAGCAACAATGAGCGCACCAATTTTCATGTTTCCCCTCATGATCGCCCTATGTCCGGTTCGAGCTTGGTTGCCATCCCCTTGTCACCTTGAATTGTTCGTCTGGAAAGGCACAAAGTGACTTGCAATTTCATGTCAATTGCATAAAAAGCATGCATGCAAACAATGTGCCCTAATATAGTGCAGATGAAACATGATTGAAGACACATTCAATATAGGATCGGTGCAAATACGCAACCGTGCAATTCTGGCGCCCATGTCCGGTATCAGCGATTTGCCGTTTCGTCGCCTTGCCTGGCGGTTCGGGGCGGGTCTCGTGGTCACCGAAATGGTCGCCAGCCGCGAACTTGTATGCGACAGCCGTGAATCGTGGGTGCGACTTCGCGGTGAGGGAATCACGCCGCATATGGTGCAACTGGCGGGACGCGAAGCCAGATGGATGGGTGAGGCTGCCATTATTGCGGAGGCCAATGGTGCTGACATCATTGATATCAACATGGGATGTCCGGCAAAGAAGGTGACAGGCGGCTATTCCGGGTCTGCCCTGATGCGCGATCCTGATCATGCTCTGCGCCTCGTCGAGGCCACGGTGAAAGCCGTGAATGTGCCAGTGACGCTGAAAATGCGCCTGGGATGGGATGAAAACACCATCAACGCGCCGGAAATCGCCCGCCGCGCAGAAGCGGCCGGTGTGCAGATGATCACCGTGCACGGCAGGACGCGCTGCCAGTTCTACAAGGGGCAAGCCGACTGGGATGCAATCAAACAGGTCCGCGCGGCTGTGGCCGTGCCGCTGGTTGCCAATGGCGATGTTGAGACAGCAACTGATGTCGCAAACATCCTGCGTACCAGTGGCGCCGATGCCGTCATGATCGGACGAGCGGCGCAGGGACGGCCGTGGATCGTTGGTCAGTTGGCCGGCAACGAGGATATTCCGGTAAAGCGTGCCGATATTCTGGACATTGTCCTCGAACACTACGAGATGAACCTTTCCCATTACGGAATTGCCATTGGCACCCGGCATGCACGCAAGCACCTTGGATGGTATCTTTCCCACGCCGTTGGCGATTGCCCCGGTGCCTTGAAGTCACAAATCATGACCAGTCTTGATCCGCAAAGCGTGATTGAAAACCTCAAATACGCCTTTCTGGAAACATCCAACGTTCAACAAGCAGAGTTCAAAGCCGCATGATACCAAAGGAACCGCCAAAAATCGGCTCGGCAGATGAGGCGGCCAATACCGTGCTCAATGCCATCCGTCACCCGGTAATCATGGTCAATGAAGAGGGCTTCATTTCCTTTGCGAACTGGGAAGCCGAGGTGTTTTTCGGTGCCAGCGGAAGCCATTTGGCCCGTCGGAAAATCGATTCCTATATTCCCTTTGGCAGTCCATTGCTGGCCTTGATAGAGCAGGTCAGGGAGCGCCGCGCACCGGTGAATGAATACCGCGTTGATGTCAGTTCGCCCCGATTGGGCGGAGACCGACTGGTTGATCTCTATGTTGCTCCGGTCACCGAACAATCGGGTTCCGTGGTCATCCTGTTTCAGGAACGCACCATGGCTGACAAGATCGATCGGCAATTGACCCACAGGGCCGCAGCGCGCTCCGTGACAGGGTTGGCATCGATGCTGGCCCATGAAATCAAGAACCCGCTTTCAGGCATACGCGGCGCGGCTCAATTGCTTGAGACATCGGTCAATGATGATGACCGCGCGCTCACCCGCCTTATCCGAGACGAGACAGACCGCATCGTTTCATTGGTAGACCGAATGGAAATATTTTCCGATGAGCGCCCCATTGATCGCGAACCGGTGAATATTCATGCGGTGCTGGATCATGTCAAGGCAGTCGCCCTGGCTGGTTTCGCCAGGAATGTCAGGATCATTGAGAACTACGATCCATCCCTGCCACCGGTCTTTGCCAATCGCGATCAGCTTGTTCAGATCTTCCTCAACCTGGTCAAGAATGCCAGTGAAGCGCTTGGTTCGCAATCTGCCGGTCAGATAACCCTGTCAACGGCTTTTCGACCCGGAATACGGTTATCGGTTGCCGGTTCCAATGAAAAAGTGTCATTGCCACTGGAATTCTGCGTGCAGGACAACGGCCCGGGTGTTCCCGCCGATATCTTGCCCCATCTGTTCGATCCCTTCATTACCACCAAAATCAATGGTTCGGGCCTTGGTCTGGCGCTGGTTGCGAAAATCGTCGGCGATCATGGCGGAATTGTCGAATGCGACAGCCAGGCCGACAAGACCATATTCCGGATCCTGATGCCGGCTTCCACTGAACCCAGGAACAAAGTCCGAGAGGCACTCCAATGAATAAAGCAACTGTCCTGGTGGCTGATGATGATGCCGCCATACGCACAGTGCTCAATCAGGCATTGTCGCGTGCCGGCTATGATGTGCGGGTCACCTCAAACGCGGCCACCCTGTGGCGCTGGATTTCGGCAGGTGAGGGCGACATCGTCATCACAGACGTCGTGATGCCGGATGAAAATGCCTTTGATCTGCTGCCGCGCGTCAAGAAGGCAAGGCCGGATCTCCCCGTGTTGGTAATGAGTGCACAGAACACATTCATGACCGCCATCAAGGCTTCGGAACGTGGAGCCTATGAATATCTGCCCAAACCCTTCGACCTGACAGAAATGATCGCCATTGTGGGGCGTGCACTGTCGGAGCCGAAAAAAATACCAAACGACGCCGAGGAAGACCTGAGCGAAGGTATGCCGCTTGTTGGCCGGTCGGCTGCCATGCAGGAAATCTACCGGGTGCTGGCCCGGCTGATGCAAACCGATCTGACCTTGATGATTACGGGTGAATCGGGAACCGGCAAGGAACTGGTTGCCCGCGCGCTGCATGATTATGGCAAACGCAGAAACGGGCCCTTTGTCGCCATCAACATGGCTGCCATTCCCCGCGATCTCATCGAATCGGAATTGTTCGGCCACGAAAAGGGGGCCTTTACCGGAGCCCAGAGCAGGTCCAGCGGACGCTTTGAACAGGCTGAAGGGGGCACGCTGTTTCTCGACGAAATCGGCGACATGCCAATGGACGCCCAGACCCGACTGCTGCGCGTATTGCAGCAGGGCGAATATACCACTGTGGGCGGTAGAACGCCGATCCGCACCGATGTTCGTATCGTTGCGGCCACCAACAAGGAACTGAAAACATCCATCAACCAGGGCCTGTTTCGCGAAGACCTCTATTATCGTCTCAATGTCGTGCCGTTGCGGTTGCCGCCTCTGAGGGACCGGGCAGAAGACATTCCCGATCTGGTGCGTCATTTCAACATTGAGGCAGAAAAGGAAGGGCTTCAGGCAAAGCGTTTCGAGAATTCGGCCTATGATCAGCTCAAGCAATATCCCTGGCCTGGTAACGTGCGTGAACTTGAAAACTTTGTGCGTCGAATCACCGCGCTTTATCCGCAGGATTTCATCACCTCCGAGATTGTCGAGGCAGAGCTGCGCACTGAGAGTGGCAAAGACCAGGACAGCCCTCTGGGCAATATGACCGGCTCCCTCACCATTGCCCAGGCGGTGGAAGATAACATGCGACGCTATTTCTCTGAATTCGGCGAAGACCTGCCGCCGCCTGGTCTTTACCATAGGGTGCTGGAAGAAGTTGAATATCCACTGGTTCTTGCCGCTTTGACGGCAACCCATGGCAATCAGATCAAAGCGGCCGAACTGCTTGGCCTCAACCGGAACACTTTACGCAAAAAAATCCGCGATCTCGGTGTTTCTGTCTATCGGTCTCCTCGAACCGCTTGACCAAAGCGTATTGGCGTTGCATTTTCGCCACAAAGCGTTGCATGATGGCAACGCCTTTGCCCGCTATGGCGGGTAAATGCATCACGACAGAGCGGAACTGAGGGTTCAATGACAGTCGGCGGAACTTTTTCATCTGCGGACAAGAAGACGATAACGCCATTGTCAGAGGATACGGACAGGCGCAAAACGCTTGCATTGCCGGGTGTCATTATTGTCGTTTGCGCTCTGATTTGTGCACTTGTGTCCTTCGCTGTCCTGATGGGCCTGACGTCGATTGCACCGCGCAATGATGTCGTGCTGACGGCGGTCATCGTAAACCTTGTGTTTGTCCTGGCTCTGATCGGTCTGATTGTTCGGGAAATTGTCAATATTCTTGCTGCACGACGTCGGGGGCGCGCGGCTTCCAGATTGCATGTGCGGATCATTGGCCTGTTCAGTGTTGTCGCCATATTGCCGGCCATTCTGGTGGCCATCGTTGCCAGTATTTCATTGGATGTCGGCCTCGATCGCTGGTTTTCAATACGCACCAAGGAAATCGTCAGCTCATCCCTGAGTGTGGCTCAGGCCTATGTGAATGAAAATGCTCGCTACCTGCAGGGGCAAACCGTTTCCATGGCCAATGATCTGGATGCTGCCAGATCGCTCTACAGCCTCGACCGGACGGGCTTCAATGTGCTGGTTACCCGCCAGGCGATCGGCAGGGGACTGCTTGCTGCAAGTATTGTCAGACAGGATGGGCGCGTCGTGGTGCGGGCAGATATACCGACCGACAAGCCGCTGCCCGTCGCGCCGTCGGAAGCGTTTGAAGCCGCAGCAAAGGGTGAGCCGGCATTGATACCACCCGGCGCTACTAATCTGGTTGGCGCCGTTATCAAACTGCAGAAAATCCCGGGTGTTTTTCTCTACACGATCAGAGCCGTGGATCCCAACGTCATCGAGTCCATGCGATTGATGGAGGAAAACACCGCCGAATATCGTGCACTCGAAGCAGACCGCCGCCCCATCCAACTGGCTTTTGCAATTCTGTATGTGGGTTTTGCCCTGATAGTTCTGCTGTCGGCCATCTGGACCGCCATTGCGGTCGCAGACCGGATCGTGCAACCGATTCGATTGTTGATCGGTGCTGCTGATGATGTCGCGAGCGGTGATCTCGGCGTCAGTGTTCCTGTTCGTTCATCGGATGGTGATGTTGGTAATTTGTCTATGACTTTCAATAACATGATAGCGGAACTTCGAGGGCAACGTGATGAAATTCTGCATGCTCGTGATGAAATGGATGAACGGCGTCGGTTTACTGAAGCGGTGCTTTCGGGCGTATCCGCCGGCGTCATCGGCGTCCATGATGACGGCATGATTTCCATTGCAAACCGATCAGCCGAAATGATGCTTGGGGTCGAAACGGATCAACTCATCGGAAAGTTCCTGTCGGAAGTCGCACCGGAGGTGGCGCCTGTCCTCGCCCAGGCTTCGCAGTCGCATCGCAGCGACTACCGTATGCAGGTGACAGTCATGCGAAACGGCTCGGAAAGCACGCTGAATGTTCAGGCCACCAGGGAGGTTCCACATGAGGGGCATGAATCCTTTGTTGTGACTCTGGACGATATCACCGATCTGGTCATCGCCCAGCGATCCACCGCCTGGGCTGAAGTTGCGCGACGTATCGCCCATGAGATCAAGAATCCCCTGACGCCCATTCAGCTTTCCGCCGAGCGGCTCAAACGTCGTTATGGCAAGCAGATTGCGGAGGATGACCGGGCGGTATTCGATCAGTGCACTGACACCATTGTTCGTCAGGTTGGCGATATCGGCCGCATGGTCGACGAGTTCTCCTCATTTGCCCGCATGCCCAAACCGGCAAAAGAAAAACATGATCTGCGAGAGATTCTCAAAGATGCTATTTTCCTGCGGAAAATCAGCCGCAATGACATCGAATTCACGCAGGAATTCAGCGATCAACCGCTGATCGGCTATTTTGATTCACGCATGTTGGGACAGGCCTTCGGGAATCTGATAAAAAATGCTTCCGAAGCGATTGATGCCCTGACGCCTGATCAAAAGAGAAATGGACACAGGATCATGGTTCGGGCAGGCAGGCAGGCTGACGGAGAACTGGTGGTCGATGTCATGGACAACGGCAAGGGGCTACCGGTAGAAAACCGCAATCGGATCTTTGAGCCCTATATGACCATGCGCGAAAAAGGCACCGGTCTTGGTCTGGCAATCGTAAAGAAAATCATAGATGAACATGGCGGCATACTTGAGTTGCACGATGTTCCCCCAGATTTCGATCCGGATGGTGGCGCAATGATTCGCGTACGACTGCCGGAAGGAAATGTGGCGGACGTGACCAAAGCAGCGGGAGAGAAAGAAACCTATGGCGTCTGACATATTGGTTGTCGATGATGAGGAAGATATCCGCGAACTCGTTTCGGGAATTCTTTCCGATGAGGGCCACGAGACCCGAACAGCCAGCGGCAGCGACAGCGCGCTGCAGTCGATTGCAGAGCGCGTACCCAGACTGGTCTTTCTGGATATCTGGTTGCAGGGAAGCCGACTCGATGGCCTGGCATTGCTTGACGAGATCAAGATCCGCCATCCCCATCTGCCGGTTGTGATGATTTCCGGCCATGGCAATATTGAAACCGCAGTCTCTGCCATTCGCCGAGGTGCCTATGATTTCATCGAAAAACCGTTCAAGGCGGATCGGTTGGTGCTGGTCGCTGAAAGGGCGCTTGAGACGTCGAGCCTCAAACGGGAGGTGGATGAACTCAAACGACGCTCAGGAGAACCTGTTGATCTTACCGGCACCTCAATTGCCATTTCCCAATTGCGCCAGACGATCGAAAAAATTGCACCGACAAACAGCCGCGTGATGATTCTGGGCCCATCGGGTTCAGGCAAGGAACTGATCGCTCGAATGATCCACAGACATTCGGCGCGTTCAGAGGGACCTTTTGTGGCGCTCAATGCAGCGGCCATTACACCCGATCGCATGGAGGTCGCACTATTTGGCACTGAAGGTGGCAACGGACAGGAGCGCAAGGTTGGAGCGCTCGAAGAGGCCCACGGCGGTATTCTGTATCTCGATGAAATCGCCGATATGCCCAAAGGTACCCAAAGCAAGATATTGCGCGTTCTTGTGGACCAGCAATTTGAACGCGTGGGCGGTGCCAAACGCGTCAGGGTGGATGTGCGTGTCCTCTCATCAACAGCCAGCAATCTGGAACAGTTGATCGCCGATGGACAGTTTCGACAAGATCTCTATCACCGGCTGGCGGTCGTTCCGGTCAAGGTACCGTCACTGGCAGAACGCCGCGAGGACATTCCGTTCCTTGTCGATCAATTCATGAAACAGATCAGCGAGCAGGCCGGCATCAAGATGCGGTCGATTGGTGATGATGCCATGGCGGTTCTGCAGGCCCATGACTGGCCTGGCAACATCAGGCAATTGCGCAACAATATCGAAAGATTAATGATCCTGACCCGCGGGGATTCGACCAATGGCCCGATCAGCGCCGACATGCTGCCAAAGGAAATTGCCGAGATGCTGCCGAATGTTTCCGGTCAAAGCGATAATCACATCATGACCTTGCCCCTGCGTGAGGCACGGGAACTTTTTGAACGTGAATATCTCGTCGCCCAGATAAATCGCTTTGGCGGCAATATATCAAAAACATCTGAATTTGTCGGTATGGAGCGCTCGGCATTGCATCGAAAGCTGAAAACGCTTGGCCTATAGATGCAATCTGCATAGAAGACCGCTTTGGGTGATTGTTTGCCGCGTGAAGAACAGGCGTTTTGAAGCAGGGCAAGGGTAACATGATAAAGGACCAGGCGGTATGAAAGTCATTATCTGCGGGGCAGGGCGCGTTGGCTATGGCATAGCGGAGCGACTGTCGACGGAGGACAATGATGTTTCGGTGATCGACACATCGCCTTCGCTGATTCAGGCCATTCGCGATTCACTGGACGTCAGGGGCTATGTCGGTCATGGCGCGCATCCCGATGTGCTTTCCCAGGCCGGCGCCGATCAGGCGGACATGATCATTGCTGTCACGCTTTATGATGAAGTCAATATGGTTGCCTGCCAGGTCGCCCATTCACTGTTCAACGTACCGACAAAAATCGCGCGTATTCGGGCGCAAAGTTATCTCGGTTCCCACTATTCGGACCTGTTTTCGCGTGAACACATGCCGATCGACGTGATCATTTCGCCGGAAGTGGAAGTCGGCCAGATGGTTTTGCGGCGGATAGCCTTGCCGGGCGCCAATGATGTGGTTCGCTTCTCCGATGATCGTATCGCCATGGTTGCCATCGAATGCCTGGAAGATTGTCCTGTGGTCAATACGCCGCTTGATCAACTCAGCGACCTGTTTCCCGACCTGATCGCCACGGTCACGGGGATCTGGCGCGACGGTGTTCTGACGGTACCGCACTCCACTGACCAATTGATGACTGGTGACCTTGCCTATGTGATCTGTGACAAGGACCATGTTCGAAGGACATTGGGTCTTTTTGGCCACGAAGAGCCAGAGGCGACACGCATCGTTATTTCCGGCGGGGGCAATATTGGATATTTTGTCGCCCACATGATTGAAGAGCGCCAGCCGAAGACAAAAATAAAGATTATTGAATATGACCGTGCACGCGCCGTCAATATTGCCGATAGTCTGAAACGCACAGTTGTGCTGAACGGTTCCTCCCTGGACAAGGATATCCTGATCGAGGCCGATATTCAGGATGCTGACCTTATGGTCGCACTGACCAATGATGATCAGGTCAATATTCTGTCCAGCGTCATGGCCAAACGACTGGGATGCAAATCCAACCTCGCCCTGATCAACAGCCCGGCTTTTCTGGACTTCACCAGAACCCTTGGCATTGATGCCTATGTCAATCCGAGGGCGGTGACGATTTCTCGCATCCTGCAGCATGTGCGGCGCGGCCGTATTCTGGCCGTTCACAGTGTCCAGCAAGGTGCTGCCGAGATCATTGAAGCACAGGCACTGGATACCTCACCTATCGTCGAAAAAGTGCTGCGAGAGCTGGATTTGCCCCCGGGAATTCGCATCGGGGCGATTTATCGCGACGGCCATGTCTTGCGTCCTGATGGCGACAGCAAGATAAAGACGAATGATCGCGTCGTATTGTTGGCGAAAACGGAATCCGTGCGCCATGTGGAGCAATTGTTTCGCGTCAGCCTTGAGTTCTTTTAACAGCCATGACCGGCGTGCTTTATCTCATTACCCTGGCATCTGCAGGACTTCTCGTACTGCTGATCCCTGCGGTTCTCGTTGCGATCGCGCACAACGAGATAGAGCTGGCCGCCAATATGAGCCTGCTGGCAGCCGTGGGCATTTTTGCGGCCCTTGCGATCCTCATCGCGCTTTCCGGGAAGACGAAAAAATCCGAGCGGGCCTTCAGTTATCTTGCACTGGTCGGTGTGTGGACGGTCACACCACTGATGAGCGCCCTGTTCTTCATGGTGCTGGCTGATCTGTATTTCATGCCTGCCTGGTTCGAAGCGGTGGGCGCCCTGACGACCTCCGGTGCATCCGTTCTGGCACGTGAACATGCGCAGCAGGGGTTGCTGGTATGGCGAACCCTGCTTGAATGGTATGGCGGGTTCCTGACGCTCGCATCCATCATTCATGTGCTGGCACCCGCTGGTTTTGGCGGTTTGCAGGGTCGCGGGAGCCGCCTGCTGTCGTCCGGTCCCGACGAGGGGCTGTTCAGGGTCGCAACCTACTATCCATTGGCGCTGCAATATACAATCATGACCACGGTCATTTTTCTGGGGCTGGTTCTGTTTGGCGTTAAGCCGCTGGAAGCAGGCATGCTTGGCATGATCTCGGCGGCAACAGGCGGATTTCTGCCCTTTGCCGACCCGCTGGAGCAGCATATCAGCCATGGCGCTTCAACCGTCATGGCCATCGGTCTGTGTTTCGGTACGATGAGTGTCTTTTGGCGCCGCCAGATATTGCGTCGGCCGATCCGGATATTTCAGAACAATCTTGAAACAAAGATCGTCTTTGCAATCATCATGGCACTGACGATTGCCTATGCTGTGCGTATCCTTGATGTTTCCGGCGGCGTTCTCCCGGTGAGTGTCTTTTCCGCCCTGCAGGAAGGCTTTTTCACGGCGTCCTCGCTTGTTGCCACCAGCGGAATTGAAACACGACCTGGCGTGATTGCCCTGTTGCCGCAAATCGTGGTTCTGGCCATCGTCTTCGTCGGCGCTGGCGTCTATTCGACCACTGGTGGCGTCAAGGTCTACCGGATCGGCGCCATGTGGATTTACGCCATAGCAGAACTCAACAGACTGATTTACCCCAACAGTGTTGACCGATTGCGGTTTGGCGATCTCGCGATCAATCGCGATTCCATGCAGGCCATCTGGACTTATTTTATCATCGCAGTGCTTGTCATAGGGCTTGGCTCGATGCTCATTGCGCTGACCGCGACCGGTTTTGAGGCGGCCATCTTCATGTCCGTGTCCTTGTTCTCCAATGCCAGCCCGATCTATGAGGCTTTGAGACCACCGACAGGCGTCACAATCGAAGCCTGGCCACACTTTCGCGAACTGCCGAACCCTGTCACCTATTTTCTGGGTATTCTGATCATGACGATCGGCAGGCTTGAAGTTCTGGTCATTTTCGCCGTTCTCAACATAAGATTCTGGTATAATCGCTAAAGATGTCGTGCGGCCTGTCTGTTCCTGCACGCCAATCGGCCAAACAGGTTCGGTCTTCCATGCGACGGGCAATACATTGACCCCTTGAATTGTTTTAAAGATTGCGGAAGGAGTGCCGATTTGGTAACCAAAACACTGCGCACACGGTCGGCAGTATTTTGCCTTGTAATTTGGTTCGACGATTGAGTTGCTATACAACCGTGCAAAAAGAAAAAAACCGGTAAGGATAAGGAAGACTGTCGCAATGGCGGAGCGTTCTCAGAATTTGCAAGACCAATTTCTCAACACAGTCAGAAAACAGAAAATCCCACTCACAATATTCCTCATCAATGGGGTCAAATTGACGGGAGTGGTTACTTCATTTGATAATTTTTGCGTATTGTTGCGTCGCGACGGACATTCGCAACTGGTTTACAAGCATGCCATCTCGACAATCATGCCTGGCCAGCCCATCCAGATGTTCGAGGGCGAAGAACCAGTTCGTGAAGGCTGATAAATCAAAGAGGGAAAGTGCCAAGGCCAATGCCGATATGGAAGCGGACAGGCAGGGCGATAGCACGCGCGCTGTTGTGCTGGTGCCGGTGCTTCGCAGTTCCGGTTCCACCAGTGGACGGCAGATATCTGACGGGCTGAAACGATCCGCCGATATCCGCCTGGCAGAAGCCATTGGCCTTGCAGAGGCCATCGAACTGGAGGTGGTTCATGCCGCCAGCGTCGGGCTGAGTGGCGCCAAACCTTCCACGCTGTTCGGTTCCGGCAAGGTCGAGGAAATAGCTGATATTCTGCTTGAGCAGGATGCGGGGCTGGTGGTGGTTGATCACCCGCTGACCCCGGTGCAGCAGCGAAATCTGGAAAAGGCCTGGCAGGTCAAGGTGATCGACCGCACGGGCCTGATCCTCGAAATATTCGGCAGACGGGCAACCACCAGGGAAGGGGTCCTGCAGGTCGAATTGGCGCATCTGAACTATCAGAAAGGTCGTCTCGTTCGCAGCTGGACCCATTTGGAGCGCCAGAGAGGTGGCGCGGGCTTCATGGGCGGCCCTGGAGAAACCCAGATCGAGGCCGACAGGCGTGGCCTTCAAGACAAGATCATCAAGCTGGAAAAAGAGCTTGAACAGGTCCGGCGAACACGACATTTACACCGCGCCAAGCGCAAGAAGGTTCCGCACCCTATTGTGGCGCTGGTGGGTTACACCAATGCCGGCAAGTCAACTCTCTTCAACCGGATCACCGGCGCGGATGTTCTTGCAGAAGACATGCTGTTTGCCACCCTTGATCCGACGCTTCGCAAGATGACACTGCCGCATGGCCGCATGGTCATTCTGTCAGACACGGTGGGTTTCATATCCGACCTGCCGACCCACCTGGTTGCATCCTTTCGCGCAACGCTTGAAGAAGTGCTTGAGGCTGACCTCATTCTCCATGTGCGTGATGTTTCGGATCCGGACAACCAGACCCACAGTGCCGATGTGATCCGCATTCTGACCGAATTGGGTGTCAACAAGCCGGACGGACCGATCACCAATATCATCGAAGTCTGGAACAAGATCGACCTTTTGCCTGAAGCGGCAGCACAGTCCATGCGGGAGCGATCCGAACAGAACGAAAAGGTGGCCGTGGTCTCGTCCGTCACGGGGCAGGGTGTGGACCGGCTGCTGGAATTGATCGAGGAGGTTCTGTCAGGCACGCTGCTGGAGCGCGACATTATCCTCACGGCCGATCAAATGGCACAGATTGCCTGGCTCTATGAGCATGCAGAGGTGATTGAGCGTGAAGACCGCGAAGACGGCAGCGTTGCATTGGCGGTGAAGATCACCGAGCACGATATGGCCGATTTTGAAAGACGCATGCACAGCTGAGCGATGGTCTGTGGGGACGGTCGGCAGGTCAGCCGACCGCTCATTATGTCAAAGCAACACCCCGGATCGAACCGACGATTGCCTCACCGCAATGACCATGTCCTGACCATGGACGCACAGGGGTGAGGGAACAGTTTTTCAATCAATTTTGGATCATCGGGATTCACCCCCTGTGCAGTCAGCTGCCCTTTCTGCTTTTCCGAAAGAACCCGATCTGCTTGCATCAGCGACCAGAAACGGTTGAACGCCGCTTCATTTGTGGCAAAATCCCCATCGGTCAGAGCATCAAGGCAGACTTTTCGCAATGCGCGCGTTTCATCACCGACATTGCGCCTGTCAGCGCCTGCGCTATAGCCAAAGAACAGGCCGATGGTGAATACAATGGCACACACTGAAACAATGGTTCCACGGGTACGGTCAATGCCGAACAGATAGGCGGCACCCGCGCCGACGAAGGTCAGTGCTGCCGGATAGATATCGCCGACCACACCTATTCGGCTCATTCCGCCTGACAGCCCCGCTGTTGTTCCAATGACGGCCAATGCGAGCATCAAAATGCTGAGGGAACCAATATTGTCACGGCCGGTCCTGGTCGATAATTGCCTGAACTCGAAGGCCAGCACGATAATGAGACCGCTGAGCCAGCTGAAAAACACCACGCCTCCGAACAAGGGCAGCAATGCCGCCGTTTGCTGAAGGCTCATTGGCCGGTTTCCCGTTGTTCGGGCATCATGGCTCCGTCACTAAAAGCGCTTTCTTCCAACTGCAATTCCTGCCATTGAATTTTGCCATCAATGGCAAATGCGGATTGGGAAATTGTCGTCTCGAAGGTTTCACCCAACTCAACTGCTGACCAATTGGTTTGCAATTCCACATCAGGATCGGAATGTGCCTGAAGGTGCTTGTAGGTGCCGATCGATGCGGTGCCATCCGGTTTCAGCAAGACAGAAAATGACGTCGCGCGGTCCGCCTGAGGCGGGTTAACCTTGCTTGCCAGTGTTGCAATAAATGCCCATTTCTGCTGCTCGTTCATGTAGTTGAAACTGGCACCGGGAGGTCCAAACTTGAATGGCGCCAAGGGACCATCCACGTCAATGCAGACAGTTTCGGCAGCAACAGGACCTGCCAAAAGCAATCCGAGTGCCGTAGCGATAATCGCAGTCGTAAAATATTCTGACATGAGAAACCCTCAGCTTTGGGGCGCCTGGCTCAGGGCCATCCGTGCGCGGCTGGAGAAACGCACGGATGGCGGCGATGCTTGGGAGGCGCCGCAAAAAATTCGCAACATTCAACATCGCTCAACCACCAGACAATCACAGGTATCGTGATTTGTGCGTGAATCGGCAATAATTTCTCCTTAGCCGATTGGGCATTGCGTCATTCTAAGAAAATGCAGACCTATGGGCCAAGGTTAAAAGTTCATGCCTACCCCCACGATTGCATAGGTTTTGCTAAAGTGCTCTAATGCAGGCTGGTAGGCTTGGGGGCGGGTTTTCATGATTGAGTTGGGCTTGATCGGAGGGTTTCGATTGGCCGGTGCACAAGGAGATGATTGTGCTCCGCGTTCACAGAAGGCGTCATGCATCCTTGCCTATCTGGCCCTGTCAAAGAAGCCGATCGCCCGGCGTGATGTGTTGACCAGTCTGCTGTGGAGTGAAAGTGACGAAGAACGCGGCCGTGCTTCGCTGCGCCAGGCTTTGCGTGAATTGCGCGCTGTTTCAGGTGCTCAGCCGAAAGCCTTTTTGCAGACCAGCAGAAACATTGTTGAACTTGATCAAGATGCGTTTCACACGGATCTCTCCTGTATTCAGCAAGCGATACAAAGACGCGACATAGTCGCTTTCCACGCCTTGATGTCTCATCCTGAACCCGAACTTCTTGCAGGTATGGATTATATCGATCCATTGTTTGACAGTTGGTTGCGCGTTGAGAGGGAACGGGTTGTCAGCGGCATCGCCCGATCAGCATTGGACGTGCTTGAAGAAGGCGGTTTATCGCTCAATGAACAACGAAAACTGGCAGATGTTGTTCTATCCATTGATCCGTTTGCCGAAGCCGCTGTGCAGGTGCAGATGGAAACTCTGGCAGCGCGGGGGAGGGCGAATGATGCGGTTGCACTCTTTGAGAGCTATCGCAAACGGTTGAGGGACGAATATGAAATAGATGAAAGTGGTCAATTGCGTGCGCTTGCCCGGAAAATTCGCCAGCAACCCGGCCAATCCGAGCCTAAATCAATTGCTGCGGGTTTCGCAGAACAAGCGGAAATCAATCCTGCCCCTGTCTGGCCAGTCGAATATGTTTCGGGAAAAACGAAAAAGACGGCCGATCCTCCGTCAATCGCCATTATGCCGCACAAGTCGCAATCGGATGGCAGTGGATCGGAATTCATGTCCGAGGCTTTCGCCAATGATCTGGTATCCACTTTGTCCCGGTTCAGCGAATGGATGGTTGTCAATCCGAATTTCCGTTCAGGCCTTCCGGATGAATCCAGATTGGCAAACCTGCAAAATCAACTGCATCAGGGCGGTATCGAATACCTTCTGGAGTGCGAACTGAAAATGCAGGGAGAAAGAAAGTTCCAGGTCAGTGTCCATCTATATGACTGCAATCTGACAAATTTGGAATTCAGTCAGGAATATATGGTTGAAACCCATGAACGTCTTGCCCTGCTCAACGAAGTCAGTTGCAGGGTCGCATCCTGTGTTCAAAATGCGGTAGCTACTTCACGTCTGCACAAGATCAGAATGCGTTCAGATGATCAGCGGGCGGCCTACGACTTCTGGCTGGAGGGGCAGCATCTTTTGACCCAGTGGAGCCAATCATCGGAGACAGACAAGATTGTCTTGTTCGAAAAGGCACTGGCTTTGGACCCGGAATTCGCATCAGCCTATTCCGGATTGGCTGCAGTTCTCAATTCTCAATGGTTCGTGCTGCCAGGCAAGCCACCGGAAAAAGAAACAATGGAACGGGCATTTGCCTATGCGCGTCGTGCTGTGGAACTGGATCCGCTGGACAGCAGGAACCACGTGAATCTGGGCTGGAGCCATTTGCTGGCCCGGCGTTTCGAATGCGCTGAATTGTATTTCACAAATGCAGTGAACCTGAATTCCGCCAATCCGAATGTGGCTATTGCCGCAGCACTTGCCAATTCATTTTGCGGAAACCATGTCCAGGCACAAACACTCTGCAGTCGGGCATTCGACCTAAATCCCGGTCCGCCGCAATGGTATTTCGCCTATAAGGCAACAATTGCCTTTCTTGACGGCGATTTCGAAGCCTGCGTGAAAGCGGTTACACAGGCCAGCAATGTATTCCCCGATATCCATGGCTGGTCAGCGGCCGCCAATTACAGGTTGGGTAGAATTTCTCTGGCGCTCGATGATCTGGACCGTTTTTATGCAAGCCTGGCATCCGATTGGGCAGGTGAACGATCGCCGGGAAAAAGACAAATGAGAGACTGGTTTGTGCAGGTCTTCCCGATTCGAAATTCGCAGCAGCGTCAGGTGCTGGCATCCAGCATCGAGGCCCTTGCTTCAGGAAAACAAATGGAGCGCCTTCCGTCCGGCGCTCCAGCACTTTCTTCCAGGCAGTCCAAAAAAACGGGTCTGCCCCCCGTGGGTCATCATTAGACGCAGCGTGACATGACATAGTCGCCGACACGAAAATTATAGGCCCGTTCGCGCTCGTTGAGATCGTGTGACTGTGGTTCCAGGGTGAAGTAGTAATTGGGAAAACCATAGTCACCGTTTACCACCCGCGCTTCGGTCGCAAGAATGTCCTGCTCCCAGGGTATCGCGATATAGGTTTCCGTTGCCGTATCAAATTTTGGGATGATGTTTACGCCGGAAGGTACGGGCGCAGTAAGAAACTGGCCGATCAGGCCATTGGGGTTGGCTGAAAGAGCTGCCTGTTGGGCTGGATCTTTGGCCACTCTTCGCAAATATTCACCGAGTCCGATCGGATCTGCAACATGTAATTTTACCACGTTTTTCTCTCCTTTGTTTTACCTGCCTATTCAGCAAACTCCTGACCTCTCTTCAGCCTGATGGAGGGCAATTGGCCTTGCTCCTGTGTTGAGGCTTTCACCAGTTCAGCCAGGTTTCTGCTATCCATTGACATTAGGTCGATGAATTTCTTCATGGTGTTTATGGATCTCTCGGATTGTGCGGTATCGAACTCCCTTGTGTCATATATCCCCATCGTGTGGGTCTCGGGAGTACATATCAGTGCATTCAAAATGGTCCGGGCGGTGATCTCGGACCCGACGGGGCCGAGGTGTGTACCATTGTTTCCCAACAGGGCAGCTTCCTGAAGGACGTAATAGGACAGAGGGGTCTCCCTTCGAAATTCGGGAACCCCATCCAGAACCCGGTCAAGTTGGGTCTTGTCGTTCACGCCGCCAAATGGAATTTTCATGGCCCGCATCTCGCAAGGCGAGAGAACATGGACTCCCATTTTTGATGCGATCTGCTGTCCGGTCGGTAGTTTGAAGCGAATGCAACGCTCCATATCCAGATAGGGTAATGATTTTTGCACCGCATCCCCGGCGGCAAAATTGTCAAACCGGGCCGACATCAGCCGCGGCGCCAGGAGCGGCGAAATCCTTTGGGCATAGACCGGATCCGTCTCGTCAATTTTGAAAAATAGCCTCCAGTCCACGATCCAGTTCTCCGGAACGGGCAGTTTGTGACTCAAGGCGGGTCGGCTGGATGACAGTCTTTTGTTGAAACTGCTGAAAGTCAGGATTGTATCCAGAAACCCGTCTTCGATGATACCCTGGTCCGTCAGGAACAGGCTGTTGACCGGATATTGGTTGCGCACCATGCCATGCCCGATACGCGCAACCGCAAAGATGAATTCGGCAGAATGTCTGATCATTTCCGACGTTCCGTCTTCTACGATCTGGTCACGGCCAAAAAACCTGACATGCGTCTGACCATCAATCAATTTGCGCATCACATCGTTGATAATGATGTGCCTGTAACTGCGAACGATAAACCGTCGGGTCATGCGAAAAATATTTTCAGGCTTCTCGCCCGTCTCGGCGAGTGCATCGGCCACCTTGTTGTGCACATGCATGAACAGGACAAGGAGTTGTGACAGGAGGACATGGGTGTCATTGCGCAAATCGCCAATGACCGGGTCGATGCCGCCGCCAGTGGGTATTTTGCCTGCCGCATCGACCACGGAGTCTCTGATCCGAGCAACGTCGTAGGGACAGGTCCTGGAATTGGACGGCAATACACCCAGACCAATCTTTGCTGGGCCCAGCTTGCCCATCCTGAAGCGATAGCGGGCCGCATTGCCATCTTTATGGCGTTCGTAGAGATGGGGGGAAACTTCAATACCACCACCGTACAACGTATCGAGGTCCAATTGGGGCGAATTCAGATTGGAGGCAAGAGATGCATTGCCCAAGCCGTGACCATCAAAATGAGCGGAACTGAATATGCGGCTGCGGGTCAGGTCATGAAATATGAATTGCAGAAGGTATGTATACCCGGCTGGAATACCGTCGGAATTGTCCAAAGCAGATATTGCGTGGCCTGAATGTTTCATTTTGCTGGCTATTTTTTGAATAATGTATTCAGCGGCTGGATCGAGCTGCGCATTGTCTGCGGTCATCTTCGCCCATGAGAGCTCGCTTGTAAGCCCTTCAAATAAATTGCTTATTTCACCTTGAATGCCGATTGACCCATCGCAAAGATATTTGCCGTCTCCATGTTGCATATGATTCCTCCTCGATGGCTCCCAAATCCATTCAGTCGTTCCTGTGGACTACATCAGTCCCAGCGTGAAAGCGCCGTGAATCCTCATGAAACACAGGCAACGCCTTTCACATTTCATTCGCGCACGGTCACCAGGTTCAGTGCGTCTCAGTCAAATAGGTGAATACGTCATGCCATTTGCAGCAGTATTGAGTTCCTCCACACTGGCGTGATCGAGCAACCTGTCTGAAACCCAGGACGGATCGTGTGATTGCAATCCAGGCACAATCACGCGAGCCACAGAGATATCCAATTCATGCCTGGTCAGATCGACATAAAAAGGTTCAAAACCGCGGCGTGCAAGGTTGCTCAGCAGAAAGTCCAATGGTGGTCTGTCGCCGCAGAAATGGCGTAGGTGCATCGGCCTGTGCTGTTTGAGGTGCGGATAGTCGGTCACGGTAAGAGCTCTCGATCTGGCGATCCATGCGTGGTCCTGTTCATGGAGTGCTTGCGACCCTTCCTGATGCAATTTCAGGAACGCCAGGTCTTGTGCAATTTCCATCTGGCACATTTCCAGAAAGGCGTTGCGCATCGCATCAAGGATTTCCGTTGCCGCTGAAAAGCCGGCGACGACGGCAGTGCCGTCCGGAAGAGCAGACAGGGCTGCCACTGCCGGAATATTCAGGTCAGTCGTGATATCAAGCAACCAGTACTGGCGTTGGGTATCACCCCGCAATGACGCCGCATATTTGATGAATCCGGTTTCCGACTGAATGGATTCATCAATCAGCCCGGGAACGACGCCTCCATACCACCAAAGGGCAGCGGCATCGCGTTCAACGATTTCGAGCAATGCGGATTGAATGGCCTGATATTTGGAGACGCCCGCGCCAAGGCCGGAACTATCGGTTTTTCTGGCGGTGGAGCAGGGGCTTCGAAGCACCAGTCCGGCCGGCACCAATCGCGCAGACCGGTCCAACAATGACCTGGCCTCTACCCAGTCGAGATTGTCCGGAACAGGGTATTCCGGCTTCCCTAGTCCGCCCATGGCCCAGGCGTCGTTCAATCGGTCGATCGAACCGAGCGTATCGACAGCCACAATCTTCGGATCGTTTTCGCGTTGCAGAAAAGAAATATATTCAGCGGATTCCCCAAGGCAACTCTCAAATGCGGATTGAAAGTCGGTTCCTCGCCCTCCCGCACTTGCAGCGCCATCTCCATGTTGGGACAGGCCGAATGTGGCGGCAGAGATGGTGCCGCCGAAAAATACGGCTCCGGGGGCATGGGGCGAGGGCAGTTGAAACGCCCGGTTCAATTTCGAAGCCAGTTTGAGAAGCGCATGGCGGTTTTCCGCCGTGCATGGATCCAGCGTTGCCGGAACGAATCCGCAGCCCGTCTCATCGGGTTTGAGGTAATTCAGGGCAAGCAGGAAATCCAAGGCGTGTTTTTGTGTTTGATCAAACCCTGCCGCGGTCAAATCGACGCCGTCCGATTGCAGAATTGCCCGCTCTGCACTGCGCAGGATATGATCGGCATGCGTGAATAAATTCACAACCGCGTCCCCACTTCCACTGTCAGGATACAAATAGCAGAACCGGCACCGAACGACAAAAGCCCTGTGCAAATTTTGAATGCGTCATACGTGCCGTTACCCGGCGTTCAGGCGCCGTCCGTTTCAAGCCGTTTGGCTTCAACCCACAATTCCTCCATCCGCTCCAGTGTGGCTTCCTGCAGGTCTTCACCTTTGGCCTGAAGCGTATTTTCGATGTGAGAAAACCGTCTTCTGAATTTTTTATTGGTTCCGCGCAGCGCCATTTCCGGCTCCGCGCCGACATGGCGTCCGAGATTGACCAGAGCGAAGACGAGGTCGCCGAACTCCTCCTGCACCTTGCCTTTGTCGTTGCTCTCAAGCGCTTCACGCAATTCGGCCAGTTCCTCTTCGATCTTGGCCAGAACAGGTCCTGCTTCGCTCCAGTCAAAGCCGACACGGGCGGCCTGTTGCTGCAGCTTGATGGCTTCTGTCAATGCGGGCAGGGCGCGTGGCACCCCATCCAGCCTGCCCCCATTGCCTTCCGCTGCAGCGCCGCGCGCCTTGCGCCGTGCCGTCCGTTCCGCCTTCTCGGCAGCCTTGATGTCATCCCATTGCACTTTCACGCCCTCGGGCGTATCTGCGTGGGCATCGGAGAATACATGCGGATGCCGGCGGATCATTTTCCGCGTGATTGCCTCGACAACGTCGCCGAATTCAAAATCACCATTTTCCTGCGCCATGCGCGCATGGAACACCACCTGCAACAACAGGTCACCCAATTCATCGGTCAGGTCGTCCATATCGTTGCGCTCTATGGCGTCGGCCACCTCATAGGCTTCCTCGATCGTGTAGGGTTTGATCGACTGGAAATCCTGCTTGATGTCCCAGGGGCAACCGGTCTTGGGGTCACGTAGAGCGGCCATGATCTCAATCAGGCGTGATATGTCTTTTGATGGTTCCATGGTTTCAGCCTAGCTGAGTTTGTCCGGGCACGGCTGACAGAGCGAAAGCTATCCACAGCAATTCAGTCCAGCCACGCTGAACAGGGTATCAGCACCAGCGTTGCCAAAGGAGTTGCCAAAGGACAGGACGCCTACATCCATTTGTCGCATAAGATATATTATGGAACTTTTGGAGCAATGCACCGACAGGCACGGAAGGTTTTGAGCCTACAACCAGCGCCGTCTCTCATCGTTGTCTCAGCACACACACAGGCACCCGGACGGCATATCAGTCAAGCGCGCGTAGCCAGATCTCAACACGTTTGAATGTTGGCTCGTCAAGTACGAGGCTGAAGTGATCATGATTATCAACCAGCTCAACATTGTCTTGCAAGTCCTTGAATACAATTGGAAACTTGTCAGCGTCCATAGCTTCATCATTGCGACCGACAAGCACCAGAGACGTCTTTGGAAGACCGGCGATATCCGGCGCATAGTCGCGGTTGAGCGCAAGGTTTTTCATCAGTCGCCAGGAATAGCCCAGGGTCTCGGAACCATTCCTGTAGGCCTCGGGCAAATTGAATCTGATGGTTTCAAGGCCGTCCAGCCAATGGATGCCCACAAAGTTGAGCATTGTCAGGCCGATGATGCGCGGCAGTGAAATATGCGCCCAGCCGGATTGCACCATGGTCGGTGCGTCGGGACCGAGGAATGGCGCAAGCGCAAAATAACCATGGGCCTGGGACCCGTGTTGACCGGCCGCAAATCGAATGGCCAGCGCGCCGCCGGAGGAATGGCCACCAATGACGATATTGGCATCAGGATCATCGCGTTTGATCATCGCGATCAGATCGACAATATCCTCCTCAAGCTGACCGACATGCTCGATATCGCCGCGCCGGTCGCCGGAGCCCAGATGACCGCGGATGTTCAGCACAAAGACTTCTGCTGCGCCCTGACGCGCCAGATAATCGCCCAGCGGCGCCAGATAGCTGCCGTGATAGCCCGATCCATGCAGCAGGATGACCTTGAGGTCCGTCGCTGCCGGATAATGGGCGTAGGAGATCGCCTGCCCGTCACGGGCTGTGAACTGCTTGATCGCCGCCGGTTCGACTGCCGCCGTGTCGCCACTTCGCAAGCGATCAAAATTGAGACTGTCGGTTCCATTCACCCGCGGCGCAATCAGCGTCAATGCAAAGCCTGTGAGCAGATAGATGACGGGAAACATCAGGATCGGGATGATCAGTTTCCAGGTCATGCAGGCTCTCCCTTCATATCACCGACTATTATGATTTAACGATGCTATTTATTGTATTGTTTTTATTGTATTTATTAAAAAGGTAACATTTCTCTTTTCAGGCTCGCAAAGGCAATTCCACGCTCTGATCCAACACAAGCATGTCATAGGCCGGCTCCACATGAGCGGGTGTTTCGTTCAGCACGGTTTGATAATCCAGGGGTATATGCATGTGGGTCAGAAGAGCGCGTTTGGGCTGCAATTGCTCAATCCAGCCGAGCGCCTGCTCAAGTGACAGATGGCTGGGATGGCGACGGTATTGCAGGGCGTCGATAATCAGCACGTCGAGGTTTTGCAGCCTGGGGATCGCCGTATCAGGAAAATCGCTGACATCGCTGCAATAGGCAATATTGCCGATGCGGAAACCCAGCGACACAATATCGCCGTGTATTTGCTGACAAGGCAATAGGGTAACGGCGCCCCCTTCCCCATGTATGGTGATCGGATCATCCAGGTTCCCGATAATGTGCGCATCCAGGATCGGTGGATAATTGCTGCCTTCCGGCATGACGAAACAATAGGCGAAAGCCTCACGCATATGCTGCATGGTGGGGCCATCGGCATGGACCGGAATGCGTTTGCGCTGTTCAAGGACGAAGCCGCGCAGATCGTCAATGCCATGAAGATGATCCGCATGGCGATGGGTATAGACGACGCCATCAAGCCGTCGGACTTTTGCACTGATCATCTGCTCGCGAAAGTCAGGCCCGGTATCGATGGCCACTGTCGTCTTGCCGCCATCTTGCCCGGTCTGCTCGATCAGCAGTGCAGCTCTGCGGCGCCGGTTTTTCGGATTATCGGGATCGCAGGCGCCCCAGTCACCGGTGATCCGGGGCACGCCCGGAGACGACCCGCAACCCAAAATCGTGATGCGTTGCCTGACCTGCATTTACCGCTCGCTGCCTTCGATCTGGCGCCCGGAAACGTCCTGTATCGGTTTCGGCACCTTGGAAAACAACCGGAAGAAATTCTCGCTTGTTTGCGCCCACAGGTCGTCCACAGTCATCTGCAATGTCTCGGCCAGGACCTGCGCCGTGTGGACGACATAGGATGGCTCGTTGCGCCTGCCACGATGGGGAACGGGAGCAAGATAGGGTGCATCCGTCTCAACCAGCAAACGGTCCTTGGGCAATTGCCGTGCTATATCGCGCAGTTCCTCGGATTTCTTGAATGTCACTATACCCGAAAAGGAGACATAGCCACCAAGCTCAATGCCGACCTGCGCCAATGCGGCGCCGGAGGAAAAGCAATGCAGGACAAAGGGAAAAGCGCCCTTGGCCATTTCCTCACGCAACAGGGCCGCCATGTCATCGTCCGCGCTGCGGGCGTGGATGACCAGCGGCAGCTGCGTGATGCGGGCTGCGGCGATGTGATTGCGCAGCCCGATCGCCTGGGCCTGCCTGGGGGCCTTGTCATAGAAGTAATCAAGGCCGGCCTCACCGATGGCGACGCATTTGGGGTGCTGTGCCAGACGGACCAATTCGTCCACGGTCACGTCCAGTTCTTCGTCGGCATTGTGCGGGTGGGTGCCGACGGAGCAATAGACGGAGGGGTATTTTTCGGCAATGGCGATGATACCGGGAAATTTTGCCACCCGGGTCGAAATGGTGACCATGCAACCAATGCCGGCGGACTCGGCCCGCCGGATCACTTCATCGCGCTCTTCCTCGAAATCCGGAAAATCAAGGTGGCAGTGACTGTCAACCAGGATAGGCAAGGGCCCTACTCCGTCTTTTCCGCTTCAACATAGCGCGGAAACACGCCCTGCGGTTTGGGAATGGCAGTGTCGCTTTTCAAGCGACCCGAAGCGCCCAGCTGGTCAAAATCACGCTCACCGGGATCGACCGACAGACCGTCCAGCAGCCTGGCGGCCGAACCCGGTATGAAGGGCTGGCACAGCAGCGCCACCTGGCGAATGATTTCAGCCGTCACATAAAGCACCGTTCCCATACGGGCCGGATCGGTTTTCTTCAAAGCCCAGGGCTCCTGGCCGGCAAAATACCGGTTGGCCTCGGATACAACGGCAAAGATGGAGCCCAGGGCCATGTGAATGGCTTGCTGATCCATGGATTCGCGGGTTTCCGCCAGCAGATTGTCGGCCGCCTGCAGGATGGCCTTGTCCGCTTCGTCAAAGGCGCCGGGTTCGGGAACTTTTCCCTCGCAGTTTTTCGAAATCATCGACAGCGAGCGCTGCGCCAGATTGCCCAGATCATTGGCGAGATCGGAGTTGATCCGCGCAACAATGGCCTCGTGATTGTAGTTTCCATCCTGGCCAAAGGGCACTTCGCGCAGCAGGAAGAAACGAACCTGATCCAGCCCGTAATGGTCGACCATGGAAAATGGATCGACAACATTGCCGACAGATTTCGACATTTTTTCTCCCCGGTTGAAGAGAAAACCATGGGCATAAATGCGCTTTGGCAGGGCGATGCCGGCGGACATCAAAAAGGCCGGCCAATAGACCGAGTGAAAGCGGATGATGTCCTTGCCGATAATGTGAACATTGGCTGGCCAATAGTCCCAGAGCGGGTCTTCCGTATCGGGGTAACCAAGCGCCGTAATGTAGTTTGTCAGGGCATCAACCCAGACATACATGACGTGTTTGTCGTCACCCGGCACCTTGATTCCCCAATCGAAGGTGGTGCGCGACATGGACAGGTCTTTCAGACCGGAATTGACAAAGGAGACGACCTCGTTGCGGCGCGAATCCGGACCGATGAAATCCGGGTTGCTCTGATAATGTTCCAGCAATGGATCCTGATAGGCTGACAGGCGGAAAAAGTAGCTGTCTTCCTCCACCCATTCAACCGGCGATCCCTGCGGACCATAACGCACATTGTCGTCGCGCAGTTCGGTCTCGTTTTCCTGATAATAGGCCTCATCACGGACCGAATACCAGCCGGCATAGCTGTCCTTGTAGATGTCACCGGCTTCCACCATCTTGTCCCAGATGGCCTGGCTTGAGCGATGATGACGCTCTTCGCTGGTGCGAATGAAATCATCATTGGACGCACCAAGCACCTCGGCCATACGCTGGAACTCGGCCGTGTTGCGGTCGGCAAGTTCACGCGCCGTCAGACCCTGCGCACGCGCAGTCTGCAGCATCTTCTGACCATGTTCATCGGTACCGGTCAGGAAATAGACATCCTTGCCGTCATGGCGTTGAAAGCGCGCCAGCGCATCGGTGGCGATCAGCTCATAGGCATGGCCGATATGCGGCTTGCCATTGGGATAGGAAATCGCAGTCGTTATGTAGAAGCGGTTTTGGTCGCTCATTATCAGGATCACTCATCTGTAAGGTGTTTGTGCCCTCTTAAGACACTTTGCCCGCAATGGCTAGTGTTTATCTGCCGATTGGCAATCGCCTATCCAGGGATATAATCGTGCATAAACAATATGTTAGTCGGTATTTTGCTTTCAATGCAACAGGGTTTTTTCAGGCTGCCGACAGGCGCGAAAGAGACGAAAACAACGATATGATCGTTTGCTTCCGGTCCAGATTGTAACTGGCGGCCGTGGCCAGACTTTCCTGCAGGCGGCTGGAGAGCAATGCCCAATGGTCTGCCGCGGCCAGATTTCCCCTTTCGGCTTCCTCACGCGCCATTTCCATCACCCGCTCTTCTGCATAATCGACGAAAAAGCCAAAGGCGGTTTCCCGGTCCCTCGCCGTCAATGTATCGGCCAGCGTGTGCACGACCCTGCGCGATTGCGCCGGTCCGTCACGCAGGATCTGCTCAAAGGCCTCGGCGATTTCCAAGCCGCCATAACGCAGCAGCAGCAAAGCGTTTGAAAGACTTCCCCTGGAATGGTGGACCACCGCCTCGAGAACCGCTGGATCCTGCCCCGCAAGTCCCAGATGGTCCAGCCCCTGCAGCAATTGCGTATCGTTCAAAGGCTGCAACCGCAAAGGCATGCAGCGCGAGCGGATTGTCGGCAGCAATTTTCCCGGCGCATGGGACAGCACCAGAAACAGCGTTCTCTTGGGTGGCTCTTCAAGAATTTTCAGGATGGCATTGGCGGCCGATCGGTTCATGTCGTCTGCCGGATCAATGATGATGATACGCCAATTGCCGGTACCCGATGTCTGGGCGAGAAAATGGCCTGCCCGGCGCACTTCATCAACAGTGATTGCCGATCTGACCTTGCCGGTCTTGGCGTCCACCGGACGCGCCAGATGCAGCAGATGGTGAGAAGCACCGCTGCCAAGTTGGCGCATAACGGGCGAATCGGGATCCGGGTCACCGATGGTTTCAGGCGCGCTATCGGGCTGTGGATGACTCAGCACATGGGCCGCGAACCGGTAGGCCAGCGTGGCCTTGCCGATGCCTGCGGGACCTTCCAGAAGCAGGGCATGATGCAGGGTGCCGCTGCGATAGGCCATGGCGAGAAATTCCAGGGTCTCTTCATGTCCAAAGATTTTGGTATTTTGCGCCGGTGGAACTGCGCCATCGAGCACATTGTGGTCGCCGCTCATTGTGGCTCTGCCGTTATGTCGGACGATGCGGCTTTCGCGGAAGACTTCTTGCGTGGCGATTTTCTCTTGGGGGGCTCATCGGGCAGCTTGGACACAGCCTGCCTTTCTATGGCCGGCTGTTCGATTGCCAGTTTCTCCATAGCCAGTTTTTCTATCGTTTGCGCAATGGAATCGGCCGGCTGATTTGCATCCACCACCTTGCATCTCTCCGGCTCCTTTTGCGCAATTTCCAAAAAGGCCTCACGGCGTTTTTCGTGGATCGATAGCGCCTCTTTCTCGTAGCGATCCGGATTTCCGGACCCGGCACGTGCAGCAGCGCGGGCCAGACCGACTTCGGCAGGCAGATCAAGAATGATGGTGAGATCGGGTACCATGCCATTGATGGCAACCCGTTCCAATGCCGTGACAAATTCCGGCTCCAGATTGCCGGTCACACCCTGGTAGACGCGCGAGGAATCCATGAAACGATCACACAGGACGATCTTGCCGGCTTCGACCGCCGGCCGGATCAATTCTTCAACATGATCGCTGCGCGCGGCGGCAAACAGAATGGCCTCCATGCGTACGCCGAATTCTTCTGCGGCGCCTGAAAGCAACACGTGGCGGACGGCTTCTGCGCCAGGTGAACCACCGGGCTCACGCGTCATGACGACATCATGGCCCAATGCGCGAAGCGCCTCTGCCAGATACTGGATCTGGGTGGACTTGCCGGCCCCCTCACCGCCCTCAAATGTTATGAACCGTCCCTTCAAAGAAACCCTGTCCCCTCATCAACATTCAATTTGGTGGACCGGCAATCAGACCGGCAACACACACACATCGACGCCCCGGAGCGCTGGCTGAACCAATGATCTGGTTCATTCTCACGAGGTTTGACTGTGTTTGTAGGGGGCTTTTTATTGGCCGTCCAGACAATCCGAATGTATTGAGGCAATGTTTTGCGATTATAACCAGAACAATATCAATTCCTTGGCGGCATCGAAGGCGCGCCGGTGCAACGGGCCCTTGTCCACTGTTTCAGCGGCAAAAAGCGGGGTCTGCTGGCTCAGGGTGTCACCAATCCACACATTCAGGGTTCCCACAGCATCGCCCTCCTCGACCGGCGCATTCAACGGCCAATCGTAGATAATGCGCGCCTTCAGCCGGTCGGCATTGGTAATGGGAACAAAAATGTCTATCGGCCCTTTTGCCTTGAGCGTGATGCTGGACTGGGCGCCACCATAGACGCTGGCATTGCCGACAATTTCGCCGTTGGAAAAAAGCTGTTTCTTTTCAAAGGAGCGCAGGCCCCATTCAAGCATTTTGCGGCTTTCCTCGGCGCGTTCCTTGAGGCTGCTCATGCCGCTCATGGCCAGAAAGAGCCGCCTGCCCTTGCGTTCGATCGAACTGACAATGGCGTAGCCTGATTCGTCCGTATAGCCGGTCTTCAGGCCGTCGACACCGATATTGGCTGAAAGAAGCGGATTTCTGTTGCGCTGGTTGATGCCATTCCAGGTGAAATCCTCCTGCGCGTAGAGCGGATAGAATTGCGGATAGGTCTGCTGGATATATCTGGCCAGCAAGACCAGTTCCTTCATTGTCACCCGCGCATCGGGATGCGGCAAACCGGTTGCATTGGCAAAGTTGGATTTGGTCAGGCCAAGTGCGCGGGCGCGCTCGTTCATCATGTCGGCAAAAACCGCTTCCGACCCGGCCATGCCTTCGGCGATGACAATACAGGCATCATTGCCGGACTGGACAATCACGCCCTGCATCAGATCCTGCAGGCTGACAGATGAATGGATTTCCGCAAACATGGTCGAGGTGCCGGAGACCGCGCCGCCTGTCCGCCAGGCGTTTTCAGAGACCTCGAAGGTGTCTTCGGGCGACAGGCGCCCGGACACGATTGCATCGAACACCAGTTCCATGGTCATCAGCTTGGCAAGGGAGGCCGGCGGTATCAGGTCGTCTTCATTTTTTGCAAAGAGCACCGAGCCGGTTTCCGCCTCGATCAGATAGGCCTGTTTTGCCTTGGTTTCAAACAGTTGAGCCATGGCAGGTGAAGGATTGATCGCCACCAGCAAAGTCCATGCAATCGCCAGCAGTGCGGCCTCGAACCTGTCGAACATCGGCTGTGACTTCCTCTTCATCTGACATGCATGCATGCGCCAAGACTAGCAATGGTCGAAGGCTCAATCAATCCAATTGGGTTTACATCCGCAGAACAGCCAACTCCAACACTTCTGAACCGCACTGTCGCAACGATGCAAACAGCGTTTCCAGGCGCGTTACCCTGTCAGAAATTGGCATCGCACTTTTCCGGAAACCCATTTTGCAGGCGTGTTGTCTTGTCAGAAAACCGCTGCGCACTTTTCTGGAAACCCATGTTCCCGGCGCGTTATCTTGTCAGAAATTGGCATCGCACTTTTCCGGAAACGCATTTCTCAGGCGCGTTATCTTTTCAGAAAACCGCTTCGCACTTTTCTGGAAACGCTAGTTACCCTGACGTTTCCAGGAGGCGAGAATCATCGTGCCGGTGAGTTGTGGTTGAGACAGGACCAGAGCGAAAGGCGTGTCGGCCTGCTGTTCGACCCGCATTTGCGCATAGGACGACACGGTCGATGCCGGCAGATCATCGCCGCTGGCAAATGTGCGCACAAAGGACGGCCGTTCCGTGGGAACCGGCCCGGTTTGCGGCAACGAGCCGACGTCTGCGTCAATGGAGAACGCCGATTCGCTCATAGAGGCATCAGACGACAGGCGCGCCATTTTTATCCGTGGCTGCTTTTGTGAAAGACTTGCCGTTTCAACGCTGCGACCAAAGACGGTTGAAATGGCCCGTTGCGGTGCGCGCATGGCCAGCATGACGCCGGAAGCGCCAGCGCTATCGTCCGGAACAACATCCGGCGCCAAGGGGCTCGCTCTGCCATTCTTTTTGTAGGAAGCCGAGAGATAGGCCATATCATGGCCATCCATGCGGGCCCGGCCGACATATTGTACGCGAACCTTTGCCAGTCCGGCCTGCTTCATCTCCAGAACATCCGCCGCCTTGCTGGATACGTCGATAATCCGGCCCTTTTCGAAGGGGCCGCGATCATTGACGCGCACCACCACGGAATGGCCATTCTCGGTATTGGTGACGCGCGCGTAGCTTGGCAATGGAAATGTCGGATGGGCTGCGGACAGATGATACTGATCATAGATTTCGCCATTGGCCGTCTTGCGGCCATGGAAGTTCGGACCATACCAGGACGCCAGCCCCTTCTTGTCGTAGTCCTTGTCCTCTTTGGGCGTATACCACCTGCCCCGCACCTTGTAGGGTTTGCCGAGCTTGAAACTACCGCCGCCCTTGGCCACCTTGCGCGATGTCGTGACACGCTTGCTGGCGCTGACCCCATAGGCCTTGCTGCTGAATTTCGTCTTGGTGTTGATATCGGCCGTGTCCATTTCCGATATGGTGCTGCCGCAGGCCGTCAATGCGATGCCGACGGAGGCAAACAGAGCGACGCGGGCAAATGCGCTGACGATCGTCATTCTGTGCGCGCTGCCAGCGCGCGTCGATCCTGCAGGGGCCGAATTTACCGACACTGATCTTGCCAGTAATGATTTCATCAGGTCTGAACCATATCGCATAGATAGATTAAATCCGAATTTGCTGATCATCAGGTTTTGACTATCCATACTACAATTGTGAAAATTTCCCAATGCCTTGGCACCATAGAAATTCTATTGCGACAAAAGCTCATTGGAAGAAGGGGATAGAACGCTGAAATTCAGGCAATTCCAAGCATTTTAGTCGAATTGATTGCATTGTGGTTAATACGATATGAACGCTGCACCGGTCCGATTTGAAGCCCCGATCGCCATCAACAGGCCCCGTCCTGGTGATTCAGTCAGTTTTTGACAAACAACGGCTTGCAAAACAAAAGAACATATAGCAATAAGGCGGCGTCGGAGGAGTGGCCGAGCGGTTGAAGGCACCGGTCTTGAAAACCGGCGTGCGGGAGACCGTACCGTGGGTTCGAATCCCACCTCCTCCGCCATTTTTTCTTCTAACTCTCTGATAAAAATTTTACATTGAGCGCTTGTACACAGTCACGCCTGTGAGACCTTGCCGTGCAACTGAATTTCAGATCGGTGCGCGCCCATAGGCCATTGACATGCGTCACGCCTGCGGAATTTGGTGGGTCTCTCCCTTGCTGCATCCTACCTCGATATCAATTGCGCCCATTGCCACCGCCTGGAGGGCCCGGCCAGCAATTCAGGCCTGTTCCTGACCTTTGGAGAAAGTGACAAGCGGCGCTGGGGCCACCGCAAGCGCCCCGTCGCTGCCGGACGCGGCTCAGGCGGCTACACCTATGACATCGACCCCGGCAAAGCGGCAAGCTCGATCCTCATCTTCCGCATGAAAAGCCAGGACCCCGGCATCATGATGCCGGAACTCGGTCGATCGCTGGTCGACAGCGAGGCGGTCACCATGCTGGAGGGCTGGATTGATCAGATGGAATGATGAAGCGGCGGGTTGATGTGGCGCGGTGCTCATGAGAGGATGAATCGCCTGCGGGAACGTGTGAAGGGGCCTTGAAACCGTGAGGGATTTGAGTCTCACCATTGCCATCGTTCGAAACAACTTACCCCGTGGTATCGTACTTTACAATCAGGACACCTCCTATCCAGCCGCCTTGCACCGAATGAATGAATTTCGTCGAGACGTCTTTGGAATGGGAACAAATTGGAGGTTTCTTCAGGATCGGCAACCAGGATCGCTACTCCGGCATAAGGGGGCTCAAATATTTGATTCTCAATGGATATTTAGTATCTTTGTAATATTCACATAGCCTTTCTATTATTTTTAAGTAGCTCTCATGGCTGATGCGGCAACGGACATCACTATTTATATCTACTTCTATCCCATCTATACCTTTCAAAACATATCCGCGTATTTCTTTGCTCATGTCTCGGATATACAAATTCATGATATCATCAGTCACATATTCAACTGTCAGCAATCTGGTGCAATCAAAAGAAAAGTATGTGATGCCATCCAAAATAGCGCGGTGCTCGGAAAAAATATTGGAAATTTCCATTATTGTCTTAGGTAAATATGCGGCACCATACTTTACTCCCTTATAACCGCTATGAGCAACAAATAAGACTATCACGATTGCCAGAGTGATCAAAAAATAATCCATGTGTTATCTTTTACCTCCCTCGGCTGCTCGAAAATGCTTGTGAAATTGCCGCTACAGTAGCCGGTGCATTTGCTGCCGTATACGCTGTTACATAACCTGTGTAGTAACCCATTTTTGTAGCCGCAGATCGATCAGTTAAAGCAGACGTATCCGTACCGACGACTGCATCTGTAGCGCCAGTAACCAATCCAACATTAAATTGCCCCACTTGTGTTTCAGCTGTTGTGTATAATCCAGCCAAACCAACTGCTTTAGCTTTACTCGCCATCTGCGTTGTTTTCGCTGTCAATGCCATCGCATTTACCTGTCCAAAAACACCAGCCTGCAGGCTATAGCGTGAAGCCAGCTCTGCCGACGTGCGTGCCATTGCAGCAATCGCTCTGCCTGCAACCGGAGCTGCCCGGACGACAGACAACGCAAGCCCTGCTGCCTTTCCTGCTGGTGTCGCCGACACCACAATACCAGCAGCTGCGACGACAGTCTTCGCGGCCTTTACCTTGTCTTCCTCAATGCCGAGACCAAGCCGGTCAGCTGCAACGTCAAGTGAATCGTATACATCAACCTGATCTGGCCCTCCATCTGGATTCGGATCTTTATCCCCTCCTCCACGCAATCCATCATCTGGCGGTCCTATTCCGTCGCCTGCACGCGCAGCAGCATGCCCGTTGGGATCACTTTTATTCACCGGATCATTCTGCGCATAGGCATAGCGGTTCGGCCCGACACCCTCCTTGATCGGATCCCAATCATCGGCTGAGATGAACCGTCCGAATGAGGGGTCCATATAGCGGGCGTTGAGATACATCAGACCTGTTTCGGGATCATGGCGCTCGTTTGATATAGCCCTTCTGCGTGGTCATCGCCGCATTGGTTCGCTCGCCATAGGCGGCATAGGCCGTCTCTTCGACGAGATTGCCCGACGCGTCCGTGACAATGCGCACCGAGGACAGGTGATCGCGGTGGATGAAGGTGGGCGCGGTGCCGACCAGCTTGATGTCCATATGCGGATAATGCGTATAGGCATCCATGGCGTAGACACCGGTCGAGACCGGCGTGCCCCCCCAGACATCAAAGGCGCATCGATCTCTGCATCGGCATCCGGATAGAGCGCCTCGGTGCCGGCACCAATCTTCTTGACCCGCTTGCCTTCCGGGCCCCGACCTGCCTTCCTGGCAAAAGCCAAAGTCGATGGTCGCTGCGGCCCCATTGATCACCTGCGACAGACGATTGGCCTCATCCCAGGCAAGCGTTCGCGTGCCGTCAGCCGTCATATTGCCATTGTTGTCATAGGAGAGCGCATTGGCCCCCAGCATCAAGGGCGCATGCGGCCGTGTTCCTGCGCCCGCCGGATAGACAAAGCCTCCTGCAAGGCGCGTGCGGCCGAGCAGATTGCCGCCGTCATCATAGGCGAAGGTCTCGCTCAGGCTGGCCGGCAAGCGAATGCATATCCGGACCATCGGCCTGGATGGTGATCCGCTGGAAAAAGACTATGCCGTACCCAACACCAATCAGTGCAAGGGATGCCATGCGCTCGGCAAGACCATCACCCCCATCGGCCCCACTGCGCGCCATCTCAACCGGGATCATGTCTACCGCGACGGCGTGGAAAACCAGCTGCTGGCCTGGAGTAAACGACAAATCCTGTCTGCTGCGCCCCGTCCGCAGGATGCCCCGCGTGCGGCCAATTGGCAGGACACCGCCGAGCCGATCAAACGGCGGGCAAGATCCTATCTCGATATCAATTGCGCCCATTGCCACCGCCTGGAGGGCCCGGCCAGCAATTCCGGCCTGTTCCTGATCTTCGGGGAAAGCGACAGGTTGCGCTGGGGCCACCGTAAACGCCCCGTCGCCGCCGGTCGCGGCTCAGGCGGCTACACCTATGACATCGACCCCGGCAAAGCGACAAGCTCCATCCTCATCTTCCACATGAAAAGCCTGGATCTCGGAATCATGATGCCGGAACTCAGACGATCGCTGGTGCACAGCGAGGCTGTCACCATGCTGGAGGCCTGGATTGATCAGATGGAATGATGGTGCGGCGGTTTGATGCGGAATCGGTATCCATTGTCAGGTGAGTACCGTGTTTTAACCGTTCATTCTTCCAGATCAAGACGTTCAATGGATGAGAGCAGACGCTTGCCATGGATCATGGCCAATATGCTGACCGTTTCCGCCTCAATCTCATAAATCAATCTGTAAGAGTGGATGAAAATTTCTCTATGGGAGGGATCACTAATTTCAGGAACAATTCGCCCTCTCTGAGGAGACTCATCAAGGCTTCTTGAAGCGTCAATGATCTTTTCAACGACGACTTGGGCGTAAAATGGAGAATCCTTGGCGATAAAACCAACTATTTCATCTATATCTTTAAAAGCCTCGGGCGACCAGACTACTTGATAAGCCACTTTTGCAATCGCTTCTCAACGTCCGCTTGATCAATACCGCCTTCATTTGCCAGACGATCCTTGCCCTTCTTGACCTTCTCAAGAACATAAAGATGATACTGGATATCCTCCAAGGATGCGTTTTCCGGCAACCCATCCAACATTTTGACGACATCCTGTTTGGCATTCTGCATCAACATTGTTCCTTCACGCAGAGATCGTAACACGGTTGCTGTTCACATTTCTACACCGTCATTACCCTCGTGTTTGATCTCACCCCTCAAACTTATAGGAAGTGTCAGCACCTATGTCATGCATCAACTGTAATCATCCCAGTTTCAGCGGGATCGATAACTCGGCTTCACCCGCCAAGCTCATGCAAAAAAAAGATCGCAACATTGCAAAAACAAAGTACATCCCACTCAAAGGTTGATCAGGCCTTTATCAACCAGACAGATTGGTTGAAAATGTAGCTCGGGCCAATTGCCATCAGCCATCTCTCGCAGACGCCCATGTTTTCACGGATTTGATCCGTGGGAATTTGCTGCCTGCATAGGTCTGTATCAGGCGGTCGAGAGCCTGGCGGGTGATGTGCTTGTGGTCCTCGGACAGGCCCAGGGAAGCGACCATTTTCCAGTGGCCATACATCAGGCAGACAAACAGGTAGGACAGTTCGTCGGCGCCTTCGCGGCCTATTTGCGGGTATCGCAGATGAATCTCATGGGAAACGACCTGCCCCAGGAGACTGTATTGTCCGCGCAGATTGTCACGGACCATCGGGTTGCCCGCCGCCAGCGACATCATGGCGTCATAGACCTGATCGTCACGTGGTTTTGCCGTTCCTTCCACCAGATCGAAATAGAAATCAAAGAAAAACTCCAGGCGGTTATCCTGTTGCCTTGCCAGAACACCCTGGATCAGGGCTTCGCGGTAAAGCGCGGCAAGATGATCACAAAGCGCAATCATCAGGTCTTCGGGATCGGCGAAATAGTAACGAACAAGCTGCCTCGAGACGCCAGATTCCTGCGCAATCAGGTCGTAAGACAACATGGGCAGGCCGTTTTTCAACAGAACAGAAAATGCCCCGGACACGATATCCAATTTTCGTTGGTCGTCTTTTTCCATGCCAATTCCAACCTATGATCAAAAATGAATAGAATTTTGAACGGGTTCTTCGCAATCAGGCAAATAGTTAGCCGACGTGGGACCCCTCGTCCAGACATCTCTTTGAGGATTGAATGGCGTAGCCCGGACATGGCAGGTCGCGCACCTACGGTCCGCGTGCAGATAAGACGGCGAAAACAGCGCATTTTTGCTTGCGCGGATACTCTAAGGATATGGCTTCAGATTCAGTTTGCATCGGCCAAACGGTTCGCAAGCCGATCGGCGGATCAAAAACCTGGCTGCGATTCTAGAACAATCGGGACTGCTCGAGGGCTGCCGCGATGAAGGAGGCAAACAGCGGATGCGGTTCAAGCGGCCGGGATTTCAGTTCCGGGTGGTATTGCACGCCGATAAACCACGGATGATCCCGGTATTCCACGGTCTCGGGCAGGACCCCATCGGGGGACATGCCGGAAAAGGTCAGGCCGGCTTCTTCGAGCCTTGCCACATAGTCAAGATTGACCTCGTAGCGATGGCGATGGCGTTCGGAAATCTCCGTACTCCCGTAAATTTCGGCAATACGCGTGCCCGCCTTGAGATGCGCATCGTATGCACCCAGACGCATGGTGCCACCCAGATCGCCTGATTTGGTGCGTTTTTCGAGCATGTCGCCCTTAAGCCATTCGGTCATCAGACCAACAACGGGTTCCGAGGTGTCGCCAAATTCGGTCGACGAGGCTTTATCCAGCCCTGCCAGCGAACGCGCCGCATCCACCACAGCCATTTGCATGCCGAAGCAGATCCCGAAATAGGGCACTTTGTGCTCCCGGGCGAAACGTGCCGCCAATATCTTGCCTTCCGCACCGCGTTCGCCAAAGCCACCGGGCACAAGGATGCCATCGACTTTTTCCAGCCAGGGCGCGGGATCTTCCTTTTCAAAGATTTCAGATTCGATCCATTCCAGATTCACCTTGACATGATTGGCAATGCCGCCGTGATGAAGCGCCTCGATCAATGATTTATAGGCATCCTTCAGGCCGGTGTATTTTCCGACAACAGCAATAGTCACCTCGCCTTCCGGCGTGCGAATGCGCTCGGCAACCCGCTCCCATGGCGCCATTCTGGGTGCCGGTGCCGGTTCGATGCCGAATGCGGCAAGCACCTCGGTGTCGAGGCCTTCATGATGATAGGAAATCGGCACATCATAGATGGAAACGACATCAAGCGCTTGAATCACCGCGCTGGAACGCACATTGCAAAACAGTGACAATTTGCGACGTTCGTCTTCGGGGATCGGGCGGTCGGCCCGCACCAGCAGAATATCAGGCGCAATGCCGATGGAACGCAATTCCTTGACCGAATGCTGCGTCGGTTTTGTCTTCAATTCACCGGCAGCCGATATCCAGGGCATCAATGTCAGATGTATGTATACGGCATTGCCGCGCGGCAGATCATTGCCCAATTGACGGATGGCTTCCAGAAAGGGCATCGCCTCGATATCGCCGACAGTGCCGCCGATCTCGCACAGGACAAAGTCAAAATTCTCATTGCCATCCAGAACGAAGTTCTTGATTTCATTGGTGACATGCGGAATCACCTGAACGGTGGCGCCCAGATAGTCGCCCCGGCGTTCCTTATCGATAATGTCCTTGTAGATCCGCCCGGTGGTAATATTGTCGGCCTGAACCGCGGAGCGTCCGGTAAATCGCTCATAATGACCGAGATCCAGATCGGTTTCCGCGCCGTCGTCGGTGACAAAAACCTCGCCGTGCTGATAGGGACTCATCGTTCCCGGGTCGACATTGAGATAAGGATCAAGCTTGCGTATCCGCACCCGGTAACCACGGGCTTGCAGCAACGCTCCCAGGGCGGCCGCAGCAATTCCTTTTCCAAGGGAAGAAACCACGCCGCCAGTGATGAATACGTATCGCGCCATGGGCTTATTCCGTTATCGCTTTGTCACTGATTCCACCAGCCCCAAATTTGTTCTGATGGTATTTTTCAGATGATATACACATCCACACGACAAATTGCTGCGCAACTTTGCGTCGTGCACAGCAAATACCGGCAACTAAAGCCGGTATGTCATGGTATATCGTAAGTTACTGACCTGTCGGAACCTGAGTACCGTCCTGCGTGGGCGCAGGTATGTCAGCCGAACTGTCAGAACTTTCACTCGGAGACAATGAGCCGCCCAGTTGGTCCAGAATGTTCTGGCCACCGGGTGATGTCTGTTCGATCTGGTCGAGAATGTCTGTCGGGCGCGATTCGTACCGAGCAAAAATGCCAAGCGAAATCGACGTGATGAAAAAGGCGGCCGCCAGAATGCCTGTTGTCCGCGTCAATGCGTCGGCTGCGCCGCGTGCGGACATCATGCCCCCGCCGCTGCCACCGCCGCCCATGCCTAGCGCTCCGCCTTCAGAACGCTGCAACAAAACGACGCCCACGAGGGCGATGACGACCATGAGATGAATAACGATCAAAACCGTTTGCATAGATTTATGTTCCTGCCATCAAGGCACATTGGAATTTTTGCGGCTGTGTACACGAGGCTGGAACGCTTTCCAACCCCATACAGGCCAATTCAAACAAACAACCGTCGAACAGGACGGTCCGAGGCGGTTATTATCCGTATGCTTCACAGATGGCAAGGAAGTCTGTTGCTTTCAAGCTCGCACCACCAACCAAAGCACCATCCACATTGCGCACGGCCATCAATTCCGCCGCATTGGCGCCTTTGACGGAACCACCATAGAGCAGTCTCATTTGAGCCCCCTGCTCGCCAAAACGTCCCTCAAGGTCGCGGCGCATGAAATCATGGGCTTCCTCCACATCCCTGGGCGTCGGCGTCTTACCAGTGCCAATGGCCCAAACGGGTTCATAGGCAACAATTGTATTCCTGTGGGTTGCTTCGTCCGGCAGGGATTCATCCAGCTGTCGCTTCAGCACCGCCAATGTTATTCCGGCATCGCGTTCAGCCTTGGTTTCGCCAATGCAGATGATCGCCACCAGGGCCTCGGCGTGGACCGCGACAGCCTTTTGACGCACCAGCGCATTGCTTTCGCCGTGATCAGCCCGCCGCTCCGAGTGCCCGACAATGATATGAGTCGCCATGGCGTCACGCAGCATGGTTGCGGAAATGTCGCCCGTATGGGCGCCGGCCTGCTGCGTATGGCAATCCTGACCGCCAATGCTCAAATGCGTATCCTGAACGGCCGCAGCCGCCAGACACACGAGCGTCGCGGGAGGGCAGATCAAGGCATCGAAGGCTTCGCCTTTGAATGTTTCAAGCCCTGAGGCAATGGCCGTGATCTCGCGCAGGGAATCGCGAAGACCATTCATTTTCCAGTTGCCGGCGATCAGCGGCTTAATCCCAGGTGTCATTTCATATCCTCTCGCCATAGATTATCTGTCGAACAGGGACCTAGCAAACTGACCGGATAATGCAATGCATCCCAACGGCGACATGGTGGATTTGAACCATCATGGGCCGACAATGGCGCAACACCTGTTATTCAGCCTTGCGGGGCGGGCATTCGATGCGTAAAACACCGTCCAATTGTATTAGTAAAATTCGCTGCGCTGCCTTGGCGCCAAAATCGGAAGTAATGGAGTTTTCATGCTCGACGTTCTACGCAATAGTGCCAAATCATGGGTTGCCAAATTTCTCCTGATACTTCTGGTTTTGTCCTTTGGTGTCTGGGGTATCAGCGGCACCATGTTCCAGGGCGCCGGAAATTCTGTCGTTTCGGTCGGCGAAACAAAGGTGACGACGACGGAATACCGCCTGGCCTTCGATCGGCAGATCGCCATGCTTTCGCGGCAATTCGGAACCCGGCTGACCGCTGAACAGGCGCGTGCGCTGGGCGTTGAAAACCAGGTTCTCACGCAGGTTTCCATGAATGCCGCACTCGACGAGCAATCGCGGCGGATGAATCTGGGCCTGTCGGAAGAGCGCCTGGCCGGGCTGATTGCCGAGGATCCGGCCTTCAAGGGTATCGATGGTCGCTTTGACCGTCTGACCTTCGCAAATCTGCTGCGCAATATCGGCATGAGTGAAGAAGATTTCATCGTCAGTCAGGAAAATACCGCGATCCGTTCGCAGATCGTTGAAGCCGTCTCCGATGGTTACAAGGCGCCCGCGACCCTGCTGGCAGCCGTCAACCAGTTCGAAAACGAAACGCGCACCTTCGACTATATTGTGCTGAACCCGCAGGACCTCAGCACAATAGAAGACCCCACGGACGAGGTTCTCAAAACCTATTTCGAGTCCAACAAGGCCACCTACCGGGCGCCTGAATACCGCAAAATCACCTATGTCACATTGACGGCCAGTGACATTGTGGACGTTGCAAATATCTCCGATACAACAGCGCGCAATGATTATGAATCACGCATTGATCGCTACACCACACCGGAAACGCGCACCATCGAACAATTGAATTTTGACGATGAAAATGCCGCACAGGCAGCGGCGGAAAAATTGTCGGCCGGCGCAAGTTTTGAAGAAATTGTCAGCACTGCAGGCAAGACCATGAGCGACGTTTCGCTTGGAACGCAGCAGAAATCCACGGTGCCGGATCAGGTCATTGCGGATGCCGCTTTTGCGATCAGTTCAGCCGGGGCGACAAGCGGTGTTGTCAATGGTTCCTTTGGGCCAGTCATCCTGCGCGTTACGGCAATAACGCCTCAGGCAACCAGAAGTTTCGAAGAGGTGCGAGACGAGATACGCAACGAACTGGCGTTGCGCGAAGCAGAGACCATTCTGCTTGATGTGCATGATGCCTATGAGGATTCCCGCGCAGGCGGCGAAACATTGCGTGAAGCCGCAAAGAAGCAGAAGCTGACGCCTGTCACCATTGATGCGGTTGATCGTTCTGCACGCACACCGGACGGTGAAGTCCTGCGTGACCTGCCACAGTCACAGGCGCTCCTGGCGCAGGCTTTTGACACCGAAATCAACATTGAAACCGCACCGATCAATATTGGCGGTGATGGTTTTCTATGGTTTGAGGTTGACGATATCATACCGGCACGTGACCGCACCCTGGATGAAGCAAAGAGCCAGGTCACAGAAGACTGGAAGCGCGAACAGGCAGCCATCGCTCTGGATAAACAGGCGACGGAATTGCGTGATCGCGTTGCCAAGGGTGAAGAATTGTCTGCCATTGCAGCCGAACTCGGTCTGGTCGCAGAAACCAAATATGACATGAAACGAAGCGTTCAGGATGCTGTTCTCGGCGCATCGGCCATCAACGCTGCCTTTTCTGGACCGGAAGGCCTGGTTACTCTGGCAAGTGACGAAGCCGATACGGTCAAGATCCTGATGCAGGTGACATCCGTATCGACACCTGATCCATCTGCAATTGACGCCTTGCCTGCGGGTGCCAGCCAGAACCTGTCACGAAGAATGGGTGATGACATGCTGTCTCAGATGATCCGCCTGATGCAAACGGAATTCGGCGTCACCTTCAATCCGGCGGTGGCCGAACTGGCCGTTTCCTCACCCTCCTGACGCCGGAAAACAGATAGTGTAGCTGCCCCGGAGGCAAAGCTGACCATGTCCGACCTGAAAGACTATATCGCCATTGTGGCTGGTGGGCAGCCGCTGACCCGCGCGCAGGCCCACGATGCCTTCAGCATCATGATGTCGGGCGAGGCAACCGCCGCGCAGATCGGTGGCTTCCTGATGGCGCTGCGTGTGCGGGGCGAAAGCGTCTCGGAACTGACCGGCGCCGTCAGCACCATGCGTGAGAAGATGCTGCGGGTGAAAGCCCCGGACGATGCGATTGATATCGTGGGAACCGGCGGTGATGCCTCAGGTTCCTATAATGTTTCGACCTGCACCGCCCTGGTGGCCGCCGGTGGCGGTCTCACCGTCGCCAAACACGGCAACCGCGCCCTCACCTCGAAATCCGGCGCCGCCGATACGTTGATGGCGCTGGGTGTCGATATCGATCTGAAGCCGGAAGGCATCGAGGCCTGTATTCGCGAGGCGGGCATCGGTTTCATGTTTGCACCCGGCCATCATGCGGCCATGCGACATGTGGGTCCCGCGCGCGTCGAGCTTGGAACCCGCACGATCTTCAACCTGCTTGGGCCACTTGCCAATCCGGCCGGTGCAAAAAGACAATTGCTGGGGGTATTCGATCCTGCCTGGTGCGAACCGCTTGCCCATGTTCTGCATGACCTCGGATCTGAAACCGTCTGGGTTGTCCATGGTGACGGCCTAGACGAGATGACGACAACGGGCACAACGCAGATTGTTGCCTTGCAAAAGGGTGATATTCGCCGCTTTGACATCACGCCGGAAGAACTGGGTCTGCAGCGGGTTACCATGGACAAGTTGAAGGGCGGCAACGCTGAACACAATGCTGCAGCGCTGATGGAGGTTCTGCGGGGCACCAAAAATGCCTATCGCGACATTGTCCTGCTCAACAGCGCGGCAGCTTTCGTGATTGGCGGCAGCGCTGAAGACATGCGTGAGGGCATCAGCAAGGCCGAAAGCGCCATTGACAGCGGTGCAGCACTGGCAGCGCTCGATACGCTGGCGAAAACATCCAAAGCCCACGCAAAACAAGCCCGATAGCGAACAGGCAAACAGGCATGGCGGATATTCTTCAAAAGATCGAAACATACAAGCGCGCAGAAATAGCCGCTGCGAAATCGGCAGTTCCCCTGGCCGATCTGAAAGCCAGGCTCCAGGACGTGGATGCCCCCCGCGGTTTTCTTGCCTCTTTGCAGCAAAGGCAAAATGAGGGGAAATTCGGGCTGATTGCCGAAATCAAGAAGGCAAGCCCCTCAAAAGGTCTGATCCGAGAAGATTTTGACCCACCTGCCCTGGCCCGGGCCTACCAGACGGGCGGCGCAGCCTGTCTTTCTGTTCTCACGGACAGACCATCCTTTCAGGGCGCACCGGCGTTTCTCACCGAAGCACGCGCAGCAACTGATCTGCCGGCCCTGCGCAAGGATTTCATGTTTGAGCCCTATCAGGTCTATGAGGCCCGCGCCTGGGGCGGCGATGCCATCCTCATCATTATGGCGTCGCTGAATGATGATGATGCCCGCATGTTGGAAGACAGTGCTTTTGAGCTCGGCATGGACGCACTGATCGAAGTGCACGACGAAGCGGAGATGGAACGGGCGCTGCGGCTGCAGTCGAGGCTGATTGGCGTCAACAACCGCAACCTGCGAACCTTCGAGGTCAGTCTCGACACCAGCGAACGATTGGCTGAAATGGTGCCCGCAGACCGCTTGCTGGTTGGTGAGAGCGGCATTTCCAGCCACGAGGATTGCCTCAGGCTGGCAAAATCCAATATCAGGTCATTCCTTGTGGGTGAAAGCCTGATGCGCCAGGATGACGTTGAAATGGCCACCCGGCGGCTTTTGACCGGCAAGGACTGAAGCATGACAGGCACCGGCAAACTGACCCATATCGATGCAGGTGGTGAAGCCCATATGGTTGACGTGGGCGGCAAGCAGGAGACCGCGCGTGTCGCCATTGCCGAAGGTTATATCCGCATGGCGCCTGAAACACTGGCGTTGATCCTTGCCGGTGATGCCAAAAAGGGCGATGTGATTGGCGTTGCGCGGATTGCCGGCATCATGGGCGCCAAGAGAACATCGGATCTCATTCCGCTTTGTCATCCCCTGATGCTGACCAAAGTCTCGGTCGACATATCGCAGGCACCGGAATTGCCCGGACTTCGCGTTGAGGCCATGGCAAAATTGTCCGGCAGGACCGGTGTTGAGATGGAAGCGCTGACAGCTGTCTCCGTGGCCTGTCTGACCCTCTACGACATGGCCAAGGCGGCGGACAAGTCGATGGAAATCACCGGCATCAAACTGCTCTCCAAGACCGGCGGAAAATCCGGCAACTGGCAACGCGATCAAGGGGGAGGCGCGCTTTGAAGTCGCTGCTTCCCGTCGACGAGGCCCGCAGGCGCATCTTGCAGGGCGCCGGGCCGATCAGTGACGTGGAAATGGTATCGCTGGTCGAGGCACGCGGCCGCCTGTTGGCACACGACATCAGCGCCATGCGTTCGCAACCGCCCTTTGCCGCCTCAGCCATGGATGGCTATGCGGTTCGACATGAGGATGTTGCCAATGCGCCCTGCCGTCTGACAATCATCGGTGAAGCCCCCGCCGGTCACGGCTTTACCGGAACGGTCGGCCCCGGCCAGACGGTGCGTATCTTTACCGGTGCTCCGGTTCCCGTGGGCGCCGATGCAATCGTCATTCAGGAAGATACGGACAGGACAGACGATCAGCACGTGCTGATCAATCTGGCCGCGCCGAAAGGCCACTACATTCGGCAGAAAGGTCTGGATTTTGCGGCGGGCGATCATGTCCTGCATGCGGGGCAACGGCTGGATGCAGGACGCATCACCGTGGCCGCAGCCATGAACCACCCAGAATTGCCGGTTCGGCGACGGCCGCATGTCGCCATTCTGGCAACCGGCGACGAACTGGTTCTGCCCGGCCAGCAGCCCGGCATCGACCAGATCATCGCCTCCAATGGCTATGGTGTCCGCGCCATTGCCGAAGCCGACGGTGCCTGCGTGACGGATCTGGGCATTGCCGTTGATAGGCAAGATGTCATCGAGGCGGCGATCGAGCGCGCCCTGGCAGCGCGGGTTGACGTGTTGATAACCCTTGGCGGCGCTTCCGTCGGTGACCATGATCTGGTGCAGGCAGCCCTTGTGGCGCGTGGCATGGACCTTGATTTCTGGCGCATCGCCATGCGCCCCGGCAAACCCCTGATGTATGGCCAGCTCAAGGGGCTGCACGTCCTTGGCCTGCCCGGCAATCCGGTCTCCAGCCTCGTATGTACCCATTTGTTTCTGCGCCCGCTGATTGCAAAGCTCTCTGGCATTGCCGAGGCCGACTTTGAATCCGATGCCGTGCTGGGCGCGGCACTGCCGGCCAATGACCAGCGGCAGGATTACCTGCGCGCCCGTCTGATACGCGAGGCGGATGGAACGCTGACGGCGCTTGCCTTTGCGAAACAGGATTCGTCCATGACGCGCCACTTTGCCGATTCAGACGGTCTGGTCATTCGCCCGCCCCATGCGCCGGCAGCCGAACCCGGCAGCCCCTGCCGGGTTCTTGTCCTCAGGGAGCCGGACTGATCACCGCACCAGATCAGCTTTCATCAAAATCGAAAATGACCTTGTCCGTCAGCGGCCGGGACTGGCATGCGAGGACGAAACCGGCTTCCAGTTCCCAGGGTTCCAGGGAATAATTGGCCACCATTTCGACCTTGCCCTCAACCAGCTTCGCGCGGCAGGTGCAGCACATGCCACCCTTGCAGGAAAAGGGCAATTCTATGCCCTGCCTGTGCGCAGCATCGATGACGCTGTCATCCTTTGCGCCCATGGTGAATATCTGCCTTGAACCATCCAGAACCGTTTCAATCTCCACACCCTTGTCAGCGACCTGCCGGGCTTTTTCAGACACCACCCTGGCAGTGGCTGTTCCGTCATGAACCGGGGTAAACATCTCGAAGCGAATGCGCTCTGCCGCAACGCCCATGGCCGCCAGCGTCTGGCGCCCGATCTCGATCATGTTGCCGGGCCCACACAGAAAAATCCGCGTTACAGACCGGGGATCAAACAGGCCTGCATCGGCAAACCGCCTCATGTGCTCGGCATCGAGGCGGCCATGCAAAAGATCGACATCCTGGCCTTCCCTGCTAAGCACATGCACCAGTGTAAAGCGTTGAATGAACTTGTCCTTGAGGTCTTCCAACTGTTCGCGAAACAGCACGGAGCCGCGGTCGCGATTGCCATAAAACAGCGTGAACGTGCTGTCCGGCTCACTGGCCAGCTTGGTTTTGACAATGGACAAGATGGGCGTCACGCCTGAACCGGCGGCAAAGGCGACATAATGGTTGCCTTCAAGCGATGAGGGTTCGGCGGTAAAGCGCCCCTGCGGTGCCATCACATCCATTTGCATGCCGGCCAGCAGATTGTCATTGGCAAAACTGGAGAACACGCCGCCATCAACCCGTTTGATCGCCACGCGCAATTCACCCTCATCAAGACCGCTGCAGATGGAATAGGTTCTTTGAACCGCCTGCCCGTCGACGTCAGTGCGCAGGGTCAGATACTGGCCCGGAACGAAAGCAAATGCATCGCGGGCATTGTCCGGCACCGCAAAGGCAATGGACACGGCATCATCCGTTTCACGTCGGACATCTGCAACCATCAGTGAATGAAAGCGTGGCACCGTATTCTCCTCAATGGCATTTGAAATAATCAAAGGGTTCACGGCAAGCCAGGCAACGATAGAGCGCCTTGCAGGGGGTGGAGCCAAATTCGCTGACACGTTCCGTTTCGCCCGAGCCACAATGCGGGCAGGTGACAAGTGTCTCACCAAATAGCGCGCGTTTTGAATTGGACGTCTCGGTGGGAGGCGCAATGCCGAACTGGCGAAGCTTTTTACGTCCCTCGCTGCTGATCCAGTCCGTCGTCCAGGCCGGACTGAGCACTGATTCCACCCGGACATTCTCAAACCCGGCCTCGTGCAGTGCTTCCAGAACCATCTGCTGGATGAGGTTGGTTGCCGGACATCCCGAATAGGTTGGCGTTACCTGCGCAACGATGCAGCCCTCTTCATCCAGCGCAATGGAGCGAAGGATGCCCAGGTCGGCGATGGTCACCACGGGGATCTCGGGATCCGGAACAGCGGCTGCCGCAGCCCAGGCAGCCTGCTGAAGCGATTGCTGTGACGCATGTTGAGCATGTTTGTCCGGGATGCGGGTCATGACATCGTCACCAGGTCAGGCCGGGAAAGCTGCGTTGCATATATTGCAACTCGCTGAGAATATGACCCAGATGCTCGCTATGGCGCCCCGTGCGGCCACCGGTCTGCATATGGCCTGCCTTTGGCAGTTCAAGCGTTGCTTCCTGTAATATGGTTTGCACCGTATGTTGCCATTCTGCTTTCAGATCCGAAGCATCCACCCCGACACCCGATTGCAGCATCTCCTGCGCCACAGCGTCCATCTCGAACAATTCGCCCGTAAACATCATCAGATCATCCAGCGCCTCGACCATCCGTTCATGGCTTTCACGGGTGCCGTCACCCAGCCGAATGACCCATTCCGACGTATGACGCAGATGGTAGGTGACTTCCTTGCTTGCCTTTGCGGCAATCGCGGCCAGCATTTCATCCTTTGAACTTTCCATCCTGCGCCAGAAGGGATCCATATAGGCCGAGATGAAAAACTGGCGCACGATCGTATGGGCAAAATCGCCATTGGGCTGTTCGGTGATCAGCAGATTTTGGTAATCGCGCTCATAGCGCATGAAGGCGAGCTGGTCCTCGTTGCGGCCCTTGCCTTCGACCTGCCCCGCATAGGCATAGAGCGCGCGCGCCTGCCCGATCAGATCCAGCGCGATATTGGCCAGCGCGAGATCCTCTTCCAGGGTTGGCGCCTCACCGCACCATTCGCCCAGCCGCTGGCTCAGGATGAGATGATCATCGGCCAGTCGCAGCACGTATGAAAACAGGGTTTGATTGGATGCCATGATCGTCTCACATGTTCCCGACATCGTCAGGAATCTCGTAAAAGGTTGGATGCCGGTAAATCTTCGAGGCTGTCGGTTCGAACATCATGTCCTTGTCGACCGGGTCGGAAGCAACGATGTCGCTGGACCGCACCACCCAGATGCTCTGCCCCTCACCGCGCCGCGTATAGACATCGCGCGCCGCATGCAGCGCCATTTCGGCGTCCGTGGCATGGATTGATCCGGCATGTTTATGGCTCAGGCCATTGCGCGCCCTGATGAACACTTCCCATAGGGGCATTGCAGCTTCACTCATTGCATCAATCCTCTGCCAAGTTCCGGTTCATTGATATTCGGGTAAACGATTGCTCTGTGCTATTCGGCAGCGATACGTGCGCTTGCCATTCTGGCCCTGCGCTTTTGTGCATGCGCCATGGCCGCTTCACGAACCCAGGCGCCATCCCGGTCGACGCGCCGGCGGTTCTTCAGCCGCTCACGATTGCAAATGCCATCGCCCTTGACGACCCGCCAGAACTCGTCCCAGTCGATCTCGCCATGATCATAGCCCTGCTTTGCCTCATTCCATTTCAGATCGGAATCCGGAATGGTCAATCCCAGTTTCTCTGCCTGGGGCACGGATGCATTGATGAACTTGTCGCGCAGGTCATCATTGGAGAAACGCTTGATTTTCCAGATCATCGATTGATTGGAATGGACTGAATCACCTTCCGGCGGACCGAACATCATCAGCGATGGCCACCAGAAACGATTGAGCGCATCCTGTGCCAGTTCCTTTTGTTCCTTGGAACCATTGCAAAGGGCAATCATGATTTCATAGCCCTGGCGCTGGTGGAAGCTCTCTTCCTTGCAGATGCGGATCATGGCGCGCGCATAGGGCCCATAGGAACAACGACACAGGACGATCTGGTTCATGATCGCAGCACCATCGACAAGCCAGCCAATGGCACCGATATCGGCCCAGGTCAGCGCCGGATAGTTGAAAATGGAGGAATATTTGGCGGCGCCGCTGAGCAATTGTTCTGTCATCTCCTCGCGGCTGACACCGAGTGTTTCAGCAGCCGAATAGAGGTACAGTCCATGACCACCCTCGTCCTGAACCTTTGCCAGCAAGGCTGCCTTGCGGCGCAGGCTCGGCGCCCGGCTTATCCAGTTTCCCTCCGGCTGCATGCCGATGATTTCTGAATGCGCGTGTTGGGAAATCTGCCGCACCAAAGTCTTGCGGTATCCCTCTGGCATCGGATCATTGGGTTCAATTTTCTGTTCGGCATCAATGCGCGCCTGGAAGGCGGCCAGAAACGCCGCATCTTCATGGGTTTGACCATCCGCACCAATAAGACCCTGAGAATACATGCCCGGCTCCTTCCAATATGATACGACAATAATACGTTACGAACATACGTCAGTCAATATTATTTTCGTAACATAAAGGATCAGACACCGAACCGGTTTGCAATATTGCTGGAGGCCTTGCTGAAGGCGCGGCCTTCCGAATCGGAACAGCCATCAAGCCAGCGTTCACTCGAACCCGCTAGTCTGCGATAGATCAAGGATGCCAGGACCCGGGCCTTGTCACCTTTCCAGTCGACCGGTGTCAATTCGGCCGGGAACAGCGGGTCGCGCAGTGCAATCCGGCGAAACTGGTGGATCATCAGGCTGCGCGCAGCCATGGCCGAGAGCGGGTCCAGTTCCGCGCCGGTGGACAGGGCAACGGACAATGGTTCGAAAGCACGGGCAAAATCCGCGTAGTGTATTTCTACATCAGACAATTGCCAGGCCTGGGCAACCAGCGCCCTGGGCATTGATTGGTCATTCATCTGCGAAAAGAAATGGAATTCCCCGGGCATGACAGCCAGCGGCACTGCGTTGTCCGGATTGTCCGGGCGAATGAACATGTTTGGTCCAAGGGATCCAAAGCCGGCCGCACGCAATGTTTCGCGACGGGCATCGCGGCTTTCTCCGGCTTCTGCGGACAATACAATGATGGTCCAGTCCCCGGACCAGTTCGAGCGGCGCGAGCGGTAGATCTTTCTGGCCCCTTCCGCAAATTCGGCCTCACCCGTTTCTGCAAGCCGGTAAAAGCTCTTGCGGCCCACCCGCAATCGCGTCAACCAGCCATCGGCCGTCAGACGGGACATGGCGGCGCGCACGGCGCTGGGTTCGATCCGCAGCCGATCCATCAGCGCCTGCAGTGATCCGAGCCATAATTCGCCGCCCCGCGGGATCACTGCATCACCAAAAATGGTGATCACCAGCGACCATACACGAATGCGTTCCTGTGAATGGAAGTCATCAATCAGCGCTTCAAACTGTGCAATGGGAGAATCAGCCATGGACCATTTATGGCCCCACTAAGCCGTCTTGATCAAGCGCCTGCCAATCCGCGCGCGCCATCTATGATCAGGCGGCTGGCGATGCGGGCATAATCATCACGGCTGATTTCTCCTTGCGGGCGGAACCACATATAGTGCCAGTTGAGCATTCCAAACAGCGACATGGTCACCGGTTTGAGCAGGCTACCGCCAAGATCCGGGCTGACGCCATGAATGGCATCGGCAAAACGCGCAACCAGTCGTCTTTCCAATTCCCTGATCTCTTCCTGCCGTTCTGTGGCAAGGTGTTTCATCTCGTTGATCTGAACCTTGTGTTCGTGATCGGCATCACGGTAGGCGTCGAGCAAGGCCTTGACCAGAAAATGCAGGCGGTCTTCAGCAGGCACCTGGGGGCGGTCAGCCTCATCAACTGTCTTGCACAGTTCTATCAGATGCGCGCTGATCACATCAAAAAGCAGTGCGTCCTTACCGGAATAATAGTGGTAGAGCAGCGCTTTGGAAACGCCGCACGCTGTCGCCAGTTGTGACATTGAGGATCGGTCATAGCCAACATCAGCAAACAGTTTTGCCGCGGAACGCAAGATTGCCTCCCGTTTTTCCTCGTAATCAACTGCTTTGGTTCTTGCCACCAGGTATTCCAATGTTTGTTCAAAATAACAGTGTGATATAGCTGTTATCTAATGCGTTGAGTTATCCCAGTTCGCGTTTATCCACGACGCGCCGCGCTTTCCCGCCTGAGCGTTCGACACTGCCGGGTTCATGCACTTGAATGGTGGCTGACAAGCCAATTACGCTTTTGATATGGCTGGAAAGCTCCACACTGCTGCCGTTCCGGTCGGAATGCGCGGATGCGGTATGGGTGGATTCAACCATGATGGTCATCGTGTCCATACGGCCCTCGCGTGTCAGCTCAATCTGATAATGCGGCGCAAGACCGGTGCATTTGAGAATCTGCTCTTCAATCTGCGTTGGAAAGACATTGACGCCACGCACGATCATCATGTCGTCTGAACGGCCGGTCACCTTCTCCATGCGCCGCATGCTGCGCGCCGTGCCGGGCAGGAGCCGCGTCAGGTCCCGGGTCCGGTAGCGAATGATCGGAAAAGCCTCTTTGGTCAGCGAGGTAAATACCAGCTCCCCTTTCTGCCCGTCCGGCAGGACCTCGCCCGTATCGGGATCAATGACCTCCGGATAGAAATGGTCCTCCCAGATATGCAAACCGTCTTTTGTCTCCACACATTCGTTGGCAACGCCCGGGCCGATGATTTCGGACAGCCCGTAAATATCAACGGCATCCATGCCGAATGCGTCTTCGATTTCCTGACGCATCGCATTGGTCCAGGGTTCAGCGCCAAAAATACCCACCTCCAGTGACGATTGACGCGGATCGAGACCAATCCTGCGAAACTCGTCGAGGACCGACAGCAGATAGGAGGGCGTGATCATGATGATGCGCGGTTTGAAATCCTCGATCAGCGTCACCTGCCGCTCGGTCATACCGCCCGAGACAGGCACCACGGTACATCCAAGTTTCTCCGCCCCGTAATGGGCGCCGAGCCCACCGGTAAACAGCCCGTAGCCATAGGCCACATGCACCATGTCGCCGGGTCTGCCGCCGCTGGCATAGATCGAGCGGGCAACCACCTGGGCCCACATATCCACATCATTACGCGTATAGCCGACCACGGTGGGTTTTCCGGTGGTGCCCGACGAGGCGTGCAGACGGGCAAGTTGTTCACGCGGAACGGCAAACATGCCGTAGGGATAATTGTCCCGCAGATCCTTTTTGACTGTGAAGGGAAACCGGGCCAGGTCTTCAAGACCCTTCAGGTCATCGGGATGGACCCCGTGCTGATCGAAATGCTTTCTGTAGAAGGGCGAATGATCATAGGCGCGCCGCAAGCTCTGCTGCATGCGTTTGAACTGCAGCGCTGAAATCTCGTCACGTGATGCGGTTTCAATGGCCTCGAGACCCGCAATTTTTGACGCGGAAATTTTTGCCGGACTGTTGAGTGTATCTTGCGGTTCGACCTGCATGTGGTTGCTCCTCCCTTCGTCTGTCGATTATTGACCCTGCTGTGGCAGCCAGGTTCCCTTTATTGTTCGCGAATGGCCGCGAAACTCTGCGACGACCTCGCCATTGTCGCGCGTCACGCGGATATCGTAGAGCCCGCTGCGGCCGGTCCGGCTGACTTCACGCGCCGTTGCCGTCAAAACCTCACCGCATTTGACGGGAGCCAGGAATGTCACCGAACAATGCTGGGCAACTGCATTTTGATTGTAGCCATTGCAGGCGTAGGCAAATGCACTGTCGGCCAGTGTGAACATATAACCGCCATGGCACATTCCATGGCCATTGGTCATGAATTCCTGCACCTCCATGGACAGTTGAGCCATGCCCGCCGACACATCCACAATCTTCATTTGCAGATGACGGCAGGCATTGTCTCCGGCCCACATGGCCGCGGCGCTGGCCTTTGCAATTTCGTCCGCAGTCATCTGCGAGAGGTCCGGTGTTGAAACAGCCATCGGGCTCAATTCTCCTCGTTCATCCGTCCGGTGAAACGGGCGGGACGCTTTTCCAAAAAAGCACGCACGCCCTCGGCATAATCCGGGGTCCGGCCTGCGATACGTTGCGTGTCGCGTTCCAGATCAAGCTGCTGGTCAAGCGTATTGGTTGCTGCGGCATGAACCAGAGACTTCGTCAGGCCCAAGCCCACACTGGCGCCCTTGGCAAGGCTGGCAGCGAGCTTCAAGGCCTCGGTCATCAGTTCGCCATCATCGACGACTTTCCAGATCATGCCCCAATTCTCGGCTTTTTCTGCTCCTACGGGCTCACCTGTCAACATGATCGCCTTTGCACGTGCCTCACCTACCAGATGGGTGATTGTCCAGGTGCCGCCGCTATCGGGCACCAGCCCGATCTTGCTGAAGGCCTGAATGAACCGAGCGGAACGGGCAGCCAGAACGATATCGCAGGCCAGGGCGATATTGGCTCCCGCGCCGGCGGCCACACCGTTGACAGCGCAGATGACGGGAATATTCATCGAACGCAGTTTTCGCACCAGCGGATTGAAATAGGTGTCGATCGTTTCACCCAGATCAGGCGCGCCCCCCGATGGGTCGCGATCTCCAAGATCCTGCCCTGCACAAAAACCCCTGCCCGCCCCTGTCAGCACCACAGCGCGACACTGCGGATTCGCCTCAGCTTCATTCAACGCTTCCATCAGGCTGAGATGTTGCTGAACATTGAAGGCATTGAGCCTGTCAGGCCGGTTGAGCGTGATGACCATGGCACCGTTCGCATTCTCGACCAGCACGGAATCATTGTTCATTGTTTTCTCCTCACCAAAACCGACCGTGAAAACTGCGTCGATAAAATAATTTGCATAAACCGACCGGTTGGTCAATGATTACTGTTCTGAACATCCAGACGGCTTCAACTGTCAGAGGAGACGAGCATGAGCGGTTTTTTTCAAACACACAAGGCAACACTCGACAAGGCATTGAATGCATCCCGCACCAGGGAATATTTCTCGCCCTATCCCGAGGTTGCCAGCGGAAAAATCTATGGGGAAAGTGCCCGCGATGATGGGCAAAAAGCCTTCCAGGCCCTGCTCGGCAAAGAATATGTGATCGATGGGCATCCGGGCAATGGTCCATCCATTGGTTTAGAAACATCCCCCTATGGTGTTGAACTCAATGTAAAATATCCAAATCCAAACCCGCCGCAACTGATCGCTGCGGCGCAAGCAGCTGAGAAGGACTGGGCAAAGGCCACGATCGAGGAACGCGTGGGCGTCTGCCTTGAAATTCTGCATAGACTGAACGCCAGAAGCTTTGAAATGGCGCATGCCGTATCCCATACCACCGGTCAGGCCTTCATGATGGCTTTTCAGGCGGGCGGTCCGCATGCACAGGATCGCGGATTGGAGGCCCTCGCCTACGCCTACGCAGAAATGACGCGAACCCCGGCAACGGCCATCTGGACCAAGCCACAGGGCAAACATGATCCATTGGTGCTGGAGAAGATTTATCGCGTTGTGCCGCGTGGCCTGGCTCTGGTGATTGGCTGCGCAACCTTTCCCACCTGGAATTCCTATCCCGGCCTGTTTGCAAGTCTGGCGACCGGCAACGCGACGATCGTCAAGCCACATCCCGCTGCGATCCTGCCACTGGCATTGACCGTCAGCATCGGCCGTGAGGTGGTGCGCGAGGCAGGTTTCAACCCCGATGTGCTGCTCCTTGCGGTGGATGAACCCGGAGCCGAGATCACCAAAACGCTGGTAACGGACCCATCCGTCCGTATCGTCGATTTCACCGGGTCCAATGCCTTCGGCACCTGGGTGCGCACCCATGCCGGAACGGACACCCAGGTCTATACGGAAGAAGCCGGCGTCAATTCGATCGTGGTGGCCTCAACGGATAACTTCCGTGGCATGTGCTCCAATATTGCCTTTTCCCTGTCGCTCTACAGCGGCCAGATGTGCACGGCACCGCAGAATATCTATGTTCCGCAATCCGGCATTGAAACGGAGGATGGACACAGGAGTTTCGACGAAGTGGCCGATGGGATCCGCAACGCGGTGGACAAATTGCTGTCTGATCCTGAACGGGCAGCCAATGTCTGCGGTGCGCTTGCCAGTGCAGCAACGGCCGAACGTGTCCGGGCCGCGACAAAACTGGGGGACATTCTTCGCACGTCAACGCCCATCGACACGATGGGCGACGCCCGGACGGCCACACCGCTCATCCTGAAAATCACGGACCAAAACAGCAAGGTCCACGAGCACGAACATTTCGGCCCCATCAGCTTTGTCATCGCGACCCGCAATGTCGAAGACGCCATCCATGCGGCCTCTTCGCTTGCCGCGCAAAAGGGCGCCATTACCGCTGCCATCTATGCCACGGATGACACCGTGGTCGATGATGCTGCAGACGCCTTTGCCCAGGCGGGCGTGAATCTCTCTGTCAATCTGACAGGCGGCATATTTGTCAACCAGAGCGCAGCCTTCAGCGACTACCATGTCACCGGCGCAAATCCTGCCGGCAATGCCTGCCTGAGTGATGCGGCCTTTGTCGCCAATCGCTTCCGCATTGCCACCACAAGGCGCCACAAGGCCGCATGAATGGATAGGTGAAGGAATTTGACCGGTCGCCGTTGGAACGGGAAAATGGCAAATCAACGCCTTTGCCCATACCGGACACGCCTTCACCAATCCCAACGCCCAATCAACGCAACAGGGCCAGTAAACGCAACAGGACCAGACACAGCAACAGGGCCAGACACCGCAACAGGGCCAGTCTCCTGAACAGGAAATGTTTTTCAACCGAAAAACCAATGACCGTGCCTGGGCCTCGATGGAGCTGTTTATGCAGGAGATATTCTGCTGATCGAAAGAGACACCAAGCCCTGATTGTCGGCGTGAACACGCTCAAAAGAATTCTCTTTAAGTTGTCCTGTATCAATTGGTTTGCGCCAGACCATCACTACATGTTCTCAACAGGCAGCTGCTTTCCGCGAATTGGATCAGTCTGCCGGTTTTTACAGGAACTGTTCCATGGTCAATCTGCCCCCTAAACCAGAAATGCACGCTGATGTGCAACCACTGCCAGACAAGGTCGCAAACCGCGGCCCGCGGACATCCGCCCCTTTGACGCGTCAGAAGACACAGCCTCGGTCTTCCCTAAATGCACCGTTTGGCGAGCGGGATTCCTACCTGTCCACGGCGCTGACCGAGGTCATGGATCGGTCCTCCAATGCCATAACCGCCAAAGTCACCAAGGGCTTGTCTCCTTCATCCCTGACGGCTGCCTATCTGGACTGGCTCACGCACATCATGGCTGCACCTGGCAAACGCATGCAGCTTGGAGAAAAGGCAACAAACAAGTGGATGCGTTTGATGCGTCTGGTGCTGCAATGTGCTGCCGGAGGTGGAGATGGACAATCCTGTATCGAGCCGCTGGAACAGGATCGGCGGTTTCGAGCCAAGGAATGGCAGCAATGGCCCTTCAATACCTTGTACCAGTCACACCTGCTTGCACAGCAATGGTGGCACGTGGCGACAACGGGCGTGCCCGGTGTAACCGCGCAGCACGAACGGGTACTCGAATTCTCTGCACGACAGATACTTGATGTCTTTGCACCTTCGAACTTCGTACTGACCAATCCCGAGATCATCGCAAAAGCGCAAAAGGAAGGTGGTCAGAATTTTGTCCGGGGCTTTCAGAACCTTCTGGAGGACCTGGAACGCGCGGCGCGGGACAAGCCTGCCATCGGGGTGGAAAATTTCCGGCCTGGTCACGAAGTGGCGATCACACCGGGCAAGGTCGTCTTTCGAAACAGGCTGATGGAACTGATCCAATACGAGCCCACGACCGACAAGGCTCATGAAGAGCCCATCTTGATCACCCCTGCCTGGATCATGAAATATTATATCCTCGACCTCTCGCCACACAATTCAATGATCAGCTATCTGGTCGATCAGGGCTTCAGCGTCTTTGTCATTTCCTGGAAGAACCCCGATCCGCAAGATCGCGATCTGGGCATGGACGACTATCAAAATCTTGGAATCATGGCGGCACTTGATGCCATTTCGAAAATAGTCCCCGAAAGCAAAGTGCATGGCGTCGGCTATTGTCTGGGCGGAACCTTGCTGGCGATCGTGGCGGCAGCACTGGCACGCAGTGGCAAGTCGCCCTTTCAGTCGCTTTCCTTTCTGGCTGCGCAGGTCGACTTCGAAGAGCCTGGTGAATTGCAGCTTTTCATCGACGAAAGTCAGTTGCGTTTTCTGGAAGACATGATGTGGGAACAGGGGTTTCTGGAGGCCAAGCAGATGTCCGGTGCTTTTCAGTTGCTGCATTCAAATGACCTGATCTGGTCCCATCAGATGAAAACCTATCTGATGGGTGATCGTGATGCCATGAGCGACATGATGGCATGGAATGCGGATTCAACACGCTTGCCCTTCCGGATGCATTCCGAATATCTCAGACGTCTCTATCTGAACAATGACCTGGCGGAAGGCCGGTTTGAAGTGGATGGCCAGCCGATCGTCATATCCGACATTCGTGCCCCGGTATTTTGCGTAGGCACCCAAACGGACCACGTGGCTCCATGGCGCTCCGTCTACAAATGGAACCGCATGGCGGATACGGACATCACATTCCTGCTGGCAAGTGGCGGACATAACGGCGGTATCGTTTCCGAACCCGGTCGACCGCACCGTAGCTATCAGGTCGCCTCAGCCAAAAAGGATGATCTCTATGTCGATCCGGAAACCTGGTCGGCTGACACACCCGTGAAGGAAGGCTCCTGGTGGACAGAATGGGTGCAATGGCTCGGCAGCAGGTCAAGCGGCGAAGGGGTCTTGCCGGGCATGGCGGCTCCGGATAAAGGACTGCCGGTATTATGCGATGCGCCGGGCACTTATATTCACATGAAATGATTGTTGATCGAAGCAGTTCAATCGCGGGTTCTGCTTCGACAAATTATTGGTGAAAAACACGACAGATCAAATAGACGCCCGATTTCAGGCGGCAAAAAATTCCGGATTGGTTTATCCTGCCGGGATGTTGTTTCAACGTCCAGACTCTGATGTCCTCTATGATGCTCTTGTGTCGCGCGACGCGCGCTTTGATGGCCGTGCCTATGTTGGTGTCACGTCGACCGGGGTCTTCTGTCGCCTGACCTGCCCGGCCCGCAAACCGAAAAAGGAAAATTGCCGTTTCCTTGAAACTGTTGCCCTTTGTCTGGAGGCGGGCTTTCGACCGTGCAAACGGTGTCATCCCATGGCGCCGCAAGCTGATGCCGATCCGGCAATTGCGGTATTGCTGGCTGCGCTCGAGAAACAGCCTGCACGCCGCTGGAGCGAGCGTGATATTATCGCACTGGGCCTTGAGCCCTCCACGGTTCGGCGCAGTTTCAAGCGGCAATTTGACATCACCTTTCTCGAGATGGCGCGACTGAGCCGCATCCGCCAAGGTTTCGAGAGACTTTCAAATGGCGGCCGGGTCATTGATGCGCAACTGGATGCGGGATTCGATTCTGCAAGCGGCTTTCGCACCGCCTTCGCAAACCTCCTCGGCCAGTCTCCAGGCAGCTTTTCCGGCAAGGAAAGCCTCAAGGCGGACTGGATCGCCACACCGCTCGGTCCCATGATCGCCGTCTGTGATGAGCATGCTCTGCATTTGCTGGAATTTGCCGCCCGCAAGGCCTTGCCAGCGGAACTGCGCAAATTGCGCAGCATGGTGCGTGGAGACATAGGCCTTGGCCGAAACGACATCATTGATCAGCTCGAGGCCGAACTGGGCCTGTATTTCAGCGCCAAATCATCCAGGTTCAACGTTCGGCTCGTCATGCATGGCACTGCTTTTACACGCACCGTCTGGGAAGCGCTGCAACAGATACCGGCGGGAGAAACACGCAGCTATAGCGACATTGCAACCGAAATCGGAAAGCCCTCTGCAACGCGTGCCGTGGCGCGCGCCAATGGCGCCAACCAGATTGCGCTGATCATTCCCTGCCACCGGGTCCTTGGCGCCGACGGCTCGCTAACGGGCTATGGCGGCGGGCTTTGGCGCAAACAGCAATTGATCGAACTGGAACGTCAGTTCCTTGATCTTTAAGCATCAGCCCCGGGAGACGACCATGTCACGGATCGATAGAGCACATGATTTCGCCAGGTTGCACATAACCGGCAAGCCACTGATATTATATAATATATGGAACGCAGGTTGCGAGAAAACCACGCTGAATTTCCTGCTGCCAGAGCATGTCTTGCTTTCGGCCGGGCCCCTTCTTCAAGGCGATGGATGATCTGGCCCGGCGCTACCGTGACATCCGTTGAAAATCCGTATTCATTGCCGCCTCAACGCATGACAAAGGGATCGGGTATCGGCTCATCCGAAGTACGCAACCAGACGGTTTTGATCTTCGTGTAGTCCAAAGCCGCCTGCAGTCCGCCCTCACGTCCCTGCCCTGACAGGCCTGATCCGCCAAAGGGTGCAATGGGTGACACCGCCCTATAGGTGTTGATCCAGACGACGCCCGCATTGATGCGGCGCACCAACCGGTGGGCGCGTGTCAGATTGTTGGTGAAAATGCCCGCCGCCAGTCCGTATGGGGTGTCATTGGCCATAGCCAGAGCTTCATCTTCAGAGCTGAAACTGCGCGCACAAAGAACCGGCCCGAACAATTCATTCTCCCAGGCACTGGCCTCGACATGATCACAATCAAGCAGGGTCGGCGGATAGAAATAACCCGCTCGATCCGGCACGGTGCCTCCAAAAACCGGATCAGCGCCATCCATAATGGATTGCCTGACATGCGTATCGATCACCTGCTGTTGTCTTTTGGTGCAAAGCGGTCCCATTTCCGTCGCATTGTCCTGCGGCAGGCCGATGATGATGTCCTCTGCCTTGTTCTTGAGGATGGTCAGGAAGCGTTCCTTGACCGACGCTTGTACCAACAGTCTGGAGCCGGCAACACAGCTTTGACCGGTGGCGGCAAAAATGCCGGCTATCTGAGCGTTGGCTGCGCTTTCCAGATCGGCATCGTCAAAAACGATGAAGGGTGATTTGCCGCCCAGTTCAAGCGACGTGCTTGCCAGATTTTCGGCTGAATTGCGGATGATCTGCCTGGCGGTCTGTGGTCCACCAGTGAAGGCAATATGCGAAATGCCCCTGTGGCTGGTCAGATGCGCACCGCATTCGTCTCCAAAACCGGTCAAAATATTGACAACGCCGGCCGGAAAGCCCGCTTCGTGGATCAGCCGGGCCAGTTCCAGCATCGGTGCGGGGCCATCCTCCGAGGCCTTGACGACCAAAGTGCAGCCTGCCGCAAGGGCAGGCCCGATCTTCACCGCCGAAAGGAACAATTGGCTGTTCCAGGGAACCACGGCAGCCACGACACCAATTGGTTCGCGACGCAGCCAGACATCCATATCCGGCTTGTCGATCGGCAGATGCGCGCCTTCGATCTTGTCTGCCAGACCCGCGTAATAGCGATAATAATCCGCAACATAGGCAATCTGCGCGGAAGTCTCACGAATGATCTTGCCGGTGTCACGGGTCTCAAGTTCCGCCAGGCGTTGCGCGTTCTGTGCCACCAGATCTGCCAGGCGGTAGAGCAATTTGCCCCTCCCGGTTGCCGTCATGTCCGGCCAGGGGCCGGACGACAGGGCCATCCCGGCGGCCAGAACTGCCCGATCGACATCCTCAGCTTGAGCCCGAGGCATCAGGGCCCACGGTTTGCCACTCGCCGGGTCGATGCTCTCAAAGGAGTCGAGGCCGAATTCGAATGTTCCGTCAATATAGTGCTGAAAACGCTGCATCAGGACCTCCTGTCAAAGGCCGGCATCACCTGCTCGATGAATCGCTGCAGCGATGCCTTCTTGCGTTCGAAACTCATGCCGCTGTCGATCCAGAATGAATATTCGTCATAACCCAATTGCTCGTAGTGTTTGAGCCTGTCAATCACGCAGGACGCATCGCCGATGACATTGCATTGACGCATGGTCTGCGGGGAATAGATGGGATGGGCATCAATTTCCGCTGGCGTGAGCTTTTTGATCAGGCCCTGGCTTACTGGCCGCTCATTTTTGAACCAGGCGCCAAAATAATTGTAAAAGGTGTTGATCTCCCGGGCACCCTGCACAACATCGTCTTCACCATCACCCACATAGGTATGGCGCAGAAGCATGATCTTCGGCCGGGAAAGGTGGGCATTGGCGGCACAGGCCTCGTTGAACCGTTGCATCAGCGTTTCAACCTCCTCATCACCCTGCCACAGGGGCGTCACCTGCACGTTGAAGCCGTTTGCCACGGCAAATTCATGACTGTTGGGATCTCTGGCCGCCACCCAGATCGGCGGGTGCGGTTTTTGAACCGGTTGCGGCGCGGAGGTTGTCGACGGGAATTGCCAGAACTGGCCATCATGGGCGTAGTCGCCTTGCCATAATTTTACGACCGCAGGCAAAATCTCCCGCATGCGCTGACCGGCCTGCCAGGCGTCCATGCCGGGCACCAGCCGTTCATATTCATAGGAATAGGCGCCGCGCGCAAAGCCCAGTTCCAGCCGGCCATCGGTCAAAAGATCGGTCATTGCCGCCTCACCGGCAAGTTTGACCGGATGCCAGAAGGGCGCCACAATCGTTCCCGTGCCGAGCCTGACATTTTTGGTGCGCCGCGCCAGATCCACCAGACTGAGGAAGGGATTGGGCGCAATGGTAAAATTCATCCCATGGTGCTCACCGGTCCATATGGTGCGCATTCCACCCCTGTCAGCGATCTCGCACAATTGCAGGAACTCTTCATAAAGCTTCTGCTGGTTTTGAGACGCATCGATGCGCTCAAGATGGGCAAAAAGGGAAAAATCCATCTCTACGTACCTCTTGCCAATTGTCGGACATGTCCGCTTTGCTCGTTTCCCGTATAAATCCCGAAATCGCCGATCGCCTGTTCACGGATGTACCGTTTCAGGATGTCCCTTGTCGCCGGGTCGGCAATGCGGTCCATCGGCATGTCATCGATAGGGCAGAACAGGCCGGAAAGCTGCTCTCCCTCCGTCGACGTGCAATGGTAGATGATATTATGGGTGCCCCGTCCGACGTCTTCATAGACGGAATATACGAATCCGACCGAGACCGAAGGGCCCATGACATTGACCAGATGTTGCTGATGCGAGGTTTTCCGGTTCGATCCGTCAAGCAGCACGGACGGCAAATCGAGCCCGCCGTCGCCCTTCTCCTCAAGCAGGATCTGGCCCTGCCACTCCAACACGGCGCCAATGCGAATGCCCGAGCCTGATCGCAGGGCTTCGGCTCCCTGTCCCTCCAGTGACGGTCTGAAATAGCTGCCACGCACATAGCCCAGACCGTTCAGGCCGATATTGTCGAAGGCCTCGATCCGTCCGATCAGCAGCGTATGGTCACCTGCATCAACCACCTGGTGCATTGAACAGTCAAACCATGCAGTAACCTGGGCGAGAATGGGCGCACCATACGGGCCTTGAGACCATTCCACCGCGGCAAACCGGTCTTCGACCGGACGGGCGAAATTGTTGGAAACGGATTCCTGATCTTCGGACAGAATGTTGACGGCAAAACCGCTGGCCGCCGTCATGGCCGCGTGGTTGCCGGATGTTTTTGCCAGTGAAATCAGCAAGAGCGGAGGATCCAGTGACACACTGGTGAACGAGTTGGCGGTAAAGCCGATGGGCTGGCCTTGCTGATTGTGACTGGTGACCACGGTCACACCGGTCATGAATGCGCCAAAGGCATCGCGCAATTGACGCTGATCACTCTGTGTCATCTTGTCTTTTCCTCTCGAGCCAGGAAACCAGGGCCTCATTGACCAACCCCGGTGCCGTAAGGCCAAGCATATGGCGATGTCCGGCAACCACGACACACACGCTGTCAACAACGCAACTGGCCATGAAGCGGGTCATTTCAGGGGTAGAATTCGGGTCATCCTCACCCGTCAGAAAAAGCGCCGGACAGGAAATCTCCGACAGCCTGTCGGCATAGATGGAATCGCCCCGCGCAAAGGCGGAATAGGCAGTCGCATAGCCGCGTGGATCAACGCTGGAAAGCAGTGATGCTGTCAATTTGCGGGCTGCATTTTCCTTGGGCAGGCTGGTGAACCAGCGTTTCAGGGGCTCTTCGTGATTGATCCTGCCGCTGCTGATCTGCCTGGCCCTGTCGGCGATATCCAGGGATGCCTGCCGGCTGCGCCGGTGAACGGCATTGAGCAGGGCAACCCGGCGAACCAGAGTTGGCGCACTGACCGTCACGCCGAGGGCTATCAACGCGCCCAGCGAATGGCCGGCAATATTGGCAGGCCCGAGCTTCAGATCACGGATGAATTGTTCAAGCCAGGAAACATAATCTTCCAGATCGGCCGATTTGCCCAAGGGTTTGCTCTGGCCATGACCGGGAAGATCGACGGCAAAGATGCGCCAACGATCCGAGAGGACGTCCAGTTGTGGCTGCCAGACTTCGGCGCGAAGCCCTACTCCGTGAAGCAATATCAGCGGTTCACCGGAACCACATTCGTGATAGGCCGCGCCGCTTCTGGTCTTAGACCGCGGCAGGATTGTCAACATCATGACCCAGTTCCTTCAAATCCTGATAGCGATCACCAATGCGGTGGTGCACCCGGCCGCCAACCGATGCGCCGAGAGCCACAACAATCTCGTCGGCATTCGGTGCGTCGGGAATGGAAAACTGGATGGTCAGATAATGCGACCGCCGTCCTGCATCATTCTTGTCCATCAGCGGTATCATGATGGGCGCGTTTGCCGCTCCGCGAATATTGGTGAAGGACAAATAGGATTTGGCGCCGACTGCTTCGCGGTAGAAATTGCCGAACCGCAGGGTGTGAATGAGACCGGAGCCATGCTCGACTTCGCCATTCAGGCCAACCACAGCGGCCTTGCCATATCCTTCCACGGCTTCACCAGAACCAATTGCATCAATGATCATCCCGGTGAGCAACTGGCCAAGGCCAGGTGCGGCATCCTGTATGCCGGGGCGCAGGTCTTCAACAAACCCCTGCCCGGCCCAGGGATTGGCGACAACCGCCGCGGCTGCAACCATCAACAGCGGCTGGTCTGCAGATTTTCCGCCCTCAATAAAGGTCTTTTCCACGTGCAAAAGGGTTTTTCTGATCTGCGCAGCCATAAAATTCACCATGGTTCGATTTTTTGTAATATGGTATACCATAGTATGGTAAGTCAATATTTGTTTTAACGATAAACGAGCCAAAACGACATGAGCGATTTCAGCAGCCTTCGCATTGAACACCCCCCTTCCACATTGCGTGAAATTGCACTGGAAAAGGTCCGCAACGCCATAATTGCAGGCATATTCCAGCCTGGACAACGACTGGTGGAACGCGTGTTGTGTGAGCAGATGGGGGTAAGCCGAACCGTTATTCGCGAAGTCATTCGCCATCTGGAATCGGAAGGGCTGATAGAGGTGATCCCCAATCAGGGGCCAGCCGTTGCGCGCATAGACTGGGATACGGCACGTCAGATTTATGAAATTCGCTCTTTGCTGGAATCAGAGGCGGCAGCGGCCTGTGCGCAATCCATTACACGATCCGGTCTTGAAGAATTGCGCATGGCGCTGGAAAATCTTGAAACCGGCACCCACGCAGAAAACCCGGCTGCCATGCTTGATGCAACGACGGCTTTTTACAAGACCATCTTCACTGTTGCAGGCAAACATATTGCCTGGGAAATCGTTGACCGGCTGAACGGTCGGATCAGCCTTCTGCGGGTGCTGACGCTTGGTACTGGCGAGCGAACCCGCACAGGCCCCAAACGCATGCGTGATATATACGACGCCATTGCGGCACGAGAGCCGCACGAGGCTGCGGCTGCCTGTCGCAAACACTTACGCGAAGCCAGCGAGATTGCGCGCCTCATCCTGACCAAACCGGAAAACGGCCCTGCCTGATCAGGCTCTTTCTGTTCAGACTTGGCCTCAGCCTCTTTTCAGCTTGGCCTTTGCCTCTGCAATTTGCTTTTCCAACGCTGCCTTTTCTTCATTCTGCGTTTTGGTCAGAACTGTCAGCTCCGCCTGTTGCTTCTTGAGCGCCGCCAGTCTTTCCTTCTCACCGGTGCCTTGTTCCGCCATTGCTTCCAGCGCGGCGATTTCAGCCCCCAGTGTATCGTGTTTGGCGGCCTGTTCGGCAATGACGCCGTTTCGCAGGAACAATTCATATTCCAGACCGACGATCCTGGCGTGGGGATTGTCCGCCAGCGGGTCTGAATTGGTCAATTTACCCAGAACATAGACACCATTGCTGATCCCCATCAGCGCCAGAAGTTCTGTGGGAATCTCGGGAAAGGCAACTTTGCTCCACACGGTCGTTACGACATAAATGCCGGCAATGATCGTAAACAGCAGCATTTGCAATTTGGTCAGGTCCAGCCTGTTATCGACCGAAATCAACTGCCAGGAGCTGACGTCCACCCGGTCATTCTGCCCCTGGATTTGAGCCTTGGCTGGCATGTTGCGGCTTGCGTTGATCGCCACTGCTTTTGCGGCCAGTGAGCCGACACCGCCCACACCAAGCAGCCAGATGATGGTCTGATTGAGCGTTGCAAGGCCACCGGTGGCAATCCACACAAAGATCATCAACCCGAAAACCGCCAGCGTCCACCACAGAAGCTGAAGGTTGGAAAGGCTTGCGGTTCCATCGTGGCCGCGCACCAGGTTGAGCGGTCTTATCTGACTCCACAACCCTGCCGGTTTGTTTTTGGTGTTTGCCTTCCAATAGAAAACAATCATTCCATAGGCGATCAGGAATGCCAGAATACTGCCCGTGGTCGCACCCCAGCGATTATCGATGAATTGCGTTGTAGCACCGGAATAGACAATACGATTCCCATCAGACGCCAAGAGCACGATCCGGGTATTTTCATGCCCTCCCCACAGCCAATTGGCCAGTGTATCGGCCATGCCTGGCGCATAGATATCTTCGACTGCCTTTGAACCGGGCGCCGGTGGCGTGCTGTAGCGCGGCAGCGACGGAATATTGAAACTGATCTGGGCAGCACCTGCCGTTGAACTGGTTGGCGCTATATTGCTGATTTCCACCCAGAAGAGGTCTCCGTCATCAAGCTCGGACCATGTCTTGTATTTGTCTTCCAATTTCTTCAGCCCGATGCAACCACGATAGGTTGTCTGTCCAAAAGCAATATTGCTGTGTGTCAGCCCCAGATGCTGAACCGTGCGCTCCAGGGCGCGGATCGGAGCCAGCACAGACAGGCTTCCGATGCTTTGTTGCGCCGGAACCATGGTCAAAGTATCGGGATAGGGCAACGGGAACGTCAGTTCATGGGCACCGGCAAAGATCGGAGCAGGTATCGTGTCAGAGGAAATCGACACCGTCTTTCGGTCCGCGTCGAAATCCTTGACGGTGATCTCTGTGCCCTTGGCAAATTCCAGACTGGTCAAAGCGGCGACAGCCACCTGCCTTCTGACGGCAACTGATGCTGTCAGATCAACAATGAAATGCCCACCGGTTTCATTGTTGGCGGCCACGATCGAATCGGAAAATTCACCATCCTCTATCAGGGCTTTCTTTTGCGCGTGCGTCCAATCCGTAACATCGATATTCAACGGTGCATCGAGGCTGATTTTAATGCCCTCTCGCGGCAGTGCACCCTTCTGGTTGAGGGGAATTTTCTGCTCTTTCAGAGCCTCGCTTGCATCTGTCAGAACCAGAGCCCGGGTCTTCAAAATCTGTCCGGCCCCTGCCCTTTGCTCGCCTTCATCGGTATCCGTCGTTTCATCCTCTACAATGGTCACAGCTTGTCCGGCAATTTTCGCAACGGCCTTGAGGACGACATTGGCAAACAGGTCTTTGTCATCAGCCTGATTGGACCATGACTGAATGGTGAATTCCGCATCCTTTGGAAATGATTTGCTGAATGGTGTGCATCGATTTGAGACGGATGAAGGCTCATCGGCCAGCGCAAAAGAGGCAGAGCAAAGGATCGCCGCGATCAAAGTCGGTATAAAAAGGCCTGCCTGAAATATCCTCATTGCGAACCCAATCCCCAGTACGACAGCGACAATTCAGCCTGGACGTCATAGGCCCCGCACAACCGGGTATTCGAAGGCAGACAAAGGCTGAATTACAACCAGGAGTGATGTCTGACTATCTTACAGCTTGGGCTTGTTTGCAACAATGGCAGCTCGTTTCTGCAACGCAACCCCATTTGCATGGCCTATTGCCTGGTCCGGTTGCATTGATCTGCCGAAGATCAAACAGCCTTGCGGGCCAGATAAACCGTTTGGGTAAAGGTCGCATTTTGAAGCGGATTGTGAAACGGCACCTCTTCGGCCCGCGCCTCGGCAAAAACCTCAGCCAGGCGGGCCGTGAAAGATGCGTCGGGAAGATCATTTGACCATAGTCCGAACACACCACCTGGGCGCAAATGGTCGGTCAGCCGCAGCAGACCTTCGAGGCGATAGAATGCAGCATTTGCCGGATTCAGAAAAAATTCAGGCGAATGGTCGATATCGACCAGAATGGCATCGAATTGCCTCGACGGTTGATCCGGGTCAAACCCATCTGGCGATGCCGCCAAGCCGAAAAAATCACCAAGCACAAACCGGCATCTGGCATCTGCCGACAGCTTTGGCCCGAGCGGCAGCAGGCCGGTCTCGTGCCACTCGATAATGGCCTCAAGCGCATCCACGACAACAAGAGAGCCGACCGCTGTTGAATCGAGTACAGCCTCCGCCGTGTATCCAAGACCAAGGCCACCAACAACAACATCAAGGTTTGTTCCGTTCAGTTCGGCCAATCCCAGATGCGACAGCGCGATTTCGGATGTGGTGAACAGGCTCGACATCAGGAATTCTTCACCCAGCTTGATCTCGAAGACATCCACCCCCAAGGACATTTCCCGTCTGCGGCGCAGACTGAGTGCGCCAATCGGCGTTGGTCGGTAGTCCAGTTCTTCGAAATACTTGCTCATGGCACCTGTCTTTCTGTTGACGGCTGAACCGGATTGTTTCGCCGAAACGCCTCCTCTGGTCGAATCATCTTAAGATCTGCATGATGCAACCTGTTCGAGCCTACAGGGGAATCGGTTGGTAAACCAAGTATTACTGATCTTTCCATCGCCATAAGAAAAGCGCCGCGCAATATGGAGGCATTCGGCCTTCACAGCATTTCACAGACTGTTGAATATTGCGCAAATTGTATAAAATACGGCCCTTTTGTTCCATTATTGCCACAATTATTGGCTTTCAGGGTAAGTTTAGACGTTTCTTAATCTTTTGTATTTGACAGCGGTGCGCTGAATGCGATGAGGTAATGATTCAAAGACCGGCAGGGGGCCGTATGTATAGATATACCAGATTTGCACTGTGCTTTGCTTCGGGAATGTGTTTGCTTGCGGCAAATACGGTAACGCAATCCCTCGCTCAGACAACGACAGACCGCGCGGCGAAGAAAACTGCTCGCCCCCAGGTGAATGCGAAGGCGGAAGCCGCTATTCAGGTCAAGCGCAAACAATTGTTCACGCGCATGCTTTCCCAGCCGGATGATCTTGATACAGCCTTCCAATACGCAACCCTGTCCATTCAGGTTGGCGATCTGGAAGCCGCCATATCCACACTGGAACGCATGCTGATCTTTTCGCCGGGTCTGCCGAGATTGCAACTGGAGCTTGGTCTCCTCTACTACCGCCTGTCTGCCTATACGACTGCCCAGACCTATTTTGAAGCTGCCATCTCGGGGGAAAACGTGCCCGAAGAGGTGCGCGCAAAGGTCAACCAATATCTGACAGGCATTGTTCAGGCGGGCAAATTGACCACCTATTCGGCGCAGACTCGTGTCGGTGTTCGCTATCAGACCAACGCCAATCGCGGTCCCAATGGAGAGATCATTATTCTCAACGGGCTGCCTTTCGAACTCAATGCAAACTCGCAGGCCACTGCCGACGGAAATGCCTATACGTCCGGCAAATTCCATGTGTCGCGCAAACTTCCCCAGCAAGGGACATCGCTGGAGTTCGATCTGGTCAGCTATGGTTCGAAACAGTTTGAACTGGAGCAATTCGATCTGGCACAGGCAGAAATGACGCTGGGGCCTGCCTTTGATCTCGGTCGTTTCGGTATAGATAATGCCGCGCTGGGCGTTTACGGCATTGCAGCAGGCGCTTTCCTGCATGAGGATTTTTATGCTTCCTTCTTTGGGGCAGGCACGCGGGTCGTATCAAGGCCGCACGCGCGCCTTTCGACCTCAACCAAGTTGGAATATCGCTACAAGACCTTCTATAATTCACCGACGGTTCCGACGGCCAGTGACCGCGATGGCCATGAAATTCGGTTTCTTTCATCCGGCCAATACCTGCTCAGTCAGACGCGGGCCCTTAATTATTCAGCGGGTGTGACCCGTAGCCTGGCCAGTGCGGATTATCTCAGCTTCACCAGCTACGGCGCTCAAATCGGATCGAGTGTCGCCTTCGACTCGCCGTTCAAGGATAAGCAGAAGTGGGTGTTTGGCACATCGGTCGGTGTTCTTTATAAACAATATGACGACCCGGACCCGATTGTGAATATCTCGGAAAGTCAGGAAGATATGGAATATATAGCCCAGGCTTCACTCAATATTCCGCTCAAGAACAAACTTTCCCTACTCGGGGAAGTTGATTACCGTTACGTGGATTCAAACTATACGACACGTGAGCACAACAATTTCGGAACGACACTTTCCCTCGTAAAGATTTGGTGAAATCATGTCTCAGATAGCAGGCAATCAAAACAAGGCACGGCTTCTTGCAGGGGTCGCGGTTCTGGCTCTTTGCACCTATGGAGCCAGTCCAGCAATTTCCGCAACCAAAGTCGGCGTTGCAGCCGCGGTCAATCTTGATGCCAAGAGCACGCGCGGTGGCGCCACCAAAATCATTTCTCTGGGTCAGAACGTCATCCACAACGAGAAGATATCAACGGACGCAGAAGGACTGGTTCAGGTCCTTCTTGTTGATGGAACCACTTTTACGGTTGGGCCCAACAGCCAGTTGACCATTGATGAGTTCGTTTATGATCCCAATAGCGGCAATGCGACAGTCGTTGCCAGTGTTGCCAAAGGCGCCTTCCGGTTCATAGGTGGTCAGACCAGCCGCAAGAAGGGCGGAGCAACCATTAATACGCCGGCAGGATCCATCGGTATTCGTGGCGCCATGGTTGAGGGTGACGTTCAGGGAAACAGTGCCAGCTTTTCCATGATATTCGGCGACGAAATGTCCTTCCGGGGCAGAAATGGTGGAACGCAGCGCCTTTTCCAACCGGGTTTCACACTTCGGGTATCACCCAGTGGCAGCACCACTGTAACGCCGCGGACCTCCGGCGATGCGAGTGCATTGCAGACCAGTCTGGCCGGTCGCAAAGGCAAGACTGGCGGCTCCAAAAAACCGCCGACTGATGGTGCGGTTGCTGATTCAGGTGTTGGAACGGCCAATTCCACGTCGCTCTCCGGTGGAATCCCGATTCCGACGGACCGCCCGGTTCAGTCCAGTGATCTCGACGAAATCGACGATTCCATTGCCGACGTGGACGACGTTGCAGACGCAGAGGTTGAAGAAGAAGAAACAACCGGCAATGCGCGGGTTGTCAGCGCACCTGCCAACAAGGATGGAGGCTATCAGGCCATTTTCCTGCAGGAAGGTGATGATCCCATTCTCGACGCAGGTTCCCGGGGATTGGTTGGTTCCACTGAGGCAACTGATTTTACCGTGACGCTTACGAAGTCAGAGGGCAACCTGATCGCCTCTGGCCCATCGGGTGGTTCATTCGTTCTGCCGGATTTCACCGGAACCGAGGGGGATGAAGGCCTTCAGGAAATCACCGATGTGAGCGGTACATCGCCATCGGGCACGGTCGGAGGCACTGTCTACGCCGGCCAGAGTGATTTCGCCGCCTATTTGCTTGGTGTAGACGATGACCCGACCAACCCCTTCTATATCATCACCGGAACGGAAACCGACGTTGAACTGCTGCTTGCCGAAGACACGGAAACGAGCATCCGAACCTATTCGCTGACGCGCGATCCGATACAGAATTTCATTGCCTCACCAGGGACAGGGAGCACAACTTCGGGGTCCAGTTGTACCACTTCATGTTCTTCGACACCTGAAACCGCCATCGTAACTGGCACAGGCACAGAAGCGATCACCAGTGTTCCGTTTTTTAACCCGCAGTTATACGGTTCTCTCGACAATACGGCCCAGATGGATCTTCGCGTCGTCGAGCGCGACGAGGGTTTTTTCAAGACCTTCCTGACCTGGATCGATATTTCCGATACGGAAGACGGACAGAAAAGCGCAATATTCGTCACCGCCGGCGGCGGTGTGGAACTGGAAAATGGCAACATCGGCATCACCAGCAATCGTACGGGCAGTTTCCGTGCCAATTCCTATGGGCCAATTTACAACATGACCGGTGGCTCCGTACAGTCGCTCGCAGGCGCGAACGGTGGCTACGCCTATGGTCCCAATGCAGAAAACTTTGTGCTCGGCAACATGCTTGATCCAAGCGAGACATTTACCGATTTTTCCTCCGGCTTTTGTATGGATGAATGCGAGGAAGAAGTGGGATCAGGCTACCTGACCGACCACCATTTCGGCACGATCCACGTCGCCGATCTGGAAAGCGAAGACCCCATCGATGACTTTGACCGCACGTCGCGCACCCGGATGGGCTTTATGGTTGGACTGGCTGAATCCAGTCCTGATGAAACTGGCGTTCCCTACACCGTGGCAGCGCCTGTTGGGGAGGGATTTTCTCCCAATTTTTCCGTGACGATTGATGCGGAATCAAGTGAAGTCTCGGCGCTTGGTATTGTCTATAATGTTTTTGGCGTCGGTCCTGAGGGCGAAGGTCTGCTTACGGAGGGATTTGCCCTGCCCTTTGGCTCCGTTGAACGGGAGGTCGGCGAAGGCGAATTCGAAACGGATTTTGGGGAAAATGCCTTTGTCGATGACGACACATTTGGTGCAACACACAATTCCAATCCGGAAAATACTCAAATTTCATTGCTGGAGAGAATATTTGGCGGAGAAGGCTACGAAACTGTCGCTGTTGACAGTGAATCCGTGGCAGTCACATCGACGAGTTCCTATATGGTATCCGGCCGCGCCACACCACTCGAATCCGAAGTCGGGACCAGCTATACCCATTGTACCGAATGCAGCTTTGCCGATTGGGGATGGTGGGGAACCCGCATCACCACGCTCGTCGAAGACGGCGAAAGCGTCAACGAGCGCAGTGAATTTGTTCATATGGGTACATGGGTCGCCGGTGATATCACCAATCCGGATGACCTGCCTGGAGGACCGACTGATGCCTCCTATGATGGATCGGTCCTCGCCAATGTTGCCAGTGATGAATATGGCCAATATATCGCCAAAGGAGACTTCACTCTGGATATCGATCTGGCCGATCGGTCCGGATATTTCGGCATGGATATTGGTTTGATTGATAGGTCCGGAAATTTCACCGACGATATTAGAAGCAGCAATTATTTCTCGACGGTTTCGGATGCATCCAGTGCGACACAGGCACTTTACATGGGGGACCTCAACGGCGACGGCAACAGCCAAGGCATTGTCTCAGGTGCATTGGTCAACGACGGAGAATTTGTCGCAGCGGGTACCATCGGACAGTTTTATGCAAATGGAGACGATGGCCAGATCACCGGAACCTTCGTGGGCGGACGCGGACCGAGTATACCGGAATAAACATTCTCTTTCACTGAGTTGTTGGCCTTTGCACATTGCCGATCCATAGTTGGAATTGGTGCATCCATTGAGAAAAGATCTTGCTGGACGGGTTTTTTGTATGAATGTTCGATCTGAAGCAAAAAGGTTTCACAGGAACAGACAAACAATTTAGGTTTGTTTGGAGGGACTTCGTGATCAATTGCAGGTGGAGACAATAATATGGCGCAATGGAATCTGGGCGTCATGTTTTCGTCTCTTCTGCGCAAAAAGCGCACCATCATCTGGCTCAGTGGGCTGGTTGGAATGTTGGCCGTTCTGGCATTGGCGCAATCACCACTGTCACCCTTCCAGCGCCTGCAGGTTCAAGTCTTTGATACCTATCAACGGCTGGCCCCTCGGCCCTACGGCGGCGCGCCGGTTCTGATTGTCGATATCGATGAGGAATCGCTTGGGCGCGTCGGGCAGTGGCCCTGGCCACGCTCGACCCTGGCGGCCATGACGGATCGCCTCGGTGAACTCGGCGCTGCGGCCATTGTCTTCGATATCGTGTTTGCAGAAGCGGACCGCACCTCTCCTGCACAGATGTTGCAGCATCTTGATCTGGCCGCCTTCCTGCAGGAAAAGGGTATAGACCTCGACAAGCTGGACAACGACCTGCTGTTTGCCGAGGCAATCGGGCGCAATCCCTCCGTCACCGGAATTCTTTTATCGCCCACGGTGAGCGGCACCACTCCGCCCGCCAAGGCCGGCATCAGCTTCGGCGGCGAGAACCCCACAACATACCTGCCGGAATCGGGTGGCGCACTGGCCAATCTGCCAATACTGGATGCTGCCGCCAGCGGCATAGGCCTGCTCAATTTTCGGCCGCAGTTTGACGGCATCGTGCGGCGCGTGCCCGTTCTGTCGAAATCCGGCGACATTTTGATGCCAGCCCTTTCCATAGAGGCCTTGCGCGTCGCCCAGGGCGCATCGGGCCTGCTGGTGCGCGGTACAGGCGCCAGCGGTGAAGCGGATTCCGGCGCAGCCGCCATGACAGCCATGAAGGTGGGACATTTTGAAATACCCACCGATGCAGACGGCGCTCTGTGGGTCTATTATACGGACGGCCGCGCAACAGCGACCATGTCGGCGCATGAATTGGTCGGCGACAATTCCGATCCCGTTCTGGAAGACCGGATTGCCGGACAGATCGTGCTGATCGGCACCAGCGCACAGGGATTGCGAGATTTGCGGGCAACGCCAATGTCTGCCAGCGTCGCCGGCGTGACGATCCATGCGGAAATCATTGACCAGATCATGTCTGGCGTCTCGCTGGTTCGTCCGGACTGGGCGCGCGGACTGGAATTGGCTGCAGCCGTACTGCTTAGCCTTCTCGTTATCGTGGCCATTCCCTTCCTGCCGGTTGCCGCCAATGTTGCATGGGCCGCCATTCTGGTCGGTCTCACGGTTCTGACCTGCTGGTGGGTCTTCATTGAACACCAGATGTTGCTTGATCCCGTTTTGACCAGCGCCGCGGTGCTTGTTGCCATGGCAGCCGCCTCTGCTGTCCGATTGCTGGTGACGGAACATGAGGAGCGCTTTGTTCGTGACGCCTTTGGCCACTATCTTGCGCCGACGCTTGTCGACCAACTGGCACGCAACCCGGAAGCACTGGTCCTCGGCGGTGAGTCGCGTCAGCTGACCTTGCTCTTTTGCGATATTCGCAGCTTCACAAAAATATCAGAGGGATTGAGCCCGACGGAACTGACCGAACTGCTCAACAACTTTCTGACACCCATGACCGATGTGCTGTTGAACGAAGGGGCGACCATCGACAAATATATGGGCGATGCCATCATGGCATTCTGGAATGCGCCGCTGCATCAGGATGATCACGCGATCAGGGGCTGCAACGCCCTTTTGAAAATGCAGGCTGAACTCGCCAAGCTCAATGCAAACAGCAAACAGGAAATCAAGATCGGTGTTGGACTGAACAGCGGTGAGTGCTGTGTCGGTAACCTGGGATCGACCCAAAGATTCAACTATTCAGCCATTGGCGATGCGGTGAATGTCGCTGCACGCATTGAGTCACTGACCAAACAATACGGGCTGACCAATCTGGTTTCGGAAACGACAGGCAATTCGGCACCGGACGTGAAAAAACTGGAAGTGGACAGGGTTCAGGTTGTCGGCCGTAAAGAGCCACTGGTCATCATGACCTTGCTCAGCCATGACGACCTTGCGGGCGTCAGTTACGATGCACTGGTCGCGGCCCAGAATAGCTTTCTGGCGGCCTATTACACGGCGCATATCGAACAGGCCAGAGAAGCCCTGCAATCCGTCGCAAAGATTGCTCCAGCCTGTATCAGCGGTCTCTATGAGGTCTATGCAAAGCGCCTGACGCAAATGGAAATCGAAGGCGTGCCGGACGATTGGGACGGCGTATTCGTCGCCAAGGAAAAATGACGATACCATTGCGGTGTGAATACGTGTTTACGTGGATCCTTGAATTTCCCGCTGACCAAACACACTGCGCCCGCTGGAAATGCCGAAGGCGATATCGCCGCGCATGATGCCGATATCGCGCAAATCATGTGAAGACATGGCCAACAGCATTTCATCAGCACGCCTTGCCCTGCGAGCCCGACGTGCCCGCTCCACGGCAGATGTCAGACGCTTCAATACAACTTTGACAAAATCCGCGGCATTAACGCCAGAATGATGTGTCGAATGATCAATTATCATAGTCATTTTTTGCTCCTTCAAATCTTAATTGCCTGTACATTCCGCTTTCAGAGCTGTTGGCCAGGCGTTGCTTTCGTTGATGCAGATTTAAGGACTGGCTGTTTCAATCGAATGTCCGAACGACGGGAATCGTGTTTCAATTGTTATGAAGACGACAAAGGTTCTGCTTGAAATGCCTTTGCAATTCATAGTCTTGTGATGAAAATGCCGATTTTTTCTGGTCACCCCGAAACAATTGAAACAAGGGTCTTGGCCAAATCAAATGATAAATCGCGGGACCGTGAGCCTTTATGCTGGTCGTGTCCCCGCTCGTGGTGTAGCTGGTTTATAGCCATCGGTGTTTTCCGGT
>JARGOX010000005.1 GCA_029233925.1 Rhizobiaceae bacterium
AATATCCTGAAATCAATGCCCGAAACGCTCAAATGTTGGGGGGTGAGTAATTACGCTTTGCAGGCCTATTGTCTGCGGCGCCTGCCGACGCCATTGCAAACAGTGCAAGCATCAATGCACTGAAAAACAGGGACATGAAGGACGATATCAGTTTTCCGAGAGGCAATTCATCCACTCCGCGCACGTCGAATCAATCATTTGCATGTTACGGCAAAATTGGTTTTGCCACTATGGACAAACCGCGGCTATCGAACTGAACCCTGCCGCCAGCCACCATGGGCTTTGAGTCAACAATATCAGACCGGGTCAATGCAGCTTGAAACAGCCTGCGCCACAACGGCCAGGAACAATCGCATGGCAATCGGCGCCATGGCGTTGTCGGCCATTGGCAAGCGGTTGTAATTTTGGATTCTTTGACTGACAAAGGTGCAGAATTCAAAACTATGCTGTATATGGGGCTTCAAGCCACCGAAGCTGCGCGAAAAGAGAACCGTGCGTCCAGTGGCTACCAGCGCCAGAATGGCGGCAAGGCAAGGAAACCTGTTGCTGAATGAAAAAACGTCTGTTGAGTTTCCTTGTTGTCGGCGGAATAGGGTTTCTGGCCGATGCGGGTGTCCTTTTGAGCTTTTTGCGTTGGACCGACGTGGATCCGTTCACCGCCAGACTGGTGGCAATCGCGATTGCGCTGCAGGTCACATGGCTGTTGAATCGGAATTTCACATTTGAAAAGAGCACGCGCAATGCGGCTGTCGAAGGTATGCGCTATGGCGGCGTCGGCATCGCCTCAAACATCCTCAATTATCTTGTCTATTCAGGTTTGCTGGTGTTCCTGCCGGAAATCAGGCCAATCGTCGCGCTGACCCTGGGCTCGGCAACAGCAACTGTCTTTGCCTATACAGGCTATGCCAAGCTGGTTTTCGGACGCTAGAGCCTGTCTTGTTTTCATTGAACCACTCTGTTCGTGATCCAGTGAGTCGATCCGCCAGGAAGGCGGTAAAGAGCGATGCTCTCGCATCGGTCGAGACGTCTGACGCAGCGGGCGGCCACTGGTCGCGAACCCTTCGGGCCAGGTGTTTTTTCGCCACTATCTGCGTCGTTTCGCTTGCCCGTACCTTGAGGTACGCGCTTCGCGAACCAACTTGATCCTGACAAAAAAACAACTGGCAGAGTGAATCAATGAAAGCAAGACAGGCTCTAGCCTATTGACGCGAAATCACGACCAGGGCTCAACGGTCAGTTCCGGCCAGGCCTTCAACGCCCTGTTTGCCTTTTGCCTGTGTGCTGCTTCATTGGCCAGGACCCGGTTTGGAACCACCTGAAACGCAAAGATGGGCTCCAGCCCGAATGGGGCATAAAGATCCATAGTGTCGTCCTCCAGAAGACGGATACCGACCGCGTGGGTCTTGGACGCATAGCGGTCGATCGATTCGTCGCCGTTCGAAAGAGCCTCATAGACCTGCCCGAATTTTTTCGGGAACCACAGATGTACCCGCGCCTGATTGCGGATTTCCACCGGCAGGGGACTGTTGTCAAAAACCGCCTTTGAACGCCTTATAATACGGTCCTCGGCCTCCCAGGAAAGGTCGGATTGGTCGAAATAGATCACGTCGATATCGTTGATGGCGTGGCCTGACGGCCTGCCGGTCAGCACATTCCAGACCGTGTTGTAGATGACGCCTGAAACGATGCGCCATTGCGGCAGGTTGAGCTTTCGCGCCGCGACCAGCGCGTCATGGATAATCGGCTCATTGCGCACGATATCAAAGAGAATATCGCGCTGTTCTTCATAGGGTCGTCCGGCATGGCGCAGATGATCCATAAAAGGTTCAGACCTGCTCCCAGCCATCGCTTTCACCGGCGCGGTAGATGGCGTCGATAAGACGCTGGTTGCGGACCGAGTTTTCAAGCGAGAAAAGCACATTCTCGCCACCTGCAGCCACATCAGCAAATGTCTCGATCAGATTGCGGTATTGACGCACACCGGGAAAGCGGAAGGTCTCGGCGCCATCATGCGATTGATTGTGCAAGGTGATGCTGGCGTGGCCATAGTCACCGGCGTTGAAGGGCGCAGTCACTTCAATATATCCCTTTTCCCCATGGAAGACCATTTCCTGGCGCAGGGCCATTTGGGTTGAGCAATAGAAGTCGAGATTGAAATCACCGAAATCTGCGGAAATACTGGCGTAGGTATCCGTGCCGAAACGCGGATCACGTTCAACGCTTGCCCTAACTCTCAAAGGTTCCTGGCCGGTGGCGATGCGGGTCGTCACCGTGGGATAGACACCGATATCAGGCAGCGCGCCACCACCCAGTTCAGGCTTGTTGCGCATATTGTCGGGATCAATATTGAAATAGGCAAAGGCCCCCTGCACCTGGCGCAGCCTGCCGATGGCGCCATTTTTGATCAGGTCGTGCACCTTGGCCCATTGCGGATGGTATTGAACCATGAAAGCCTCGGAAACCAGCACATTGTTCTGATCGCGTGCAGCAATCAGATCCTTGATTTCATCGGCATGCAGCGCGATCGGTTTTTCGCACAGAACATGTTTGCCCGCTTGCGCCGCCTTCAGTGCCCATTCCACATGCTGGCTTGTCGGCAATGGAATGTAGACACCATCCACCTGGTCGGATTGAAGCAGTTCGTCATAGGAGCCGAATGCATGTGGTGCACCAAAGCGGTCGGCCAGATCACGCGCGCGTCCAAGCTCGCGGCTGGCAATGGCCGAAACGATGCTGTTGCTGGCATCCTGTATGGCCGGAATGAGCTGTTCACGGCCAATTCTGGCTGTCGATAGGACGCCCCATCTGAATAATGTCATCCTGCTGCTCCCTTTGCTGCGCGTTCGCGTATCTGCGTAAATGTCCAATCCTTCAGCAACGTCCCGTTTTCCCAGACGGGTTGCATCAGGTTTTCCCGTTCGCCCAGATCCTTGAGTGGAACGGCAATCGGCTTTCCATCTTCCAGCACAACCGCCTGACGATAGCGTTTGGATGCCTTGCCCGGATCGGTCTTCGGATCCTTGTTCACGCCGGTCCAATTGCCCTGAAAATCAAGGCGCGCATTGGCTTTCATGGCAAAGCGCAAAGTATCGCGATTGACCTTTTGCAGCAGCCCGGCCCCCATGCCAAAAGCAATATTTTCAGCCGACCAGCCGCGTGCCAGCATACGATCGAGGATAATGCCGATTGAATCCGGCGTTACACCGTCACCCTGAATGACACGCACGGCGGGATTGAGCACCCGGTAGCCCTTGGCATTTGTGGAATAGCCGAAAATCTCTCCCAGCATGTCAATCGTATCAAGCGGCACCACGGTGGGATCACCCGAATCCGGCCGGACCACCAGGGTTCCGCCCATATTCTCCACCTTGGAACGCAATTCCTTGCCCCAGATCTGAGAAACCGCATGATAAAGATCATAGGAATCGGAAACAACCGCAACCATTTTGCCTTCACCACCAAAGGTATCGACCATGTTGCTATAGGCTTCGGATTCGCGTTCCTCCCCCCAGCTTGTCATGGTTGAATGTTCGGCCGCCGGTATCGAAAACCCGGCCATCTGTTCATGATAATATTTGCGTGCAAAGACAATTGCAGAGACCGTATCGGTGCCCATGAAATTGACCAGATGGGCCACACCGCCGAGGCCCGCCTGTTCCAGCGAGGTGGCCCCACGGGCGCCAAAATCATGCAGCCGGAAGGGCAGCACATCGGCGTAGTCATCACAGGATTTTTCCAGTGCGGCTGTAATGATCTGTTTGACATTGTAGGAAATGGTGGCGACGGTTGACGGATACCACACGGCACGCAGCAGCGCCGTTTCCATGAATGTCGGCAGCCAGAAGAAATCAGGATCAGTGTTGCGTATCTGAACGAGCGGCGTTCCGGGTGGCACAATCATGCCTTCCGGCAGGGCCTCGATCAAAAGCGGCAGGCCACCATTGTGCCGGCTCAGCAAAAGTTCCCAACCCTCGCGGTTGAAGGGCAGGCCGTGGGCGGTGACCAGTTCATCGGCCTCGTCAATATCGGCCAGAGTGATGCGGCGTGTGAGATATTCCTTGAGAAACATCTGCAGTCCGAAAAACAGCACCTGGTCATGGCGACCACCCGGACGGCTTTCCACATAGGCGGAGATGGCCGACGTCTCGGGGGGATATTGGGCGTAATGGGAATATTTATAACTGTCGGTATTCAGGATCATGTTCACAATCCGGCACTCCGTCTGTTGGTCTTCATGCAGCCGGGCTGAAAACTGAGCCTGGAGCGCGCCACAGCCTATTCAGACTGCAGCACGTTCCGTTCATTTGTAACGCGCATCTATTGCCAAAACCAGTTCCATTTGCTGGAGGACTCCATTGGCGTTCCACCCGCCTAGCCGCGCAGAACACCACCGGTCTTGGCAGCGACATTGGCAATGATTTTTGCCGCAAGCGCTTCAAGATCTGCGTCTGTCAATGTCCGGTCCGTTGGCTGGATATCGACTTCCACGGCAACCGACTTTTTGCCTTCACCCAGGGAGGCCCCGGCAAAAAGGTCAAAAACATTCACATCGACAATAAGCTTTTTATCGGCGGCGGAAACCGCTTTGACAATTTCGCCAGCACGGACATTGTCTTCCACGACAAAGGCAAAGTCCCTTTTGAGCGCCTGGAAGGACGAGATTTCCAAAGGCGGCTTTGTGCGTGTCGGCTTGCGTTTGGCTTCAGGCACCGCATCAATGAAGATTTCAAATCCGCACAGGGGCCCGGAAACACCCATGCTGTCCAGCGTTTTTGGATGAAACTCGCCAAATGTTCCCAGCAAAATCCTGGGGCCGAGCTTGATCTGGCCGCAGCGGCCTGGATGATACCAGTCGGGGCCACCCGGCTCTATCTGCATGCGATCAACCGGCATGCCACAGGCCTCCAGCGCCGCCAGCGCATCAGCCTTGGCATCGAACACATCAACCGATGAGGAGGTGGTGTGCCAATGGCGGCCATGACCCTGCATTTTTGCAGTGCCACGGCGGATGCCGGCAGCAACGCGGCGCTGCCCCTGGTAGGAATCATCCTGATAGATATCAGAGACTTCGAACAACTCCAGATCACCATGGCCTCTATTGACATTGTGCAGCGCGCCTGTCAGCAATCCCGGCAACAGGGAGGGGCGCATGTCCGACATTTCAATTGCAATCGGATTTGCCAGCTTCAGCACATCCTGACCGCCGCCAAAAAGCGCGGCCTGCGCGGCGGATACAAATGACCAGTTGACCACTTCAACCATGCCGCGTGCGGCCAGTGCCCGACGGACCGTGCGGGTGCGTGTTTGCAGCGGTGTCAAAATGCGTTCGCTGATATGTCCATTGCGCACCAATGGCTGCGGATCAATGCGGTTGACCCCGTAAATGCGCATGACCTCTTCAACAAGGTCTGCCTTCCCGTCGACATCGGGACGCCAGGTGGGAACAAGCACATCCACGATGTCGCCAGCTCCCTGGGGCTCAAAGCCGAGTTTGTGGAGTATCTTCAGGCATACGTCGAAAGGCACTTCAATACCGGTCAGACGCGAGACTTCCGACAGCGGAAAGCTGACAGTCTTGCGGGTGGGCACCACATAATCGGTGACGATCGGTTGCGACGGCACGCCGCCGCACAGGTCGGTCACCAAATGGGTCGCCAGTTCCATGCCGTCAACCATGAAGGCCGGATCCACACCGCGCTCGAAACGATAACGCGCATCGGTGATAACACCCAGGTCGCGTCCGGTGCGGGCGATATTGGATGCATCCCACAGGGCTGATTCAATCAGCACGTTGGTGGTGTTTTCATCACAGCCGGTCTGCGTTCCACCGACGATGCCGGCGATGGATTCAACGCCGCTGTCATCAGCGATGACGCAGATGTCCGCATTGACTTCGTAGGTGCCGCCATCAAGCGCTTCAACCGTTTCACCAGCGCGACCCCGACGCACCACCAGATTGCCGACAACCTTGTCCGCATCAAAAACATGCAGCGGACGCCCGCGATCAAAGGTGACATAGTTGGTGATATCAACAAGCGCACTGATCGGGCGCAGTCCGATGGCCGTCAAACGCTGCTGCATCCACAGGGGACTGGGGCGATTTTCAACATTGCGCACCATGCGCAAGGCGAAACCATTGCACAACGGCTGGGTATCGCCGAAGTCGAGAGAGACATTGATCGGGCAAGGCTCTGTTCCGCCCGCCGGCGCAATGGCGTTGTCTTTCAAGGTACCCAGCCCATAGGCAGCGAGATCGCGGGCGATGCCGTGAACACCGGTGCAATCGGGGCGATTGGGCGTCAGGCCGATCTCGATCACCGGATCATCCAGGCCGGCATAGGCGGCGAAACTGCTGCCAATTTCCAGATCGTCTGCAAGATCGATGATGCCATCATGCTCGTTGGACATCTGCAACTCGCGCTCGGAGCACATCATGCCATGGCTTTCGACGCCTCTGATATTGCCGACAGACAGTGTGGTGTCGATGCCCGGGACATAGGTTCCTGCGGGTGCGAAAGCGCCCAGCAGGCCGGCGCGGGCATTGGGTGCCCCGCAGACCACCTGCACGGGGTCACCGGTGCCGGTATCGACCGACAGAACCTGGAGCCTGTCGGCATCGGGATGCTGCTGTGCGGTCAGCACTTTTGCGATGACGAAGGGTTGGAGGGCGGATTTGTCATCCACCGCCTCGACCTCCAGGCCGATCATGGTCAGCGCTTCGCAGATCTCGCCAAGTGAGCTTTGGGTATCGAGATGATCTTTGAGCCAGGAGAGTGTGAATTTCATCGCTTTGTCCGTTGTCTTGATCGATAGGGCCGCACCTGCGGTATTCCAATGGCCATTTACGTGAGGGCCAGTTACTCGAGGATTAGTTGCTCAGGCCGGCAAACAGGGTCGGCATGTCCAGCGGCCGGAAGCCGTAGTGCTTCATCCAGCGCACATCGGCATCAAAAAATGCCCTGAGATCCGGCATGCCGTATTTGAGCATGGCGATCCGGTCTATGCCCAGTCCCCAGGCAAATCCCTGATATTCATCCGGGTCCAGGCCGACATTGCGCAACACATTGGGATTGACCATGCCGCAGCCCAATATTTCCATCCAGTCGTCGCCCTGACCAAAGCGCACTTCCTTACCCGAACGATCACATTGAATGTCCAGTTCGAGGCTGGGCTCGGTGAAGGGGAAATAGGACGGCCGAAAGCGCATATTGAGCGAGGGAACCTCGAAGAATGCCTTGCAGAATTCCTGCAGCACCCATTTCAGGTTGGCCACATTGGCGGTCTTGTCGATGACCAGCCCTTCAATCTGATGAAACATCGGCGAATGGGTCGCGTCGCTGTCGCAGCGATAGGTCTTGCCGGGAATGACAATGCGGATCGGCGGGCTCTGTTTTTCCATCGTATGGATCTGCACCGGCGACGTATGGGTGCGCAGCAATTTGCGGACACCGTTTTCGTCGGGATTAAAGAAAAACGTGTCATGCATCTCGCGCGCCGGATGGCCTTCGGGGAAGTTCAGCGCGGTGAAATTGTAATAGTCGGTCTCGATGTCAGCGCCTTCGGCGATGGAAAAACCCATATCGGAAAAAATGGCGGTAATCTCGTCCATCACCTGGGAAATCGGGTGAATGCGACCCCGCTCGATCGGCGATTGGCGCACCGGCAAGGTCACGTCCAGCGTCTCGCGGGCCAGACGCTCATTGATGGCGATATCATGCAGTTCGGCCTTGCGCTGGGCAATCGCCTCGCCGACACGCTGTTTCAAACCGTTGATCGCCGGCCCCATGACGGTGCGTTCTTCCGGCGTCATGCGCCCAAGCGTTTTCAGCTTTTCAGAAACGCTGCCCTTTTTCCCGAGCGCCGCCACGCGCACGCCTTCTATCGCCTGCTCGTTGTCCGCCGCGACGATATCGGCCAGAATTGACTGTTCGAGCTGCTCCAGATCACTCATTTTCCGTTTCCTCACGGGCCATTGGTATTGAGGGTATGTGGTGCACATCATCGATTTATGGAAGCGATCGCATGCGCCAGGACCGGTTACGGCCAATCAAAGAAAAACCCGCGCCAGCCCTGCCAGCACGGGTTTCCCAAAATCGAATAATATGCCTTGGGAAAACGCTGGCTTAGCTGACAGCGCCTTCAAAAGCATTGGGTGTCGTGTCTTTCAGATAGACCAATGCGCCTTTTGCGCTGGCAACCAGAGCGCCAAAGGCCTCCGGGTGATGGATCGCCATATCGGAAAGAACCTTGCGGTCAACTTCAATACCAGCCTTGTTCAAGCCGTCAATGAAGCGGCCATAGCTCAGGCCGTGCTCGCGAACAGCGGCATTGATGCGCTGAATCCACAATGCACGGAAGTTCCGCTTGTTAACCTTGCGGTCCCGATAGGCATATTGCATCGACCGGTCAACCGCAGCTTTTGCGGTCCGGATGGTGTTCTTGCGGCGGCCACGAAAGCCCTTCGCCTGAACCAGAATCTTTTTGTGTTTTGCGTGGGCGGTCGTGCCCCGTTTTACGCGTGCCATGATCTTAGCTCCTTAAATCCGTTGCGACGCCTAGTGGCTGTTCGGCATAAATTTCTTCACAATGCGTGCATCAGGGTCCGAAAGAACCATGGTGCCACGGGCATCACGAATAAATTTGTTGGATCTTTTGATCATGCCATGGCGCTTGCCAGCGGCGGCGGACAGGACTTTGCCGGAAGCTGTTATCTTGAAACGCTTCTTGCAAGACGATTTCGTCTTCATCTTGGGCATTTTGCTACTCCATATTCGGGCACGATCCGGTCGTTTTGACCGTCGATTGCCTCTTGATTGTTATGTCCCCGACCAAAACAGATTCGAAATCCTTTCAGATCCCGCCTGCATCCCGGCCTTGCATTCATGATCTTCCCGCAGAGGGGCCTCACATCGAATGCCTGGGGCGTTCTCGCATTAAGAACCGCCACGGCATGCCCTGCCGGACGGTTCAGACGCGGCCTTATAACGGGACTGGTCATCAAGCGCAAGCGTAATTCGAAGCCTGCGCCTGTCGTTGTACCTATCCCGGCGCCTGTCCCAAAAGAATTATCTTGGTGTCAGAACCATCATCATCTGACGGCCTTCGAGCTTGGGTTCGGCCTCGACCTTGGCGATTTCGACCGTGTCTTCCTTCACCTTCTGAAGCAATTGCATGCCCAGTTGCTGATGCGCCATCTCGCGACCGCGAAAACGCAGCGTCACTTTGACCTTGTCGCCATCCTCGAAGAAACGGTTCATCGCCTTCATCTTCACCTCATAATCATGGGTGTCGATATTGGGTCGCATCTTGATTTCCTTGACCTCAACGGTCTTCTGCTTCTTGCGCGCTTCGGCAGCCTTTTTCTGTGTCTGATATTTCAGCTTGCCGAGATCGAGAATCTTGCAGATGGGCGGTTTGGCATTGGGGGAAATTTCCACGAGATCAAGTCCCGCTTCCCCGGCGATGGACAATGCTTCTTCTATGTCAACTTCGCCACGGTTATTTCCTTCATCATCAATGAGCTGAATCCGGGGCACCCGGATGTCGTTGTTAGCGCGCGGGCCTGTATTGGTAGGACTCGTCGCTCTGAATGGTCTGCGAATGGCCGTAGTCTCCTGGCTGTTTCGTCAAAGGGTGGTTATTTGAGCCGCATTTCAAAACACAAAACGGCACGTGCGGCAATGTCACCATCACCACAGCCGAGTCAATAGCACGACTTTTATAATAAATCACCTGCCCATTGCCCAGTCCTGCCAGCCCAAGCTGATCCCTGCCCATGTTCGCGATATGATCGGCAGGTCGCTGGGGCTGGTCGCGGACGTTATTTCTGTCTGTCGGCATGCCGGCGAATCGGTCATGATCGGTGCATCAACACAACCACCAATCATCACACATGACAGGGCAGCGCCATGACAGAAGCCAATGAACAAATCGAACTTGGCAAAGGTGATGCATTCAGAACACTGGCAGTTGACCACCGTGCAGCAACAGATCAGGCCCGCATGGCACAACAGGATCCGCTCTGCGCAACCATCAGGCCCGGCCTCGTCTGGCTCGGCGGTTACCGATCGGACATGATGGGCACCAAGGCCGTCGAACTTGACCGTTTTGCGCAGAGTCACGGGCTGGAATGCACGCGCTTTGATTATTCCGGACATGGCCGCTCGGGTGGTGATTTCATGCAGGGCACCATCTCGCGATGGCTGGAGGAAAGCCTGGCGGTGCTGGACCGGTTTACCCATGGCCCGCAACTGCTGATCGGCTCCTCCATGGGGGCGTGGATTGCCCTGCGCATGGTCCAGGAGCTGCACAAGGAAGGTTTGAGCGAGCGGGTTTGCGGCCTGCTGCTGCTGGCGCCGGCGCCGGATTTCACCAGCGCCCTGCATGAGCCGCTGCTGACTGGAGCGCAATTGCAGGCGCTGGAAACCAATGGGTATATCGAAGAGGCCACGCCCTATGGCCCGGAGCCGAATGTCTACACGAAGGCTTTGTTCGATGACGGCAGGAAAAACCAGGTTCTGGACGGCCTGATCGAAACCGGCTGCCCGGTGCATATCATCCAGGGCATGGAAGACCCGGATGTTCCCTATGCCCATGCCCTGCGCCTGGTCGAGCATCTGCCAAGCGAAGATGTTGTCCTGACGCTGGTGCGTGATGGCGACCACCGCCTGTCACGACCACAGGACATCGCGATGATGCTCAATGCCGTTTCCGCGATGGTTGAGGGATAGAACAAGTCTGGATCTCGGTCTGTCCACAGACGCGGTAACCATAAAACGATCTTTATCGGTTTGCTGATTGACTCTGACCCCTCCCCCGATCTTAACTGTTTGTTAAGGATAACAAAGGGTATACGGGGACCGATCGTCTATGAGGGGCGTTTTCATCAAAGCCGCGCTGGCCGCATGCGTCATTGGCGCATCGCCGACGCCGATTGTCATGGCTGCCCAGCAAGCCGGATCGTCGATGCATCTGGGTGGAATCACATCGCAACCCATCGGCCATTACGAATTCTGCAAGAAAAACCGCAGCGAATGCCGCGGCAGCGGCAAGCAGACAACGGCGCCTCGGGTGACGGAATTCGGCTGGACAGTGGTCCAGGACATCAATGAATCGGTGAATTATTCCGTGCTGCCGATGACCGATTACGAGATTCACGGCCGCGAGGAAGTCTGGTCATACCCCGATGTCGTCGGCGACTGCGAAGATTATGTTCTATTGAAACGGGCGATGCTGATGGAACAGGGCTTTTCCAGTTCCGATCTGCTGATAACCGTCGTGCGCAAACCCAATGGCGAAGGCCATGCGGTTCTGACCCTGCGCACTGCCGATGGTGATTTTGTCCTGGATAATCTGGAAGACAAGGTCAAGCTTTGGAACACCACACCCTATACATTCCTGAAACGACAGGCGTCTTTCCACGCCGGTCGCTGGGTGGATATCGAATATGCCGATGATCTGATGGTCGGATCCATTCCAGAATAACCTGAAGCCTCTTTACATTGGTGATGTGGGCCACATGAATTCAGCGGATGCATTGGCCCCTTCGCCTCACGGCGTCCGGACCACTGGCGACAATAATTGATTTTTTGCCACTCTCCTTTACAACCTTTGCCTGATCGCATGGTCAGAATGTCCCAATGATCAGGACGTTCCGATAATCAGCCCGGCGGTGAAGACCAGCGCGCCACCCAGTACCACCTGAAAAATGGCTTTTGACCAGGGTGTTTCCATATATTTATGCTGGATCCAGCTGATCACCCAGAGTTCCACAAAGACCAACGCAATGGCGATTGTCGTGGCTGTGATGAAATCCGGAATGAGATAGGGCAAGGCATGGCCCAGACCGCCGAGCGTTGTCATGATGCCGGTGGCAAAGCCGCGCTTGATCGGTGCGCCGCGTCCTGAAATCACGCCATCATCAGAGGCAACCTCGGTAAAGCCCATGGATATGCCGGCGCCGATCGATGCGGCAAGGCCGACCAGAAAGGTTTGCCAGGTGTCCCCGGTGGCAAAAGCAGCCGCGAAAATCGGTGCAAGAGTGGAGACGGAGCCATCCATGAGGCCGGCAAGACCGGGCTGGATATAGGTCAGGATCATCTGCCGCCGCTCGACATGGGCTTCCGTTTCGCGCACCGATTTGGGTGCATGGTCCTCGGCAAGGCGATGCGCCATGGATCCGTGGTGGCGCTCTTCCTCGGCAAGATCGCCCAGCAATTTGCGGGTTGTGGCATCCTCGGCCCGTTTGGCGGCCTCTAGGTAAAAGCGCCAGGCCTGACGCTCCATGCGCTCGGCTTCATCACGGATGGTATCGATCGACTGGGTTTTTGTCAGCCAGAGTGGACGGCGCTCCATATAGCCGCTGACATGTTCGCGCCTGATCAGGATGATCCGCTCGCCAAAACGTTTTCGATAAAGCTCGATCAGCCTGCGGCGATGCTCGTTTTCCTCCTTTGCCATTTCCTCGAATATTTCGGCGGTTGCGGGATAGGATTCCTTCAGGGCATCGGCATAGGCAAGATAGATCCGGCCGTCATCTTCCTCTGATGAAATGGCAAGAGCGAGTATTTCCTGTTCGTTGAGCGATGAAAACGAACGGCGGCCAACACCGGCAAGGCGACGCAGCATGATCAATATCCTAATTTAGAATAATTCTAAAATAGGCGTTTCCAGTCGTTGGTCAAGGCATTCATGTCCGGGCAATGCAGCGCCATTCAACAATTGTTGTGCTACAGAGCGTTGAACGGGCTTGATCTTGCCGACGTCCTCAAAAATAGTGGCTGCATGGAAAAAAACATCAAAAGACCGGTGATGGTGGACAATTGGCTCGACCATTTCGGGCGCTGGATTGCCGGTCGGCTGGTCAGCGAAACCTCGGGCTATCAGCCCTATACGCCGTCGGACCCGGAAACCCTTGAGCGCACCTTGCGGGCCGGAGACATTCTGCTGATTGAAGGCAACCAGAAAATCTCCTCGGCGATCAAATATCTGACCCAGTCCACCTGGTCCCATGCGGCGCTTTATGTGGGTGATGCCTGCGGCGAACCGGAAGAGGGAGAAGAGCGCGCGCAATTGATCGAGGTCGTTCTGGGCGAGGGATGCATTGCCTCGCCCCTGAGCAAATATGCCACCTATAATACGCGCATCTGCCGCCCGGTCGGCCTGACCGGCGAAGACCGGCGCACCGTGGTTGATTTCATGCTTTCAAATCTCGGCGTGCGCTATGACCTGAAAAACATTTTCGACATGCTGCGCTATTTCCTGCCGACACCACCGGTGCCGGTGCGCTGGCGGCGCCGCATGCTGTCCTTTGGCTCGGGCGATCCGACAAGGGCGATCTGTTCATCACTGATTGCCCAGGCCTATCAATCCGTGCGCTATCCCATTTTGCCCGAGTTCAACAAATCGCCGGGCCAGATGACGGCGCAATCGACCTATTCCCGGCGCGAAATTCGGCATATCCGCCATCATTCCCTGTTCACGCCGCGCGATTTCGACCTGTCTCCCTTTTTCATGATCGTCAAGCCGACACTCGAATACGGATTTGACTACAAGCAGATCCACTGGCATCCGGATGTTCTGGCAGGCGCAACAGCAGCAGGCGCGGCGCCCGAAGACGCTTCACAATCAGGCTGAAGGCATGAGCCCGGCCGCACGGGCAGCAGAGGCGGATGACCGGCTGATCGGCAGGACGGTTCCGTCCTTCATTTCGACGAAAAGCCGATCGCCATCACGGCGGGTTCTGGCCACGGCTGCCAGCGCCACCCAATGGGATCGATGGATGTGGATACCGGGCACGGTCGCCACTTCCGAAATCGCATCGGCCAGACGCATCAGGACAAGCTTGCTGCCCCGGTCGGTGACCACCTCGACATAGTGATCCTGCATCGACAGATGCGAAAGCTGTCCGCGCAATTCAATCGGCAGGCGTTTCATCAGCGCAGGCGCGGCCGCCTTTGCCCCCACATCGGCCTTCTTTGCATCGGCTGAATGGAACCAGGCCAGCAGCATGCAGATGCACAGGTTGATTGCCGTGCAATAGGCAAAGATCTCGAGCGCCATGGACCAATTGTCCGGCAAACCACGGCCGCCTGCCAGATTGACCAGTTGGATCATCAGATAGACCGGCAATCCGCCGATGATTCCGGCGACCCCATAGGCGGGAAGCACCCCCCATTTTCGCAGGGGTGCGAATTCGCCGATCAGACGCGCATTGAACAGCCCGATGCCGAAGCTGCCAAATGCAATGGCCAGCCAATAGACCAGACGCGGCCCGGGCTGCATGGAAACATAGGTGCCGAAGGGACCGGACAGCCCGAGAACCAAACCAGCGCCGATCATCCCGGCAACGACCTTCGGTGCGGAAATCTCCCGCCACCATTCGCGAAGCGTGAATTGCAGGGTCCTGTCAGTCACGAATATCGAGGCCTTTTTGCGAAACAGTGATTCCGGCGCGGAGTCTAACCGGGCAAGCAGCAATGGCAACTGCAAACACCATGCTGAATATCAGGCGAAACATCGGGCGAAATGTTCGGCCATCTGCAACCAATCAACCGCTACGGGACATCATGACATTACACCCCCTTCTTCAGGCTTCCTGCTTCATTCAAATTCATGTCCTTGCGGCAATCCTTGCAGCCCTGCTGGGCGCTGTCGTGCTTTTTCGCCGCAAGGGAACATCCGCCCACCGGCTATCGGGTCGTATCTGGGTCTTGCTGATGGTGATCACCGCCCTGTCGTCCTTTGCCATCCAAACGATCAACAGCTGGGGCCCATGGAGTTTCATTCATCTGATTTCCATCGGCACACTCATCGCCCTGGTGGCCGGCATCGCGCTGGCGCAAAACCATCAGATCACAGCGCACAGGACGACCATGCGGTCAACCTATGCCGGTGGCCTGCTCATCGCCGGAACGCTGAGCTTCATGCCGGGCCGGATCATGCATGCGGTGGTTTTTGGCCCGGATGTCGATGGGCCGGCTGTGCCTGCCGGAACCACGCCGGCGCCCAACACCACAAACGTCTTTGTGGCCATCATGGAAAACACCCCGCTGTGGGTATGGCCCTTGTTCGCCGGTCTGCTGCTGCTTGGCTGTCGTGACCGCATCATCCGGCCCTGGCAGCTTTTTGCCGCGCCAGCGGTCGTGGCGGCCCTGTCCCTCTACAATCTCATGTCCGCCGGATTGTTCCTCAGCGCCTTTGCCGGCTTTGCACTGGGCGTGGTCCCAGGCGCTTATCTCGGCGACGCCTTCGGCAGGCGGGACAGGTTGGCCATGCGAGAGGGCGGCAGGATTGCCGTGCCGGGCGAATGGCTTTCCATGGCGGTGCTGCTTGGCGTCTTTGTCCTGCGCTATGCCAATGGCTTTGTGACTGCCATGGCGCCGGACATGCGGCATGATCCGGTCTGGCTGGCGTCCTGCGGTCTGCTCTCGGGGTTGCTGGCAGCACTGGTCGTTGCCCGTTGCCGGGCGCAATGGCGGCAATTGTCACCCGAAGCGTCCCTCAGTCGCGCCTGACGGCCTATGCGGGCCGGGTTTTCCATCCAATTGCACGCAAAAATAGCCCTGTGTACGAATTGGCTTTTCACCCGGCCATGAAATGCATTATAGGGCGTGCCATGACAGAGACATCCGGCACACCGCTTTCCCATATCCGCAATTTTTCGATTGTCGCCCATATCGATCACGGCAAGTCGACTCTCGCCGACCGGCTGATCCAGCTGACCGGCGGGCTGACGACGCGTGAAATGTCCGAACAGCTGCTTGACAGCATGGATATCGAGCGCGAACGCGGCATCACCATCAAGGCACAGACCGTGCGGCTGAATTACACAGCCAAAAACGGCGAGGCCTATATACTCAATCTGATCGATACGCCCGGTCATGTGGACTTTGCCTATGAAGTCTCGCGCAGCCTTTCGGCCTGCGAGGGCTCGCTGCTGGTGGTCGACGCCAGCCAGGGCGTTGAAGCGCAGACGCTCGCCAATGTCTATCAGGCCATCGACAACAACCACGAGATCGTCACGGTCCTCAACAAGATCGACCTGCCGGCCGCCGAACCCGAACGGGTGAAGGAACAGATCGAGGATGTCATCGGCATTGACGCCTCTGATGCGGTCGAAATCTCGGCCAAGACGGGCCTTGGCATTCCCGATGTGCTGGAAGCCATCGTTCACCGCCTTCCGGCTCCCTCTCATGGCGATGCCTCCGCACCGCTGAAAGCCCTGCTGGTCGACAGCTGGTATGATTCCTATCTGGGCGTCATCGTGCTGGTGCGCATCATCGACGGCGTTTTGAAAAAGGGTCAGACCATCCGCATGATGGGCACCAATGCCAAATATCCGGTGGATCGGGTGGGTGTGATCACACCCAAGATGGTGACGGTCAATGCGCTGGGACCGGGTGAAATCGGCTTCATCACCGCTTCCATCAAGGAAGTCGCCGATACACGCGTTGGCGATACGATCACCGAGGACAAGCGCCCGACACTTGAAATGCTGCCCGGCTTCAAACCCGCCCAACCGGTGGTCTTCTGTGGCCTGTTCCCGGTCGATGCGGATGAATTCGAGGATCTGCGCGCCGCCATGGGCCGGCTGCGTCTCAACGACGCGAGCTTTTCCTTCGAAATGGAATCGTCCGCGGCGCTTGGCTTCGGTTTTCGCTGCGGCTTTCTGGGGCTTTTGCACCTGGAAATCATCCAGGAACGGCTGGAGCGCGAATTCAATCTGGACCTGATCGCCACGGCGCCATCGGTTGTCTATGATCTGGTGATGAATGACGGCACGCGCCGGCAATTGCACAATCCGGCCGACATGCCCGATGTCGTCAAGATCGCCGAAATCCATGAGCCGTGGATCCGCGCCACCATCATGACGCCGGACGATTATCTCGGTTCGATTCTCAAATTGTGCCAGGACCGGCGCGGCGTTCAGGTCGAACTGACCTATGTGGGCAGCCGGGCCATGCTGACCTACGATCTGCCGCTCAACGAAGTGGTCTTCGACTTCTATGACCGGCTGAAGAGCATCTCCAAGGGCTATGCCTCTTTCGACTACCAGATTTCCGACATGCGGGTGGGCAATCTGGTGAAGATGCAGGTGCTGGTCAACGGTGAACCGGTGGATGCGCTGTCGATGATGGTGCACCGGGCGGCGGCGGAAAAACGCGGCCGCGACATGTGCGAAAAGCTCAAGGAGCTGATTCCGCGCCACATGTTCAAGATCCCGATCCAGGCGGCCATCGGCGGCAATGTGGTTGCCCGTGAAACCATTTCCGCCATGCGCAAGGATGTGACGGCCAAATGTTATGGCGGCGACGCCTCGCGCAAGCGCAAGCTGCTGGACAAGCAGAAGGCCGGCAAGAAGCGCATGCGTCAGTTCGGCAAGGTCGACATTCCCCAGGAGGCCTTTATCGCCGCCCTGAAAATGACGGACGACTGAGGCGATTTTCAACAGCGCCAAATACAAAACCCCCGTCATGCGAACATGACAGGGGTCTTTTCTGGCATCGGCCAGAATACCGGTCGTCAGTTGCTCCTGGTCACATCCGGATGCCCGGATGATGCACAGGACCGTTGTGGGACGGCTTACTGGCTGACCAGCGCGTCGTATTCCTCCTGAGAGAGAACGCCGTCTTCGTCCGTGTCTGCCTCTGCAGCCGCATCAGCGGAAACATCTGGCAATGCCTCCATCAGTTCTTCCATGGTCACTTCACCATTTCCGTCGGCATCAGCGACGGAAAAATCGACTGCCTGGGCATAAGCAGCCATTGGGGCAGCTATTGAGAAAGCTGAAATTCCCAGCGCCAAAAGAAGCTTTTTCATTCGTACTCTCCATAGGTTTCAAAAATGCGGACTGATGCCTGATAGGTCCATGAGCCGTTCCGGCGCAGCGCCGGACAAAGTGGAGATTGCTCCCCCATTGTGGTGCGATCGGGGAGGAATCATGGCGGATTGACGGTCCTTTCAGGTCAAATTCATGGATTGGCACATTTTCCATAACACCTTGAAATAATGGCGTTACTGACAGTCCGAAAGCAAAGCATAGTCGGCTCATGACGGCGCGTTTCAAGCAAGCAGCAATTGACAGGCCATCGCCCTGCAGGCACCCTTTGACCATGAGTGATTTTTCCGAGTCTCCTGCCCCTGCTCCGCCGCCCCGAAAGGGCGATGGGTCCTGCGCGGCACAGGTGGAAACACCGATTGGCCGCCTGACGGTGACCGAGCAGGATGGCGCCATCACCAGCCTGCTGTGGAACCGCGACGGCAATGCAGGCGCCGCGATGCAGGAAACCCCGCTTCTGTGCGAGGCTCTGGATCAGCTCAGCGCCTATTTCGACCGCAGATTGACGCGCTTCGACCTGCCCTTGAAATTGTCGGCCAGCCCTTTCGAGCGCCAGGTCCAGGAGGCGATGATCGCCATTCCCCACGGCCAGACACGCACCTATGGGGACATTGCCCGGGAACTTGGCTCCTATGGCCAGCCGGTGGGCCAGGCCTGCGGCAAAAACGCCATCCCCATCATCGTGCCCTGCCACCGGGTGCTGTCAGCCCAGGGCCTCGGCGGCTTTTCCGGCGAAGGCGGCGTGGAAATGAAAATCCACCTGCTCAAACATGAAGGCGGCTATCCGTTCCTCGTTTGAAAGGTAAATTTCCAACCATTGGCCACCGAAGCACAAAGATTACACCTTCACCGATGCAATTGACCAAATAAGTCATTGACATAGGCCCATGGCAGTCTTACATCACGCCGACGCATTGATTGCCCAGATGGCGGAATTGGTAGACGCGCCAGCTTCAGGTGCTGGTGGCCGCAAGGTCGTGGAGGTTCGAGTCCTCTTCTGGGCACCAAATCTTTGTTCCGGATAGTCCGAGAACATCCAAGAAACCCCGCGAAAGCGGGTTTTTTTATTGATTTTTGACGAATTTACGTCCTTTACCGTCCAGCGACATGTGATGGCATCCAGAGAAATTGATGGCATTATTGATGGCATTCTGCTCCCATGCCATCACACTCGCGAGTCGGAAACCAAACATATGCCGCTAAATGACGCTCGAATACGAGCCCTGAAACCGGGCGAAAAGCCAACCAAACACGGAGACAGCGGTGGGTTGTTGCTGGTCGTCAATCCAAGCGGCAGCAAGCTCTGGCGAATGGTATATCGCTACAGTGGCAAGCAGAAGCAACTCTCCTTTGGTGCTTGGCCGGATGTCTCCCTCGCCCAAGCGCGTGCGCACCGGGATGCTGCAAGAAAGCTGCTTGCAGACAATAACGATCCGTCGCTTAAAAAGAAGCAGGACAAAATCGCCAAGGCGGAAGCCGAGACCAACACGTTCGCAGCTTTGGCCGATGAGTTCTTGGAGAAGAACACCCGCGAGGGGAAATCGGAAGCGACGCTGAGTAAAAAGCGCTGGTTGATCGGGCTGGCTCTCAAGGATCTGCAAACCAAGCCAATAGGCGAGATCAACGCGGCAGATATTCTGGTGCCTCTGCGTCGTGTTGAAGCGCTCGGAAACTATGAGACCGCGCGCCGGCTCCGTGCCGTGATCAGTCAGGTGTTCCGCTATGGAATTGCGACGGCCCGGGTCAACAATGATCCCACCTTTGGGCTAAAAGGCGCCATCATTGCGCCGACGGTCACGCACCGGGCCGCTTTGACTGATTGGGAATCGTTCACTAAGCTGATCCGGAGTATCTGGGCCTACACCGGGACGAATGAAACGCGTGCAGCCATGAAACTGATGGCCCTTCTGTATCCGCGCCCAGGTGAATTAAGGCAGGCTGAATGGGCGGAGTTCGATCTGGATAAGGCAACATGGACGATACCCGAAGAGCGCGCAAAAATGCGCCGCTCTCACAAGAAGCCGCTACCGCCTATGGCAATTGATGTATTGCGCGAGCAGAATCGCCACACCGGCAACCTGCGCCTCCTATTCCCCTCCAGCACATCAATCGAACGGCCGATCAGCGAGAATACAATGAACCTGGCTTTACGCCGGATGGGTTTCGGAAAACACGAAGCGACTTCCCACGGTTTCCGCGCAACGGCATCCACGTTGCTGAATGAAAGTGGCTTGTGGAATGCCGACGCGATCGAAGCGGAGTTAGCTCATGTCAGTGGCAATGAAGTCCGGCGCGCTTACCACCGTGCTGTTTACTGGGACGAAAGGATCAGAATGGCGGCATGGTGGGCAGAGAGAATAGAAAAGGTTTGGGGCGACACAAACCCTTAATACAGAGGTGGTTCGGTTTGTCTGAACAGTTTGATGCGTTTTGCTAATTGGCCTTCCGCCTCGATTATGCCGCCGCCAGGATTGGCATCAGCGCGTTGAAGTAACAACGCTAACTCATAGACGCGGACACTATGGGGAGCAGGCCAACTTTCATGCACCAGAAACAATTGCCAGCACGAGCACCAACTTCAGCCAAAAACTTCTGCGCTTTTTTGTTTTTCATTGCTTAAACTCCTGAGAGGATTGAGCAATGAAAGAAAAGCGATTGCACTCCTCAGCAAGTATGAGAAACTAGCCATCGACCCACCATCGAACTGCTGGCTGGCTGCACATTGCGACCGGGAGAGGCTATGTCAATCGAGGCTATGGAGCTGCAACCATGTCAACGAAACTTACGATCCGAATTTCTTGCCTGCACTTTCAAACCTTGTGAGCAATTTGGCGAAACGATAGGTTGATATGAAAATTGTAATCCAATGTGCAAAAAGTAAAAAGCAGGGCGGTTTTTTAAAGCTCGATAATGGTCGCCCTGTTGTTTTTGTGGCTGATCCATCCTCTGCGCCATCTGATCCTGAATATGTTTTTGTACATCCAGACGCAATGCGGTCGGATGGGAAAAGCTGGCGCCAATATCTGATTGAATACAATGCACTGAAACCGCACAATCCTGATGGACTATATGCAGCGATTGATCTTTACCGGAACCCCGCTTACGCAGATTTGAAAGATGCTTTTGGCGCTGAAAACCTGTATGTATTGTCAGCCGGTTGGGGTTTGGTGAGAGGCGATTTTCTGCTGCCGAGCTATAACATCACGTTCAGCTATGCCGGAAAAGCAACACCGTTTATTTCCCGGACTTTACATCCTGATTTTGCTGATTTCAACATGCTCAACCTTTCGAGCAATGACGAATTGGTTTATCTCGGAGGGCGGGATTACATCCCTTTGTTCTGTGAGTTGAGCCAATCTTATGCGGGAAAACGCACAATCCTTTTCAACTCAGAAACGCCGCCGGATGCGACTGGGTGTTCGTTGACGAGATTTGAGACTGAGGTTAACACAAACTGGCACTATGTGTGCGCTCACGCCTTTGCAGATGCAGAGAGAAGCGGCAAGCAATTCCTCGGCGTAATGTCACCAAAAAAGGGAACTGCTGAAGATCTGAAATTCGTATATCGAGAAGCGCCGCCCAATTCAGAAAAAAAGTCGCGTGGCAAAGGTTTATCCGTGGGCAAATATGCGCCTTTGTTTGATTATCTTACTGCTTTGCCTCTGAAGACCAATCAGGTCACCCTGACCTATTCCCAAATTGAGGAAATACTGTCAGCGCCTCTACCACCATCGGCTACAACACACGCTTCGGTTTGGTGGGCAAATGGTGGACATTCCCAAGCGAACTGCTGGCTGAAAGCAGGCTTTCGGCGTGATGGTTTGCGAATCGGCCAATCCACGGACACCCGTTGGGTTCGGTTCAGCCGCTACTAGAGTGGTATATCTTCCAGAAAATTCAGGAGATGCAGGAATATGCAACGATGTCGCTATCGATATACAACAACGAACGACCCAACATAGCCATTCGCGGCATCACGCCGGCCATGAAACTCAAACGGGCTGCATGAAGGCCATTTATTAATCCCGTGAAAAATGGGAGTATTGCCGGATGATTACCATAGACTAATTTTGGACCTATGCGTACTTCACATCTTTATAAGGCAGGGACAAATGGTATTCCGTGAACACAAAATATTGTTTTCAATGGCTTTGTGCTTATCTATCGCAGGCATTGGACAGGCAGCATCAGCAACGTTGCTGAAAGACGGTCAGATGGTCTATCTCAATTTTACAGCCGGTGCGGCGAGCAGCATGCAGGGCAGTCGGGGCACAGGCAAGTTCCGGCAAGGTTTCGATGCAGCGGCAGGTACGTTTGGACCAGCCAAGGTCCTCAAGCACACCGCGACAGAACTGCGTTTCAAGGGCAGAATCGATGACTGCACGTTGAAAGCGGATCGAACGGTGACCTGCAAATCAGGGTCTCTTGGCACTTGGCGATAAGGGCCGAATTTTAAGGCCAATTTTTCAGATTATCGCCGGGCTCTTTGCATGCCAATCATAACAGACCGCGGCGTTTCCATCATTTGAAACCCGCAGTGCAGGCACTGCGTTGTATTTGAAAGCGTCTCGCCAACACGCAGTGCAATCCTTCTGCGCATCACTGTGATAGTTCGTGGGTCTTGAAACCCCGTTTTGGCGAAAGTCGGTTAAAAATGCTTGATCTAGCCTGAGAGGTCAACGATTTGGTTGCTCGCGCTGTCGACCCGCATTTCAAGGGAACCGCTTCCTGATAGGACGTAGGATAGTGAACTCCCTAACCTGAAAGGATAGATCAACGGATGCGCGTCGAGATTGGCAATGGTCAAAGAGCGCCCCACGTGCCTCAGGCAGGCTTCGACGAGCCAGGGGACAACGGCTGACTCTTGAATATCCATCGGCGATTTTCGAACGATCTGCTTTCCCCTGTTTGGTCTTTCGATGGCACCCCAACTCGCTTGAGACTGGAGAACCATATTGGTCATACGGCGCGTGCCCTCTCGTTCTCCGTAGATTTCGGCCATGCGCCTGTGGACTTCTGCCGAGGTGCAATCACCCTGAAGACTGGTCAACCGGCCAACGATCTCCGCAACGCGACCGAAGAATGGATAGGTGGCGATCGCCATGCCCCAAGTGAGAGCCGCAACTGATGTACCCGGCACATTGCGGTAAATCTGAACACCGCGATCCGAGAATTCGACGAGATCCGGTAGGGGGTCCAGCCAAAGACGATTGAGCACCGTGCGGGTCTTCTTCCTGGCCGCTGGGCCGGAATGCGACGCGTCGAGGAGCTCAGAGAGATCCTCGAGAGCTGCGGCCCCCGATCTTATGCGCAGGGCGGTTGCCGCCCATTCCAATTGGATGAAGCGGTCAAAGCCGATTTGAGGGGAAGCCGAGTTCATGACGTCGTTTTCTTTATGGTTATTCTTGTGAATGGAACGATCAGCTCTTCCACAGAAGCCCCGCCGTGCGCAACGATTTGATTTCCTTCTGTGACAAATGCTCCCCGGGTGTCGGCGTATACAGGTAAAAAGTCGGGCGGCAGTCCAGGGCTATCGAACCGAAATGCATTGATTTCGGGTGGAACCGAACCTGCCAGGGATTCACTGCGATAGGTGCGAACTCTTTCGCCCCGAAGTTCGGACACGACTCCCTGGTTGAGGCGACCGATACCTTCCGCATCGACGTTTCCGTGATCAGCCGTGAGGTAAATGTTATATCCATACTTGGTGAGCAGCAGGACCAGCTTCTCGATGAAGCCAGTTTCGCACCACGCGCTGACTTGCCCGGCAATGCCTCGCTTACCCAGCATCGCCCCGTGAACGATCTCATCGATCATGTCGACGACGATTCCCGCAACCTTCGTCGACGGTCTGGAAATGGCTTCCTCCAACTCAGACAGCTGTTCCGTCCGCTTCAGGCCCTTCTGGTAGACGATCTCCGGCGTGCGAAGGCCGTTGTCCTGCCAGAAGCGCGACCACAAGGCGGGCTCCCTAGATGTTGACTCTATTGAGTTCGCGAATTCGCGGGGCTTGAGACCGGAGAACAAAGCCTGTCGGGAGACGGATGTCAAAGTGGGCAACCATGCGAAACACCCACCCTCATCCGCAGAAAAGCCGGGGACTGTTGCCGCCAAGTGTTCCCGGATTTGGACCCATTGATCCATCGCCAGGCCATCGAAAACCAGGAGTGCAATTCTTTCCTCGCCAGCGCTCCGGCGCAATGCGAGGTACCGCGGCACATGATGAACCATCACCGGACCCTTCGCTGCCGGAAGAGATGGCAGGTCGGCAAAATGCTGGAGCAGCCAGTCTTTCAAACGTTCGTCTGCGTCGCGCTGCAATGTACGGACTTGCTTCAGTATCGGCTGAGCATTTCCGTTGCTCAGACCGTTGAACCGCGAGATTACCTCACCCAAACGTCGTGCAAACTCCACCCAATCGCGATGCGATGAATCGACCCTCGGCATGTCTTGTGCGATTTTCTTTGCGCCTTCGGCGACAAGATCGCTGATCGCGTTGGGAGCTTCAACCAGACCTACCCTGGTCCAGTCCGGCAGATCGTGCGACAGACCGGCCGCTTCGACGGGCTGCAGTACCCCCTCTAGAAACATTGTATCGACGTGCCCCCAGACGTCCGGGTGTTCGAAGGGAACAGAAAACGCTCTGGTCGCAATTTGCGTCCCCTCGGCTGACGCGTCATCATTTTGGATGCCGTACTGCAGCAAGAAGCGCAGCCATGCATCCTGGACGACGCGCACCATGTAGCTCTTAGACGAGAGCAGCGCGGTGATGGGCAGCCCGCCAAGAGGTGTTTCCTTCAAAATCGTTGCTACATGCTCGGCGAGCAAATCCGGCAATCCCGCGCCGCGATAATGAAGTCGCAGAACCTCTCGCCAGAAATCCGTTGGCCTGCTGAGCAGGTAAGGGCTGATGCGGAAGATGTGGGTGAGGATGAAGTCCTTGGTCGCTCCTTCTCCGAGCGGCTGAGTGGCATGTGTGTTGTGCGCCAGGAACAGGGCTTCATGGTGTTCCGAGTCGATCTGCCTGATCACGCTATAACTCAGCCTGGGAAACAGATCCGCCAAGCTCAGGCTGACCCTGCGCCCCATACGAACATAGTCCCATGGCAGCGTGTTCAGATCAGTTCCCCGCAGCTGCAAGATGAGAGCTTCTGCGGAACCATTTTCACCACGATCCCAGGCGGCCCGGTAACGCTCTTCGTACTCTGTGCGGAAACTGATCGGATCGTCGAAAGGCAAAACTTCGAAGCCTCGCTCCCGAAGCCCGCGAAGGATGTGTTCATCCAGCAACAGATCGTCCGGGTCGCAAGCGATCCAGAAGCGGGACAGTTCAGCAGGAAACGCCTGCAAGATGCGGTCAGTCCAGGCGCTCATGGTGCACCCGGCAAAGGTTCACCGACGCGCACTATAAGGACGGCATTGAGATCGGGCGTGTAAGCCTCGGCAGCATCGAGCTGCACCAAACGGGCATCATGGTCGGCCTGCAGACGCTTGCGACGGTAGTCTCGAACCGTCTGCAGGCCGATCCGGCCGATGGCCTGGTATCGAGCGTCATAGGCGTAGTGGGCGCGCTCGCGCTCTTCTTGAATCCGGGTCCGGTGCTCCTCGACCAAATCACTGAAGATGCGCTCACCTTGAGCAAGAGCCGCATTCCTCGACCGGTCGAACCAGCCTTCGGCATTTCCTTCGGCGATTGTTCCTATCCGCTCGACCTGCTCCGTGAGAAGCAGATCCCATATCCTTTTAGCTGTCGGCAGGAAGGTTCGCCCTTCGTCGTTTACGAACACAGATAAAAAGCGTTTTCGACTGAAGTCATCAGCAGACAGACTGATCTCCCAAAGCGACCAGACACCCTGGATGCTGTCAGGCAGTCCGGCAATCCGGACTGTTGGCAAGGGTTGACCCGACACGCAACGCGGCAGATCGCTGATCACCGCCCGAGCCCTTGGATCTTCAAGCGTCACCCATTCGATATCGGGCCGGTCTTGTGCTGTTCTTGCGTCGAAACAGACTTTGGCTGACACGCTGCCATCCGCCCAACGCACCCGCCATGCATCGGCCTCCTTGACCGCATCACCACCACGCGCGGGAAGTCCTGTCGTGATCGCTCGCTCTAGCCAGAACTGCGCTGGGTGGTCCCGCCATTTGCGAGCAGCATCTGCATCGAGCGCGTGCCCGCCCGACAGGAGCTCGCTGCTCTTGCGGCTCTCCGCAATCGTCGTTCGAAGCTGCGACACGACGGCGTCGCATTCGCTTTCGATCGCATCGGGATTTTGGAGGCCCTGGACAAACAATTCATCGAACAAAGGCTCTGTTTCGACCGAGTCCATCACGTCAGCTGCTTTGTCCACGCCAAACTCTTCGGCGATGACAGCCAGCTTGCTCTCAAGGACTTCACGGACACGATGCTCGACCGTGTCCTCCAGCACGAAGTTGATCGCGCGAACAACGTGTGGCTGCCCGATACGATCGACGCGGCCGATGCGCTGTTCAACGCGCATCGGGTTCCACGGCATATCGAAGTTGACGATGATGTGACAAAATTGAAGGTTCAGACCTTCGCCGCCAGCGTCAGTCGAGATCAGAATGCGGACATCACGCGAGAAAACCTGTTGGGCCCGCGAACGTGCGTCGAGGTCCATACTGCCATTCAGCGTGGCAACCGAGAAACCGCGGCTTTCGAGGAACTCTGCGAGCATTGCCTGTGTTGGCACAAACTCGGTAAAGACCAGAACCTTCAACTCTGGATCATTCTCTTCCTGCTGAAGCTTGTAGATCATTTCCAGGAGTGCTTCGGCTTTGGCATCCGTCCCCTGTGCTTCCGTTGATCGGGCGAGTTCGAGCAGTGTATCGACTTCCGCCTTCTCCATCTCCCAACCCCGGGTCTGGACGGCGAGATCCACTTGGGATTGTCCGTCAAGTTCTGCCCATTCATCGACCTCGTCCGTTTCAAACAGGGATGGTTGGAGCTGCGGCTGGTCCAGCAAGGCTTGCCGCTTTTCGAGCGTCGTGCGGATGGCGGCCGTGCTGGAGGTCACGAGCCGTTGCATCAAGATCATCAGGAAGCCGATGTGCCGTTGCTTTGCGGCCATGGCCTGGTTGTAGCCGTGGCGGACGTAGTCTGTAACGGCCTCGTAGAGCTTTTGCTGGGCTGCGTGACGGTCCTGCCAGGCAACTGGGTGAAGCCTGGTCATGCGCGGCTTGAAGAGTGGTTTGCCTTCGGCGTCGATTGTGATGCGTTTTTCGGTGCGCACGACAAAAGGGCGCACTCGATCGCTTGAGATACTGCTCTCATCGGGGAAGGAATCCCGGTCCAGCAGTTGCATAAGTCGATGGAACTGATCGGTCTTGCCCTGATGGGGCGTTGCCGACAGGAGCAACAGGTAGGGGGCAGCCTCTGCCAGCGCCGCGCCGAGCTTGTAGCGCGCAACCTGGTCCGTGCTTCCGCCCATACGATGCGCTTCATCTATGATCACCAGATCCCAGGACGCCGAAATCAGATCCTCGAAGCGCTCGCGGTTGTAGGTGCTAAGCTGCTCAAGGCTCCAGCCGCGACGACTTTCGAGCGGCTTCACGGAATCCAGCGAGCAGATGACTTGGTCATGCATTCGCCATAGGTTTTCCTCGTCGCTGCGCCATTGGCGAAAGGCGGACAACGCGGCCGGTTCAATGAACTGGAACTGCTCGCCGAAATGCAGGCGCATCTCTGCCTGCCATTGCCTCACCAACCCTTTGGGTGCGACGACGAGGATCCGTTTCGCCATCCCGCGCAGCTTGAGTTCGCTAAGGATGAGACCGGCCTCAATCGTCTTGCCGAGCCCCACCTCGTCCGCCAGCAGATAGCGGATCCTGTCCCGGCTCATGGCCCGGTTTAACGCATAGAGCTGGTGCGGCAGCGGAACGACGCTGGATTGGATCGGCGCCAGCAGGAGGTTGTCCTCCAGGGCGTCCAGAAGCTTCGCGGCCGCCGCAGTGTGGAGGACATGGTCGACCGTCGGTTGGACAGTGTCGAGCGCGCTCAGGTCGCCTGCACGGGCACGGACGACGGCATCCTTGCCGGGCAGCCAGACCCGATAGGCGACTTCGCCCCAGATCTCCTCCCGATCAACCACTCGGCAGGGTGCGGCATGTCGATCATGCCAGCACCATTCGCCGATGCCGTGTCCGCTAGCTGCATGCGTCAAGCATCGGCCTCCGTGCGGGTAAGCGCCTGATCATACCAGAGCAGCAGCTTTTCATCTTCCTGCAGCGTCTGATCTGGCAGTTTCTCGGCGATGCCGATGATTGTCTTGTAGTCCTTCGCCGCCCAAGCCGTCTTGAAACCGGTTCTAAGAACCTCGAGGCGGGACTCTTTCAACTGACGTTTGGTCGCCGACTTGTAGGTCTCGAACTCCTTCAGCAGCGTCCGTTCGCGCTTCTGCTCCAGATCCTTTGCCTTGCTTGGATCGGGCACATACCAGCGGTCCTTTGCCTTTGCCTTTAGTCGCGGATCATGTTTCTCAAGTCCGCGAATATCCTTAAAGTTTGTGGAAAGGTAACCGTGGATCTGGCTCGGCACGTCTCCTGACGCACCGTAGCGCAGGAAGTTGTCTTCTAACAAAGCCGACAGTTCCGGGCGGGATTCATGCTTCTTCCAACCGACCCCAAGTTGCGACATGAAGTCAGGGTGGAGCTCTTGATAAGTTGAAGGTCGTTTCTTGAGGAAATCAATCAGCCAATCAATTGCGCTGCGCTCGTCCGCGACAAACATCTCCATTTGAGGCGCTTGTGCCACTTGGCTGCGTTTGCGGTCATATTCCGTAACTTGCTCGGGCAGAAAGACCATGCCATCACGATCGGGAAACCGCACTCGTAACCCGTCCTGAAATTCCTGGCTGGAGAGCGGAACCGGAAAGTTGTGTCGAACGAACCAAGCAACCATTCTGTCAAAAATTATTCTAGGATCTCTCTCTGAAATATACTCAAGGCCGTCGACCTTAATCTTGGTAACTGGCAAATAGCCCAAGTGAGTCGTCACGAAGTCCCAAACTGATTCAATACCTCCGCCGGATCCCAAGAAGCGCGCTTCAAGTCCACCATTGGGCTTGTAGGCTGAAATGACCAGATCCTGCTTCACCGCGGTTGTTGTGGTAACGGCCTTAAAGCTACCTTGCTTCTTATCAAGCGCCGCAACATTAGCCACTACAAATCCAGCTTCCTGCAATGAGGTTTGAATAGAGTTCCAAACTGAGGCTTGGGTATTGGAAAACTCGACAGTCATCCACCTTCCAGGCTTTAGTTTTCGATAAGCCTCCCTGAAGCATTCGGTCATTAGTATGCGGTAGTGATTCAGGGTCTTTCCATGCCCCTTGTTCTGAACAGCCTCTTCGTTAATATTTGTAAATACTCCGAGCCAGGCCTCCCAAAGGAAGTTGAGTTCAGAGTACGAAATGTTTGCTCCAAAGGGTGGGTCAATGAATATATAGTCCAAGCTGTCATTTGGAATGAGAGTGTTTGTTGACGACCCTGTAAATACTATTTGACGAGTAGTTTGATCTCGTTTTCCAAGATACGAGGATACGTCAGCAATTCTGAAAGAAATCATTTTCAAGACAGAATATTCAATCTGGTTCGATGGGACGTAGAGAGTTCCTGCAAGTATCCCAGCAGTCTTGGATAGGTTCGTATTGAGGCGGCTAACTGCTATTTTATGCATCTTGCTCGCGCGGGGTAGTTGATCACCGACCAAGCAAAGAAGTTGTGCTGCCATTTCCGAACTATCGATGTGATGCCTTAGGCTGGCAAGTACCGACAAATTACGTTTCGTATAGAACTGGTGGACATGTGTAATCCCAATTGAGTCATTGCGTCTTGCCTCACGCCCTTCCATCATTCTGTCAGTAGGATGCCAATTTTCAATTTTTGATTTCTCGATTTTCTCAACAATTGCCAAATCAACTGAATCTGGTTTCTTCTCGTAGCGCTTCTTACCTACGCTGTAGTTGATCAACACTGGAGATTGCTTGGCTTGCTTAAAAGTCTGGTTCGTCGATGGGTCTACCTGCGTAACAAAGGCCCTCTCGATAGACCTTTTTGTTAGGGTTGCAGAGCAGTGTGGGCAATCAAACTTATCACGTACTGCGCCGACTTTTTCATCAACGGCCACGTCCCAGAATACAAGTTCTCCGGCACACTCATTGCAATTAAACGCATCAGACCAAACTGTGTAATTTATTTGACCAATTGCTGCAATATTGGACAAATCGGGGCGACCCTCTTTCTGAAGATGATGCAGGCCATCTGTGATCTTTTCAGCACTCGGGGCGTGCAGAGTTTGGTACATCCAGCCGCATTCGGAAATCACCTTCGAAAGTGACGTCCGCGCCTCTCTCGCGAAGGCAAAAACGTCAGCTGGAGAGTTGTAGTTATAAGCTATGAATGTTGCCGCTGGAGCAATATCATTAAGTATTGCTCGCCTTATACCCAGTTTTGAAAAAGGCTTCCATACCGATCGCCCTTCTTCTTGATGTGCCTCGTAGATAATACCTGAAGAATCAACGCGAAACCCGAGAGCCTCAACAGCCGCTCTATTGCCGCACATTTGCGCTGCAACGCCTGTCATTCCAGTGCCGCAGAAGCCATCATAAATAATCTCACCAGGCTGCGTATAGTGCAGTATATACCGCATAATTGCCCTATGCGGTACTTTAGTATGATAACTATGTGCATTGTAAATCGGGTCATTTTTTCCTTCGCTGACGTCAGCAGCAAAAGGTTCCTTGATGTGAGGTGTTAATTGCTCATATGGCGAGCCATAACACTTAATGAAGTCACCTAAGAAAGGATTAGGACATGCTGAAAAATACGGTGGGTCCGATAGTCCTAGAATTGCCTCATCGGTTCCTTCGGGGAACCCTTCCAGCGCGCGGAAGGATGGATCTTTTAACTTCTCAGCTAACAGCTTCGAAAAATGCTCCCTCCGCGCCTCCTCGCTCGGGAAGGTTATACCGAGGCACTCGACCGGTCCGCCGCTCTTGCCGCCATCCATCTTCAGTTGATCAGTCATCTGTTCGTCTCATTTCAAAATGGGTTGGCAGGCAATCATTCGACCACGAAGCGCAGCTTGGTGGTGTCCTTCCCCTTGCAACGGTCGTTCAAGAAGGCATCGAAACGCTTACGCAGATCCTCGGGTGTCGCAGGCGATCCGCCTTGGAGCAGAGCGTTGCGGATGTCGTCCCCCGAGACGACCACCTTATCGAGACCGGACAGCGCTTCCTGGACCGCTGCAATAAACTCAGGCGTCACCATGTCCGGCAGGGTTTTCGTCTCTGCAAAGCCCGTGACAATCTTGCGCGAAGCATCTTTCAGCAGCTCGAAGTTCGACTGGATGATCGGATCCTCGAGGTTGTCGACGAGGGTCTGAACCCAGCCTTCCAGGAGCCGGTCGAGTTCGTCATCGAGCCGCGCAAGGACATTGGCGGCGGGTAGCAGTTCGCCTTGCTCGTTCGCGGGGCGGAAGTTGCAGTGTGGACAGACCGGCGCAGCGGCTTGTTCGGAGTCGACCAGAGAGGCGCAGCTCTTCAGCTTGTCCAGCTTTTCCTCGAAGCTCGTGAGCTGACTGGCTGGCATCAGCGAAATATTGGCCAGCGCCCGCATTGCGACCAGCCGTTCGTCATTGCGCAAGGCAGTCTTGGTCTTGTCCTCGGAAACCCCAAGTCGCGCTTTGCTGTGCAGCGCCGCGTAAGCGATCACATAGTCGTTTTTCAGCTTGTTCAGCGTTTGCCGGTGTTCGGATGCGTTCTGCGTGGTCCGATCCGCAGCAAGTTTTTCGAGAACCTGCTTCCGGGTCTCCTGCGCCTTCGTGACCCACGCGTGGTCAGCGGGCAGCACCATTTCGGCCTGGCCTAAGTAGCTGGCTGTGTTGCCGAGCTCAGCTATCAATTTCAGTAACCCCTCAACAGAGTTCAGGACGTCGAGGTTCTTCTTCTGCGCTGCGATGTCGTCGGACCCAATGCGCAAGTTCTTCAGTTTGCCCACGGTGTTGTACGGTGCCAGACTCTCAGAGAATGTCTTGAGGGCATCAAGCTTCGCGCGCCAATCACTGATTTTTTCCTCCCGAAGGAGGGACTGCCCCCAAAAGCTGAGCCTGTTGGCCATATCGGTGGTCGCAGCAAGCACACGCTTTGTCAGCGTGCTGATCTCTTCTTGGAGCGCCTTTACGGGCTCGTCGGAACCCTGCGTAGCTTGTTGGGCAAGACCCGGCGGCAGATCAAGCATTTCGAACAGCGATCGCAGGACCGCGACGTTGATCTCCTTAGGAGCTTCTACATGCTTGAACTGCTTGAGTTCTTCGAGCGGACGCTCGGCAAGCAAAGCGACCTTTCCGGAATCGATCTTGTCACCAGTGATTGCCAGGACGATGTCGCCTGAATAGATGAGTCCGCCCAGCACCGTGACGAGCAAATCAGGTTCGAGCCGGTATCTGGCCGGAACGAAATGTTCTACATCGGCATCTCCGCTCAGCAATTCGCCGCGGTTTAGAACTTGCCCGCTCCCCTTGGCTTTAAGCCGTGAAAGCACTTCTTGCGCATATCGAGACCGGGTTGGGTCAATGCGATCCCCATCGAGCATTTCGAGACCGTCTAGGATAACCAAGGCGTCCCTGGTTCGGGTGCCACCTGACAGTGTTCGAAGCGCGTTCCCCACTAGTTGCTTCCGGTTGGACCCGGTGACGAGAGCAGAGAATGTCGGATAGTCTGGAGCGACATCAGAAAAACGGCTGCTCAGTGCAATACCGGCGATGACGTTAATAACATCGCGGAAATTGGCACGCTCATCTGGCCCCAAACGAGCCTTATCTCGCAGGGAGATACCCTTTGTCCAACCCCGGAGTGACTTCGCTTTGCCTTGGTATGTGACTTCGAATGCCTCAAGTTGCTTTTCCTGGAGCCACTTGCTCATATCGCGCAGAGCGTCCCGGGCTCTTTCGAGATAGACAGCTTTCGCGCCACCGCTTGCCGTCGCGGCGAGTTCCTGAGCGGCGGCATAGAAGGCCAAAAGGCGCTTGATGGTATCGTCGCGGTCCTTTAACCGGAAGAAGACCTCATCCGCCCTGTGATCATCACGAAAGCGAGGCGGATCGAACGGCTGAATAAAGAACAGGTAGAAGTCGCGTTCCGGTTGCGCGGTGGGCCGATCGTTTGGCGCGCCGAAGAAAAGATAGCCGATACGCTCGACCCGGCGTTCCTGCCATTCAATCTGATATTGCCAGATTTGGTGGCCGGTGACATAGCTCGAATCGTCCGTCCGCTCCATAAGCTGCCGAATTGCGTCGAAGTAAGCACGATCGAGTGAATCGTCGGATAGGGCTTCGGCGCGCTTCTCGATCTGGGCATCGTAGTCGACGTCCTTCTTCAAATCGAGGTAGTACTGCTCCGTGTCGGGCGCCTTGGAAATGAACTGGCCGTTGACGGTTTTCAATGTCTCCCGAAGTGTGGTTTGCACAGCGGTCAGCAAATCATCAGATGGATCCCCACCCATGTCTTCAATGCCTGGTTGGAACAAGCACAGCGTGTCGCGCAGCTCCTCGGCTGTCGGGCCAACCGGCACGTAGATGTCGCCACCTGTCGTCAGTCGATGAACCGACAGCCCATCAATGATCCGAAGCGCCATCGACTTGTAGGCGAGGCGTGTGAAAGCCTTCTCCACGCGCTCCGACAGTACCTCGGAGACTTTCAGAACCGGCCCGATGTTTGGATCAGCGCGAAGCACCGAGTTTGAGGTTACCGTCTCCCAAAACTTGTCATAACAGATCAGCCCTGGGCGATCGTCTGGGACTTCGGCCTCGAGGATCGCCTGAATCTGATCCCTAAGTGTGACCAGCGCACCGCGTTTTTCTGTGAAGACGAGGCGCTCAAAAGTTCCGATGTAGTCAGGATGCACCGGGAACAACCGAACGTACTCGTCCATGCGCTCATTCATCGAACCATAAAATTTTGAAAATGGCGTTAGGTAGGTGCGAATCTTGTCCTGCTGATCGGACGTCTTTTTCAGCAGGCGCTCGGCGACCACGAAACTTACGTCTTGGCGGGCGAGCAGGACTTGCGTGAAGCGATCCTTCACACGGCGCAGGCTATCGGCCACATGCTGGAAGCGACTGCTGTCAAAGATAGCTTCCTGAACACCGGCAACGAAGCGGAATCGAAGGTGCTTGGTGACCTCGCCAATCTCTCGCAGGAACGACAGGTCGAGAACCAGATCGTGATCTTTGCGCGATCGCAGGAATTCGAGGAACTCGTCGACGACGAGCAGGACACCATGGTTCGGGTGAACCTCGGCAAAGGCCGCCATCATCTCCTCGAAGGCAGCCTTGTTGTTGATGACCTTGTCAGCTGGAGGGAAGGAAAAGCTGACACCGTGCTTTTCGAGGAATACCTCTAGCTGTTGCGTGATGATGTCCCGCAGAGACATCTGGCTGGATATCTCGATGCGGTGAACCTTGAACTTCCCGGCAATTGCTGCAGCAGCATCAGCCACTTTTGGATGTTGGATCATCGAGACATAGGCCTCGTCCTCAGCCACCAGTGAAAGCATCGACATCAGATGCGACTTGCCGGTTCCGTAATTGCCAACAACCAATACACCCTTGTGGTCCACGGACTCGTTGAACGAGAGCTGGGGGATTATCGACCTGGCGATCCGCTCGGCCATGTCATCGGAAATGACGTAGGTCGAAACCAGCTTCCTGGCCTCGTCTGGACGATTGGCGTCCAGAAGTTGAATGACCGATTCAATCGGCTCGAACTGAATGAGATCGCCATAGCGCATCGACATCTCGTGTTCCCCTTTCAATTAATTTCGAATGGGACCAGGCCGTCGATGCCGTAGTCCTGATGTTCTGGATGTCCTGTCGCTGCATAGGAAAGCCGGTTCTCCCGGAGGTCTCCCGGCCACACAGAAACGATACGACGCGCTTGGGCATGTCGCCTGAGTAAGTCTAACGGGCTGATATGCAGCGTCCTGTCGAACAGAAGTTCGATGTTGTCCATTAACAGAAGCCCATTGCCTGCGACTTCATCTGCAAGGCCCTTCAACAGATCGGCTGCCTGCAAATGTCTTCGCGTGCCTGGCACTGTGAGCAATTCACGACCGAGAACCGCGCCGACATTCAGGACCGGCGTCTGTCTGCGCGCAGATAGCTGCCCAAGCAGATCACTCTTTCCAGACCGGGGCGGGCCGATCAGGAGGATCAACTTGCTGTTCAACTTCGAGATGTCTTCAACGAGGCGGTCGAGTGCGTCGATCATACTTCAGCCCTCTATCGCCTTGGCAGAATTCGCGGCAATGTTGGCTGAGCCTGACTCAGCAGCATTGAGGAGCACGATTGCTGGTTTTGTGGTCTCCGCGCATTTGGGTCCGTAGCGAGCCCAAGCTGCCTGAGCGTATAGTAGAGCAGTGCCTTGAATTCAGGGCCCCGAATATAGGTCTGCGCACTCCTGTCGTAAACCATGTTGTCCGGGGCGAAACCGACATAGCGGTTCAGATCGGTGGATGCCTTGTTCACCGATACCTTGAACTGTTCCATCAAATCGCTACGGTGCATGTGTCCTCCCAAAACAGATGGAATTCGATGAAGTCGAGCCTTTGCTCGACACCCTCGCAAGCCTCCGAACTGTCATTGTTCACTGCGCTCACCCGGGCTTGCCGATCTGCGCTTATCTATGCATACATATATTGTGCGTGCACTTCTACGCTATCTACGCGACAAACGTGTCGCAAGCGGAAAAACTGTTTTGTGTCAGACAGTTTGCACGTTCCACTCCAGGTTCGGGCCGACGACAGGGGTAAACGATTGACTCCAAAACACAGGCAAGACTCCCGCGCCCAAGTGATTTCAGCAAAGACATCTACGAGGGCGGCAATGGTGGGCCCAGGTCGAAGCCGCCCTATGTGGCGTGTAAATCATTTCCTCGGATCTGATCTTCTTCGGCAAATTTCCTCACTTTGACGGTCAACTTTTGAGGTCTACGTCAAGAGGATGAATTCTTCTCAAAGATATCCTTTGCACGCCTGAAATCGGGATCTGTTTCGGTGATCTTGCTACGCGCGAACGCGAGATAGAGTTCGAGTTCGGACCAGTGGGACAGAGCTCGACGGCAAAGCTCGTCGAGGATCAACTCCCGCTCGCTGTCCGGCATGGATGCATAATGCTTGCGGATTATCTCAGTTGGTGTGTGCCCGAAATTGAGCTGCAAGGCGAGCTCTTCATTTATCGTCATGCCACCACGCCCGGAGAGAAACGGGTGCTGGATCTTCCGGAAATCATGTGAAGAAATACCGCCATCAGTGATACCCGCAGCGTGGGCCGCATCCTTGATGATCCGTTGCACCGAATCATCTGATTTCCAGCACTGCGCTAGGTCAGTTGCAGCGGGTCGATAGCCGAGGCCAATCTTATTTGACTGAATGTGACGATCAGGCAGGAAGAATGGTGCATCTTCGCCGAAGCCGTTCGTGTCACGCCAACGCGCCCATGCAGCGATCGCATTGAGCAACCCGGAACCGAGGTCAAGGCAATAGGTGCGAATGTGTTTACCCAGCTTCGTGTTGACCTCCCGCGGATCCTGGTTGATCCATCGGGTATGAGGGTTCACGTGCTTGCCGCGAAGGGTGATCAGGGCAGCAATGCGTAATCCTGTTACAATGAGCATCGCAATGATAGCTCTATTCCGCAACTCTAATGGCTGCGATTGAGGCATGGCTTTGAAAATGCAAAGCGCTTGATCGAAGTTCAGACTTGTCCCTTTCACCATGCTGGACTCGGCCGCCCGCTCTCTACGAGAAGGCTTGAAGTACCCCGGAAGATCGGGGTCCATCCGGATGTCTGGCCGACGCTGCAGCCATTTGAAAAAGGCACAGCAACGGCCCAACGTGTGCACGACCGTTGATCTGCTCAGCCCCTTGCGTCCATCCAGTTCTCGCCGATGTCGCAGCTCATCCTTGAACCCGCAAACATCGGCAATGGTGATCAATTCAAAGGCCTTGTGGGCAAGGAATGCGCTCATTTGGCCGATGGCGCGCAAATGCGCATCAACAGTTCGCACATCCCATTCCTGATGGTTTTCGAGGAAGATCCTGTAGCCATAAAGCCAGCGCAAATTGGAACTGTTGTTTTCTGGCGGGATTGGCGTACCACTTCTCGCAATATCCCCCGAGACCGCCTCTTCATTTACGTCGCACGAGTCTTCGGCGGTATTGCGGGAAGAAGTGAAAATTTCACCGAGATCACTGGCTGGGACTTCAACATGCAGCATGTTGTGGCAATCACTGCACACTCCTGTCACTGAGAGCCATTTGGTTTCAGTCGAAGCCGTTTGGATTGTTTCGGCAACCAATGCTTTAAACCCGAGGCATCCCGAGCAGAAAATTCGACCTTTCTCGGGCGAGCGGCCACGCGGCCAGCGCATGTTTGTCAAGAACTGGCGCAGTTTGTATCCCGCGAAGAGTTGAGGGCGCTTGTTGTCGACTGGCTCAAGGCCCCCGCGTATCCAGTTTGTGATTGTGCCATCACACACACCGAACATCGTACAGAGCTCTTCACGGGTATAGACCCAGTGACGGCGCGCTTTGGTGGAATCGTGTCGACGTGCCATGGTCAGCGATCGGAGCGACTGCGGTCTCGCAAACCATCAATGTAGCAATCGATTGCCTGCCTCTCCCATCGAGTGGAACCGCCAAACCGGATTGCAGATGGAAAGCTGGAGTCCATCTTCGACAAGCGCCATATCTTCGAAACGCTGACCTTCAGATAGGCTGCGACATCTTTAACCGTCATCATTGGCGGCATAACAGCTGATTCCGCCTGCCTCGTGGTACCAATTGCCGGTGGAAGGAGGACCTCAACTGGCTCTAAATCAGCATCAGCCTTTGGTTGTACGATGGCCGTTTTAACTGGTTTTTCAGCTGTGGCCTCTTTCCCAGCATCATTCATTACCAGAGGATCGGAGGCCACCGAACGTTTGCAATCAACCGGATAGGGTTTTTTACCCATATCGCGCGCCTGGCTAGCTTCCGCGTAAGCGTTGGGAAATGTCTTGTAATTGCGGAGGTTTGCACCGGTATCGTCCGCAGTGGGAACGCCGCTGGCAGACAGTCTCACCGCGCCTGGGTCACGGCCATTTCCGCATTGTCGTAGTTTAGATCGGTCCATAGGAAAGCTCCCCAAGGACAAAAAGTCCTGCTGGACAAATGCTCGACGGCCCAAAAACCGCTTGGGCTCATCAACGGATGTTGAAAATCAAAAGGATCAATGACCACCGTTTGAATTCGGCAACTCCGCAATAAAGCGTTCCAGGTCTTCACGCAGGATCAGAGTGCGCTTGCCGAGCTTGCGTACAGGCAGGCGTCCGTCTTTGATGATGCAATAGAGAGTGGAACGTCCTATGCCGAGTAGGCGGGCAGTCTGGGCGATCGACAATGCTGATATTTCCTGCACGGCTTTACCTCCATCTGGACCCAGACAATTCCGGGTGGATGCAGAGAGCCTGCCCTACAGTGCTGCTTAATCCTAATTGGGCAATTGGGCGGCTATGAGTTTCTCGCCCAATTCCTGAACCCGCGAGTTACGATCGGGGTTGCGCCGGCCCTTGGGCCCTGGCTTGGAAGTTGGTCTGAGCTCCTTGCACAATTGACGAACGAGGTCTCGCGGAGCAGCTGGGATACAGCGCCTCACGAGATCAACAATTTCCCTTTGGGTGAGTGGCGCCAAATCGCTCGGCGTCAATGCGACAATCGTCTCGATCAACCGCCTGACTTCCGCCTGTGCGACGAGGTGCCGGGCTGGGGGAGGCTCTATAGCACGTTCGTGTTCGGGCCAATTCTCCAGAATAAAGTCAGTTCGGATCCGAACTCTACGATAACCGCTGACATGAATGCCGTGGATCGCGCCCTCCCACTCACAATCATCATCGGTTCCAATCAGTCGATAGAGCTGATTAGCGTCGTTGGCATCAGAAGTAGCCGTTCGCCACCAAATTCCGCTCGGTATTGGCAGCAACGGTCCTTCCTCGTCTTCTGCTGCACCTCGAACAAGCGCTTCAGCGATTGCAGGCGGCAGATCAGCGAGCACCTCGACGAGCTTTTCAGCAGCATCGTCGTCCCGAGCGCTGAACATTTGCTCAGATATGGGCTGGCCGCGCTGTGCAATCCAATCAAGTGCCGCACCCAGACCGATCCAATTTTTTTGGAGATCCTGACGCGTTATATGCGGATACACCAATTCCTCATGTGAAGTCTGTTTTGGCTTTCCGTTCACGTCCATGGAAATCGTCCTTTGGTTACGGTAATTGAAACCAAACGATTTCGGACTTCAATAGAAAACTCCGCACGGCACTGGACAGGCTCTCTGTCGCAAGTTTTCCACAAGTTCCTGTCGTCTTGCGCGCCGTCACTCAGCCACCGATACGAATTGATGGCATTTTTGATGGCATCGCTGCCTTAACTAAAAAAATATTCTCATAATATCAATATCTTAATATAGTGTTTTAGGTCCTCTTCTAGCACCAAATGACGCTCGAGCCAGGTGCGATGTTTCTGATACATGAATGCGTTTGCCTCCAAGGGGCGGGGCCCTGTTGTCTCCCGGCAAGAGTAAAGACCCAAACTGATTTAACCTCCTTAGTTGAAGGTTGTGCCGGCCCATGGCCGTGTTGGTCTTTGAGCCAGGCGATCAATTGGGAATCAGAGCCTTCCCCACGGACAACTACAACCGCCTCCCGCAGCTTCCTGCTTCCAAGGTTTGTTAGAGCATGTCTGGCTTTCATTGATGCACTCTGCCAGTTGTCTTTTGGTCAGGATCAAGTTGGTTCGCGAAGCGCGTACCTTAAGGTGCGGGCAAGCGAAACGACGTAGATAGAGCGCTTCATGATCAAATGGAATCATTTGACCGAATCGATTTTGGTTGCTGATCCGATCAAAACGTCGTTTCATCGAAACGATGTTATGACCTCCTCCTTTGTTTGGCGCGCTATCTTATCGGAAAACCGCTACTCACTTTTCCGGAAGCGCTAAAGGCGACTTGTAAGCCTCGGTGCTTCCCCACCACAAGCGCAAGTCAACGCGAGCAGCGGGCAAAATCGCCCATTTTTCTTATTAAACTGGCCCTCTCATGCAAATGATTGAAATAGAATCCTTTCTTCAATGGGTGGGGAAAGCCAGACATGCTCTAACGCGGTCCGACCCAGCCGAGACTAGGAATTCAGTACGGCTTCCGCGTTGTCCGCCATCGTCTCCAGACGTATGGCCGCGACCTCGCCGGTTAAGGCTTCTGCCCATAATTCGTTTGCGATGGCTTCGTGGATCTGGACGACATGGTCCATATCGTTGATGGAGGCGACACCGATGCGAATATTGGGAATGTCTCCTATCCTGAACGGGCTGGTCACCACAATGCTGCGGTCCTGCTGGCGGACAATCTGAAACCCGCTGACCGGCAAACCCTCTATGACCAATCCAACCTGAACGCCCATCGGCGGGTGACGCAACAGGTCGGCCATATGCCGGACTTCCCTGATCGCATGGGCCTTGCGTTCGAGAGAAACCTGCTCCGAGAGGCCGGATTTGGCGATAAGACCGGTCGTCAGGAAGCGCTCCACCTCCGGCACGGATGATATGCTGACGATACCGGTCTTGCGCTTGTGAAAATTGGCTTTTCGCTTCAGCAGGCTCTCCATCAGGCTATCAAGCTGCTTGGTGGTGGAGACCGCATCCTTCGAATAGGTCTCCGCGAGAGCCTTTTGCAGAAAACCATCATATTCGGGCGAAGTCAGCACATAGGCGACCGGCCCATAGAGGACGACCATGGACAACGCCTGTTGTTCAATCTGCCTCAGGCGCTCAAAGAATGCGATGCCGTTGGAGATAAATTCGATATCGGCGCCAAGCAGAGCTGTAAGCGGCACGCCGAGCAGCCTTCCGAGCCGGGCGATCGTCTCGATCTTGACCACCTCGCCCTGTTCGTAGCGATAGACCGCAGCTCGGCTGACGCCGAGCTTTTCGGCCACCTTGTCGACGCTTTGATTGGAGCCAACCCGATAGGCGCGGAGCCGATCTCCAATCTCCGGAAAGTGCTTGGATTTGGATCTGGCCACAAAATGCCCTTTCTACAAATGTGAGAATTCATCTCAGAATTTTCGTTTATTCGCTATATTTGAAACTTTACGTGACAATTTTTCAAGAGAATAATCGCCTTGGAAAAGGAGATGTCCATGAAAGTGTCACAAAGCACCATCGTTGATGGCCGTCGGGTCGTTTATGACCGCATGGGCGAAGCCGACAATGCCGTGATTTTCATTCACGGCGGTTTCGGAAGCTCATCCGAGCTGTGGCATCCGTCCATGCAGGCGCTGCCCGAGGACTTCGCGGGCTACGCCATCAACAATTTCATTCGTTCAGAGGCGCCGCCGGAAGGCTACAGCGTTGCGAATTTCGCCAAACGGTTGACCGGGCTTCCTGCGGCCCTTGGCCTCGACCGCCCGGTCATCGTCGGCCATTCCATGGGAGGCGTTGTTTGTCAGCTCGCATCGCTCATCGCCCCGGAGACATTCGGCGGCATGGTGCTCGTGGGCACGGGGCCGAGCATGCGCAACCACGGCGTCGGCCAGCAATTGCTTGACCGCCTGCGCACCGAGGGATTTTCCGAACAATTGATGCGCGAGGTGAGCGCCAACTGGTTCTATCGCGAGCCTCCCGAGGGATTCTTCGACGCCTATGTTGCCCGGGCGCTCACCGCTTCGCCGGAGGCGATGATCGACGTGCAAGCCAGCCTTCTCGAGACCGATCTGGTCGATCGGCTCTCCCTGATCTCGATCCCGACACTGATCGTCCACGGCGCGCACGACGTAGGGCGTCCCCTCGACCACGCGCTTTTGCTGCAAAAGGGAATCCCCGGCAGCCAATTGCACGTTTGCGAAGACAGCGGGCATTCTCCGATGCTCGAAACACCAGACGAATTCAATGCGGTCTTCCACCGGTTTCTCAATACGGTTTTCAACACATACGCACCCCTCCCACCCTCGAACTGAATGGAAAGAACATATCATGCGTCTATTCAATCTCGTCTTCAGATGTGTCGCCCTGAGCGGCGCGCTCCTCCCGGCCGCAGCGCTTGCCCAGACAAGCATCACGGCGATCGGCGGTTTCTCCAACCAGTACCAGAACGTCCAGATCGAAAAGCCGTTCTTCGAGACGCTGCCGGAAAAAACCGGCGGGGCGTTCAAGGTCAATTTCCGCTCGATCAACGAGCTTGGCATGAAGGGCTTTGATGCCTTCCGCCAGCTCCGGTCCGGCGCTTTCGACATCATGGCAATCTCGCCGGGTTATGTGTCCGGCGACGACCCTTTCGTTCTGGGGCTCGATCTGCCCGGCATCATGCCGAAGCTCGAAACGGCGCGCGCAGCCATCGATTCCTACCGCGCGCCACTCGCAACGCGGATCAATGACCGGTTTGGCGGCCATGTGCTGGCCATCTGGCCCTATCCGGCGCAGATGCTCTTCTGCAAGGGCGAGATGAACAGCCTGGAAGACCTGAAAGGCAAGAAAGTGCGTGTCTTCTCCTCCGCGCTGAGCGACCTTGTCGCCAATTTCGGCGCCACCGGGGTGAGCCTACCATTCTCCGAAGTCTATCCGAGCCTGCAGCGCGGCGTCATCGATTGCGCGGTTACCGCCTCGCTGTCAGGCAACGAGGCCAAGTGGTTCGAGGTGACCGACACGCTCTACACCCTGCCGATCAGCTGGGCGCTCCAGTTGCACGTGGCCAATGGCGCGTTCTGGGATGGTCTGTCGGATGAGGACAAGGCAACGCTGACCGAGCAGTTCGGGTCCATGGAAGACCAGATGTGGTCCGTTGCACAGCAGGCTACGGTCGATGGCGTCAATTGCAGCACCGGCACGCAGCCCTGCGAAATCGGCACTTCGGCGAAGATGGTTCTTTCCCCCTTCGGCGAGGCGGATGAAGCCGCCCTCATCGAAGCGGTCTCGACGGCGGTCTTGCCGTCCTGGGGCAAGGAGTGCGACGCCGCGTTTTCCGAGTGCACGTCGATCTGGAATGACACGGTCGGCAAGGCCACCGGTTATTCGATCAAATAGGATACGAAAATGGGCAGGGCAATGAACAAGATCATCGACGGACTTTCCATCGCTGCCGGGATGGCGTTCGTTGCCCTCGCCCTCATCACGACTGTCGAAGTCATTGGCCGCAAGTTCTTCAATTTCTCTCTGCAAGGCGTCGACGAAATGGGCGGCTATGTCTACGCCATCGGTTCCGCAATCGGCTTCGTCGCCGCCTACACGGCAAACATTCATATTCGTGTCGACCTGATCGTCTCTCGTCTGCCAGTGTCAGCACGAGCGGTTCTCAATCTCGCCTCCCATGTCTTGCTGGCCTGTTTCATTCTGTTTCTGACCTGGCGCGCAACGGCACAGTTTCTGGACTCCTGGCATCTGGGCGCACTGGCGCCGACGCCTTTGCGCACGCCGCTGGTTTTCCCGCAAGGCATCTGGCTTGCCATGCTCGTCCTGTTTTGCGTGGTGTTGATCGCCAAGCTGGGCGTTGCGGTGAAGCTTCTCACCCAGCCCGGTGGCGCAGAAGCGGCTGCAAGATTGCTGGACATTGCGCCGGCAACGGAAGAACTCGAAACCGAACTTGCCTCACTTCGGCAGCGCCGGTCTGACGGAGTGGATCGCTGATGCCGGACGCAACCATTCTCGCAGCCCTTTATGTTGCCGCTCTGATCGGATTCTCGCTGCTGGGGTTCCACGTGGCCGCGGTCATGGCTTTGCTGGGCGTCGTCGGTGCGCTGGTCACCTTCGGCCCAGCGGTGGTGATGAATATCGCAGGACTGACATGGGCGACATCGAACGACTATCTCCTGGTGTCGCTGCCCATGTTCGTGCTGATGGGCGAAATCCTGCTGCGCTCGGGAATCACCGACCGGCTCTACACCGCGCTCAGCAGTTGGATGGCCCAGTTGCCCGGCGGCCTTCTGCATACCAACATCTTCGCCAGTGCAATCTTCTCCGCCATATCCGGTTCGAGCGTTGCGACGGCGGCAACGATCGGTAGCGTGGCGCTGCCGAACATGACGCGCCTGGGCTACGGTCAGCGCGTGGCACTGGGTTCCATTGCGGCCGGCGGCACGCTGGGCATTCTCATCCCGCCAAGCATCAACATGATCATCTACGGGTCGATTACCAACACGTCAGTCGGCCGTTTGTTCGCCGCAGGCGTTGTGCCTGGCCTGGTTCTGACCGGTTTCTTCATTTGCGCCATTGTCGTCTGGACGTGGCTCGACAGATTATCAGGCGGTGAGCGCGCAACACGCGTGCCGCTTGCCGAGCGCCTGCGCCTGCTGGGTGATCTGGTCCCGATCGCGGTCATATTCCTGGTGGTCATGGGCAGCCTCTATTCAGGCTTCGCGACTGCGACAGAGGCGGCGGCGCTGGGCACGGTGGCGGCGCTGGGGCTGGCAGCCTGGCACCGGCGCCTGAACCGCGCCATTCTCTTCGAGGCGTTTCGCTCGACGGTCCGCGTCACCGGCTTGGTCACGCTGCTTATCGTTGCGGCATTCTTCCTCAATTTCGTGCTCGGTCTGATCGGCATTCCCCAGGCAGTCGCCCATTGGGTGGAGTCGGTCAGCACCGGCCCCGCGATGACGATACTCCTTTTGGTGCTGCTCTATCTGGTGCTGGGCTGCTTCATGGAGACCCTGTCCATGCTCATCACCACATTGCCTATTATTGCGCCGATCGTGGCCGCGCAGGGGATCGATCCGGTCTGGTTCGGGGTGTTTGTGGTGATCATGTGCGAGCTCTCTCTGGTCACCCCGCCGGTCGGCATGAACCTCTACGTGGTGCAAGGCATTCGACCGCCCGGCTCGGATGTGCGCGATGTCATCGTCGGTGTCGCACCCTTTATCGCCGGCATGCTCGTGCTTGTGGCGGCCTTGTGGGTATTTCCGCAATTGGCGCTTTGGCTGCCCGATCTGATCTACGGCTAGGAAGCGCGCATGGACCTTCAACTGACAGGCAACGTTGCCCTGATCACCGGCCCTGCCAAAGGCATGGGCGCCTCCATCAGCCGCGCCTTTGCGGCCGAGGGCTGCAAGCTGGTGCTGGTGGGCCGTGACCTGTCGGCCATCGAACCGCTGGCGAAGGAACTGACGGACCGTGGGAGCGAGGTGATCGTGCAGGCCTGCGACGTCCACAATGCCGATGATTGCGAAAAGGCCGTCGCCAGCGGCATCGAAGGATTTGGCAGCGTGGATATTCTGGTCAATGTCGCCGGTGGAACCGGACCGATCGGAAAGACAGGGGTGGAAACGAGCCCGCAAGAGTTTGACGACATTGTCTCCCTCAACATGGGTGGCTGCTTCCACATGATACGGGCCGTCGCGCCTTCGATGATCGCCCGTCGCCGGGGCAAGATCGTCAACGTCGGCGGCACATTCGGCATGCGCGGCCGCGCCGGTCGTCTGTCCTACTCTGCCTCCAAATGGGGTCTTCGCGGCCTGACCAAAAGCTTCGCTCTCGAACTCGGCACCGACAATATCAACGTGAATTATGTTGCTCCGGGAATGGTGGACGGCCCCCGCTTTCGAGAGAAAGTCTGCCGGAACATGGCCCGCGATCTGGGCATATCCGAAGAAGAGGCTGCCCGTCGCCATGCAGAAGATTACGCGCTTCGCCGGATCTCTGAGGATGTCGATGTCGCCAATGCCTGCCTGTTCCTGGCCAGCGATGTGTCGCGCCAGATTACCGGAGCCGACCTGCCCGTCGATGGCGGCTGGGCGGCTCTATGATGCGTTAACGGAGACTATTTATGCACGACAAGATTGATCTGCTGATTATCAATGGACTGGTGGTCACGCCGCAAGCCAGTTTCGAGGCGGCCATTGCCATTACCGATGGCAAGATCGTTGCTATCGGCGATGCGGGCTGTTTGCCGGAGGCGGAAGAGATTCTCGATGCTGCCGGCCTGGCGATCCTTCCCGGCGCCATTGATGTGCATGTGCATTTTCGCGATCCCGGTTACACGCACAAGGAGGACTGGGAAAGCGGGACGGCTGCCGCAGCCTATGGCGGGGTGACAACCGTGTTCGATATGCCCAATACCATTCCAACTGTCGCGACGCCGGATGTCCTGGCCCAAAAGCACGCGATTGCCGCAAGCAAGGCGCATGTCGACTACGGGCTTTATGCCGTTCTCGGCGAAGAATCCATCGATCACCTGGAAGGGCTGATCGAGGCCGGAATCATCGGTTTCAAATGCTATATGGGAAACACCTTTGGGCGCATTCCATCCCCATCGACCGGCGCCATGCTCGAATTGTTCGAGCGTGTCGCACCGACCGGCTTGCGCATCAGCCTTCATGCGGAGACCAACTCGGTCATGGAGCGCCGGGAAACCCGGCTGCGTGCCGCCGGCAAAAACGCGCCCCTGGATCATCTGGCGTCGAGGCCCGCCGTCGTGGCCATCGAGGCGGTGGAACGGGCCGCCACACTCGCCGAATGGACCGGTGCGCGCATTCACGTGTTGCACATATCGTCAAAGGACGAACTGCGCCCACTGGCGGAGGCAAAGGCGCGCGGCGTCGACGTGACCGGGGAGACCGGTCCGCATTATCTCATGCTCTCGACCGACGACTACGCGCGTTTCAAAGGGCGGATCCGCGTCAATCCACCCGTGCGCGAACCGGACAATCAGCAACCGCTCTGGGCCGCACTTGAGAGCGGTGTAATCGACATGATCGCCACGGACCATGCGCCGCACAGTGCGGAGGAAAAGGACCGCCCGGTGATCTGGGATGTCGATTGCGGCTTTCCGGGCGTCGAAACGCAGATGCCGCTGATGTTGACCGCCGTCGCCGAAGGACGGATCAGCCTCAACCACTACGTCAAACTGTCCTCGGAAGCGCCGGCCAAAGCCTTCGGCCTCTATCCGCGCAAAGGCGCACTCTTGCCGGGGGCAGACGCGGATCTGGCAATCGTCGACCTCAACGCGGCATGGACGATCGATGATGCGGAACTGCATTCACGCTCGAAAGCATCGCCGTGGCAGGGGCGCGATGTGAAGGGCCGGGTCATCCACACAATCGTGCGTGGCCGGTTCGTGTTGCGCGACGGTTCGTTGCAGGCCGAAACGCGTGGAACGGGGCGCTCGGTTCACGCCATCCAGCAGATGCCGGCCCCCCGTCCGCGCAATGTGGACAAGACACTTGTCGCAGTCACGCGAAATGACGGGGCATGACCACCGGCACCCGCAAGAACGACCATCTATAGCCATTTCAACCACTAGAGGAGACCCGAACATGTCCACAGCCCTGAAGATCAAAGCAGGTCCATTCACTTTTGACGCCCGGCTCGAAGAGGAGGCTGCGCCGAAGACCTGCGCCGCCTTCCGGAAGGCGATGCCCTATTCCGGCCAGATCGTTCATGTCCGCTGGAGCGGTGAGGGCGTCTGGATTCCGCTCGGAGACACCGACTTCGGTGTATCCCATGAGAACCACACCAGCCACCCGGCGCCGGGCCACATTATTCTTTATCCGGGCGGCATCAGCGAAACCGAGATCCTTCTGGCCTATGGCGGCGTCGATTTTTCCAGCAAGATGGGCCAACTCGCCGGCAACCATTTCATCACTTTGACGTCTGGTCTGGAGAACCTCATGGCCCTTGGCAATGCCGTTCTGTGGAAAGGCGCCCACGACATCAGCTTCGAATTCGCCTGACCGGATGGCAATAGGCCCGCGCCGTTTAATTCGAACGCAATCCATTGCGGCTCCAGCAGGGCGCGGGGGACGCCCGTCTGCGAGTGCAGATGCAATCGGACGTCATTGGGCATTGGGATCGCGGCACCCGCAAAGGACGGACGGGGGCTTTGGCTGACGCCGCTCTCGCCGACGCATTGATTGCCCGGATGGCGGAATTGGCAGAGGCACCAACAACAGGTGCTGGTGGCCGCAAGGTCGTCGAGATTCGGGTTCGCTTCTGTGCACCCAATGGCCTTTCAGTCAGGTCCGGGATTTCCGAGATATGCATATGCTGACCGCCAAGGTGCAGGGCGCTGTTGCCTACCGGCAAGAGCAATGAACCGACCTGATTTAACCGCCTTTTTTGAAGGTTGTGCTGGGGCATGCGCTGCGGCGCTGAGTCCAATTCATCATAGATTTCGTGACTACCAATGTTGGAGGTGATCATATTCCGTCGATCATTATCGCCGCCTCAATGGCGGACATGATCTCCTCAAATGGCGGCTGGGACTTGTAATACAATGATCGCGTTGAAGCGAAGGCGCGATCATAGGCTGCGCGTGTCTGCGCATCGCTCAGCAGGAAGGCTTCGTTGCTTGCAAGGACAGGATTGTCCGCACCGCGAAAACGCCTTTTCTTGTGTGCTGAATACGCCGGTTTGCCGATGAACTCCAGCACCTCGGGCACCTGTAAAAGTCGATACACATCATAATAATGGCGCATGAAATTGGCGGGAAAACCGCCTTCTTCCTGCTGCTTGCGGTACTTGGTCGAGATGGTCTGAAGTTTTTCAACGAAGGTGTAGCCAGGATGATAGCAGGCAACATCAATGGCGCGGTTATCGATCAGTTCGACACCGCTCTGAACAGCAAGATCATATGCCCAGGATGAAATCGTATAGGGCGCGTTGGGTGATATATCGTCAAACCCGATTTCAAGTAGGATGCCGTCTTTCAGCCCTGAAAGCGAACCGGCCTGCGCGCCATAACGCAGGCGGATGCCGCCGCTGCGATAATAAACGGTGTCATCGAATTCGTCGTCACGTTCAATCTCTCCCAGGCCCTCAATCGAGATTTCATGAGCAAGCCAGTCATAGAAGTCACGACGGCTTTTAACATGGGCTGCCTTTTGATGCCTGGGATTGGTGGCAACGCCCCTATCTTTGGGCGGCTCGATGCGGATATCAATATCTTCGGAAAACCGGTCGATAATCCCGAACCCTTTGGATAGCGATGTCCCACCCTTGAGTTCAAAAGACAGGCCCATCTTCTGCAAGCCATAGAGGCAATGCATGATCCAATAGTCTTTTTCGACAAGAACGGGATTGATCGAAAGATCGTCGCCAACGATACGGATCAGGTCCGGGAAATCTTTGCGTTGGTGGAGATAGGCATCAGGCATGCGCCATCATACCGTCTGCCAAAAGTGGCTCAAAGAACTTCCGGGATTTTAATCCACCATACGCCTGAACAGCTCGGGCGAGCGCCTTGGGATCAATCCGCCGCGCCTTTTTTTTCACGCCCTCTTCGATGGCAGATTTGCGTTCTGCGAGTCGGTCGAGATTATCGATCAGATCCACGAGCAAAAAAGCCTCGGTGAGCTTTGAGGGGAAGTGTGGTTTTATCCGAAAATCATATTCGCGCTTGCCGAGTTTGAAGCGGCCATGACGCTTGTGATTATAGACAATTGTCTCGTTGTAGAGCTGCGTCGAGCCGACACCCAAGGCGTTATAGGCATTCGGCGTGGTCAGCAAAAAGCGGTGATCTTTCAGAAACGCTTCGACCAGCTTCTCGTCGTCAGCAGGCACTGCCCCAAAGCGTGAGCGCTTTGGATAGGCATAAATGCCCCCTGCCAGCTTCGTGAGAGTCCCATCTTCCACAAGCTGCTTCAGATGCCGATCAACGGCACTTGACCACGCCAGAAGATCGGCTCGGCGATAGACCTGCCCTGGGCGGAGATGTTTTTTCAGTTCGCTCAATGCGTTCATATTTCTCCCATACCCGAATTGAACGAAATTTGCAAGAATTTTCTTTTATATTTCATGCAAATAGGCTACAAATAACGCGCTTGGTAGATCGTATCAAGAGATCAATAAGGCTGAGAAAAGCGTGTTTTCAACATGCGCCAAGGATTGGTCGATGGGTGCAGGGAGTGCCAACAGCTCCCTGCTTTCTGTCCAGCGGCAAGACGCGTGGCCATGGGGGTTTCAGGGAGTCTGGAAACTCCCTCGAAAGGCGATCAATCAGCAAGGCGATTGCTATAGCGGTGACAGTGCATCAAGACCCCTTCGAGAAGATTTCCTGCATGCCAAAGCATGCTTCACCCCGAAAGTCTCTCATATCGTCCCCATTGATCAATTCACCTTCGCAAAACAGAATCCATGGATCGCATGATCAACAATGCGGCCCGACCATTCCCGCCGGAAAAACCAGAATATCGACTGGAAAACACCAGGTGCAGATCGTTGCACGCACAAAAAGGGATTGAGTAAAGCGTCACCGTAATTTGCGAAGCGGTTCAGTCACCATTGCCAGAAGTTGGATAACATTGCACAATAACGTCATAGTTGCGTAATTCACAGAGATGTTGGAATGGGAAAATCAAAAAAATACGATTTCGAGTTTTGGTTCCTCACGGTAAACGCTGCGATTCCGCTCCTATTTATATGTGGGGGCCTATTTCTCTCTTCCTGGAAAAAGGATAAAATAACAAATATAAGCGACTATACGCCTCAAACTAGAGTTTTATTTGAACTTCTGAATAATATGCCAATTTTTTGCATCGGTTATGTTTTCGGAATACTTGGTGGATTGTTACGAGGTTCTCTAAGACTACAAAAAGAACCTGGCGCAATTGAACCCAAAGTCCTCATTCTATCTGTTACATCTGGTGGTGTGATCGGGGCGGTAGCAACGCTAATCATGCAGAGCAACATCTTTAGAGCAATTTTGCTTCCTGACAATATACCTCTCACTGATGTTCAGTTTTCATTTTTTGGAATCAGTCTTGTGGCTTTTTTTGTCGCATTCTATTTTTCTGAGTTTGCTGAAAGAGCCAAAAAAACTCTATTCAAAGACGACGTTGCGAGCGATGATTAGTCTGAAATTAGTTTTTGCTACTGATGGGCGCTGCAAAGCATAAGTTCAAGTTCTCTTCGTTAACCCTCATTGGATCAGCTTCAATTCGAATTGTGACGCTCCGAGTATTTCTTATGAACAAGTCGGCTTCCAGAATTTTTCACGGAGGCTGATGCTAGCGATACTCACCAAAAAGCGACCAAGGACAGAGCTGGTGGGTTATCACCCACATGCTACGATAGGACCTCATACTTCCGGAAGTTGGCAAACATGCCACGTGGCAATCAATTGAAACCGGTAAGTTTGCCGATTTCCCTGATCATTCGCATGGACACTGCGGAAAACTTGCGACCATACTGAATGTCCGAACCGGTAAACATCAACATCCGGTCAAGAGACCAATTCTTGGCTTGAAAACACAAACGTACAAACAACTGAAATGGTCAACGTATCAAAGCGCAACGTTATGGTGTCCAAGAATGTACAGCGGAGTGGCGCACCACAACTAAAGGCATTTAGTTCAGCGTAACCGCAATTCAAAATCGGTAGGCGGCGCTTGCTACTGCCAAGCATTAAAGATCCGGCTTGAATTAGACTGCCTTTGTCGACGATCATATTGGTACATGTGAGCGTCGCTGACGTTGTCAACCGTATAAAAAAGATCTGCGATCTGTGAAACACCACGTTCAGATTGTTCGAGGTGAATCCAAGGCTTTGGGAAGGCATCACCCTTATCGGAACGACCGCAACCAGATAAACCAGTAAAAACGACCGAGTACCACGCCAGTATTCATCGATAGGGCCCTGAACGCACAGGCGGTAACCATACAAACAGAACGCCGTCTCCGACAGGCCAGAGATGCGGCTTCGGAACTCTGCAGCGCAGTCCGTTGCATAGCCAATCCCGGAATGATAAATCTTTCTCATTGCAACAGTCACAGTGCGCATGACACTGTTTTCAAATGTCCCCCAAAAGTATAATGAATCTTATCCTGTCTGATGGCTATCAGGGAGAGTGCTATAGTCAGGAGCTTTATGGTGCCTTTCTCCGCGGCTTTCCTTTGGAAAACCTGCGCCGGCTTCTGACAAGTGAAAATGATGCGGCGGTGCAGACGGCCGCCTATCTTGTTTATGAACTCGGCTGGCCAGTTCATCCGCTGGTGGCGGAGATTTCAGAGCTTTTGCAGCATGCAGAGCCTCAGGTCAGGTTTGATGCCGTTCATGCGCTCCGCGAATGTACAACCAAAGACGACGGCGAGGCGCTGGGAAAAGCTTTCCTGCTGCTTGATGATCCGTCTCCCTTTGTTCATCGGGGCGTTATCCAATTCATCCAATTTGCTGAAGACTGGAAGTTGCGATTTGCAGTTCATGGAGCCGCAAAGCTGCGGGGCGGATCTGTCTTCGAGACCGTAATTTCAGCCCTGATCCGCAAATCCCCGGGTATTCTTGAGAAATCCGAATTAAACAAACTGGTGGTGCACTCCGATCCCATCGTTCGGCGATTTGCGGCGGGAATGGCGATACGACCGCGCCATGTTGTTGATGAAGAATTCCTGGATATTGCTTTGGCCTGCAACGATGAAGAAGGCATTCGTGCTGTCGATTGGGCACGTGACAAAGCACTCAAAGCCCATAACCTGCAAGCAAACCTGCACCTGCGAGAGAGACCTTCGGCACCCACTAAGGCGCAGCTTGAACTTGCTTACGATCTGGCCAGATCGGGCAGGCGCACGATCGAAATAGCGCAATTGCTTCGTGTCGACAGCCGTGCGCTGATTGGGCCATTTTTAGCGGCGAGACAAAGCGAACATAAAAAGGCTTAGCGCCTTTAAAATGTGGTAACGCGTTGCCAGGTTGCCAGATATTGCTTGCGACCCATAGCCCGCAAATCTCACAGAAGGAGGTTCTATCAGAATTCAGGATGGGGTCCGGTTCAAGCACATTGCAACTCCAATCAGATCGAATTTGAAGGCTTTGACGGCCACAAAGTTGTCGCTGCTTTTGATGGCGGAGCGATAACCTCGGACGCCGGCGCCTTGCTGCTTCGCCATGCAGACAGGGCAATTTGCCTTGTTCGACCGGGTGGCATTCTGCTTTGTCGATCACCGCAATCCAGTTCTCAGCGTCCATTGCGTGCACACGTTGGTTGCACAGCGCATCTCGGCAATCGCATTGGGATACGAGGACGTCGACGACCACGACACCCTTCGCCATGATCCGGTCCTGGCGTTGTCTTCGCGCTGAAGCGAACCCGTCCGGAAGACGGGGGGTTTGAACCAAAGCGTGGATACTAAAACCCATTTTCTTCAGCTTTCCATCTGCATCATGGGAACAATCAAACGCCCGGCAGCATTTCTGTCAGCAGGTTTACAAAAGCTGGACCTGCGTTTGAACTGACAACAATTGCCTGGGTGCAAAAAAGCGCGACTGATTTTCTATTACGGTGACGCTTCACCAAATCCCGCTATCTCTCAGGCTCTCAACCTGCTGCGTGACAACAGTTACGCGCCCGGCAAGTTTTCCATCAGAAGAGTCAAACTGGCTGAATTGGAATTGATCTGACGAAAGTTTCGCTAGAACGAGCAAATTCAGCAATGCGTTGCCGCAATTTTTCGAGTTCCTTCAAATTGACTGCAAGTGCTTAATCCCATGTTTGCCCCTGATGGGTACACTGGGCGCGTAATGTTAAAGGCTGAACCGAGTGAGCGGCCAGGTGACCACCAACAATGTACACAAGCTAACACCCCGGCGCTTGGGTCGGCCGAGCGCCGATGACAGGGCACTTGCCCTGCGCAAGCGTTTTGCGAAGTCCTAGCCTTCAAGTGCTTCCAAATGGTGGTCCTGGGGTTTCTTAAGAATGGTCCTTAAGGTCTGTGTGATCGGGCTTGCCATAGGCTGGTTTCTGGGGACAAGCCCTTGGCCATTGAAGACCACCCTAAGACACTACGGTGCTGCACCGAACTGTGACTTCGCCAGAATGGTTGGCCTTGCACCAGCGAGCGTGGGGCAGCCAGGATATTGGAACAGGCATGATGCCGATAATGATGGCATTGCCTGTGAACCCTATCATGGTTGGCGACTAGAAAAATTGCGGTGATGTTTTTCTGACTCCTTCCAATTCTTTGGCTTTGAGCAGCAAAGCAGTCAGCGCACCTTTGATACCCACGAAATAAAAAGGGATTTAGCAAAGCGTCACCGTAATCCCTCTGGAAAAGTCAGGCCAACCACAACTCAAACGCCACAACAAGCGCAACCCAATAGGCCACTATCCGTCAAAAGATGTCCGACCAGGCGATTATTGAGGAAGACACGCAGCGGCGGATTTTGATGGCGGCCGGCCATCAGAAAAGATCCTCAAAATCAACGGCTTGTCCTTTGGAGCGCTTTGTAATCTGAAACTCCAGATCCAGCGCACCGAGCACGGCAAGGATCGTCTCCAGCTTCGCAGCCGGATTGCCCGCCTCGATGAGCGATGTGGTCTCCTGCCGCAGTCCGGCTTTTGCGCCGAGCTGCGTCTGGTTCCAGCCTCGTTTCTTGCGCGCGCGCTGGATGATGCTACCGATCTGCTTCGGTGTTCTTGCCAGGTCAATTATAGGAGTTATTATGCGTTATATGCAATAAAGTTGTTTTATGTGATTTGACGCATAAACGGCCGATGTCCGTTGCCCAGTCTTGATGTTGCTTTTAATTTTTTTGACAAAATGCGGCGGTGAACTGGCCCAGGAGAGAAAGTCAATCGCTCGGACAGGCGCGCGCCGACACATTGGTTTCCCAACTGGCTCTTGAGCTACCTCCCTCACCCCAACTTCACCACTCGGTCAATCGGGGCGGCAGCGGGTCGGCTGTGAAGGCCATTCGGTGGGTCAGGCGTTCGAGCATGCGGACCTTTATCGGCATGGATGCCGCGTCGCTCCAAAGGTTCCTGACTTCGCTGGGGTCGGCTTTCAGATCGTAGAGTTCGCCGGTGTCATTGGCGTGGTCGACAACAAGTCTGTGCTGGTCGGTGCGCAGCATGGTGAGTTGGGCGGTTGGATTGTCGTGAAAGGGCATGGCGTTGTAATATTCGCAATAAATGTCGTCCCGGTGCGCACCCTCCTCGATCTCTCCGTTCATCAACGGCCACAAGGAGCGGCCCTGCATGCCATTGTATCTGTCGATGCCGCAGGCCTCCAGCAGGCTTGGGGCGAGGTCGACCATTTCGATCAGGTCGCTGTAGCGTTTCGGCTGGATGCGGCCGGGTAGCCGCAGCATCAACGGAACACGTATGGCCGGCTCATAGAAATACGGGCCTTTCAGGTAAATGCCGTGATCCCCCAGCATTTCGCCGTGGTCCGACATGAAAATCACGATCGTATTGTCGCTCTGTCCCGATGCTTCCAGGGCAGCAAGGATCGCACCGACCTTCGCGTCAACCAGATCACACATCGCCCAATAGGCGGCGCGGATCATGCGATGATCCGTCGGGCTGATATGTTTCGAATATTCAAAGGTGTGGCCATAGGCGCCCTCGGCATCATGGGACTGGTAGGGCGGCTTTGTCGACAGATCGTCATCCAACGCGTCGGGAAGCGGAATATCATCCAGCATCTCCATATAGCGTTCGAGATAGGGCGCCGGCGGATTGAACGGGTGGTGGGGCGCAAACATATTGAGCGAAAACATCCAGGGCGACGGACCCTTGGCCTGCCTTTGAATGAATTCAATGGCACGTTCCGCGCACCAGGTGGTTTCGTGATGCTCTTCCGGCATGCCGATATCAACAAAGCGGCTTTTGGGATGGGGCCTTGTCTCGAATTTCAGCCCCTTTTCAGCCAGATAGGCCGTATAGCCGCTGTGAAGACCCCACAGGTCCTGCGGATCACCGGCCCAGCAAAATTCGCTGTAGCCGTCGTTGATCCGCGCCTCGATAGTGGCATTGATCCTGGGGTCAGAGGGCGCCAGATGAAATTTGCCCACCAGGCCGCAATGATAGCCCGCATCGGCCAATAATCGGCTGATCGGCACTTCATCATCGGGAATGACCTGACCATTCTGACGCAGCCGCGTTGTCCTGGGGTACCTGCCGGTCAGAAAACTGGCGCGGCTGGGCATGCAAACGGGGCTTTGTACAAAGGCGCGGTCGAAATGCGCCGATTGCGCCGCCAGCGCGTCAATGTTCGGCGTTTTCACATAAGGGTTGCCGGTGCAGCCGAGCGTGTCAAACCGCTGCTGGTCGGTGCAAATCCAGAGAATGTTGGGCTGATTCATGCGCCGGGTGTCCTGTCGTTGAGCCGCAGTCGGGGCCTCAGCACGCTGGCGCTTCGTCTCCTGAAGCCCGCGTGCATTCGGGATCGTCAAAATCTGCTTTCAATTATAATAGTAACTTTCTAAAACGCTAGCCTTGACAGATCGGATTCCTCAAAATACGCTTTCAAAAACAGGAGTGGCTATTACTTATGAAAGTCCCAAATGTGACCGGTGAAAATCAACTGCTCTCCGGACGGCGCGCATTGGCCATTATCGATGCGCTGGCAAAGTCGCCTGACAGCACGTCGTTCTCGAAACTGGAAACGGAGATCGGCGTTTCGGCAGCGAGCCTGTCCCGCCTGTTGAAAATGCTGCTCGACGAAGGCTGGATTGAAAACGACAAGGACGGAAAATACATCGTCGGCTCGAGGATGATGATCCTTGCCCGCCACTTGCACGGGCACTGGTCGGAAAACGAAATTCTCAGCCCGATTATTCAGGACCTGGCGCAAGCCTGCGGCCATTCAGCCTGTTTTGCCCGTTACGCCAATGATTCCTTTGTTCTGACAGCAAAGACCGAAATGCCGTCGTCGTTCCACTTCATCGATCTGTTTTTCAAGGCCTATCGCATGATTGACAATGGCATGGCCATGGCGCTGCTGGCCTTTCAATCGCCTGATGAGGTGAATTGTCTGCTGGAAGAACAGTCAACGGACGACAACATCGACAAGGAACTGGCGCTGTTCGAGACCATTCGCAAGGACGGATATCATATCAGCGAAGAAGGCGCGGTAACCCGCATAACCGCGCCGGTTCGCTGGGGCGTGGGCCATACCGTCAGGGGCGCCGTTTCGGTCGCCGCCATTGGCCTGGAACGGGCAAAGGCCGAACAGATACTGGAATCTGTCCGGGAAGCGGCAGCCGAATCCGAACGCCGACTGCAGCACAACGCGTTGATGCTGCGGGGCGCATGAGAACGAAAAGACGCGAAACGAACCTGTAGAAAACCAAAAAGGGGAATGAAAATGTTTCTATCAAACCTGAAACGACTTGGTCTGGCTCTGGGGCTTGGCGCCGCAATGCTGACCAGCAGTGTGGGGCTGCCCGGCAGTGTCGGAAGGGCCGCAGATACGGTTGTGCGCTACGCGGTCGACGGATTCGTGCTTGGCACACTCATTCGGGTTGCCGACGCCAAAGGATATTTTACTGAAGAAGGCATTGACGCCCGGTTGCTGACGTTTTCCTACGGTGTCGATACCGTTGACGCCGTTCTGGCGGGTCAGGCTGATTTTGGCGTGATCATCGACATGCCGCTGCTGGCGCGTTTTTCATCCGGAAAATTGGCAACGCCTGCCTTCATCGGCATACCCAATCCCGGCTGGCACAAGCTTTATGTCAGCCCCGATTACACATCCATTGCCGACCTGAAAGGCAAGAAAATTGCCGTCGCTTCCGGTACGGCTCAGGAATTCGTAACGCGCATTCATCTGCGCGACAATGGTATCGATCCTGACAAGGATGTCGAACTGGTTGGCCTTGCCAGTCTGTTTGAAATCATCGGCGCCATGAAGTCCGGTCGTGTTGACGCTGCGTGGATCTGGGGCCAGGGCATCACGGAACTGGGTGACGATCCGAAATTCCGCTTCGAGGCGGACGACAGTATCGTCAATCAGAAAACAATCGCGCTGCTTGTCGTTGAAAAAGACTATCTGGACAACAATCGCGATATCGTATTGGCAACCCTGCGCGCGCTGGACAAGGCCGCCAAGGACGTCGCCAATGATCTGGACGAAGCAGCGGCGATTGTCGCCAAGGGCATTGCCGGTGATGCGGAAAAGATCAAGCCGGTCATCCAGGGCCAGAACTATGCATTGAGCTTTGAAGCAGCCGGGATGGCGTCACTGAAATCCAAGCTTGATTTCCTCGTCGCCAGCGGGGTCATCGACCCGGCCTATGATCTCAACGATTATGTCGATCTGGAGATCCTGCGCGAAGCCGCACCATCCGTCGAAGTGGTCGACGAAATCAAATAGCAAAATATTGGCCCGGAGAGGAAAGAGCACGCGGATGACAATTGATCTGAACCAGGTCGCCTTCTCCTATGCGACCACCCAGGGCTCCGGGCCATTGATCCTCGAAAATATCGACCTGACGGTTCCGGAAGGTGAGTTCCTCATCCTTCTGGGCCCCAGCGGTTGCGGAAAATCAACCCTGTTGCGCCTGATCGCCGGCTTTGACTCGGCAACCCGGGGGCGCGTGACGATTGACGACAAGCCGATCCGGGGCCCGGGCAAGGATCGCGGCATGGTGTTCCAGGATCTGACCAGCGCTCTTTACGAATGGCTGACCGTGCGCGGCAATGTGGAATTCGGATTGAGAATCAGCGGCGTAAAGCCGGAAGAGCGCCGGTCGCGATGCGACGAGGCCCTTCAGATGGTTAATCTGCTGGCGCATGCAGACAAATTTCCAGACGCATTGTCGGGCGGCATGAAACAACGCGTTCAGATCGCCCGCATGCTGGCCATGCGGCCTTCCATCATGTTGATGGACGAACCCTTTGCCTCGCTCGATGCACAGACCCGACAAATGCTGCAAAATCAGATGGTGTCCATCTGGAATGACGTTGGCGGAACGGCAATCTATGTGACGCACGACATTCGCGAGGCGCTCAACCTGGGCCAGAGAATTATCCTGATGTCCGCCGGACCGGCCGCCGGCATCAAGCACACCTATGATGTGCCGATGGATTACCCGCGCAACCAGACCGATCCCGTCTATATCGACCTGCTGGAGCGCATATCGCTGGATATTGAAGAAGAAGTGAAAAAGGTGTGGGTATGAGCGGGAAAACAGGCAGCACCTGGCGCGGCCAGCTGATCTCACCCATAGCGGTTATTGCCGGCTTGCTGGCCTGGGAGATATCGGCGCGCCTTTTTATTGATCCGTTTTTCCTGCCGCCCGTCTCCGTCATCTTTCTTGGAGCGGTGGAGCTCTATCAGAAAGATCTGCTGTTTGTGCATATCGGCGTCAGCATGGCGCGCATACTCACCGGTTGGGTGCTCGGAAGCCTGATCGCCATCCCCATCGGCCTGATCGTCGGCAGCTTTCTGACCGCCAAACGCATCGTCGATCCATTCATCCACTTCCTGCGGTTCATTCCGGCGATCGCACTGGTGACCTTGTTCATCGTCTGGTTTGGCGTGGGAGAATTGTCGAAAATCCTGTTGGTCATGTATGCCACGTCTTTCATCGTCCTGATCAATACCGCCACCGGCGTTGGCACGATCCACGAGAACAAGAAGCTTGCAGCGCAGACCTTCGGGGCGAATGCCTGGGACATATTCCTTCTGGTAACGATTCCTGCCGCCATGCCGTCCATCTATGTGGGCATGCGTCTTGCCCTGGCTTCGTCATTCCTGGTGATCGTCGCGGTTGAAATGCTTGCGGCGGAATCGGGCCTTGGTTACCTGATCTGGACCTCAAAGCTCTATTTCAAGATCGACTGGATGTTTGTCGGCATCTTCCTGCTGGGATTTCTTGGTCTGGTTTCCGACTATGCCTGGAAAATGATCGGCAAACATGTGCTCGGCCGCTTTGTCAGGGAAAGCGCCAACTATTGATTTCAAAACCAGGAATGACATTGTGAACCGTGACCGCAACATCATCGTGATCTTCAATGACGATCACGGCCAGTGGGCGTTGCCGGCCTATGGCAACAAGGACCTGCATACGCCGACACTGGACTATCTGGCCGGAACCGGCGTGGTGATGGAAAACGCCTTTACCCCGACACCGGTCTGCTCGCCCGCAAGAGCCTGTTTTCTGACAGGCCGCCTGGCCTCTCAGCATGGCCTGCATGATTATATTGCATCGGGCGCGGATTTCGAAACCCGCCGCTGGCTGGAAAAGGAAGTGACGCTGCCGCAATTGCTGCAGAAATCGGGCTATCAGGTGGGCCTGAGCGGCAAATGGCATCTGGGAAATGACATCGAGCCGCATCCGGGTTTTAGCTCCTGGTTTGCGCTGAGCGGTGATTATCCGATCGGGGCGAAGGGCCGGTACCGCTTCAGCGACGACGGCAAGATCATCGAGCTGGATGGTTACAAATCACAAATCATCACCGACCACGCCGTCAGGTTTTTGCGCCAGAGAGACCGGAAAAAACCTTTCTTCCTGTTTGTCGGCCACACGGCAACCCACAGCCCCTGGACAGATCACCCCGAACGGCTGGTTGAGCACTATCGCGCAAAAGAATTCTCCGCAGTGCCCGAGGGCGCTTCCTACCCGTTCGGAGAACAGAATCTGGAATCGGCAGAGCTGAGGCCACGCCCCGATGAAAGGGAAGGATTGGCGCAATATTATGCTGCGATTACCTCCCTCGACGAGGCCGTTGGCCGCCTGATGGACGAAGTTGATGCGCAAGGCCTCACCGATTCCACCCTGATTCTCTACACGTCCGATCACGGATTGTGCTGCGGGCATCACGGAATCTGGGGCAAGGGCAACGGTACGCTGCCACTCAATATGGTGGAAGAGAGCATCCGTATTCCAGTGATATTCAATCATCCCAAAGTGATCCCTCAGGCCAATCGGCGACCTGAATTCACCGATCACCTGGATCTCTTCCAGACACTTGCGGATTATAGCGGTGTCCAACCACCCGACCCTGGCAATGATATCTATGCCGGCCGCAGTCTCCTGCCCATGCTGACCGGCCAGGACCTGTCAGAGCCCTGGCGCGCTGTCCAGTTCGGTGAATATGGCAATGTGCGCATGATCCGCGATCAGCGTTACAAACTGGTGGTCTATTGTGCAGACAATTACTGCAGATTGTTTGATCTCGAGGATGATCCTTCAGAGGAGGTTGATATCGCCGGGATGCCGCAACAGGCGATGCGCATCGAACAGATGAAGGCACAATTGGACGACCATTTCCGCAGATATGAGGTGAATCAGAACGCCGGTGTGCGCAATGGCGGGCCCGAGAAAACAAATTTCACGTCTCCGTGGTGAGGCCGGCGCCCATGCTAAAAAACCCGGCAAAATTCGCATTGGCTGACGCGCGACAGGTCAGAACAATCGTGCCCATTGAGCCGCTTAACCACGGTTTCTCAGCGCCCTTGCGGTCAGGTGCAGACCCCGTCTCAAATCTGTCTTTGGCGCCCAGCCGAGTTCCGCTTTGGCGCGGTCATTTGAAAGAATATTGACCGAGACATCGAAATCACGCGTCGGCAGGTATTGACGTTTGATCCTGCAATCCGTCACAGCCTCGATTGCGTCCAACAATTGGACCAGACTTGTTCCAACGCCCGATGAGATGTTCATGATGACCTCATCTCCCTGATAGACAAGGGCGCGTTCGAATGCCTCCGCCAGGTCGTCCACATACAGATAGTCGCGGACTATTTGTCCGTCTCCATATATCTGAACCTGGTCTCCTTTCAGTGCCTTGGACAGGAAATGACCGATCACGCCTTGCCCGCTATCAAGGCGCTGGAACGCTCCGTAGGGGTTTGATACCAAACGCCATTATTATTGACCGTTATGTGCCCAATCGCACATTCCGATTGATGTAATGATTTCGGGTTGTTTGAGGAGTTTGTTCCAGGCCTCGCATCCGGCATCAATGATTGCATCATAGGTCTCAAAGACGCGGTTTGAGAGCCAGTTCTGGCGCATGTATTGCCAGATGTTCTCCACCGGGTTTAATTCCGGTGAACGAGGTGGAAGTAGAAGAATGGTGATGTTTTCGGGAACTTTCAACTGACCCGTTGTATGCCATCCGGCCCTGTCCATAAGTAACACTGCATGGGCTGTGCGTGCGACATGACGTGATATCTCATCAAGATGCATCTGCATGGCTTGCCCATTGGCATAGGGCAACATGAGGGCAGCTGCTTTGCCCTTTGCCGGACAGATGGCTCCAAACAGATAAGCATTTTGATAGCGTTGATCGGCGGGTTGGCGTGGTCTGGTGCCTTTCCTGGCCCATAGACGTGCCATCGGGTTCTTCTGGCCAATGCGCGCTTCATCCTGCCACCAGATTTCGATGGGCTTATTGTCCGGCTGTTCTGCCAAATGTTCCTTCAGGGTTTGAGCGAAGTTTTTTAAAAGCATCAATGACCTGGGCGTCCTGCATAGGATGCGGCGGGCGGGCGCTGATATGGGAAAAGCCCAGTTGGTTCAAAAGCTTCATCACATGGCGTTCGCTATAACGCACACCAAAGCGGGCCTCGATAACCCGTTTCAGATCAATTGCACGCCAACGCACAACACCATCTTTTTCCAGATCCGGGCCTGCCGCGACAATTGTATCCAATTCCTCCAATTGATCATTGCTTAATCGAGACTTGCGGCCGGACGATTTGTGGTTCAACAAACCATCCGGCCCCATGTCATTAAAGCGATGCACCCAATCTCGAAGGGTTTGACGATCCATACCGCCGACAATGGCTGCATCTTTGCGGTTCATGCCATCATAAATGGCTGCAAGTGACAACAAGCGCCGCGCCTGATTGGCATCCCTGCTGCGGCTCGCAAGAAGGCGAAGGTGTGCAGCATCAAAGTCTGATCGAATAACAGTTCCTGTACGTCCCATGGCTATTTCCTCCCATGCAACACTTGAATCAGAAACCAACAAACTTGGAAAATCACAAATGAGTCAACAAATCCAACGGTTGGTATAATTTCAGGGGGATTACCGTTCAACCGTTACCTGAAGGAGAGTTTTGTCTGGCCGCTGGAAAGCATGCTCAAGCCGCAGGGGTTGATCCTGGATGCCGCCACCGCCAATGCACAGGTCGGCATCTGGATGCGGGACGTGAGATATATGACGTCTCCGCGCGAATTGGCCTGCTAAACTCGAAAGGGTGGGTCAAACTTCAATCGGCCAAATGGGTCAGTTTTGAACCGGCGTTGACAATCTGTTCACGGCGCGCTTCATTCAGAGGTTTTACCTTCTTATATGCAGCGTCCAATTCTGCCTGACGACTTTCTGCTATTGAGGCAACCGCTGGCGTTCTATAAATAGAGGTCAGCTTGGGAACCATGACGAACATTCCATAATTAGCATAACGATCCCATAGATTCCAATCCTCAAGGTGGTCAATCTGTACGTGGAATCCGCCTTCTTCATCATACAGTTCTCGACGGAAAAGAACGCACTGAATAGGAATAAAGTTCGTCGTCTTCAAACGTTCTCGTTCGAAGACGTGGCGATGGTCCGGGTGGAGAGAATGGCAGATTTCTCGGTACCCACCCTCATCGTCAAAAGCTGTCTGCACATCCCAACTAAGCGCATAGGCCGCAGCTAGATCGGATGACGTATTCATTGTCCGCACTAATAGCTCTACATGATCGCAGAACAGAAGATCGTCATTGTCGAGGAACAGAATCAGCTCGCCATTGGCATTTGCTAACCCACAGTTTCCTGCCTCTGAACGACCTTTACCATTCGATTTGATATAGCGCAGGTTGCACCCATAAGCTTCGGCCACATTCTCGACCAACTCGCGCGCAAAATCGGTTCTGTCCTCAACTATAATATGCTCAATGTTGAAGTAGCTCTGGTTTAAGACTGCGGCCAACGCCTCGCGCAGAATGCCAGTCTTGGGGCCAAAAGTCCGCGTAATAATACTTACTTTTGGTTGGTTACCTGCCGGTTCGGATGAATCTATAGGCACCGTGGCACCGTCACGCGCGAATACATAATCAAAACCGGAAAACGGGAAATCGGCAGTATTTTTGGGTTTAAATACCGTGCGGAAATGATCTTTTTTAGCGATGACCTGACGTTGAGCGTTGATCATGCTCGCCCGACTTTTGGGGCTGTGCTCTTTCGCGAGTACATCATCCAAAAGCCGTTCACCCTCCTGTCCCGCCTCATCTCCGCCATATCGGTAACGCAGCAAAACATTCGCGGCCAGAGAACCCGACAACTGGTTTGGCCTGAGCGTTGTATCATGTAGGTCAACGAAATGTGTCACAGAAATTTGAGGCAAATAGCGCAATGTCCAGCCTTGGCCTCGTAAGCGATAAGACAGCTCGACATCTTCACCATACATGAACAACTTATGATCATAACCACCGACATCTATGTAAGCTTCGCGCCGGAAAAGGATGCAGGCGTGACTGTTCCAGATGGCCTCTAGTGTGACGGGGTCGTAATATTTTGGGTGCTCATAAGGGCACTGACGCAGCTCCCATGCGGCAACATCCGCACGATCTGCCATTGCCGCCCGCAGAGCACAAGTCAGGGTGTCATGATGATACCTAAGATCAACATTAGTCACCAAAACGAAGTCGTCGATAAGTGTTCGGATTGCGTAATCATGGCCAGCACCAAAGCCCAGATTTGGGCGAAAATGCAAAGTGAACGACGCGTACTGATCACCAAATTCACCTTCATGTTCCTGAATTAAGGATACAGTGTCGTCCTGCGATCCATGATCGACGATTGCGACATTCAACCGTGATAGCGGAAAGCCCTGTTGGCGCAGCGAGGAGAAGAAGCCCGGCAGCCAGCGCGATGAATTATAGGTGACGATGGACAGCCCAACTGTTGGACCGTCAGGATCCGCACGCTTCTTGTCTCGGATCGCGCGTACCATTGACACGTGCCAATCAGATAACAGAACCTTATTACGTTTTGCTGCCATTCGGTTTATGTAGTCTGCAGCACTCGCGGCAATCGTCGGCTGTGTGGTGAGATGATAGCCATTTGCCTTCAACTCACCAAGTTTCGTCAAAAATCCACGCATACCGCTATTACGTATTGTCCGCGTGCTTGCGCCAATAGCAGGCCAGACTCCGCCGATCATGGCAACCGCGGATTTGATCTTGAAAATATTATCAGGAATCACACGGAAAGCTCGTCCTAGTCCCCTAAAAGGGGCGGTCATCCGCCAGGATCGTGAAGATCGGAAATCGCGGGCTTGCGCTTCAAGTATGCCGTTAAACATCGCATCGCTTCTAGCAAACTTCTCTTCAAAATATTGTTTCAATGCATCGCGTTCGGATTGCATATCGGCCTTAATTTCCGCAGTTTCGGCTTCGGCGACCGCGGAGAGCTCCTCGGCTTCGCGCTGCGCTGCATCCAATGCGGTAGAGACTTCGGTAAGGCGTTGTTCGACCTCGTTGCGTGCCGCAGTTTCGGCTCCGGCGACCGCGGAGAGCTCCTCGGCTTCGCGCTGCGCTGCATCCAATGCGGTAGAGACTTCGGTAAGGCGTTGTTCGACCTCGTTGCGTGCCGCAGTTTCGGCTCCGGCGACCGCGGAGAGCTCCTCGGCTTCGCGCTGCGCTGCATCCAATGCGGTAGAGACTTCGGTAAGGCGTTGTTCGACCTCGTTGCGTGCCGCAGTTTCGGCTCCGGCGACCGCGGAGAGCTCCTCGGCTTCGCGCTGCGCTGCATCCAATGCGGTAGAGACTTCGGTAAGGCGTTGTTCGACCTCGTTGCGTGCCGCAGTCTCAAGCGCATTGTTTCGCTGCTTAATTGCGTTCACCAACACGGGCACGGCGGCATTTATTTGATTTCGGACTTCATCTATTCGCGTCTGAGCATTTGATGATGCCGGATCAGCCTCAAGTTCGCGCAGCGCTTCATAAACGATCCGGACCCATTCCATCATGGTAGGAGTACTTTCCAGCTCTTTCCCGTTTATCTGATGATGTCGCTCGGCAAGGTTGAGGAAATTCTCCACGGCCCGCCGTATGCTCTCTGGTTCTTGAGGCAGCTTAATCTTGCCATAGCGCTCTATGTCAGTGAGAATGCCCTCCCAGTCGGACAAGGTTCTATCATAAGATACGAAGACGCGCTGCAGGTCACGGGTGGCTTCCTCCGCTTCAAGCGTATGCTCTAACCAGAGCATCATGGCGTCGATTTGGGTACGACCTTCCGGCCAGCTATCCCGCGCTTGCAATGAGCGCGCTACCTCAAGAGGGTGCCGATAAGCTAATATCGGCACGACATTGTAGTTCAACTCTTCCAACGCAAACAAGTAAGGCGTAGCTAGCCTGCAAATGCGCGGATCTTTTATAACGAGGAGTTCTTGATCACCGAACTCAGCCTTAAGAACCCTCTTGAGATCAGCCTGAATAATTTTGCGCTCGAGAATGGTCAGCTTATGCCATTGTAGAGGGCTCCAGTCAAACCATGAAAGGCCAACAGATTCTAGAATCCGCTCGTTAGTCAACACAAGCTCCTGCGACTCCCAGTGGCCGGTGTTGTTTCCTGCGGTGGATGCAATCATTGAATGTGGAAGCGATGCTCCCGCGAACGATAGAAGACGTGTCAAGGCGCTGGTCCCAGAACGGTGCATCCCCAAGACAAGCAGCGCAGTAGAGGAATTTGTGGTTTTTTGCTGCGCTGTGCCTCTATGTGAACTTCCTTTGACCACTTTGATCTCCCAAAATCTCTTAGTGTCCAACCCGAAACTAATTGAGTGATATCAGTCCTTTGTGATTCATTCGGATTGCAAAGATTCGAAGGAGGTCACTATGGGTTGGACGAATATCACTCGTGGACGATATGAGCGCATTGACGGTCGCTATGCAAGTGATTGCAGTGATGTTGAATGGTCGTTGATTGAGCCTTTCATGCCAGCAAGGAAGGTAACGGGTCGCCCGCGATCGACCAGATTACGCGATGTTTGGGATGCCATCCAATACATGGCCTCCACCGGTTGCGTTTTTGAAGTTTTGCAGATCATTGAATGCAAAAGGCTATTGCATTTTATTCAACCAAACGGTTGATTTAAGTAGTGGGAAAATACCGATGCCATTCAGAGGATCGAAGCCAGGGGAGCGCCGGGGCGGCAGACCGAAAGGTGTTCCCAATTAAACCACCGGGCTACTCAAGAACGCTATTCTCAAGGCTGCGGAGAATGCAGAGGGTGACGATTTGGTGGAGTACCTGACCAAACAGGCGATTGAAAACCCCGCGCAATTCATGACATTGCTTGGCAAAGTGCTTCCCATGCAAGTGACAGGCACTGATGGCGAACCGATCAAACACGCCATCAAAGTCACAATTGTTGATTCCAAGTGCCATAACCCTTCAAAAAGACTCCAGGATTTTGGGCAGTCATGCCCTTTACGCCCCCATAGAGGCATGCCTGACGCGGTTCGCGGGGAAAATTAGAGGTATTAGCCGAAAAAGGCAAAACGCGCTGTGTGAGGTTGTATGGGGCTAAACGTGCGATGGTATTCCAACCGTCACACGCGCGGAAACTTCCAAAGCGGCAATCCTGGATCGATCGGCACAGGCCTTTATCGCATTTTAGCAGCTTTTGCCGTCGCAAGCCGTTGAGCCTCAGAAATCTGCTCTGGCGTCATTTGGCGCGCGACTATGTCCCTGTATTCTGCCGCCAAACCCATGAACCGGCATAGGAATTAGCATCCAAAAATTACAACGCCCGCGTGAAATCAGATCGCCTGCTGCCTTTGCATCATAACGGGTGGGTCACTTACAAATGCTGAAACCGGTTCAGTTTTAAACGCTCATTGACACGTTGCAAAAATAACGCAACCAAAGCGGCGCACGCATCAAATGGATGTTCACAACCGAACGCGCAAGGGGCAAAACGCTTTAATCGAAGCGCAGCTGATCCATGATCCATCGGCGTTCCGACTTAGCCCGCATTTCTCACCCCATAGTTTTTTGAGTGCCTCATTCCCGGTGCCAACAGATTTTCTGTGGGCGGGAATCTGAGGACGCGCTTGGCCGTTACCGCGTCTTGCGGCATTGGTCGTTGTAGCGATGTAACCTCTATTGTTTTCAGGAAGGGCTCAGATCCGGCGGCGTCATCGGGCCGCAGCGCATATTCGGGCGTGGGCCAGTGCAAATTCGTCGGCATAGGGACAGGCCGAAGCCATGGCGACCTTGATACGGCGCACGGAGATGCGAACCTGGGCGCCGATTTTCAGCAGTTTCAGCCTGATCGAGCCGCAGGTGGTTTCGGCAAGTCGGGTGTGGACGAGAGCGATGCGACGCAGGGCGCAGATCAAAACGTAGGCGAACGAAGCGAGCCAAAGCCGCAACTGATTGGCCCGCATGGTGTGGGTGCTGGTGCGGTCGGCATACAGGTCGAGCTGGCACTCTTTGATACGGTTTTCCTGTCGTTGCTTAACATGTCGCCGCGGGCGCAATAGAGATCCTCGTAAAGTGCGCGCGCTGCCCCGCGCCAGGGTTCGAGCGACGTTACGATGAAGCGGGGATTGGAGCCTTTGAGCGTCCATTCGGCCTTGCCGATCACCCGTCTTCGGCGTGACCAGCTATCTTTTGTCGACCACATGAAGTCTCGGAACACACGCGCCGGCTTGCCACTTTCGCTGCAGGCAACACCAGCTTCTTCCATGGCCGGTGCAATCGCCTTTTCCAGACGCCGATTGCGCGCCAGGCCGAAGATATAGTCGATATTGTTGGTTTCGCACCAGTCCATCAGGGCGTCGCGGGCAAAACCGGAATCCGCCCGCAGGATGATGCGCACATTCGGCCAGGTCTTTCGGATGCGCGTGACGATCCGCCCGACTTCCTCCTGCGATCCCTTGCTGGCGTCGATGTCGGAAGGCCGCAGTCTGGCAGCCAGAAGATGGCGACCGCAGAAAATGTAGAGAGGAAGAGTGCAGTAGCAGCCATAGTAGCCATGGAAGAACCGGCCTTCCTGATGGCCATACAGCGGATCATCGGTGGCGTCGAGATCGAGCACGATTTCTTCTGGCGCCTTGTCGTGCGCCTCCATGAACAGGTCCACGAACAGAGCTTCCGCCGCGGCCTTGTCATAACTGATCTTGTGGTAGCGTGTCGGCGTCCCGACCCGGCCGTGCTCCAGCCGGTTCAGCGTCGACTTGCCCGCCAGGACAGCACAGTCGGATCGCTTCGGCCTCAAACGTTCCGACAGCAGCGCCAGTACCGGATCGTGGCGAAGGGTGTCGTGATCGTCGACGTCCTCGTATCCCAACGCGATTGCCGAGATGCGCTGTGCAACCAGCGTGCGCACGCAATGAACTGTGAGATCTGGATTGCGGTGATCGACAAAGCAGGAGGCGACCCGGTCGAACAGGCCAATCGCCTTGTCGGTGTGGCGCAGCAGCAGCGCGCCGGCATCCGAAGTAATCGCTCCGCCATCAAAAGCAGCGACAACTTTGTGGCCGTCAAAGCCTTCAAATTCGATCTGATTAGAGATACAGTGTGTTTGCATCGGACCCCATCCTGAATTCTGACAAGTCTTTGTTGCAAAAGTACTTTACCAGAATTCCGGGGCCGATGCATCTACTTCTATGAGATATGCGCCTTAGGTCCGGAGCAGAAAACGGATCGCCGTTCACCCATCGCACCTGCGGATGATCAGCAAAAACGGTATCGCTCTGAACGCCCACGCGTGAAAAAATGCTCACGGAATGTCCGCTTGCAAGCAATCGGGTGCCTATGGCCGTGCCGATGAAGCCCCGCCCGCCAATGATTGCAATTCTCATCGTTTCACTTCTGGCGTATGGGTGGTGGCCACCGTTCCAGCCGACCCGTTGGCAGCAAGCAAACCGATCAAACGCTCGATCGCATGCAGCATCGTGCCATCATAAGGCAAGGGTTCATCCGGGTAGTCATGCCAATTCAGATCCAGATTGAGCAGGGGCGCAATCAACGCGTTTTTTGCCCAGAACATCGTGCCGATCGGAAAGAGAAAATGCTTTGGCAACGCCGACAGGCCCAACTTGCGCGCGATCGGCCTTGCAGGCGCCAGATTTGCCTGCCAACCCACAATATTCGGATCCTCGGGGATCACCATCTGAACGGAACGACTTTGGTCCATTACCGACAGCAAACGATCCAACATCGCGCCGGAAAATGTCCCGCCGAGGAGATTTTCGAAGTTCAGATTGCGCCAGTCATCTGCAGTCTCAGACCCAATGAACGTGGCACTCTTCTTCGTATGAATGTGCCCTATATAGTCATAGGCTTCGACAAGCTCGGCGCCGAAAGCGGTGATGAACGGTCCGATATCACGGCCCCGGTTCGGCGTGATCCTGACCTCAACGACCCCGCCGCTATAGGCTGAAAGGCAGCGCAACGCCTCCTTTTCAGCCGTTTCACTCGGCACGCTGACAAAGAGATCCGGTCTTATCTGATTGCGCTGGAGACGCGAAACGATCTCTTCGAGCATATCGGGATAGTAGGCGTGAATGTGGAGAGCGACTTTCGGGTCATTGCTGATATTCGTGTAGGGGGTCGAGGCATCGATCACCAGATTTTTCCAGCGTTCCTGTGGTTTGCCAGCACGAATATAATGGGCAAAGGGATCACCATCTTCAGGCCGCAGTTGATTGATTTCCCAATAGACGCCGGGATGGAATCCCGGGCTGGGTTTTCGCTGAGAAACCGCCATCGCCCAGGATCGCGCATAGGCCAGTATTTCATGGCGTTGCGTGGGTTTGCGATCATGGGGACGCGCCGCAAATTCCAGATGGAATTCATTGGATGCTTCTATGACATCCACATTTTCCATCTCGGTCACGACCTGTGCTTTCGCCTCCTCGACGCGTATGCGCAGTTGATCGACATAGGTGTTCCAATCAAATGCCTTTGTTGAAATCTCTCTGCATTGCGCACCAATTTTCCGCCGCAGATCTTCCGATTGCGCCAGTGCGCCGACCTTGAGGGCGGCATCGTTGCAGTCCAGATATCCGGCAATGCACTGTTCAGCCAGGCCGCCGCCGCGCAGGAACTCGACAATACCCGTTGTCTTGTCGAAACAGACCAGCGGGATGGAATGGGTCATTGCATCGATCGCAACGTTCGGCAACGGATCGAGGCGGGACGAAAGAAGAAATATGTCACAGGCAGCGTAGATTGCTTCGATCTCGGGGGTTTCCGGGAGAAAGGTAAGCACATCTTCGATGCCGGCTCTTTTTACCTCATCTTCGATATAGACGGAATAGGCCATGTCCTCTTGCGGATTATAACCCATTCCTACCCAGACAAACCGGCACTTTGCGCCCCCAATCTGCCGGGCAATTCTGGATGCGCAATCGACAAAAAGATCGACGCCTTTTCGCAATTGCACAGCGCCGGCACCGACGATCAAGATTTCATCGCCCTTTTTCTTGACTTTGCCGGCTATGTGCTCCGACAAGGAACCAGACAGCGGCACTTTGTCGGCTGCTTTCTCATCGCGCTCGGGAACGTGGCAACGCCCCTGCGGAAGGATGGTGACCGGCGTGTGCGCCAGATCAGGATTACGCGTCAGCATATTCTCATAGGTCAGAAACGTGGAAAAGATCGGCTGATGAGACCACTGAAGGGCATGGCGGAAAGCCCATTCAGGCCTGGTATAGGCGGCAAACTCATGGAACATGCCGACCGTTGGAATGCCCCTGACAGCCAATGGTTCAAACATCGGTCGAGACTCAATGGAATTCACGATGGCGAAATCAATTTCACATTCGCTCAGGATCACATCCAGAATCAGGCCTGACAGCCTGGGGTTTGCGTAGATGGATTCCTCACAAATGGTCCAGGCGGAGATCGCCTTGAAGTGTTCAAGGAGCGGTCCGCCGCCCAGTGTCAGCGTGATGACGTCAAATTCATCCGACAGCGACTTCACCAGATTATAGCTGAGCACCGGCGCGCCGGTCAGGCTTGCTTGATGGGTCGCCACCAGACACTTGCGTTTCGCGGCATCAAATTTTCGATTCGCGCTCATTTCAGGCAAGCTGTAGACACGACCCTCAATGCGTCCGTGCATAAGATAGTGATCCGAGGGACCCGCCGGATAATTTTCGATATCAGGGTTTAGCAGACAATAGATCGCCGGATTGAAATCTGCAGGCAAGGCACTCACGACGTGGAGTGGACTGGTGGGCGCCCTGTGCAAAGGCTCCCCATTTCGGCAAGCTGTTTGGTGGCGCCGGTAGCCTCTGCCAAATAGCCGCGAGACACCCCGCAACACAGCGGTCATGCGCCAGCTTGTGGAATCAAGGGTGGCCTGTTTTTCTGTCGCACAGTGTTTTAGCGCTTCTTCCAGATCGGCCTTGCTCTTTGTCAGCGCAGCCGTTTGATCCGCATAAACAGCCAGCTTGCCTGGTGGCCGTCACCAATCGTTTTTGAAGTGGTTCATCCTTGGCCAGGGAACCCTGGCGCAATTGGTCCAATGGTCCAATTGTTGACTCAGACTGGCTATGGTCGCCTTCAGGCCTGCGGAATATCCCGCAAAAGGTTCAATGATCTCCAGTCTGGCTCGGGTCATGTTGAATGCGCCATCCGCAGCAACATTGTCGATGTCCAAACGGTCGGCAGCCACGCGTTCCAAATCCACATAGAGTTCGGCAATCCATTGCGGAAGTTTGGAATTTGCCTGGATATCCTCGATCGTGGGGACCATATTGCGCGTATCCGGGGCAAGAAACCGGCTGATATGTTCAGGGACCTCGGGCGCTTGTTCATCGAACATCACCAAATTCAATTTTTGTGAGATCCGACGCATCTGCTGCAATGGATTTGCAACAAGCGAATCGTAATCAACAAGAACCCGTTCTGCTCCAGTCGTCTCAGAAATCGCGGGGATGACATGCTGTGCCCAAAGCAGATGGGCAATCTCAGGAAGCGTTTGGTTCCGGCGCGCCAGTGAAACGGCAACACTCAGCGGATTGCGCACCACCACAATATATTTGGTCGTGCATCCGACTTCGGAAAATACAGCTTTCCAGAACGGCAGCAACCTGCAGGTGCGGGGATCCTTGAATCCCCAATGACCTGCGCTTTGCGCGATCCTGTTTCGAATAATTTCAACAGCCTCCCGCTTCAGCTTGCTGATTTCAGGGGCGTCGAGGTCCAGTTGATCGAGGTTAAAGGTCAGAAGGTCTTGCTGATGTCCCAGACACGCCAAAAGCTGCTCATTGATTTCAAGGCAACCTGTATCCTCAAAGAGACCTGCCGGGTTGTCGTGTTCAGGTGGGAGCAACTCTTTGCCCAACCCGATTCCAAAGAGCTCCAAGGATTTCGTCAAAGCGCTGGTACCACTATTGTGCATGCCCAACACGACGCACACCATATCAGGTTGCCTATTCATACCTGTTCGCTCTCCAACCGACAGGCTTGCAAGCCAGCCTGATTCATCCCTCAGCAATTATAAACATAAAGAGGATTTGACGATTAGTCGGCATATTATTTTTTCCGAGGCACGGGAAAACCGGCCAGCCTATCAAATCAAACCGGAGATCAGTCCAGCCTTTCACCCCTGACAAAGGCCATCACGGTTACAAAATCTGACAGGTTGCGGTGCACGACGGCGGTGCAGTATAAAACCCTCGACACATGACTACACAATACATGGGCCTTCATAACAACCTCTGGTGTACGGATGAGTCAAGCCGGAATTTCACATTGATGTCGATCACGCTGGTCGATGACGATCATCTTCCGGACGGACATGTCTTCCATCGTGTGGGCAATTCCGCCAGTACCGAGGCCGGATTGGTCGATACTTTTGCATCTGACGGCGGGTCGACAAGAATCGTTGGTGCCTGTCAGGTCTCGCCAGGGGCTTCAGCCATGGTGGGAGCGCGAGCACCCTTCCGAAACAGCCGATAACCAAGTTTGAGAAAACGGGCGATTGGCACTGGCGATGGCCATAGCGGCAGCGTATGTTGTCGCCAGAACGGAAAGATGGTCTGGAGCGGGGGCTACCAGATGGGACCGATTGCAACTCTGTTCGGGTGCTATGAGCCAGCAGCGTGCGTTCACAAAAGATCCTGCCGTTTTTCATTGGAGAAAGTGTTTTGTCCGTTGAAGGGCAAGGGGCTTATCGGGAAACGTGATTTTCCTGTGTTGATCGGGCGAAGATTTTCAAGACAGGGGCATGTTGAGATTGAATCGCGACAAATTGATATCAGCGGTCTATTCAGCGACCTTGTCGCCGGTGGGTTACGATGAAGCGATGGAAACCATCGATCATCTGATTTTCGGTGATCTCGCATCCGGGCATGGCGACAAGGCCAGTGAGGATGCAAACGGTTTTGCCATCGGCACCGACAAGACACCGCCGGTGATCGATCCGCAAATTGCCAGCCATTTCCAGCTCGCCCAGAATATTCAATTGAGGGTCGGGCACCAGAACGGGGAAAAACCCAAGGCGCTGATGCTTCTGGATGCAGCGCCCGGTCCGGCCTATATTGTCGACCAGGACGAAAACATCATCGCGATGAATGGCCACGCGGAACACAAGGGCAAGGGCAAATTCCAAAAGCTCAACACGTTTGCCGACGATCCGGATGTGTTGAAAGACCTGCGCGCCTGCATCACCTCCGACCAGGAAGAGAAATTGCTGGTCTTTCCCAGCACTCTGAACCGTTCGGAAAATATCAGCACCTGTTTTCTGCTGAGAAAAATTGATGCTGACTCCGTCGACGGTTCGAAAGGTCTCATTGAGCCCGTTGGCAATGCATTTTTTCTGATGGTGGTGGACCTGAGATTTGAAAAGTCAAAGACCGAACTTTTCCGATACTCCTATGGCCTGACACCGGCTGAGGTCGACATCGCGGTTCATCTCGCCAGCGGAAGGCAATTGACCGAAATCGCCGTCGAGCGCGGCGCAACCATCCCCACCATCCGTACGCAAATCAAGTCGATCAAGCGCAAGACCGGTTCGCGTGATATTCCAGCCATAGTTCGCCTGCTGTGCGGGTATTCAGCCGGCATGCTGATTTCCTCGCAGCTCTCCTCACCGCCACTGCCGATCAATAGCAAAAGTGCGCTGATAAAATCCCGACATCAGATCACCCTGCGCGATGGCCGGCGCATGATCTATCTGCAACAGGGCAATCCCAACGGCACTGCGGTGGTGATGTTCCACAACCTGCCCTATGGCATCGAACTGCCGAAAATGGCCATCGAGGCGGCCAACCGCCTTAACCTGCGTATTCTGGCGCCATACCGGCCAGGTCACGGTGATTCGGACATGCTCGAAAACGCCCATGGCGACAAATGGCTGGATGAAGTGGCCGCCGATGTTTATGAGTTGCTTGATCAGTTGGCGATACCGCGCGCCATCATCCTGGGTCATACGATCGGCTCGATCTATGCCCTGCGGTTTGCCAAGCGGTTTCCCAATCGCGTCTCACACCTGTTCGCCGTGTCCCGCCCGCCAATCTGGCGCAAGGAATGGATTGAACAATTGCCCAGACGGCAACGCCTGGGAATGCGCATCGCCCTTTACCTGCCGCAAATGTTGCCGCTGATCATGCAGGCCACGGCAGCCTTCATCCGCAACGGTGATACTTTCAAGGTGGTTCAGACATTTTGCGAGGACAGCCCGGGTGATATCGAGGTGATCAAGAATCCGGAAATTCGTGACCTTATCGTCCAGGACACAAGGGACGGCATGAAGCAGGGAGCGCCGGCGGTATGCCAGGATGTATTGCTGTCAACGCGCGATTTTACCGATGATGCCCGTTCTCTCAACAAGACTTTTTACATCCTGCATGGCGAAGCCGACGGCGTGGTGCCCCCCTCTCAATCGCAAGCTTTTGCAGAACAGGTGCCCGGCACCCGACTTGAAATCGTACCCGGCGCCGGCAATCTTCTGATGTACAGCCATTAGGACAATGTTCTGCGGGCGATCAAAAAAGCCACTCATACCAAATAGTCGGCGCCCATACCCAATAACGGGTATGACAGCCTAACAGACTCCTAATAAATTTCCTCTGACGGACGGTAAAACTGTCAGGGTATGCGCACCATCACAGAATTGCTCTGGCTTCATTGGCCGGCAAGTCCGGTGAATGCCACCCCGTATGCCTATGTCAGAATTGGTCCTTGGGGGAAATCATCCGTTCTATTTTAGCCTCACGCGGCAACCGGCAATCTGCCGGTGTTGCTCCTATTGTCCTGCTCTGCCTTTTGGCCATGACGGCAGGCGGGACGATGACCGGATTTTCGAGTATTGCCCATGCGGATCCTCAGACAGAGTCCTGCAATGGCGAGCTGGTGCCCAACGAGATCGCGGATGTCTACTATAGTCCGGAAACCCAGCTCATCAGCTACGCATCGCAATTCACCAACTGCCTGGAGGAAAATGTCACGCCTGTCGGGACTTCCGTAACCTACGCGTCCACCGCAGCCACCGGTCCGGATACCAGCATCGCCAGCAGCGCCAATAGTTATTATGGCGGCGCGCTTACCCTGAAAGCCGGCCTGGCGCCGGGCCTCTACACCATGACCGCCACCTTCAACCCTGACACCGGCGGCCTCTATCAGGTCAGCAACAGCCCGGCATCGGTTGATTTTTATATCCGCAAGGCCATCCAGAAGATTACGGTCAGCGCCACTCCAACCAGTATCGGGCTGGAACAAAGCTCTATACTCAACAGCTCGGACGGATTGGGCACCGGCCTGGTCAGCTATGAAATAACTGCCGGTAGTGAATCCTGTTTAATAATCGGGCCCTTTGTCACGGGCATCAGCGAGGGCAGTTGTACCGTGACGGCCACCAAGGCTGAAGACGCCAATTATGAAAGGGCCTCAAACACGGTCGTCATCACTGTCAGCCAGGTCAGTGAGGACAGCCCGGCCAGCCAGACCATCGCCTTCACTGCACCTGCCGACCAGGCCTATACGCCGAGCGGCACGGTGCCGTTGAGTGCAACGGGTGGCGCATCGGGAGAACCGGTGACCTTTGCCTCCAATTCCACCGATGTATGTACGGTGTCGGGCTCGACAGCCACGATGGTCTCCGCCGGCAGCTGTTCGATCACCGCCTCACAGGCCGGTAATACAAATTTTGAAGCAGCGAGCGATGTCAGCGACAGTTTCAACCTGACGCAGGGGATCAATGCGATCACCTTCAACGGCCCGCCGGACACACCGTTCCTCGATGGCTCGGTGGATATCGCCGCCACCGCTCTTTCCGGACTGCCGGTCAGCTTCACGACAACCACTGCGCCGATCTGTTCGGTGGCTGGCAACACCGTGACCTTCAATTCAACAGGCCTGTGTTCAATCACCGCCTCGCAAGCCGGCGACTCAAACTATGGCGCCGCCACCGATGTGGTGCAGACATTTCTGGTCACCGCCTCCGGCGTGCCGGAACTGACCAGCAAGGGAATTGCCACATTCATCACCAACCGCGCCAACCACATCCTCAACAATCAGCCCGATCTGAGTGGTTTCCTTACTGGCGCCAACCGGAGCGGCGGCGGATCGCCGGGTAATCTGCAGCTCAACGGCAATGAGGAAAGCATGAACCTGGCCTTCTCCTCCAGCCTGAGCCAGTTGAACCCGGTGTTCAGCGAGCAGAGCACGTCAGCCTTTGGCGCACCGCAACCGGTAGGCCAGACCCACGGGCCTGGTATCGGGCGCAAGTTCGATGTCTGGACCGAGATCTACGGCTCGACCTCTCAGAATGGCACCACCGACAGCGATCTTTGGGTCGGCTATTTCGGCACCCACTATTTCATTTCCCCTGACCTGCTGGTTGGCGGTCTGGTGCAGGTGGACTGGGCCGACGAGACCAATGCCACGTCCGGGTCAAGCGCTGACGGCACCGGCTGGATGGTCGGACCCTATCTGGCCGGGCGCATGCGCGATCAGAATGTTTTTTACGAAGCGCGCGCCGCCTGGGGCCGCTCGGAAAACAACATCACACCTCTCGGAACCTATACCGACAGTTTCAGCACCCAACGCTGGCTGGCCAGAGCCAAGATCGGCGGCAACTACAGTTTCGGCGACATCAACGTCAGGCCGGAGGCCAGTATTTCCTGGTTCCAGGAGAAACAGGAAAGCTATACCGACAGCCTGTCGACCATGATCCCGTCGCAGACCGTATCACTGGGTGAGGTCCGCTTTGGCCCCAATGTGTCGAGGACCATCCAACAGGATGACGGCACGCTGGTGCAGCCCAGCTTCGGCATCTCCGGGGTCTGGAACTTCGGCATTGCCGAAAACGCTGCCAGCCAGGGCTCATCCCTCGGCAATGAAGATCTGCGCGCTCGCCTCGACGCGGGCCTTTCCTTCACAAACACGATGGGCTGGACTCTGGCGACCGCCGGCTTTTACGATGGCATTGGTCTGGACACCGACACCTATCAAACCTATGGCGGCAACCTCAAACTGACCATTCCCCTGCAGTAGGGCCTGAGAGAAAGCCGCGGAAAGCGCATATGCATGGTTGGCCCGGTGAACCGAAATGGCGCTGCCACGTTCACGCATTCATTTCCACCGCCCCGGGGAACCGGAGCGGCGGCCATGCTATCAGCAGGTTTGCAGCGCGGGGCTCCCCCCTGCAGGAGCCTGCATCAGTTTTCGGCACGCACAACGGTTGCCCGCACCGAGGCTTTCACCTGTGGCGCATCGCGGAAACTGACGTTCAGTATGGCCGTGCCTGCGCCCTTGCCGGTTGACGTCAATTGCGCTGCGTATTTCCCCTTTGACGGATCATTGCTGTCAATGTCCCACCAGACGACCTCGATAATATCATTGGGATCACCCGACACATCGTCGAAAATGATGTTGTCTGCGGCCTGTTTCTTGTAATCATAGTCGTTTGAGGTGCCGTCCGAGAATTCGACAACCAGATAGATGGCCGGATTTTTGTCGAGGCCCTGCACCGTAAAGGCGCGATCTTCGCGGCTGATCGGAATGCGGTCCGACTGCAAACTCAGCGTGGCCGAAACCGGCGCGATCACGTCTGCGTCAGCGGAATCGCGCCCGTAGCGGGCAAAAACCTCCAGGCCCAGATCCCCGCCACAAGGCCATGTACGCAGGGTAAATTCATCCTTGCCGGTCCATTCAATGCGGGCGGTTCCCCATTCCGTCGCAACATCACCATTGCCATCCTTGATCGCATAGTCGCAGGGCGTGGCGATTTCCTCAGGCATGTCGACCCTGAAATAGCCGTCATAGGTGCCCTTCGACCAGTCGCCACGGTTTGCCTGCGGGTTCTTGATGAAAAAGATGACCTCCCCTTCTTCATTTGGCCAGAGCCAGATGGTGTCCTCGCCCTGGGCTTTCTCGTAGGTGATCTCACCCCATTTGTCGCCATTCGCACCGAACAGATCATAAAAGCCGTCGGCCCAGACGGAACTCGAAAAGGCCAGCACAATTGTGGCTGAAAGGCCCAGAATTTTACTTAGCAAATGCATGCGTTCCTCCATTTATTGTTTGTTTTATCCGGGGTCTAACCGCCCGTGTGCAGGTCGGACAGCAGCTGCCGCAGTGCCGTGCTTTGTTCCTCACCCAGACGGTCCCTGCCGCAGACGTAGTCACTCAGCTCTTCGCCATCCCAGGCATGTTTGTCTATCAGGCAGGGGTCGACGGCGATTTCACGGCAAATCTTCATTGGGTTCCGGTGAAAATTGACCTTTGAAAAAACCGCCTCGACTTCGCTCGCCTCTGTCGCTTGTAATGTTCTTGGCGGCAGGACCTTGGGGCGAAAACAGCCCTCCTGAGCCGCAACACCGTCTTCGCAGTCTGTCGAGTCAGGGCCTGCAAGGGCCAGAATGGAGGAGGCGAAGATCATCGACCCCTCATCCGTGCGGTTGATCTGCGAGGAAAATACCCGGTCCGTGTCCCCACAAAAACCAAGCCCGGGCGCCTGTCGGAAGCTATAGGTCTGGAACGAGGAATAGTCCTGCGACGTGAGATCGCCAGGAAAACAACCGGCGAGCGTCAGTGCAAACAAAGCTGTAGCCAGCACCCGTGTCGTGCAGGGGCACCGAGCCGCAAGGGCCCCACGAAGGTTCAGTTTTTCTGACATCAGGGCACCCCATTCAGCAGACCATAGCCCTTGAGGCAGCAAGGTACAACGACCTTACGCAGGCTTGTAATTCTTTTGGGGTTGTTTAGGTTTTGCGTATCCGCAGATAGAACGGGCGGGCTTTTCCTATGTGCCCAAGCTTTTTCTGAATACAATTACCGTTGGCGATGAATAACGTCAGACTGGCAGGAGGAATTGGCAGGCATGAAATACAAGAACATCCCTGCGGCAATCCATAATCTGGGAGACAGTTTTCTCAGTTCAATGAACTACATTGATGGCGGATACGTGATTGATGATATGACGGACATCCATCAGGAGGGGCATGGGGTTTCCATAGACTGGATCCGCGCAGAATTTCATCCAAAATCCAGAATGACGGATCGGATTGGCAGGAGTCTGGAATATTATCATGCGGGCCTTGCCAATCACTTTCACAATCTCAATGTTGACCTCAGTCGGCTTGAATCCGTGACGTTTTGCTGGCCGGTAAAAGGGCGCAAATCTATGGAAGCGACCGATGACCGTGGGAAGCACTACAAAATTTATGTTCGGGAATTCAAGTAAGCCCAGTGTTCAATCCCGCATCGTGGGGTGATTTCAAACCGTTGGAAATGGCGTTAATTGACAATGATTGCCAAATTCTACCATAATTTCATTGAAGGAGATCTGCGATGGCAACCATGAATGTATCACTTCCAAATCCAATGAAGGACTGGGTGGAAGCGCAGGCGAAGACGGGACGCTATTCCAATGCGAGCGATTATGTGCGCGATCTGATCCGCCGGGATCAGGAACGCAATGACAGGATTGCCGCCATGCAGCGTCTTGTCGATGAAGGCCTGGAAAGCGGGGTCGGGGAGCGATCAAAGGAGGCTTTGTTTGCGGAAGCTCAGGCGCGGCTTGAGGCCAGCGTCAACGATTGACGATGGGTTTTCGCCTTACCCATGAAGCTGAAAGGGATATCATCGGCCTTGCTGAGGCGGGCTTGCGCCTGTTCGGTCAAGCCCAAGCCAGACAATATCATGAAGAATTGTTCGACAGGTTCGAACTGATCGCGGCCAATCCCCGCATGGCGCGAGAACGCCATGACGTTTCGCCGCCGGTGCGTATCCATCCCTTCAAGGCGCATTTGATCGTCTACGTGGTTGAGAACGGGGACAATATTCTTGTCGTGCGTGTACGACACGGACACGAGGACTGGGCAGGCGACCCTTGGTAATCGCCCGATCCCTATCTCCAGGCCTCCAACACAACAGTCGACGCACTGACCAGTCCTATATCCGACGCCGAATCGACCCGCGGCCAGGAACTGGCAGCATTTCAAGACATGCCGTATCAATTTTAGGGGAGATCACCGGCAACGACAGAAAGCCGTGGATCATGCCGTCGTTGAGCGTCAGTTCGACGTCGATGCCACTGGCAGTCCGGGCGGCCATGGCTTTGCCATGGGCAAGCGAAACAATCTCGACATCGTCTTCGCTCGCAAGACAGGTCCGCAAGCGCAGGGTCCTCTGCACAGCCCGTTTGTGGAGCAGCTGGTATCCGCCGGATTATAAACGGTTTTGAAGGGAACGTTTTCTCAGCAAGATTTCGGAGTGAATTCAGATGCAGAAGCCACGTTTCCGCGTCACGCAGATCATGGGATATTGGCCCAGGCAGAAAATGAGCGGCTTCGGCGCACGTTTGCAGTCATTTTTCCGTCCAGAAGACGGAGGGTTAAACCAAATGGTGGATATCAAGGCGACTGGTCGATATTCATGACACGGCCCTTGTCGCTGCTGCTGCCTGCTTTCGCTCTACTGGCGCCATTCCTCATACCCGGCTTCGTGCGCCGTCGCAAAGGAGCCTTTGGCGCCGAATGATGTTCGCCTTGCGGCATTGCATTGCCTCGGCGAATCAAAGGGTCGGCGCGATGGACGCGCCCAGCGCGCAGCGCCACAAATATCCTGACTTCAACACGATTCCACACCCAGTGCAGGCATTTGCCGTCACTGGGTGTGATCTTGGCCCGCCGCAATGTTGGGCACAAACGGCAAATTTCAGGAACCGGTTTCGGTCTGTTTTTCTGTCAGTTTTTCCATCAGGACTTCAGCAGCAGGCATTGTCTTGAACCGCCCCAGCCCAGCGTAATTCGGTCCGCCGATGCGGGCCAGCGGATCGAGCTCCCGCGTATCAATCTTTGCATTGCGCACCAGATCGTCCCGCACGTGGTATTTCAGGATATCGCCGACAAAAATCGCGCTGTCGGCATCATCGTATTGAATACGGTCCCGCAGCCTACATTCCATCGCCGCTACAACATTTTTTAGTCGGGGCGTCTTGATGATTGTACAGGGCACGGTTTCGAGCTGCAGCAATTCGGTCTCGCTCTTTCCATGGGGAAGCGCGGCGGACGAGGCGTGCACCGTTTCCATGAACTCATAGCTGGCTATGTTAACGACGAATTCCTTGCGGGACAGGATGTTGCTGTAGGTGTCCTTGCGCTGCCCTTCACGTGTCCCGATGCTGACCATCAGCATCGGTGGCTCGTGGGTCATCAGGTTGAAAGCCGAAAACGGTGCCAGATTTATCGTTCCATCGTCACAGAGAGTTGTGATCCATGCGATCGGCCGCGGAACGATCAAGCCTGTGATCAGCTTGTAGTTTTCTTCCGGCGTATGATGTTTCGGATCAATCTCCATTACAGCGCTCCCAGCGATAGATATTTGTTTGAAGTCTCAGAGTCTGCCAGCAGCTCTTCCATGGTGCCCGAATAGACGATGGCGCCCTTCTCGATCATATAGATGCGGTCGGAAACCTGGCGGGCGAAGTGAAGGTTTTGTTCGGAAAGCAAAATCGACACGCCTGCCGCTTTCAATGTGTGAATCAGGGAAACCATCTGCTCGATGATCACCGGCGCAACACCTTCCGAAGGCTCGTCGAGCAGGACCAGATAGGGATTTCCCATCAGTGTGCGTGCCACGGTCAGCATCTGTTGCTCGCCGCCGCTCATTCGACCGGCCGGCATATGCCGTCTTTCAGCGAGGTTGGGGAAAAGATCAAACAGGTCTTCGGGGGTCCAGGGCGAAATTGCTGTCCCGTCAGGCCACCCGCGCGGCGGCTGCCGGCCGATGTCGAGATTCTCCAATACGGTGAGCTCAGTGAAGATGCGCCGGTCTTCCGGCACGAAGCCCAGACCCATCTGCGCGATGCGGTATGATGGTTCGCGCGTAATGTCCTGACCGAGAAAGTTGACAGATCCCCGATAGCGCTCGAGGATCCCCATCACAGAGAGAAACGTCGTCGATTTGCCGGCGCCGTTGCGTCCCATCATTGCGACCACCTCGCCGCGGCGAACCTCGAAGTTCAGATCAAACAGGATCCTGGCCGCGCCATACCAGGCCGACAAGTTGGTAACCTTCAAGAGATACTCACCGGGTGTGGCGGGAATATTCGGAGCGCTCTCGTTGGTCATGATGCCTGCCCCTCGGTTTCGAAGGTGTTGCCTGTGCCGAAATAGACTTCCTGCACTTTTGCATTTGCCCTTACCTCGGCGGGTGAGCCCTCCGCTATCAGTTCGCCGCGCGCCAGGACAACAATACGATCGGAATAGGCGAAAACCACATCCATGCTGTGTTCGGTAAAAAGCACGGAGAGCCCGTCTTCGAGAACCAGGCGTTTTGTCAGGGCCATGAGTTCATTTCGCTCCTGCGGCGCCATTCCAGCCGTCGGTTCGTCCATCAGCAAAAGCCGCGGCTTGTTAGCGAGCGCAACCGCCAACTCAAGCCGCTTCACATCACCATAAGCCATGTAGTTGCATGGTTTCTCAGCCTGATCGGTAAGCGCGACACGCTGGAGAAGCCCCAGCGCCTCGTCTCGGCAATAGTTGCGGCCCCAGCGCCAGAAGTTGAAGATTTTCCGGTCTCGCGACATCAGAGCAACCTGAACATTCTCAATTGCAGTCATGGAACCGAACGGAAACGCAACCTGAAAGGTCCTGCCGACGCCAAGCCGCCAGATTTGTCTCGGCTGGAGCCCGCTCAGTTCAGTGCCCTCGAAGCGGACAGAGCCGGTATCCGCGTTGGTTTGACCGTTTATGATGTTGAACAAGGTCGACTTGCCGGCGCCGTTTGGCCCGATCAGCGCAAGCAATTCGCCGCTTTTCAGCGCAAACGAGATGTCATGATTGGCACGTACGCCGCCAAAGGATTTGCCGACATTCTGGACGGTGAGAAGTGTCATTCCTTCGCCCTTTTCAAGGATTCGGTGAAGCGCAGCAAACTGGCTAGGCCCTGCGGCAAAACCAGCAGAAGGAAAATGGTGATGACACCCAGCACCGCGCGCCAATATTCCGCGTTGTAACCGATCGTGTCACGCAGCCAAACGAAGACCACTGCCCCCAGCATGCCGCCGCCGATCGCATATTCACCACCGAGAACGACCATGACCAGGCCTTCAATTGATCGGGAGGCCGACAGGATTTCCGGCGATACACTGCCCTTGGAAAGGGCATAGAGCGCTCCGGCGATGCCTGCGACCGATGCGGCAAGCAGAAAGGATTGCCATTGCAGCCGGCTGACATCCATGCCGATGGATTCGGCTCTGATGGCCGAATCCCTTGCTGCACGCAATGCGTAGCCGAAGGGCGAAAACAGCGTCCGGTAAAGAAATGCGAGGGAAACAATGAGGCAGCCGACGGCGAGGTAGTAGAAGGCGTCACGGCCGCCGAACAAACCTTCCGGCCAAACACCGGTAATGCCGTTCTCACCACCCGCGAGCCCCTCGAACTGGTAGAACACGGCCCAGACGATCTGCGCAAAGGCAAGCGTCAGCATGGCCAGATAGACACCCGACAAGCGCACAGAGAACCAGCCGAGGACAATCGCACCCACAACAGCGCCGCCAACACCCACCACCAGGGCAAGCTCCAGCGGCAGATTCCAGTAGCCGACAATTGCTGCGGCGGCATAGGCGCCAAGGCCGAAATAGGCTGCGTGACCGAAGGAATGCATGCCTCCCGGTCCCATCAGCAATTGAAGGCTCGTCGCAAACATCACCATGATGATTATTTCCAGCATGAGGATAGGCATATAGGGAAAGCTGCCGCGCAACTGCGGGACGATGGCGAACGCCACCAGGATGATCGCGGCCAGGATCCAGCCACGGGCTCTCAGCGGCGCGATCAGCATCGAAGAGGTCAGATTTCGGGTGTGGCGCAACAGGGCAGGCCTGGTGCCCATGAGCCCGTAGGGTCGAAAGATCAGAACAACAGCCATGACAACGAACTCCACCACAATCGTGAATTTCGACAGCGAGATGGCGAACGGACCAATTTCGAGGATACCGATCCACAAGCAAACAGCCTTGACCTGAGCCACAAGAATTGCGGCGATGAATGCGCCTGGCAATGAGCCCAGACCACCGACAACGACCACCACGAATGCTGACGTGATCGCGTGCACGTCCATTTCAAGACTCGCCGGCTCCCGGGGAATCTGAAGCGCGCCCCCCATACCGGCGACAAATGCGCCAAGCACGAAAATCGAAGTGAAGAGCCAGGCCTGGTTGATCCCGAGAGCGGACACCATTTCGCGGTCCTGCGTCGCCGCCCGCACCAACCGGCCCCAGCGGGTACGGGTCACCAGCGCCCACAGCGCAGCGAGCGTCAGCGGTCCGGCGACAATGAGAAAAAGACTGTAGGTCGGAAACTGCCTGCCGAGAATATTGACGGCGCCCTCGAGCCCGGGGGCACGGGGACCAAGCAGGGGAACCGGTCCCCACAGATATAGCACCAGGTCCTGCACGATGAGCATGACCGCATAAGTGGCCAGAAGCTGAGTGAGTTCCGGAGCCCGGTAGATGCGGCGCAGAAGCGTCAGTTCGACCATCAGCCCGACCAGCGCGGACGCCACAGCCGCTATGATAATACCGGGCCAGAACCACATCGGATCGCCAAACCGTTCAACGACTGTGTAGGCCACATAGGCGCCGATCATGAAGAACGACCCATGGGCAAAATTGACGATACGGGTAACGCCGAAAATGATGGAAAGACCGGCGGCAATCATGAACAGCGATGACGCTTCAGCAAATCCATTGAGAATTTGAACGATCAGACCGGAAAATCCCATAGGTAAGCCTCGGAAGAGTAACACTTTAAGACAATACCGGGGCTCGAAAGCCCCGGTCCGTGGCGTGAGCTATGCTCAGAGCGCGATCACTCGGTGGCTGCGCGCCATTTGCTGATCATCTCTTCGGTCGGCTGGTAATCCTCGCCATTCTTGTAGACGGCATCGACCAGTACCGGGCCATTCTCTCCTCTTGCTGTACGCCCAAGGAAGGAGCCAATTGTGGATTGATTGTCCAGCGAACGATAACTGATCGTTCCCCAGGGCATCTCCACTTCAAGCCCTGCCATGGCGTCCACGACAGCCTCGGTTTCCGTGCTGTCCGCCTTGTCGAAAGCCGCAGCCATGGTCTTGACTGTGGTGTAGCCCATGATCGCGGAGATCCCCGGATGCGCGCCGAACCGTTCCTGATAATCGGCCAGGAACTTCTTGTGGGCGGGAATGTCCGTGTTGGTCCAGTCATAACCGGTCACCCACCAGCCCTCGGGTGCATCGGCGCCCAGCGGCTCAAGGTTTTCCGGTTCCCCTGTGGTCAGTCCAAGCACTTCACGTCCTTCGAAAAGCCCCTGGGTCGTCCCTGCCCGAACAAACTTCAGAAGATCGCCACCGAAAAGAACACTGAAAATAGCATCCGGCTGCGCATCGATCATTGCCTGTGCGACACCACCTGCCTCGATCCGGCCCAGCGGAGTTGCATGTTCGGATACGAACTCGACATCCGGTTGCGCCTCGGTGAGCATGCGCTTGAAATTCTCTGCGGCAAGCTGACCGAACTCGTAGTTCGGATAGACCAGAGCCCACCGTTTCTTGCCCAGCTCCGCAGCCTTTTCAGCCAAGATTGCCGACTGGGTGAATGTACCCGCCCGCAAGCGATAGCCGTAACGGTTTCCTTCCTGCCAGATCATCTTGTCCGACAGAGACATGGTCGCGAGGAAAAGCACTTCGTTGCGCTTTGCCCATTCATTCATCGCCAATGCAACACTGGAAAGAAATGTGCCGGTGATCGCGTCTACCTGTTCGCGCGCCACCAACTCTTCCGCCGCCCGAATGGCATCACCTGCCGTGGCCTTGTCATCGCGCGTAACGAAGACAAGCTGCTTTCCATCGACACCGCCTGCACCGTTGATTTCATCCAGCGCCAGATCCATTCCATTCTTGTAGTGACCCATATGGTCCGGGAAATTTGTGAAACTGCTCACTTCCCCGATCTTGATTATGTCCTGGGCATTTGCGGACACGGAAAGTGTCAGCGCCAATGCGCAGCCCAACATGCTACCCCGCAGGGCATGCTTCAAACGAATTGTCATTTTCGAAATTCCTCCCAAAATCGAGCCGGCAGAGCCTGGAGTCCGGCTGTCACTCCCGTTCGGTCCATCCGAATTTCTACAAAACTTTCCGGATACGAACCAAACGCACACAATATATCTTACACATAGCCATCAATATGACAACACTATTTCATATATGACTTCTTTATATCATTATTCGATATTATTTGAGAATTGCAGCGACGTCGGCGAACTCATCGGAACTCAGATGCCAATCCATTACAGCAGCATTTGCTGTGACCTGATCTGCAGAGGACGCACCTGCAATCACGCTTCCGACAACGGGGTTGCTGGCCACCCAGCAAAGCGCCAGCGACAGAAGGCTGTGACCCTGCTTCGTGGCAAAATCTTCCAGTGACGCCACGGTGCTTAGATTCTCATCTTTCAGCAGCCTCTCGGATTGCCGTTCAAGCCAGGGAACATTGGGCGTCACCAAACGGCTGTTGGCAGGCTGCTTGCCACCCGCACCGTATTTGCCGGACAGCAAACCGCTGGCCAGCGGGAAATAGGGCAGCAGTGACATGCCGTACTTGTCGAGACACGGCAGCGTCTCTGCCTCAATGTCACGCGCCAGCAGCGAATACTCCGACTGGGTCGACATGAAACCGTCGGCACCGATTAATCGGGCTGTCAGCGCCGCCTCGGTCAGTTGCACCGGCGAAAAGTTGGAGCAGCCGTAGTAGCGTATCTTTCCCTGTCGTTTCAGATCTTCAAGTGTCGACACGGTCTCTTCGATCGGCGTATGAGGATCCGGGAAATGCACCTGATAAAGGTCAATCCAGTCGGTTCCGAGCCGTGTCAGACTGGCTTCAACGGCCTGGTGGATATAGCGGCGACTCGCGCCCTGTCTGCCAGGCCCCATGGGCGATGCAAACTTCGTTGCAATCGCGACGTCGGCCCGACGGGATCCAAGCGCCTTTCCCAGGAAGGATTCGGATTTTCCCTCGGAATAGGAATCAGAAGTATCAAAAAAGTTGATGCCTGCTTCGATCGCCGCATCGACAATTTTTTTCGATTGATCCGCATCGCACCGCATGCCGAATGTGTTGCAGCCAAGACCAAGCCTGGAGACACGAAGCCCCGAGCGTCCGAGATTGCGCAATTCCATTGTCAGTTCTCCTCCTTGTTTCGAGCAGCATCAAGTGCCGCGATATAGCCGAACGTGATCGCCGGCCCGAGTGTGATGCCGGCCCCGGGATAGGTACCGGACATGATGCTTGCCGCGTCGTTACCGACTGCATAGAGCCCGGGAATGGCCGCGCCATTGTGATCAAGCACGCGCGCGCGCGGATCAGTGCGGATGCCCGCGAATGTCCCCAGATCGCCGGCAACCAGTCGCACCGCATAATAGGGCGGTTTGTTGACGGGTCCGACACAGGGGTTGGGTTGATGCGCGGGATCGCCGAGATATCTGTTGTATGCGGTGGTCCCGCGACTGAACTCCGGGTCAACGCCCTGTTTCGCATCGCTGTTGTAGCGAGCGACGGTGGCCTCGAAGGTTTCGGCATTCACCCCGCACACCCGGGCCAGCGCGGCGAGCGAATTGCCGCGTTTAAGATACCCCGACGCTAGTGCCGCAGCGAGCGGGACCGGAAACGGCTTCACATGACCGAGACCGTATTTGCGGATGGTCTCGTGATCAGCGATCAGCCAGCAAGCGCATTGTTCTCCCGGTTCAGTCGCCTTGATCAAAGCCTGAACAAAATCATGGTAGCTGACCGCTTCGTTTGCAAAACGACGCCCGGAATTGGTCACGGCGATGACCCCGGGCTTCGGCCTGTCGATGAAATGCGGGAATGGTCCCGATCCACCTTCGCTCCGCGGTACCAACGACAATGGCACCCAGGCCGCCGCATTCCTGAAATTCTCGACGATCTCACCGCCGCAATCACGAACCATCCGGAAGGTGTCGCCGGTTACATGAGGGTCAACCGCGGAAAAATGATCGCTGCCTGCCTTGACATGCGGATACAGGCGCCGGCGCATCTCCATGTCATGGGCGAAGCCGCCGGCAGCAAGAACAACACCATGCCTGGCCCGGATTTCCTGCTCTCCGTCAGTGATCCGGCCGGCAGTGATCCGGACACTGACACCGCGAATTCCGTCGCAATCGCCAACCAGACCGGTAACAGGTGTGTCCGTGCGGATATCGACACCGAGATTGAACGCTGTGCTCGCAAGTCGGGCCACCAGCGCGGCACCATTGGTCACCCGCATCGCACGCCCGTAAAACAGTTTTTCCAACGCATAGCGGGCCAGAAGAATACCGACATATCCAGCCGATATCACGGAGCGCGTCACGTTGAAGAAGTGCTTCAACTCCTTGCCGGAACCGACCATCATGCCGAAAAAAGTCGTTTCCGGCACCGGCAATTTCAGTCGCGCCTTTTCCCTGCCCAGCGCGCGCGCATCGTAAGGCCGGGCGACCAAGGACCGTCCGCCAGCCATGCCGCCGGATATTTCCGCATGATAGTCTGAATATTGCGGCCCGAGATCAAACACGAGTTCGCTGTTGTCCTCAAAGAATTTCAACGCCTCAGGTGCGGCTGCGAGATAGGTATCGACATGATCGTGACGGAAATCCTCGCCCGCTTCACCCTGCAGATAGATGCGCGCCCTTTCTGTGGAATCGGCAACTCCGGCCGTTTTGGCCTGCTTGCTGCAAGGCACCCACACCCAGCCACCCGATGAGGCCGAGGTCCCGCCGAAATAGGGAGCTTTCTCGACAACTATGACCTTCAGTCCCTTGCGGGCTGCCGTCACGGCAGCCGCAAGCCCGCCCGCTCCGGAACCGACAACAAGAAGGTCGCACTCAGCCGGCAACGCCGTGCCCAACCGGCTTGCGGAGGAACCGTTCACAGGAACGGTTCGAGCGATGCGCGGGCCCTGCGCGCAATCACTTCCGGTGCAAGTGTGCGATAGAAGCTATTGAAGACCTCGATCGACAACACATCGTCATATCCTGTCTTGCGCACCTCTTTCAGAAAATCCCCGACCGGCGTAATGCCCTCGCCCGGGAAAAGACGGTAGCCGCGGCTCAACTCAATGAAATCGAAATTCCCGCCTGGAATATCGGCGACTTCAACAAGGAAGATCTTCTCGCGGTCAATCTTGGCGATCCCGTCAAGCGGCAGGCCAAGCGCGAAGATGTGAAAACTGTCGAGAACGATGCCAATGGCCGGGTGATCAACCTTCTGGATTATCTCCCAGGCATGCCAGTACTCCTTGACCCAACGTCCCCAGCAGATCGGCTCCCAGGCTACGCGCCGCCCATAGCGGGCAGCGATGTCGCCAAGCTCCCTGAGGTCGGAAATGATCCTGTCCTCGTCGCCTGCACTGTCCGTGGCGATGTTGGAGCACAGCACCAGCGTCGCCGTATCAAGCAACTGCATCTGCATGAATATCTGCTCTGCGATGCGCTGTTTGGTCTGGCGTTGCTCCTCCGGCATCCCCTCGTAGTTCCGCAGGTTTTGATAGCAGGATACGCTCATCCCGGTCTTTTTCAGAACGTTAAGCACCGCATCCGGCCCGTCGTTGCTGAAATAGTAGTCTCTTGGCCACAATTCGGTGGAACTGAAGCCCGCCTGGCTCATCGCCATGATTGCTTCATCGACCGGACACCCGAATGTGACCGTGGTGCAGCTCAATTTGCCAGCATCCATCTTGCTTCTCCCTTAGGGTAGTATCTTGAGTTCGCGGTACTGACTGAACAGACGCGGGAACATCTCTTCGGTATCGACCATTTCGTTGAATCCGTATTGATGCGCCTTCACAACCGAAGCGGTCTGGTCCCAGGCACCGGCGAACATCACGTCCGCGAATGCCCAGTCAGCGACCTCTGCGATGTTGCTGTTGCGCAAACCTTCGCGGGTTGCCACTCGCTTCCAGATTTCACCCTTGTCCTCCATGAATGCCCGGAGGCTCATGGGCCTGAGTTCTCCGGCCTCCATCCCGAACAGGGCAGCGATGCTTGGCCACACGTCACGCCAGCAAAAAGTATCACCGTTGACGATGTTGAAAGCTTCGCCGGCGCAACGCGGTTCGGTTGCCGCCCAGATCATAGCCTTGGAAAGCAGGTTGACGTCGGTGACGTTCATATTGGCAGTCCAGACAGCTTGCCCCGCCGGGAAATGCAATGGCTCACCCATTTCCCGCATGATTGCGGCATAAACGCCCAACGTGGCAATTGGATTGGAGGGACTGCCGATCGCCGTGCCGCAGATAAAATGCGGGCGCAGGGTCGACCAACTCCAGCTGGATCGCTGGGAGCGCTCAATAAGCGCGTCGAGCTGCTCATAGTAGAAGTTCGCCCCGGGCAGCCTTGGATGGCTTTCCTTGGCTGGCGTGCGGTATGAGCCGAGATTGGAACCATACCATTTCATACCGTGGATCATTTGCACATGCTCCAACCTGTCTGCCACGGGCGACAGGGCATTGAGCAGATTCTCGACGATGAGACGGTTCTCGTCGAGCTTGATGACATAGTTGGTTTCCACGGCGCGCGCGCAGAAAAATACATGGGTGACATCCGCAAGCTGCCCTGCGTCTGCATTGCACTGTTCTGCGTTCAGCAGATCGACGGCAAGATGTTGGGCATTCGAACCGAGCGGAACCTGCCGCCTCGACAAGGTCACGATATCCCAGCCGGGATCATTCGAGAGCAGGATATTGAGATTGCTTCCAACCATTCCCGAAGCTCCGACGATCAATGCCTTGCGTCTTGTCTGGCTCATAGCATCCCCTCCACCATGAATTTCAAAGTCATGAATTCGCGGACACCTTGCGTGCCACCCTCACGGCCGTGACCGCTGTCCTTGTTGCCGCCGAACGGCGTTTCCGGATTTGAACCGGAGAAGCTGTTCACGCCGACAATACCGCAATTCATCCCGTGGGCCGTGGTCCGAGCCCGCTCGATGTTGCTCGTGAAGAGGTAAGACGCGAGACCGAATGGCAGGGCGTTGGCTTTCTTCACTGCCTCCTGCGTCTGCGAGAAGCGATTGAAAATCGCCACCGGCCCAAAGGGCTCCTCCCGCAATATCCTCGCCCCTTCAGGAACATCGGCAAGAACGGTCGGTTCAAGGTAATATCCTTTTCCGCTTGCCGCCTTTCCACCCGTAACGATCCGGGCACCAGCGGAAGCGGCGTCATCAATGAGTTCAAGCAGGGCGTTACGCCGTTTCTCGCTTACAACCGGTCCCATGAGCGCCGGTCCGTTTGCCTGCGATCCCATCTGGATTTCATCACAATGGGCAGCGAACATCTCGATGAATGTCTCGTAGACAGCATCCTGAACATAGAACCGGGTCGGCGATGTGCAGACCTGACCGGCATTCCTGAACTTGGCTGTCGCGGATGCCTTGGCTATCCTGGGGACATCGACATCATCGAACACGATGACGGGCGAATGACCACCTAGTTCCATGATCGCTGGCTTCATCAAGCGTCCAGCCTGCGCGCTAATCATCTTTCCCACCGGAACCGACCCGGTAAAAGTGACCGCCCGGATGATATCGGAATTGAGCAGCCTGTCGGTGATGGGCGCAGGTTCGCCAAGCACCAGGTTAAGCACACCGGCGGGCAGCCCTGCATCATGGAACGCGCGGACCAGTTCAATGGCCGATAGCGGCGTGATCTCGGATGGCTTGAGGATACAACTGCATCCTGCCGCCAGGGCTGTTCCTGCTTTTCGGACGGGAGAGACCAACGGGAAGTTCCAGGGCGTCAGTGCAAGGACCGGACCGACAGGCTCCCAGAAGGTCATATACCTCAGACCATCGGGAGCAGGGATCGTTTCGCCGTAGCTTCTGCGCCCCTCTTCGGCTGCCCACTCCAGAAGCTCCGCCGCACGAAAGGTCTCGGCACGGGCCTCGGCCAGTGGTTTTCCCTGCTCGGCAGACATCACCTCGGAAATGTGATCGATGCGCTCAAGGACAAGCCGCGCCGCCTTCTGTATGATAGCACACCGTTCCGCCGGGGCGGTTCGACGCCATACTGCAAAGCCCTTTTCGGCAGCAGCCAGGGCGGCGTCGAGGTCCGTTGCGGAAGCTATCGGAACATAGGCGATCAGTTCCTCCGTTGCCGGATTGACCAGTTCAATGATGCCACCGCCTGAGGCGGGGACCCATCTGCCATCGATATAGAGTTCAAGGTTTTGTACGGTCATTCGTTGTTTCTCCCTGACCAATCAGACCAAAGGGTCCGGGTCGTAGTTCGGTTCCGCGCCCAGGATCGGCGCAAAATCGAGCACGCCTGCGGTCAGGCGTTTCACATCCGGCTCGGTACGCACATCAATAACGGTCGGTCGTCCACTGGCGATAGCCGACTGGAGTGCAGAGCCGAGTTCATCGGGATGATCTACCCGGATGCCATCGGCCCCCATAGCCCTCGCCATCATGGCAAAGTCGGCTGAGTGCAGTTCGCCGGTCGCCTCCTTGCGGAACCGGGTGGCGTGCTCTCTGCCGTATCGCCCCTTTTGCAGATCACGGATCGAAACGTAGCCACAATTGTTCATGACGACCCAGATGACAGCCAACCCGTATTCAACCGCTGTGGCCACAGCATTGGAATGCATCATGAAGCCACCATCGCCCGAGAAGGAAACAACGACCTTGTCTGGCGCTGCGAGTTTTGCGCCGACAGCACCACAGACCCCCATTCCCATCGCGGCCAGGCCGCCTGACTGGATCAACAAGCCGCCGGATCGCACCCGCCACTGCTGGACGAGCCACGTGTGGTTCATGCCGATATCAGCTGCGACAATGGCGTCTGCCGGGAGGGCTTTGGTCATTTCGGCCACGAGCCGGTCCGGGTGAATCGGGATGTCAGGCCGGTTGGCGCCGGCATAGACATCAATATCCCACTGGCGCTTCCAGTTCTGCCAGCTCTCTGTCCATTTACCACGGGCCGCAATCGAGCGTTTCACGTCATCCTGACGTTCTGAAAAGACATCAATCAATTGCCGGATGAACGTATTCGCGGATGCGACGATGCCCAGCGCCGGTGGATAATTGCGGCCGAACCGGTCGGGATCGATATCGATATGAATGAGCTTCTGCGTCGCAATCGTGTGCGTCGCACCTTCTCTCCAGGAAGACGAGGAGCGGTCGCCGAATCGCGTGCCCAGCGCCAAAACCACATCACAGCCGCGTGTGGCGCGGTTTGAGGGATAGACGCCGTCGCGACCCAGAGGACCGAGGCAAAGCGGATCTGTTTCGTCAATTACACCTTTCGCCTGCGCAGTCGAGGCTACGGGTATGTTGAGCGTCCGTGCCAGCTTCAAGAGATCAGCTTCGACCCGCTGCCCGAACGCGCCGTTGCCGGCAACAATAACCGGCCGTTCCGCAGCAAGCAGCATATCCACGCACCGGGCCAGCGATTCAGGGTCAGCAGCGGGATTCTGGAAAATATTGGCGCGCCATTCATCCGAGAAATCTGAGACCTGTGGCGTGGTCTCATCGAAGATATTCAACGGGATATCCAGATGAACAGGTCCGATGCGTCCTGACGTCATGGTCGAATAGGCGTGCCGCATCATCGAGGGCAGCATATCGGCGCGGGTTGCCTGATAGGAGCGCTTGACATACGGACGCATGGCCGACGGGAAATCAGCCTGATAGTGATGACCCAGTTCCTGGAACGGCAACCGGTTGAATTGTTGCGTCGGAATATTGCCGGTGATCGCGAAAATTGCCGATCCATCAAACATCGCGTTGGCGATAGCCACCTGGATCGAGATCGACCCCGGGCCAACCGAAGTGTAGGTGGCGACCGGCTGACCGGTCACGCGATAATAGGCGTCCGCCATGAAGCCGGCTGTCTGCTCGTTGTGAACCGATATCGTGCTGAGTTTGTCCTGACGGTCAATCGCTGCGTCCATCAAGCCAACGTCTCCGTGACCGCAGACTCCGATCATATGGGGTACGTTCTGCTCGATGAGGTGATCCAGGATGAGTTCACCACCATTTTTTGTGTTCGACTTGGACATTCCCAATGATCCCTTGCTAATGCTGCGCGACAATTACGGGTTGCAGCAGATATGTTGTCATATGCCCGGAACGGCCGGGCCGCTAAATGGCGAAACGCCTGCAATCTTTCTGGCCTAGTCAGATTGAAGTCTGAAACGAGGCAGATCCAGACCGAAATCCCTCGCGATCGCCAGTTCAACATCAGCACCGATGTACAGGCCTTGCCCCTCGGGATGTCCGATGATGTTGCTGATCATCCGCGGGCCTTCGGCCAGTTCAACGATGGCGACGTTATAGGGGACGCGATCCTCCAGATGGGGCGCGTAGGCCTTATGGTAGACTACCCATGACACGAGCTTCCCCCGGCCGCTCGCCGGTTGCCATTGCGGATCAGCGGCAAGACAATTCGGACAGTTTTCTCTCGCGGGAAGCCACTGGTGCCCGCAAGCACGACAATGCTGGAAGTCGAGCCTGCCCTGAGACAAGGCCGACCAATAGGGCGCATTCGTGGCGTTCCTTGTTATATCGGGCCGTGTTACATCGGGAATGCTCATCCGGCCGCTCCCAGTATCAACGTAGCATGAGTGTGCATCGATCCTCCCTGATTGGATATGAGGCCGTAACTGGCGCCATTGACCTGCAGAAGGGCCTCGTTGCGAAGCTGCCTCACCGCCTCGATAATCAGTTGAAGTCCCGGCGTCCCTGACTCTGAAAGCAAGCCGCCGGAGGTGTTGAACGGCAGCCAGCCGCCTAAGCCAAGCCCTTCAGCGAGGGCTTTCGCTCCTGCCTGTCCACGAGGCGCAAGTCCATAGTCTTCAAGGGTTTGCAGGACTGTGACGGTAAAACAGTCATAGATCTGGGCAAAGCTGACGCCGCCCCGGTCAATCTTTGCCTGGGCGAAGGCCATGTCCGCGCTTTCTACGGCTTTGGTGCGCAGAAGGTCAGGCCGCAAATGCACCTCCCAGCTCTCCTGCCCCTGCCCCATTCCAAGAATTGGAACAGCCCGAACATTGCCTCTGCGTCTGGCATCACCATCACTGGTCATGACGAGTGCGGCCCCCCCATCCGAAACAAGGCACATGTCATCACGCCTGAGTGGCTCGATTACGTAGGGACTTGCCAGATAGGCGTCCATCGTAAGCGGCAGCCTGAGATGAGCCTTCGGGTTTTGAGCTCCGTGATTTCGCGCCGCCAGCGCGACAGCAGCAAAATGTTCGTCTGGGGTTTTGTAACGTTCCCGGTATGCCTGGTGGATCATCGCATAACCGGCTGCAGTAGAGTACCAGCCCATGATGGCGTCATCGCCTCGCGGCCGGTGGTAAACCGCATGACTACCCGTGCGTGCCGTGTCGCCATAGCAGATCAGCGCGTTTTTGATGAGACCCGCATCAATCGCAAGTGCCGCATAGGTCATCAGACCGATATTGGCCGCCCCGCCCTGGTCCAACGCGCATCCGATTGCGGGCTGAAGGCCGAGTGCCTCCGAAACTTTCTGGCCATACAGGATTGTCGGCGAGGAATTGGCCATCTTCACGAAGACTCCATCAATCTCCGCTTTTTCTATACCAGCATCAGCAATCGCTTCACGCGCAGCCTCGACGATAAGATCTACCCGATCCCGGCCTGGGTGTTTGCCATAGACCGTATTCCCGACGCCGGATATAACGACCTTGCCCTGCATTAGATGGCACCTTCTTCGCGCAACCCTGCAATCTCGGCTGCATCCAAACCAAGTTCGCCGTAGACGCCCTCATTGTGCTCACCATATCCTGGCGAGCACACATAAGGCTGGGGCTCGGTATCTGCATACTGCAATGGCGTATTGTTTAGTGTGATGACGCCATAGTCCGGGTGATCGACCTCGAACAGGGTCCCCTGCTCGTGTAAAACCGGATCACTCATGACCTCCATCAGATCACGGACTGGTGCATGCGGGACCTTGTTTCGCTGGAGCAGCACACACAACTCTGTTTTCGTGCGACCGGAAGTAAACGCCTCTACAAGGTCATCGACGAAATCCATGTTCTGCACCCGATCAACCATGCTGACAACGCGCGGATCGGTGGCCATTTCCGTTTGACCTATCGCAGCCAGCAGTCCATGCCAGTGCTTGTCGTTATTACAGATGATGGCGATATAGCCGTCGCTTGTCGAATAAACATTGTAAGGAGAGAGAGACAGGCCGCCATGGCGGTTGCCGGTTCTCGGGGGAATGTCATTGCGAGCTCCGTGCAGCATCCCGATATTCGACGCCATCGCGGGATAGACAGAGTCCAGCATCGAAATATCGATGCGTGCGCCCAGTCCAGTTCTTTCGCGACGGAACAACGCTGAAACGATCGCGCTATAGAGATGCGAGCCGCCGAAGAAGTCGCATAAGGCGGCTCCGGCTTTGGTGGGCGGACCGTCCGGATATCCGGTCACGCTCATAACGCCCGACATCGCCTGAACGGTAAGGTCCATGGCCATGAGGTCGCGATATCCGCCCTCCTGGCCGTAGCCGGAACCAGATGCCATTATGATATTCGGCTTTCGCGCGCGCAGTGCCTCATATCCGATGCCGAGACGGTCCATGACGCCCGGAGAGAAGTTTTCCGCCACTACATCGGCGCTTTCGACCAGTTTGAGAAACAGTTCCAGTCCCTTCGCCGACTTGAGATTGAGCGAGACTGACTTCTTGCATCCGTTGAGCATGGCAAACGGCATGAAAGAGCCCGCCCGGCCATCGCGCCTACGCAGATATTCACCACCCGGAGGCTCTATCTTGATCACATCAGCCCCAGCCATGGCCATCAGGAACGTGGCATAGGGCCCATTGTAGATCTGGGTCAGATCAAGAACGCGAATTCCAACCAGCGGCTGGGCAGCAATGACATCAGCTTCAGCCACCTCAGCTACCTCCATATTTCGGCTGGGTCTTGTTCGCAAACGCTTCCCTGCCAATCTTGACGTCTTCCGATCCCTGCAACATCGCGTTGACGAATTGCTCGAGCCTCAATCCTTCCGACAGCGGCAGGTCAAACGAGCGCACGGCAAGTTCCTTGGCTGCGCGGACGGCCAGCGGTGCATTGCGGCCAAGTCTTTCTGCCAGGTCCATAGCCGTGGGCAACAGATCCCGCCGTTCGACCACCCGGTTGACGAGTCCCCAGCGCAATGCCGTATCGGCATCAATGTCGTCGCCAAGCAACAGCATCTCCATGGCGATCGCATATGGCATCTGCTTCATGATGCGCTGGGTTCCGCCATTGGCCGCGATAATACCGCGGCGAACTTCGCTCAGTCCAATTTTCACGCCCTTGACGGCCACCCGCAGGTCTGTCGCCAGCATCAGTGTCATGCCGCCGCCGACACAGGTGCCGTTGATTGCACAGATGACGGGCTTCCAGACTTCCAGACCGCGATTCAGCAACTGGTTTTGCTGGGTCTGCCAATGCTCCGAGAGGGCTCGTTCGCGCCCAATCCACGACTTGAGATCAGCCCCGGCGCTGAAGGAACGTTCACCGGCGCCTGTCAGAACAGCCACATTGATCGCATCGTCATCACGGACGCGACGCCAGACGTCACCCAAAGCCTCGTAATGTTCTGCGTCCAGCGCGTTTGCACACTCCGGTCGGTTGATGATAATCAGCGCAATGCCGTCTGCGAGGTCGAAATCAATTGACACAATCAACTCCTCAACAACTGGCGAGCAAGCACCATGCGGTGCACCTCGGATGGGCCTTCGCCGATACGCTTGATACGGAGTTCCCGATACCAGCGCTCCAGCGGCATTTCGCGCGCAAGGCCCATGCCACCCAGAATCTGGACGCAGCGGTCGACAACACGACCCGCAGTTTCTGTGGCAACCACCTTGGCGATGGACGCATCGGTCTTGATATCTTTTCCAAGATCTCCGTTCCAGGCTGCCTGGTAGGTCAGCAGCCGTGCGGCGCGCAATTCCATCTCGCTGTCAGCGATCATCCACTGAATCGCCTGCTTGTCGGAGAGGAGCGATTTGTGGACATTGCGTTGCTTGGCCCAGTCGATCGCGATTGACAAAGCCGCCTGAGCCACACCGATTACGCCGGCGGCATAAGGTACGCGTGCGTGCACGAGCCATTTCTGGCAGATCGCGAAACCTTGCCCTTCCTCGCCCAGACGGCTTGTCTCGGGAACCTCTACGTTATCGAACACCACTTCGTAAGGTGCGTAGGAACGGATCACTCCTATCTCGTGGCAGGAAATGCCGGGCGTCTCCCTGTCCACGACAAAAGCGGTGATCCCATTGCCGCCATCGGATCGATCCGTGCGGGCAAACACGATTCCCCAGTCAGCGTTTTCGGCGCCGGTAATCCACATCTTTGTGCCGTTGATTATGTAGCGGTCACCCGTGCGCTCCGCCCGTGTCTTTATCGTTCGGCTGGGGTCAGATCCCCCGCCCGCCTCGGATATCGCGACAAAATTCTTTTTGCCTCCCTCGATACCTGCAACTCCATATTTCCGGCGCTGCTCTTCGGTGCCAAGCCAGATGACGGAAGGCGGATCAATGCCGAATGCGCCGCAGGCGGGTACATAAGCGCCCATCCGGCATTTGGCAGCTTCTTCGGCAACAACGACCTGACCCAATAGACCGAGACCGCCGCCGCCGTATTCCTCCGGTGAAGCCATGCACCAAAGGCCGGCGGCTCTGGCCGCCTTGCGCAACGCCGCAAGCTCAGCCGCAGGAAGCGAATAGCTGTCGTGAGGCTGCCGCTCCTCCACCGGACGCACCTTTTCAATCATGAATCGACTGATCGTGTCGCGGAGCATTACCAAATGCTCGGGAAGCTCCCAAGCGCCAGAAATGTCTGCATCCGAGCTATTCATACCGACTCCATATCATTATTCGATATTTTATATTGATAAATCGCACAATACGACAATTTTCTAGAGAATCAACCTTGATCTATCGATGCCCCCTATTTATCTTTATGCGATATATCGAAGGCTCTCTCTGACAGAGGAATCCCATGAGTGCCACGCTCGGCAAAGGTTTACGGCTGCTTGAAGCGCTTTGTTTAACGCGCGAACCAGTGGGCATAACCACACTTTCGCGTGAAATTGACATGAACCTGAGTGCTGTACAAAGGCTTCTGGGAACCCTCGTGGCGTCCGGCTATGCTGAGCAAGTCCAGGGAAGAAGATATCGCGCCACCTTGATGACGTGGGAAATCGGGGCGCAGGTGTTGCGCGGAGACTCAATTCGCCGGTCAGTGCATCCGATTTTGCGCCAGGCAGCGCATACCACCGGCTACACCGCCTTTTTCATGATGAACAATGTCCCGTTTGCCACTTATTTCGACAAAGTCGAGGGGAGGAACGGAGTTGTGTATTCAGCAGAACTGGGAACCACCGTTCCAATTGGGGCGACCGCATCGGGATTGGCAATCGCTGCCTTTCTCGACGCCGATCAGCGTGAGAAACTGCTTGCGCCTGCAAAGCGCAGCCAGGTCGAATACACTCCCCCAACCGACAGCACATCATTCGAAGCAACACTCGCGACGATCCGCGACCAACGGTATGCGACCTCCCAGAGTGGCTTCCGCAAAGGCGTCAATTCCATCGCCGCTCCGGTATGGATTGAAAACGGCAGTGTCTGCGGATCCATTGCGCTTACCGCAGACGAGAACGAGTTGAAGGCCGAAGACTTCGCCGAACTCGGCCGGGTTGTTGTGCGATGGGCAGACGAAGCGACAGTGCAGCTCGGCGGAATTCCCTACCCACAGGACCAATACTCGCACACATAGGTATTCGTCTGTGCGGATCAGCCTGGCCTCAGCCTATTGAATTTCCAGGGTAAGACTGCGATAAAACCGATGAACCAATGCTCATGGAGTAGAGCATTTTGCTGCTTTCTGAACCAGGTTGCCCGGCTGAAGCTGATGACATCCATTTCCGGTTAACAGACCTTCGTCGCCCACACAGGCGCGGCTGGAGGCCACCCGCAGCGAATGACGATGGGTTTTCGCCTTACCCTAAACGCTTCTGCCCGGCCTGCCCAATTCGCAGGAATCGTTGATACCCTTGCGAAAGCAATCAGCGCTTTGCAAACGGTCGAAGTCCTCTATGCCATCGCCCAGATCAATGCGTGGAACAGGTTGGCGATTGCTGGTGGGTTGGGCGGGCTGATTGGAGGGGCGGGCAGGTTGAATCCGATCTGACGCCATAGGCCTCTGGCGCGTGTCGTGCCATGGGCCCGGCAAAAGAGAAGATGGCGATGCCGTTCGCCCAAAAGGGCCGCGACTTGAGAGGTTTTGACAGAACCTCGTTCGCAGCGTGCAAAACAGCCCCAAGTCCGGCCAATCCTGTTCAGCGCAACGCATTGCGCTTTACTTTCACAGCGCACGACCTCAGGTTGGTGATTGTACAAAACTGATGAAGCCTATTATGGGTGTCAGGCCATTTCGCTTCGCCGTGTCAAGTCCATCATCCTTGCCTTGCGGATGCAGGCAGATCGTGGTGGATAACAAGGGGGCGAAGAGTTCGTCGCCAGTGACCCTCCGCTGCCTCAAACGCCTCGACGGATGCGGAAGCATTGCTGTATGACACGGGCCAAGCCTGCCAAGAAACACGAAAGTCGACCAAATGACACGGGACTATTCCCAACTCTGGCCATCGAAAGGTTCCGATGACCTTCAAAAGCGCAAACGCTCACAACTGGAAATCCTCGGCTGGAAACCTTTCTTCAGTCAGCAGCTTACGCTTGATGATCTGGCCGCCGCATCGCCTGTTCGGGTAACCGAGGTCCACAGAACCGGCCTGCACGTGCTTGGCGAAGGCATTGATGCAATTGTCCCCCCGGGACTTGACGCAACCGTGGGTGACTGGCTGCTCTATGATGCAAACCAACCCACCCATAGCAGGCTTCTGGAACGCACCAGCCTGTTTGAGCGGCGCGCTGCAGGCACAGGTCGCAAACGGCAGTTGATCGCTGCCAATGTGGATACGGTGTTCATCGTCTCCTCCTGCAACAGGGACTTCAACGTCGCACGGCTTGAACGCTATGTGGCCATGGCCTTCGAAGCGGAGGTAACGCCGGTTATCCTGCTGACAAAAGCTGATCTCTGCGACGATCCCGCACCCTATGTTGACGCGGCACGCGCCATTTCCAACCGCGTTACTGTGGAGGCGCTCAACGCATTGAGCGACGAACCCAATGACAGGCTCGCACCCTGGTGCAAACCCGGCCAGACTGTGGCGTTTCTGGGGTCTTCGGGCGTGGGGAAATCGACATTGGTCAATACGCTTTTGAACGAAAGCGTGGCCGATACCGCTGCCATTCGGGACGACGACAGCAAGGGCCGTCATACGACGTCACGGCGGCAATTGCACTTCTCGCCTGACGGCTGCGCGGTGCTGGATACGCCTGGAATGCGTGAGCTGCAGCTTACCGATGTCGAAGCCGGCATCGCTGATGTCTTTTCCGACCTCGCCGACTTGGCAAGCCAGTGCCGGTTCCGCGATTGCCAACACGACAGTGAACCCGGCTGTGCCGTTCAGGCTGCCTTGGCACGGGGCGATATTGAGCCCTCGCGATATGCACGGTGGCACAAATTGGCCGCCGAAGAAAGATTCAATTCCGCCTCTCTGACGGAACGCAAAGCCGGTGACAAATCACTGCGCAAAGTGATCCGCTCTATTCAAAAGAAGAACAAGAAGTAAGATCAGACTGATGCTGCAGCGTCCATGCAGCACGCAGGCCCGTCACAAAATTACCCATAGAGCCCGCGATCACGGGCCATGCGCGTGACGATGGCGCACAAGACATCGAGCGAGGGCGTTTCGAGCCCGGCGGACCTTGCAAAGGCCTGCGGTGCACGCACGATCTCGCCGATTTCCATCGGGCGGCCCAATTCATAATCCTGCAGCAGCGATGGTTTGTGATCCGGGATACGCGTCAGAAGATCGTCAACATTGAGCAGATGGTCGATGGGGAAACCATGGGCTGCAGCTATTTGAAGGCCTTCCGCCATGATGCGGCGATAGATTGTTTCAAGCTCCGGATCCTGCCGCGAAATCGAAGACCTGTTGCCCGTTGCCAGGGCAATCGCCGAGCCACTCATGTTGACCAGGAGCTTGACCCAGATCAGTTCGCGAATATCGCCCTCGGGTGGCGGTGCGGCAATGCCGGCCTTCTCCAGGGTTGCGCGCAAGGCGTCCATGTCGATCGCGCATTGCGGCGTGATGCCGCCCATGGAGAGCCGGTTCTGTTGCGGCGTATTGTTCTTGACAACTCCTGGTTCAACCACAGCATTTGCAGAAAAGATGCTGCCGCCGATGATCTGCTCCGGCGCCATGTCTGCGAGGAACGCATCGGCCAGCTTGAAAAGCGGCAGATCGGGCGGCGCGGGTTTGTCGTTCAGTCCGACGGGATACCACCAGGGAATGCCGTTTTGCACGAAAACCACGGCGGTGTGCGGTGTCAGCAAGGGTTTCATCTTGTCGGCAATCGCCGCCAGCCCTGTGGCTTTCATCGTGACAAAGACAATGTCCTGAGGCTCCAGTTCGGACGGATCCTCACAGGCTTTCGGGTTCACCGTCCAGGACTTGTCTGCCTGAAGGAGTGTCAGCCCGCGCGTGCGGATCGCGTCGAGATGGGCCCCGCGCGCGATGATCGATACGTCCATTCCCGCATTGGCCAGTTTGACCGCAATATGGCTGCCGACAGCGCCGGCGCCAAAAACACATACCCGCATGGCTAGTCTCCCGATTTACCGGTGTTCTCAGATAGAAAATTGTTCCAGCGATGCCTGATGCAAAAGCTCTTCGACGCAAAGTCTGCGGGCCAGCTGTTTTTTTCGCCACTATCTACGGCGTTTCGCTTGCCCATACCTTAAGGTACGCGCTTCGCGAACCAACTTGATCCTGACCAAAAAACAACTGGCAGAGTGAATCAATGAAAGCAAGACATGCTCGAGGCGCAGGAGTAATCTCGGCCATTCCAGGCATCAAAGGACTTTCAGTCCGGCCTCGGTGGTGCCGCGAATATGCTCTTCGATCATTTCTGTCGCCTTGGCGACATCCCGGTCCAATACCGCCTGCATGATCAGACGGTGTTCCTCGAATTTTTTCTTGCCCTGCCCATCAAGGCTCATTTTCGACAGAAACCGATAACGGTCCAGTTGATCGAACATCATTGAGCGCAACCGGAAAAGCCAACGCCCCTGGCAGGCGGCCACGAGTGATTCATGGAACTCGCGGTGGCGCTGGACCCACTCGCCGTGGCGCTCCATCCGCTGCGCCCAGGGCAGGTTTTCAATAATACTCAAACGATGGTGAGCGGCAACGATATGACTTTCCCAGTCATCGTCTCCATGGGCGATGGCATCTGCGATGGCACGCTTTTCCAGGTCCACAAAGTGATCTGTCACCTCGATCAACTCTTCCCGAGACACCTGCGCAACCTTGAAGCCCTTACCCGCTTCCAGCGTCACGAATCCTTCCGATACCAATTGGGAGAGCGCTTCGCGCAGAGTGCCAATTCCCACATCATAGCGCTTGGTAAGGTCAGCAAATTTGAGCTTGGCTTCCGGCATGAAAATATGGCTGACGATATCGGCCCGCAAACGCGAAACAAGGTCCTGGCCCATCGATGTTTCCATCTTGGCAGGTTTCCACCGTCCTGATTTGTTCAACTCGGCGGTCAGGGTGAATTCCTATTGATCTGGTCTGGCCTGCCGGTGTGGTCCGGCCTACCAATGTTGCTGGGCACTTGACCACCCAATTAGTTCATTTTTTCTGAATTTTCAATGACAATCAGATTTTCGAAAAATTTATATTCCGTAGCCTGATCACGCCACGGCCCGATGCTGCGCGTAACCGATGGCGCTTATGTGCCGGGCTGACGGGCGCACTGGCCCTCCCCCAGCATCCCTGGAATTCCCCCAGAATTCCCGGCCTTCCCTCAGAATCAACGTTGCGGCAGTCAGGCAATGCAGGCGGGGTTTCAAAAACTCTTGTTCCACTATATAAAAATTTTCGAAAAAACTTGGAGATTCGAATGCGTTACGTTTCCTTCACCAAGGCGGGTATTGCCTCATGGGGACTGCTTACCACTGGCGGCGGCATTGATCTGGGGCGTCGTCTTGCCAACCGCTTTCCCGATCTGCGTGCCTATATTGCCGCTGGTTTCCCGAACTGCGATGCCTATGGCACGCTGCCGTGCGACTTCACGCTTGATGAGGTTGACCTGTCACCGGTGATTCCCAATCCATCCAAGATCGTCATGGCAGCCCTGAACTATTTCGAAGAGGATGATGATCGTGAAAAAGCACCGGCCTATCCGGTGCTTTTTCTGCGGCTTCCATCTTCGCAGATCGGACACAGAGCGCCGATGATCTCTCCGCGCGTCTCGGACAGGCTCGATTTCGAAGGCGAACTCGCGGTTATCATAGGCAAATCCGGTCGTCATATAAAGCGCGAGGAGGCCCAGTCCCATGTGGCGGGATACGCCATATACAATGACGGAAGTGTGCGTGACTGGCAGAGGCACAGCCATCAGTTCACACCGGGCAAGAACTTCGTTGGGACAGGTGCTTTCGGTCCCTGGATGGTGACGAGCGACGCGCTCACCCTGCCCCCAGACGGGCTTTCGCTTGTTGCCCGTGTCAATGGGATCGAGAAGCAGCGCACGAATACGTCACGGATGATTTTCGATATACCCTACCAGATCAGCTACATTTCGCAATTTACCACGCTTGAACCTGGCGACGTGATCGTCACGGGCACCTGCACCGGATTTGGTTCGACGCGGAAGCCACAGGAATTTCTGCGTGCCGGTGACGTGGTCGAGATCGAGATCGAAGGCATTGGGACTTTGTCCAACACCGTTCGCGATGAAAAATGAGTTGGCTGTCAGAGTTTGATTGAACAGGACCTCTTTTCGGATGAACAGGCCCTTCACGTGCCATGAGAAATAACTTAATCTTTTCGATGAAATCATTATTTTCGAAAATATTTGCGGCGTCAGAATATCTGTGTTAGGAAACGCGCAATTCGCAGATAAATGGGACGGAAGTCGAATGAGCTACCTGGTCAATGCAATCGGACATGTTCAATTGAACGTGGTGAACGTCGAACAATTGGTGACTGAAAGCACCGGAATTTTGGGATTGCATGTGACGCGTCAGTCAGACGACACCGTCTGGCTGTCTTCCAATGGCCGTCAGGCGGAACTGGTGCTGCATCGCGCTGATGAAAATTCAGTCCGCTCGATCGGCTTTGAGTCCGTATCGACAGAAGCCGTTGCCGAGGCTGCTAGCCGGGTGGAAGAGGTGGGCTGCCGCCTGATCTCGCAAAAACCGACACTGGATTGTTGCGCGGCGGGCATGGTGTTTGCCACACCTCAAGGCCATACGTTTGAAATCCATACGCCGATTGCCGACGAGACCTACGGGCGTCGGCACGCCAGCACTGGCGTCGGTCCATTGCATCTGGACCATGTGAATATTCTGTCACCCGAACCAACCGAAACCCGTGCGCAGTTTGAACGTATCATGGGACTCAAACTGTCCGAGCGAATGGTTGATGACGGATTGAGCTGGATGCGCGGTGCAAACCGCCTGCATCATCTGCTGGGCATTGTGCGCGGTGGCACCGGGCTGCACCATTACTCTTTCGAATTGGGTGAATTTGCCGATTATTGCAGCCTGGGTGACCGGCTGGACACGATCGACAAGCAATATGTCTGGGGTCCAGGCCGCCATCGCCCCGGTGACAACACCTATGCCTATTACATTGACGCCTGTGGAGCGATGGTCGAATGCTCAGGCGGCATGGCGATGATCCACGACGATGATCGCTATGAACCCAATGTCATTACGGCGCTGACGCGTCCGGAGAATGTAAGGGTCATGAACGTATGGGGCACCCCTGCTCCGGCAGATTGGCTGGCGCATACATTCCCCTGGGCCAAACCGGCTGCATGATGCGGAAGTGGCTTGCACAACCTGAAATATAGATGAGGCAGGTATGACGATAAGCGGTGTATTGAAAAGATCCTTGCGCATGGCATTGCCCTCGCGGATCTGCGCCCGCATCGCCGCCAGACTGTGGCCCGAAGGGGCCGCCTCAGCATATACCATCAACCATGATGCCGCCGCCTTGTTCCCAAGCAAGTGCCTTTTGGCGTTCAACGCCTTGTTGCTGCGGTTGAACCGGTCGGTCGTGATGAAACCCTCGCTGGACCTCAGGTCAGCAATTTCCACTGGGAGTTAAGGAAATATGGAAATTCCACTCGATTTCATGTCCGACGGCCTGAAGCTTGCAGGCGTTCTGCACGTGCCCGAAGGGCGCGCTCCCGGACAGAAACTGCCGACTTTCATCGTTTTGCATGGCTTTGTCGGCACCAAGGACAAATCGCATGTCGAGCTTTTGGCGCGGATGATCGAGGCCATGGGCTATTGCGTGTTCCGTATCGACTTTCGCGGCTGCGGCGACAGCGAAGGGGCGCGCGGCGAAGTGCGGTGTTTTGATCAGGTTGCCGACACCAAGAATGCTCTGACATTCATTGCCGAGCGCGAGGAAGTGGACGAAAAACGCATTGGCGTGACCGGTCACAGCTTCGGTGCTGCAGTGGCAGTCTTTGCCGGCGGTATCGATGAACGCATCGCCTGTGTCGTGTCATTTTGCGGATGGGGCGACGGCGAACGCAAGTTCCGTGGTCAGCACCCGACGCCCGAGGCCTGGGCCAAGTTTACCGACATTCTGGAACGCGGCCGCAAGCACAAGGCCGAGACGGGTGAAAGCATGTGGGTCTCACGGTTTGACGTGGTGCCCATCCCGGAAGAATTGCGTTTCAATCTGTCTCCCAAGGCACAGTTTGAAGTACCGGTCGAAACCGCGATCAGCATGTATAATTTCCGTGCTGACGATGTGGTTGCCGATATTGCGCCGCGTCCGCTGCTGCTTTTCCACACCGCAGGTGACGTGATCACGCCAATGGAACAATCGATCCGGCTGTTCGAAAAGGCCGGCGCAAATGCCGAATTGATGATCCCGACCGGCATGTCGCATTTTCCATTGTCGGACGAGGACGCACCCCATACGCGCACGCTGGTACAGGCCTGGCTCGACAAGTTCTTTCCCTCACCGCTCGGACGTGCCTGATGAGCAACTATAGCCCTGAAGATCTGGAGCATTTTGCCACTGCCCTGCTGACGGCGGGCGGTTTTGCGCCCGCCCATGCCGAACAGACCGCAAAAGTCCTGGTCTGGGCCAATGCGCGTGGTGCGGATTCCCACGGTGTTCTTCGCATTCCGCGTTATCTCGAGATGGTCAAGCAAGGCAGCATCAATCCGGTTGCCAAGCCAAGCGTCATCAAGCGGGATGGTGCCGTCGCCATTCTGGATGCCGATCGCGCGCCTGGCGCAACATCGATGGTCATAGCCATGACAGAAGCGATCGACATCGCCTCCCGGCTGGGCGTGGGCTGGTGTTCGGCACGCAGCATCACACATGCCGGAGCCGTTGGTTACTACGCGCTGCAAGCGGCGCAACGTGGTTACGTTGGCATTGTCATGTCTGCGTCAAGTCCGCTGATGGCCTATCACGGGTCCAGCGCTTCCGGAGTTTCAACCAACCCTATCACCATAGCAGCGCCCTCCGGAGAGCGGCCGTTACTGCTGGACATGTCAACGTCCACGGTTGCGCTCGGCAAGATTTTCCAGGCCCGGGACGCGGGAACCGCGATCCCCGACACCTGGGGTGTCGACGATCAGGGGCACCCGACGACCGATCCGGCGGAGGTCGCAACCCTTACGCCGCTGGGCGGCCCGAAGGGATCCGGCCTGTCGTTGATGATTGAGGTGCTATCGAGTCTTCTCGTTTCAAATCCGGTGATTTCAGCAGCGCTTGAAGGCAGCAAGGCCGGAATGAACGGCCTGGCGATGGCGATCAGGGTATCCGCATTTATCGATCTGACACTTTTCAAGGCAGAGGTTGACCGCCTCGCCACCAATATACGCGCGCTGCCGCGCTCGGAAGGCACCGATTCCATTCTGATGCCAGGCGAACGCGGTTTTCAAACGGCAGAGCAACGTCACCGCGATGGCATCCCGCTGGCAGCGGGAACACAGAAAAAACTTGCGGCATTGGCTGGGGAGCTTGGCGTGGCCATGCTTCAACCTGTGTCGAAGGCATCAGCGCCAAAAGCGGACATGCAGTAGGGATATTGGTGAGGAGGATAACCAACTTGCAGAATACCGAGCGAACCGATTTCTCTTTGTGGAGACGCATTGTTGGTGGACCCGCGCTGGCCGCATTTGGTGCGGCCATGCTGGCGATCTCCTGGTCCTATCCCTCTGGTAGCGTCGTACAGATGGGTCCGGGGTACATGCCGCATCTCGTCAGCGGCACATTGATGTTTTTTGGATTGACCATTCTTGTGTCCGATCTGCGCACGACAGACTCATTCGAAACAGAACAACCTCAATGGCGGGCGCTTATCCTCATCTCCGCCGCTGTCATCATCTTCGTTGCCCTGATAGAGCCCGCAGGCCTTGTCCCGGCCATGTTTTGCGCGGTTGCGATATCAAAGCTGGCAAACAAGCAATCCGGTCCGCTCAGCATCGTGATCTATTCCGCAGCCGTCACCCTTGCCGGGTGGCTGCTGTTCATTGTGGCGCTTGGTTTGCCGCTATCCGTGTTTGGGAGGTGAGGCAATGGCTGAGCAATTCCTGCTAGGCCTGTCGGTTGTTCTGCAACCGCACGTCCTCATGTATGCATTTTTTGGGGTGCTGCTGGGGCAGGTCATCGGTTTGCTCCCTGGCGTTGGTGCCATCACGGCCATCTCTCTGTTGCTGCCGGTGACTTTCTATCTGGATCCGACCAGTTCGGTCATCCTGTTGGCAGGCATTTATTATGGCTCCCAATATGGCGGGGCCATCGCCTCGATTCTGCTCAATCTTCCAGGCACGCCGTCATCCGTCGTGACGTGCCTGGAGGGCTATCCGCTGGCGCAAAGCGGCCGCGCTGGTTTTGCGCTGCTGGTGACGGCAGTCTCTTCCTTCATCGGCAGCATGTTCGGGGTCCTCATTGTTGTTCTGGCAGCGATTCCAATGGCGGCACTTGCGCTTAAATTCGGCGCGCCGGAATATACCATGCTGGTGGCACTGGGGTTGGTCGCGGCCTCTCTGATCAGTTCCGGCTCTCCCATCCGCGCCTTTTCGATGGCTCTGGTCGGCATCGCCCTGGGCATGGTTGGATCAGACGCCAATACCGGCCAGTACCGCTTTGTCGCCACCGATGCACTGGCTGACGGGATCAGTCTGGTATCGCTGGCCATGGGTCTGTTCGGCGTGTCGGAAATCATACGCAACGCCAGCAACGTTGAAACCCGCAAGATTGATGTCAAACTGTCCTACAAGGATCTTTTGCCCACCAGGGCAGAGCTGCGCTCGATGGTTGCCCCCGTGGGACGCGGTGCATCGATCGGCGCCTTCTTCGGCGCCCTGCCGGGAACCGGCGCGGCCATCGCAGCCTTCATGGCTTACGCTCTTGAGCGGCGCATTTCCCGCACCCCCAAGGAATTCGGCAAAGGCCATTTGCCCGGGCTCTGCGCGCCGGAATCGGCCAATAATGCCGCCGCGCAGACCAGCTTCATTCCCACCTTGACCCTCGGCATTCCAGGTGACGCGGTGATGGCTCTGATCATCGGCGCCCTGATCCTCAACGGCATTATTCCAGGACCGCGCCTGATCGTGGATGAACCGCAATTGTTCTGGGGCGTTATCGCCAGTTTCTTCGTGGGCAACATCATTTTGCTGATCATCAATATTCCATTGATCGGGCTGTGGGTTCGCCTGTTGAGCATCCCCTATCATAGACTCTACCCGGCCATCGTTCTGCTCATCTGCGTGGGCGTATACGCCCATCGCAGCAGCGTCACGGACGTCGTCCTGACACTCGTGTTCGGGCTACTGGGCTATGTCATGAAATGGTTCCGTTTCGAACCGGCGCCGGTGCTGCTGGGCTTTGTGCTCGGCCCAATGTTCGAAGAGAATTTCCGCCGCACCATGCTTTTGTACAGCGGCGATTTTACCGTGTTCCTGACGCGCCCGATCAGCGCAACGCTGGTATTTTGCGGTGTCGCGCTGTTGGCTTTCACCCTTATCTCACCCATCGTTTCACGTCGAAAAACGCTGAAATCCCTCAAGGGACATGGTGGGCCTTTTTCGGTCTGAGGCCCCTCGAAACCAATCTGGACCGCTCAATATAGGGAGGAATACAATGTTAAAGAAACTCATGCTGGCCCTGCCAGTAGTTGCAATGATGTCAGGCGCCGCGCTTGGCGCAGATGATTATCCCGATCGCTCCATCCGGTTCATTATCGGCTTCGGTGCCGGTGGCAATGCCGATACGGTCGCACGGATCGTGGCGGAGCCCATGACCCAGGATCTGGGGCAGCCGGTTGTGGTCGAATCCAAACCCGGGGCCGGCGGCAATGTGGCGTCCGATTTCGTATCCAAGTCCGACCCTGACGGCTATACGATCCAGTTGATGGTGGGCGGTCATGCCGTATCGGCCGCACTCTACAAATCGCAGCCGTTCGATCCCCTAGCTGACTTCACCTTCATCTCAACCATCGGTCGGTTTCCTTTCTTTGTTGCAACACGCGCGGGCGCGTTCGAATCAATCGAAGATCTGATCGCAAAAGCAAAAGCTGCTCCCGGTACGTTGAAGATCGGTCATTCGGGCGTTGGTTCGACCCAGCACCTGACAGGCGAACTCATGGACCTGAAGACAGGCGCCGATTTCATCCACGTGCCCTACAAGGGCGGTGCTGCGGCAGCAACCGCACTGCTCGGCGGAGAAGTGGACGTTGTCATCGATACCGGTACTGTCATGACACCGCAGGAGGCCGCCGGTTCGTTCGATATTCTGGCTGTGACATCGGCAGTGCGCTGGCCCGACAAGCCGGATGTACCAACGCTTTCTGAAACGGTCTCGCCGGACTTCGACATTGTGTCCTGGACCGGCGTCGGCATGCCGGCAGGTGTTCCGGCAGAAGTGGCTGACAAACTGCGTGCTTCCCTGCATGCAGCCATGGCCGATCCGGACGTTGCCGCGCGTATTGCCAAGCTGGGCGCAAAACCATCGCCATCGTCTGGCGAGGAAATGCGCGCAATGGTCGAACGGCAGATTGGCCTTTGGAAGACTGTTGTTGATGCAGCAGGCATTCAAAAACGCTAATTCAGCGCAATCAGGCCCGTCGGTTTTCCGGCGGGCCTTTTTTGATTTGAGCACCAAACCGATCGCCAAGCAGGGGCCGCACCATGAGCGACAAGACGCCAGACCAGTTGACCGCAACAATGTTGAGAAAAGAATTTTACGTGGTGACGACAACACCCGCACGATCGCCTGAAATTCAAAAACTTCTGCCCGATCATCTGAATTATCAGGTCAGGCTGGAACGCGAGGGAAAATTGTTTGGCGCTGGACCCTATTTTGAAGAGGGCGACGACCTTCCCTCGGGCGGCATGATCATCCTGCGGGCGCAGTCTGTCGCCGAGGCACGGGCTCTGGCCGATGCCGATCCCTTTCACGCAGCGGGATTGCGCACCTATACCATCCGCAAATGGATGATGAACGAGGGATCCATGACGGTGACCATCAGATATTCCGACCAGAGCGCTGTTGTCGCTGACTGAGCAGACAGGCAAACCAAAATTCACGGCAAAATATCAAAGGAAGAACAGATGATCTATGAAATGCGTGTTTACCGCTGCGTACCCGGTGGCCTTCCCGCTCTGTTGCAGCGCTTCGAGGAGACCACCCTCGGCATTTGGGAGCGGCTTGGTATCAAGCAAGCCGGTTTTTTTACCACCATGATTGGCGAATCGAGCAATGAGCTGACCTATTTTCTGGCCTGGGAGTCGCTGGACGATCGCCAACGCAAATGGGGGGCATTCGCCACCGACAATGAGTGGGTCACAGCCCGCGCGGCGCACCAGGAAAAACATGGCGAAGTGGTTGCAAATATTGCAAGCCAGTTTCTTGCGCCGACGGCTTTCTCCGCAATCAAATAATTGAACCGGCTGCTTTCGGTTCTGGACGCAATAGAGCACTTCACGCCCAAATGGGATCATTTGACCGAATTGATATTGATTGCTGATCCGTTAAAACGTCGTTTCTTCGAAACGACGTTTTATCATCCTCCTTTGTCTGGCGCGCTATCTTATCGGAAAACCGCTACACAATTAACCGGAAGCGCAAAAAGCGACTTTTAAGCATCGTTGTTCTCCACCAAAAGCGCAAGTCAAAGCGAGCAGTGGGCAAAATCGATCATTTTTCCTATTAAACTGGCCCTCTCATTTAAATGATTGATAGAGCCCCTTTTTCAATGGGTGAGTAAGCCAACTCTGGCGGGAGAATGATGGACTCCATCACTCCGGCACCGGTCACGACGGGGTTGGGGCTTCGTTTCGCTCGAAGACATATGGCCCTCTTCGACACAACACAGCACATCACCACCCCCATTGCCACCCCCCTGCGCCAACCCCCTGCGCCGGGCCCCTGCGCCGGGCCCCTGCATCGCCGCATGCCCACCGACCTGCAAAGTGACGTTGGTGCGCTGCTACCGCAACGCGTCTAACGGACGTTGCTATCTGGTCATATTCCCGACCGGCAGACGATGCCTTCGCACCAGTCCGCTGAAACCGATGTATCAAAGAGGAAAGGCTGACTTTGCCCGGGCTGGCAATTGGTCGGATGATCCTTTGGGCCTCAAATTTAAGCAGAATAAACTTTTCTGCACAATTGTGATGCAAAATCATTCTGCATGATTTTTAGTCATGTCAAATTACCCGTAATCTTGATACGAGATTTTTTCCCATTAATAGCAATAGCATAGATCGATACAGACTCCATGGAACGGCCAAAACCAGCATCTGGCACGAAACTTGATTGATTGGAATCAAGCTGATCGAGCGTCGGTCGGCCGTCCAACCGGAGAGTTACCATGCAGAACACAGCCAATGGCACCATCCCGCTTTCACGGCGCACCCTTCTCAAATACGGCGCTGCAGCCAGCGCTTTCACCTTTGCACCCGGGTTCGTCAACGCCTCGTTTGGCCAGGATCGCAGCAAGACCCTGGTTATCGCGGCACCGGCGACACCGCTCAGCCTCGACGTCGAAAACTCACTATCGCCGGGCACGATCGATACCGTTGCCGCTTTCTACGACTATCTCATCGGTTTCGGCACCATTCCCGACACTGTCGATGGCGTGATGCGCGAAGACCTTGAACCGCGTCCTGACCTGCCGGGCGGCTACAACCTAAAGGGTATGCTGGCGGAAAGCTGGGCTTTTGCCGAGGATGGAAAATCGGTGGTGTTCACACTGCGTCAGGGCGTGCTGAGCAATTGGGGCAATGAACTCACCGCCGAAGACGTCAAATACACCTTTGACCGCAAATTCGAGGTCAAGGGCGCCGGCGCCTTCATGACCTCCGTGATGGGGCTGCCGGACAAGGACGCGGTCAAGGTCGAAAGCAAATACGTGGTGTCATTCACACTCAAGGATCCAAATCCGATCCTGATGATCGTTTGCGGTCATCTTGCCAATCCGATCTTTGATTCCACAAAATGCAAGGAAATGGCGACCACAGACGACCCATGGGCCCGCAACTTCCTCGACACAAATGTTGCCGGCTTCGGTCCCTATGCGCTGAAAGACATTACCCGTGGTCAGCAGATGGTGGCCACGGCGCGATCGGACTATTATGGTGAAAAGCCATATTTCGAAACCGTGGTTTTCCGCGAAGTCCCGATTTCGGCTACCCGGCTGCAATTGTTGCAAGGCGGCGCCGTGGACATTGCGCAAAATCTTGCTCCGACCGAAATGAAGAGTCTGGAGAACAGCACGGATGCAACTGTGACGTCGATCGAAGCCAGTCAGATGCTTTGGATCGAACTCAACACCGCATTCGCGCCGCTCGACAACATCAAGGTGCGCCAGGCGCTGAATTACGCCATGCCCAAGGACGAAGTGGTCAAAACGATCATGCAGGGCTTCGGCAAGAAGATGACGACTTTCATGCCGGATTTCTATCCCGGTGCCACTGCAGAATTCTATGACTACGACTACGACATTGATAAGGCCAAGGCGTTGCTTGCCGAGGCGGGGCATGCTGATGGTTTCACTTCAACGCTGGCTTACAATGCAGGCATTCCCTTCGAGGAGACGATTGCCATTATGTACCAGACAGCGTTGAAAAAAATCGGCGTTACCATTGAACTCAAGAAGCTGCCGGCCGGTACATTCTTTGACAGTCTGGTCAAGCGCAGTGAACCCATGACCTTCAACCTCGATGCGCCTTTCACGCCGGATCCAGGCTTCTCGCTCAACCTATACTTCCACTCCGGGTCATTTCTCGATTTCTCGAATTACAAGAACGAGGAAGTTGATGCCCTGATCAAGACCTCACTGTCGACGCTCGTCGAAGAAGATCGCTTCGCGGCAACGACTGCGGCGCAGAAGATCATCAATGAGGAAGCACCCTGGACCCTGATTGCCAATCCCGGTTTTCAGCTCGCCCACGGCAAGGATATCGGCGGCATCGTCTATTATACATCGAACAGGCTGAACTTCCAGGATTACAAACGTGTCTGAGACAGACCCGGCCGCCCTTGGCGGTCAGCCTTTCGCAAACGAGACCGGTGGCGAGCAGTTGCTCGCCACCGGGGTTCTCAAGGAATTTTGCGGGTTTCTGATGAATCGGCCAAGTTATCTGGTCGGCTATTTGATCGTGGCGCTGGTCGCTCTTTCGGGGCTTGTGGCACCGCTGCTTCCCCTTGCCTCACCCGTTGATGCCGATGCGGGCGCCTATCTGGTGCCACCGAGTTGGGCGCATCCGATGGGGACCGATTCCGCCGGGCTGGATGTGTTTTCACGGGTGCTGTTCGCCCCAAGGGTCGATCTTGCCATTGCCTTGGTTTCGACCTGTTGGGCAGCATGTTTCGGCAGTGTCGCGGGCGCCTTTGTAGGGCTTTGGGAAGAGCGTGGCGGCATCAAGTCCGGGGCGGCGACCCTCATACTGCGCATGGCCGACGTGATCCAGGCATTCCCGGTATTTGCACTGGCACTCGTTCTGGTGGCCGTGCTTGGGCAGGGCATGACATCGATCATCATAGCTATTGGCATCGTCAACTTGCCGCTTTATCTGCGACTCATGCGCGGCGAGGTTCTGCGCATACGCGACCAGTCCTATGTCGAGGCTGCGCATATTGCCGGTGCCGGCGACATCTATTTGCTGACCCGACACATCGTGCCCAATGCTGCTCCCCCGCTGCTGGCACAGATGAGCATCAACACCGGCGTTGCCGTCCTGCTTGCCGCCGGCCTCTCTTTCATCGGTGCTGGTGTGCGTGCACCAACGCCGGAATGGGGATCAATGATCGCAATGGGTTTTCAGAATGTCGTCACCGGCCAATGGTGGCCTTCCATGTTTCCCGGATTGGCGCTGGCGCTCACTGTCTTTGGACTCGGTCGTATCGGCGCTTCCATCCTGGCGTGGACCAATCCGCGTGAGCGCTCACGACCAACACGGCGGGCGTGGAAAGCCTTTAGTGAAGGGCGGAATTGATGCAGATTCTTTGCTATTTGCTGAAACGACTGGCCTTTTCCATCCCACAGATTTTCGGCGTCGCACTGGTGGCGTTCTTCCTGCTCAAGCTGATCCCTGGTGATCCGGCACCCATGATGCTTGGGCCTCTTGCAACACAGGAAGCTGTGGACAAACTGCGCGCAGAGATGGGACTCGACCAGCCCTTGCCACAGCAGTTCATCGCCTATCTCGATCGCCTGGCGCATGGTGATCTCGGCCGCTCCTGGCAAACGACGAATCCGGTATTATTTGACCTCTGGCAGAGGCTGCCGGCAACGCTTGAACTCGTGACCCTGTCACTTTTCATGGCCATTGTCATCGGCCTTCCGCTGGGATTGATGGCTGGGCGCCGCCCGAATGGACCGATGGCGCGGCTTGCTGATTCCTATTGCATCGCTGCCGGGGCAATTCCCGATTTCTGGCTGGCGCTGGTATTGATCTTCGTCTTCTACAGCATTTTCAAGATCGCACCGCCGCCGATCGGCCGACTGGATTTCGCAGTCTTTCCGCCGCCCTCAATCACCGGTTCCTATGTCATCGATGCCCTGTTGGAAGGCAACTATTACAGTTTTCGGGCCGCCCTTGCACAACTCATTCTTCCAGTCAGCACGCTCGGCATCATTTACACCGTACCGATCCTGACCATGACACGAACCACAGTGGAGCGGTTGAACGAGACAGACTTCATCCGTTTTGCCAATGCAAAGGGCCTGAGCCCGGCGCGGGTTTCGCGACATGCACTTCGCAACGCACTGCCCTCGGTCATAACGGTGATCGGCATGCTCTTTGGCACCCTGGTTGGCAGTGTGGTTCTGGTGGAAGTGGTGTTCGCCTGGGGCGGAGCGGGTCAATATGCGGTGTCGGCCGTATTGAACGCCGACATCAACGCGTCACTGGGATTTATTCTGATGGCCGCAATCGTTTCCCTGATCGTCAATCTCGTCGTGGATCTGATCACGCTGATACTCGATCCAGGCACACAAAACTGAATGGAAGAAAATACAATGAATGAACAAATTCATACCAGAGATGCCAGAACCCTTACCCTGTCCGGTGGCCTGGCTGTTCTCAATGCGGCAATTGTCGAAGCGGACCGTATTGGGCAACCGATGTGCATCTCGGTTGTCGATACCGGTGGCAATCTTCTCGCATACGGCCGCATGGACGGATCAAAGGCGCTGTCGGAGATTTCCACACGCAACAAGGCGGTCACTGCGGCGCTTTCGGACGAGCCTACCGGCGGTGCCCATGCGGATGTGGAGTTGCAGGTAACACTGGCGCAGGAAAACAAGTGGACCAACCTGATCGGCGGATTGCCCATCCGGGTCGATGGCTTTGTGCTTGGCGCGGTCGCGGCCGGATCGGGCACAGGGACTCAGGATATCGCCGTTGCACGTGCTGGTGCCGCCGCCATTGCGGGCGCCGAGATGTTTCCGGATTTTGTTCCCATGGGCGCAGAGGATACCGGCATCATTCGCGGCAGCCATCCGGAGAAGGTGCGTGGCTGATTTGGCAAAGGCAGCGACCTATCAAACCACTGAAGATGCCGTGACATTGAGCGGCAGGATTCGTCGGCGCGAACTTTCCGCACAAGCCGCTGTGGGCGAAGCGCTGGATCGCATTCACGCCTTGAACGGCACGCTTGCAGCTTTCTGTACGCTTGGTGTCGATCAAGCCATGGCGCAGGCGGAGGCCGTCGACAAACGACTCGCTGCTGGCGAAAGCGTCGGAGCGCTGGCCGGTGTTCCGGTGGCAATCAAGGATCTGATTTCGACCAGAGGACTGCGAACCACTTTCGGATCGCCTCTCTACAGCGATAATGTGCCGAATGAAGACGATATCGCTGTGGAACGATTGCGAGCCGCAGGCGCAATCGTCGTCGGCAAGACCAATACGTCAGAATTCGGCTATGGCGCCATCAGCCATAACAACCTCTTTCCCGCCACCCGTAATCCGTGGAACATTGCTCTGACGCCGGGAGGTTCCAGCGCCGGTTCAGCCTCGGCTGTGGCGGCGGCCATGCTGCCAATTGCGCTCGGCAGCGATGGTGGTGGATCAATTCGCGTGCCGGCAGGCCTGACCGGAACATTCGGCATCAAGCCAAGCTGGGGCCGCGTCCCGGTGTACCCGGGATGCCGTGACGAGACCCAGCCGGGGGCATCGGGCTGGGAGTCTCTGGAACATATCGGCCCGATCACCCGAACCGTGGCCGACGCAGCGCTGACGCTCCAGGTCCTGAGCGGGCCATCTCCAAGAGACCGGCATTCGCTGCCACAGGAATCGATCGACTGGACAGATCTGTCCCCCGGCTATCTTGCCGGTCGCCGCATCGCATTCTCAGCCGATCTCGGCTTCGCGCCAGTAGACGCGGAAGTGGCTGCTATCACACATGCCGCTGCAATGGCCCTGGCCGAAGCCTTTGGCGCTGAACTGGAGTTCACCGCCCCAGAGATCGAAGATACCCAAGACCTCTTTCTCACTCTGGTCGCCCTTGATACCGACCGGGCCGGTTTGCGAGCGATGGCGGCTTCCCAGAACTATCAATTCACCAGGCAACTGGCAGAACTGCTGGATACATCCTGGAGCGCCGACGCCTTTACTGACGCCATTATGCAACGAAAACGCTTCAACAACCTCGTCTGGCAGTTTATGGAACGTTTCGACCTGTTTCTGACGCCGACTACGGCCACTGCAGCCTTCCCGATCAACTGTGACGGGCCCACCTGCATCGATGACACCAGAGTGGCACAAAGCGCCTGGACGCCGTTTTCTGCACTGGCTAACCTGACCGGCTTGCCAGCTGCCAGCGTCCCGGCCGGCTTTACCAAAGACGGGCGTCCAGTCGGATTGCAAATAATGGGTCGTCACCTCGACGATCTGGGTGTTCTGCGAGCCGCCGCCGGTGTCGAACAGATCAAGCCATGGCGCAACCATTGGCCGGAAATTGTCAGGGGATCACAAGATGTCAATCACACAGCTTGATTGCAGGTCGCATGGCTTTCTTGCTAGTCATGATGCAATGACATTCTCGGAGTTGTACGATGACAAAACCCAAAAGCAGCGCCAAGGCGCCCTCTGCAGAGAAAGAAGAGCCCCGACGCGACGAGTTGCAGGTCGGCGCACGTCTACGCCATGCCCGATTGCTGGAAGGCATACGCATACGCGAGTTGGCGGAACGGGTCGGCTGTGCGGAATCGATGATTTCCAAGATCGAGAACGGCAAGGTCGCACCCTCGCTGACCATGCTGCAGCGTTTGGTCGAGGCGCTCAACCGCGATCTTTCTTCTTTTTTTGGCACGGATATCAACTCGCCAGGCCTGGTACAGAAACAGGGCGAGCGACCGATCTCACAAACCGATGCCATTCGCGGCGGCGTGGATGTCAGCTACGAGCGGTTGGTACCCTTCGCCGCGGGCAATCTGCTCGAGGCCAACATACATCGCATCGGACCGGGCGGAGAAAAAGTCGATCAGATCACCCATCAGGGCGAAACACTCGGTTATGTAATCGAGGGCGAACTGGAACTCTCGATCGAGAATGTCACCTACAATCTCAATACCGGCGATTCTTTTTTCTTCAAGAATCATCTCACCAATCGCTATCGCAACCCCGGAAACACGGAAACACAAGTGGTCTGGGTAAACACCCCGCAGATTCACTGATCGATTTGCGGCTAGGTCAAAGCCTTTGACCTTCTTTACCGTCAAAGACCTGCGCACGCAGATCCTCACACGTATGGGCCCCCGCACCGTGGTCGATGACCTGTCCTTTTCAATCAATGAAGGCGAGGTTCTGGCCATCATCGGCGAATCAGGATCCGGCAAGAGCGTCGCCATGCAATCGATCATGGGGCTGTTGCCATCGCCGCCTGGACTGGTGACTTCGGGGACCGCCCTGTTCGAAGGGCGGGACCTGTTGATGCTGCGCGAATCCGAGTTGCGAAAATTGCGCGGCAGTCGGATCGGCATGATCTTTCAGGAGCCAATGAGCGCACTCAATCCGATGATGCCGGTTGGCGATCAGATTGCGGAAACCATTGTCACCCACCGCGGCGCCGGTTGGAACGCCGCGCGTGCAGAGGCGGTTCGGCTACTCGACCGTGTGCGGATTCCCGATGCGGCGGGCCGGGCAAGAATGCATCCGGGCGCCCTGTCAGGTGGCATGCGACAACGGGTGGTGATTGCTGCAGCACTGGCATGCAAACCATCCCTGATCATTGCTGACGAACCAACGACAGCACTCGACGCCACCGTCCAGGCAGAAATTCTTGCGCTCTTGCGCGAACTCAAGGCAGAGGTTGGCTGCGCCGTGATCTTCATTACTCATGATGTCAGCGTCGTCAGACAGATCGCCGACAAAGTTCTGGTCATGCAATCGGGCAGCGCAGTCGAGACGGGAAGTCGTGATGACGTCCTTGACAATCCGCAGGCGGCCTATACCAAAACCCTGATTGCGGCAGCCATCCCCGCGGCACCGCGCGCGGTAAAATTGAAAATTTCCTCGAAAACCGCTGATCCCGCCCCGCCGCCTCTAACCATCGAAGATCTGATCGTATCCTATTCCAGCAAGGCAGCAATGGTGGCCTGGCGTCCGGCACCACGGCTGTTCGCTGTCGATGGCATCAGTTTCACCGTCGAGGCGGGCGAGACTCTGGCTCTGGTAGGTGAAAGTGGCAGCGGCAAGACCACCATCGCCCGCGCCATTCTCGGGCTGGTTCAGCCAGAAGCAGGTCGTGTGCGTCTCAATGGAAAGGATCTCAGCAGCGCTCACCAGTCCTTGCAGGGACGGGTGCAATTCGTTTTTCAGGACCCGCAATCCTCACTCGACCCGCGGTACCGCGCATGGCAGTCCATCACAGAACCGCTGCTGATTGCCGGCGAGACGAACCCAATGGTTTTGCGCGACAAGGCTGCCGATTTGCTGGCACAGGTTGGCCTCGACATATCTCTTCTTGATCGACTCACGCACGAACTCTCGGGCGGCCAGCGCCAAAGACTGGGAATTGCCCGTGCGCTGAGTGTAGCACCGCAATTGATGATTGCCGATGAAGCTGTTTCGGCTTTGGACGCCACAACCAAACTGAAGGTGCTCGACCTGCTTCAATCGATCCAGGAAGATATCAACTTACCGATACTTTTCATCACCCACGATTTTGCCGTTGTCTCGCGCATCGCCCATCGGGTTGCGGTCATGCGCTTCGGTCGCGTGGTCGAGATCGGGCCGACTGCCCAGGTGCTTGAAAATCCGCAATCAGACTATACGAAGGCACTGATCGCTGCCGCCGCAGGCAATCCCGGCGTTTCCACGCCCATGAAGGGTGGTCATCGGCTCGGTTCTTCCGGCACACAGCCAGTATGGCGCCCGATGCGCGAACACGCGCCTGGCCACTTTGTCACAGAAGAGAGTATGCCATGACCTTCGACACTATCATAAAAGGCGGAACGGTGGTCACTGCGTCCGATAGATTTTGTGCCGATATAGGCATTTGCGCAGGCCAGATTGTGGTGTTGGCCGATGCGCTCGCAGACGCACCCGAAATCATTGATGCGACCGGGCTACTGGTGATGCCAGGCGGCATCGATAGTCATGTCCATCTTGATCAGCCCGGGGCGCCGGGGATCGTCATGGCGGATAATTTCGAGAGCGGCACACGCTCAGCGGCAATCGGCGGCAACACCACGGTTCTGCCTTTCTGCCTGCAACAAAAGGGGCAATCGCTGAGGCAGGCGATTGCTGGCTATCAGGCCAAGGCCCAGGGCAATTGCCATACAGACATCGCACTTCACCTGATTATCACCGACCCGACGCCGCATGTCCTTGGCCAGGAACTGCCGGCGCTGATCGCTGAGGGTTACACCTCGATCAAGATCTTCATGACCTATGATGACATGAAACTTGCCGACAAGGATATTCTGGCCGTGCTGGATGTTGCGCGGCGGCATCAGGCCCTTGTGATGGTGCATGCCGAAGGTTATGACGCCATCCGCTATCTCACCGACCGGCTGGAGCACGAAGGCAAGACTGCGCCGTTCTTCCATGGCGCCTCGCGGCCGATCCCGGTGGAACGTGAGGCGACACACCGGGCGATCAGTTTTGCTGAAATCGTTGGCACCGAGGCGATGATCGTCCATGTTTCCAACCGTCAGGCGATGGAAGAAATCCGTCGCGCTCAACAACGCGGACTTGGCATTCATGGCGAGACATGCCCGCAATACCTGTTGCTGACAGAAGCGGATATGGACCGTTCCGGCATGGAGGGCGCGAAATACGTCTGCAGCCCTCCACCGCGCGACAGCGACAGTCAATCCGCCTGCTGGGAAGGTCTTCAGCAGGGGGTTTTCGAGGTCTTTTCATCGGATCATTGCCCTTATCGCTACGAGGATGAGGGAGGCAAGAATGCCCCCGATGGCAAACGCAGCTTCCGTTACGTTCCCAACGGCATTCCGGGGATCGCCACCCGCATGCCGATCCTGTTTTCCGAGGGGGTTGGGAAATGTCGCATCGACCTCAACCGGTTTGTTGCCCTGACATCAACCAATCACGCAAAGAGGTATGGGCTATATCCGCGCAAGGGCACCATCGCGGTGGGTAGCGACGCCGACCTCGTTTTGTGGGACCCTGAACGTGAGGTGGTGATCACTCATGCGCTGCTCCAGGACGGGTGTGACTACACACCCTATGAGGGGCTCCTGGTGCAGGGATGGCCGGTTCGCACCATGCTGCGCGGACGCACCGTGATGAAGGACGGCGAAATCGGTTCTGAGAGATATGGGCTGGAATTGCACCGACCCACGCCTTCAGAAAACACGCAAGGCTGCAAACGGTTGGCTTGAGCCAATAGGGCAACGAAAAGGTCGGTTCGATCCTCTCCAGTTTTGAGGTTTCCAAAGCAGAACCGAACTGAAAAAGCCATTTTTTCAATGGACTGGGATGATATGTTAGCCTGAAATATTGAGGTTTTTGGCATCGGGGCTCGAACCAAAATCACGTTTCTTGTGTTGGTGTCCGCATGGGTGCCCGGCTGAGATCGTTGACAGCTCCAATGGCCTTTTGAAGAAGATACATGAATGCTTTCTGTTCGTCTTCGCTCAAACCACGCAACATGATCTCCTGCGCCTGTTCCACCGCCGGTGTGATCGTTTCGAGGGTCTGCTGGCCCTCGCTTGTGATGTGCAATGCACGGGCGCGCCTGTCCGTGGTGCTGGCATTTCGCACAATCAGGCCCTTGTGGACCAACCGATCCACGACGCCGGTGATGGTCGTGCGGTCATAGGCAATCAGACCGGCCAGGGTGACCTGGTCAACCCCCGGATTTGTGCTGATGGCGACAAGCGCAGCATATTGCACCGGCGTAATATCAGATCCTGCCTGACCCACCTCGGCATGAAAGATGGCCACTGCAACCTGCTGAAACCGGCGCACCAGGTGCCCGGGCATTTCTTCAACGCTTTTCACACAATTCTCCCGATTGGCTCGGCTAATTGACAAGTATGCTGATAATCAGCATACTGAGTAAATACGGCATCTGTCAAACCGCCTGGCCGGAAGCAAAATCAACGGCCGCGTCACGGCCGAGCCAAACCAAGCGTATCACAAAACAGGCAGGGAGCGCGGTTCATGCAGTACCATCTCAACGGATTCAAAACCGGCGATCCGGCGATATCCCAACCATCCCACCCGGACGAGAGCGCTGCCCGCTCTTCTTCTGTCCCTGAAGAAGTGGATGTGTTGATTGTCGGTTGCGGGCCGGCCGGGCTGACCCTGGCGGCGCAATTGGCCGCCTTTCCCGCCATCACAACCTGCATCATTGATCAGAAATCCGGACCGCTTGAATTGGGCCAGGCCGACGGCATTGCCTGCCGCACAATGGAAATGTTCGGGGCTTTCGGTTTTGTCGAGCGCGTCCTGAAGGAGGCCTATTGGGTCAATGAGACAACCTTCTGGAAGCCCGACGGCACCAAGGACAATGGGGTCAGCCGTCACGGCAGGGTTCAGGATGTAGAAGACGGGCTTTCCGAATTTCCCCATGTGATCCTCAATCAGGCGCGTGTGCATGATTTCTATCTGGACGTCATGTTGAAATCCGCCAACCGGCTGGAACCGCACTATGCGCGGCAGCTGATCGATCTGAAGATCGACCCCACCAGTGGTGACGCAGCGCCTTCCCATCCGGTCACAGCCAGCCTCAAGCGATGCGACCCTGATCACGAAGGCGAGGCAGAAACAGTCAAGGCGCGCTACGTCGTCGGGTGTGACGGTGCGCGCAGCGCTGTGCGAAAATCACTCGGTCTGGCGCTGCAGGGCGATTCTGCCAATCAGGCCTGGGGTGTAATGGATGTGCTGGCGGTCACCGACTTCCCGGATATCCGCTTGAAGTCATTCATACAATCTGCCGATGAAGGCAGCATTGTACTTATTCCGCGCGAGGGCGGCTATCTGGTCCGCCTCTATATCGAGCTCGACAAGCTCAGTGAAAACGAGCGGGTTCTCAACCGCAATATCGGCGTCGACCAGTTGATTGCCGCCGCTCAGCGGATCATGCATCCCTACACGCTGGACGTGAAGGACGTTGCATGGTGGTCCGTCTACGAGATCGGCCAGCGATTGTGCGACCGGTTCGACGACGTTCCGCAAGACCAGGCCGGCACGCGCCTGCCGCACGTGTTCATCGCCGGTGACGCCTGCCATACCCACAGCCCGAAAGCCGGCCAGGGCATGAATGTTTCCATGCAGGACAGCTTCAATCTGGGTTGGAAGCTGGCCCATGTTCTGGAAGGCAGGTGCCCGCCGCAATTGCTGCATAGCTACTCGGCTGAACGCCAGGCGATTGCCAGGGAGCTGATCGATTTTGATCGCGACTGGGCAAGAATGCTGAGCGCACCGGTAAAATCAACAGCAGATTCAAAGGGCGACGGCGTTGATCCGCAGGAGGTCAAAGCCTATTTCGTCCGACATGGACACTATACCGCGGGAACGGCGACCCGTTACACAGCGTCTCTCATCACGGGTGCGCCGACACACCAGAAGCTCGCCCAAGGCCTGGTGATCGGAAAACGCTTCCACTCCGCGCCGGTCATCCGCCTGGCCGACGCCAAAGCGATGCAGCTCGGCCACACGGTCAAGGCGGACGGTCGCTGGCGTGTGTTTGCCTTTTGCAATGATCAGGATCCAGCCGCGGATTCCAGCAGCTTGCACGCATTGTGTGATTATCTTGCCCTATCACCAGATTCACCGGTCAGAAAATATACCCCTGCTGGTTGCGATATTGATTCCGTGATCGATGTGCGGGCTGTTCTCCAGCAGGACCATCAACTGCTTGACCTGGAGGCCATGCCCGCTTTTCTTGTGCCTGCCAAAGGCCGCTACGGGCTGCGCGACTATGAGAAAATATTCTGTCCGGAGCTGAAAGACGGCAATGATATCTTCGAGATGCGCGGCATCGACCGGCAACAGGGCTGCATGATCGTCGTGCGACCCGATCAGTATGTCGCTCATATTCTGCCGCTTGGGGCCTATCGGGAACTGTCGGCTTTCTTTGATGGTGTGCTCAAGCAGCCATGACGAAAATTACAGATCCGGATAGCTGAAAAGCAGTTCACACTTTTGCGGAAATGCTTTATGGACAGCGCCAAAGCATTGCTGCCATTTTCCGCAAAAAAGGACAGATGATGGGCATAAAACCTCCGCTCTGTCTGTCGTTTTCAGAGCCCGTGGGCACTGAAGAGGCGGCCCCTCATTCGCTCGATGTGCTGTTCAAAATGGGCCAATCAGCCAGCCGCGCCGTTTCCTTTTCCTCCAATGGCGCACCCTTGAAACGAAACGGCAATGCGCTGTTGTGCCTGGGGTTGGTCCCGGCTCTCGAACTGGGTGTGGATCTGGTCATTGACGCCAAGGTTGATGCCGAACTGCTGGACCGCTGCAACACGATACAAGCCCTCCTGTGTGCCTGGTATCCGGGCTACCGGGTGATCTCCATCACGGCACCTGTTGCAAGACCGGCCAGAGGATCCTCGCAACGAACGGCCGTGTTTTTCTCCGGCGGGGTCGATTCGTCCTATTCATTGGTGGAAAGGCGCGACAGCCTTGACGCGCTTGTGACGCTGATCGGCGCAGATGTCGATCCGCAACAACATGAACCGGCAGATCACCTTCGTGACCTTTCAAAAAATGTCGCCGAGGCCTTCGATATCGAGCAGATTGTCATCACCACCGACATTCGGCAAGTCTCAGACAGCCTTGTGGGCTGGGTCGAATATCACGGCGCACTTCTCTCTGCGGTCGGCCACCTGTTATCGGACCGTCTGGACCATGTCCTGATCGCATCGTCAGCCGATGAGTCTTCGTGGAATAGACGCTGGGGGTCACATCCCGCTCTTGACCCGTTATGGAGCACGCAGGATATGCAGGTTGAGCATCATGGTCTTGTCCATAGATTGGCCAAAATAGAACGGATCACGTCGGTTCCGACACTCATGAACCATTTGCGCGTTTGCAATTTTTCCGAGGACAATTGCGGCGTCTGTCCCAATTGCAGCTTCATGCTGCAGGCCTTGGACCTGCTCGATGCGCGAAGCCTGTCACCCACCTATGCCCATGGCGATTCGTCAAAAACAAGGCTGGAGGTTACAGGAGAAGGTTCCCTGTCTGACATGAAACATCTGCGCGCTGCCGCCCTCGAAAGTGGACAGGACGCTCTGATTTCGGCCATTGATCACGCGCTGGCGGTCTATTCGGCAAAGAAACGCCGGGAGCGCCTTTTCAGGACGGCTGAAATGTCACGGCGTTTCAAGCGTTTCAAAAGGCAGATCCGCTATCTGCACGTCAGCCGAAAGGGAGCCTGATCGTTGGAAAGCCTGGATACGATTTACCCGGAAGGCTCCTTTCTGGCCACGCGGCTTTCGGAATCCGCAACAAAATGGGTTCCGGGCAACAGTCATGGCATCGAATCCCATACGGGGCACCTTCTCGCCTGCGTCGGCGATCTGCCCCTCCTTGTCCACAAGTCTGTCATGGCTCCGGCGGGTCTGTCTGCCATGGCGGCCTGTGGTGTATCCATTGCCAGAAATACGGAAACCTACCTGACTGCGCTCCAATATGAAGCCCGGGTACGCGAGCGTACGGGACTTGGGCAGACAGCCGCCTTTTCATATTCCCAAAACGATGACGATCTGATGTACAGGCCGGTATTGGTCAGCAATGACCTACTCCAGTTCCTGAACAACAAGGAAAATATCGCGACACTGGCAGACAGAAAAAATGTTGTGGCACGGTTTTCAGCAAACCAACACATTGCCAACGATTTCAAAGATCTGCAGGTGCCGATCGTTCTCAAAGTGGCTACAAATGCGCCCAATACGGGAGGTGCTGCTGTCTATGTGTGCCGCAAGCGTCGCCACCTCAAGCGCACAGCGGCGCAATTTCTCGATGCGACGGACATCCTGGCCGAACAATATATCGAAGCCGTAGGCAATTGGTGCATTCAGTTTGCTGTCCTGACTGACGGGACCGTTCTTTATGGCGGTGCCAGCCAGCAGATCTGTTTTCCCAATGGAATCCACGCAGGCAGTCTGATCGATGCAGCGCAGGAACCACCGACCGTCGCCGTTGATGCCGCGCGCAATGCTGTATGTGCCGGGGCTCAAAAAGGCTTCAGAGGCGCCTGCGGGGTGGATGTCCTGCTCGATCGCACCGGCGCGGCATTTGTGGTCGACTTGAATTTCCGTCCCGTATCCAGCACAGCGTTTGTTCATGACCATACGCGCCGATTTGGCAAAGGTCGGGCTGGGACGGCACGCCTTGCCTTTTGTCAATATGGTGGCGCCCTCGCACGATTTCTTTATATCTGCCGGGACGGTTTCGAAGAAGGATGGCTGGTGCCGCTGGCGACATTTGATCCCGACTATGGAAATCTCGGCCCGGGCCCATCACGGATTCGCATGATGATTGTGGCAGATGATATGGATAGGCTGATGCACCGCGAACGGCAATTGTTGAACAGGAATATCCAATTCGACACCATTGCCGACGTGCGCAAGACCCGACCCAAATGGCCGCTTTCGATTTCCAGATTTTTCAGGCGCTGATCAGATGGCGCCCGTCACCGACGCCCATACCTGCAAAACCATATCGTCCATCGCCGCGCTCGCACCCTATGAAAAACAGTGGGAAACCCTCAACGCAAAGATGGGGTCGGAAGCGCTCTTTACCCAATATGCTGCAATCCGATGCAATTGGGACCGCTACAGCAACGACCGGGGATTTCGCCTTCATGTTTTTTTGATTTTTGATGCAGATGAAAGCCTTGTTTTTGCGGCACCCATGCTGCGTCGATACGATTTCTTTTTGGGAACATTTGTATTCCAATGGCTGAATTCAAAAACGCCGCTTTATGATGACCTTTTACTGAGCCCCGAGGCCGACCTGCAGACAATTGCGGCACTTTTCAATGATCATCTTCATGCGCACATATTCGCACGCAAACTGAAAATCGATTTTATACGCGACGGATCCGCATTGGATCGCGTGTTACGCGCTCTCGACATCCCGCAGTTGGCAAATACGTCAAGCCCTGTGATGGATATTTCCATCTATGTCGATTGGGATGACTATCTTGCAAAAAAGGCGGCAAAAAGCAGGCAAAAATTCCATTCCTTGCAGCGTCATTTGGCGAAATCAGGGGGCTATTGCTTGGAAAACCTTGTCGATCCCGCGGAAATGAAGTCCGAAATAGGCAGGATTTTCAACAGAAAACGCCAATGGGTCGGTGAAGATGAAGGCAGGTCCGACTGGATCGTGCCGGCGGAAGCGGAGAACTGGTTTCAGGACTTTTGCGGGACTTGCCTGCAAAAGGGCGAAGCATCGGTGTTGCGGCTGACATGCGGACAGGAGTGGGTTTCCAGTGTGCTGTTTTTTGCCCGCGGCGATACAGTCTTCCTGTCAAAAATTACCCATAACCCTGAATGGGCAAAACTGTCACCCGGATGGATTATCTCCATGGAACTCTGCAATCTTGCAATTTCAAACGGCTATCACAAACTGGACTTGATGCTTGGAAAGCAAGCATGGAAGGAACGCTTCACCAGCACGCAGATAAGGATCTCTACATGCCGGTTTCCTCTTCGCATGGGATGGATGAGCAGTAAATCCAGTTAAGGCCTGTTTTGACAGCGCAGAGTACAGAATAATAGAGACAAAAAGTATGTGGCACAGTCAGCGCGACAACAATAATACTGGCTACAGTCCGATTTTTTGGCTAAGTACCGAACCGGTGTCCACAATATGAAATGGGGCGGGTTTCAATGGCATTGAGGCGGTACAAGGCCAGCATACCGGCATATGGTTTTTCGACGCCCCATCGTCACATTGGCGATTTTCATGTGCATCAGATGGGAGCCTGGTTTGAGTGATTTTTTTGGCTTCCGGCCGGGGCATATCAAAGATGCATTCACAGCACATGAAGGTGCCGTGCGCAGGCGCATCCGCTTTTTGCGCCTGGGTTGGAAAGCCAAATTGGCCGAAAAGCGCCGCCGCAATCGCACGTTCGAACACGTCGTTACCGTGACCGGCAGTGTCGGCAAATCGACCACGACCCGCCTGCTGGGTGAAATTGCCCGCAGTCAGGGCGTCGTTCATGTCGGGTCCGGCTCAAACAACCCGGACGGCATTCGCGGGGCTTTCCTGAAATGTCCGACCGGCGCGCGAAGCTGGGTTCAGGAGACAAGCGGACACAACAAAGATGCATTAAACTCCTGTCTGCAATTTATTCAGCCGAACATAGCCATTGTAACGCGTATCGGAATGGACCACATCTCATCACTTGGATCGATGGAAAACATCGCTGCAGTGAAGGGGCTGTCGGTTGAAGCGCTCCCTGCAGATGGCACTGCTGTATTGAATCTTGACGATCCGCTCGTTGCGGCCATGAAAAAGCGAACGGCAGCAAAAATCATCACCTTTGGTGAACATGAACAAGCCGATATCCGGCTAGTTCATGCATCTTTCAATTGGCCCGAACGCCTCAACATGATCGTTGAAGAGGCCGGGCATCAGGTTGCCGTTCATTCCAACCTGATTGGAATGCGCTGGACCACGAGCCTGTTGGCAGCCATCGCTGGTGCGCGCGCCATGGGCATACCGCTCGAAGTCGCCGCCTCCGCGGTCACGAAAGTTCAGCCGGAAATCTACAAGGATTCCCTTCATGAAAAAGCCGGTGTGGCCTTCATTCTGGATTGCTTCAAAGCCGGGTATTGGACCATTCCTTCCAGCATCGCAACACTCAAGACGGCACAGGCCCTTCGCAAAGTGGCCGTCATAGGAACTATTTCAGATTACAAAGGCAGCGCACGACCCAAATATGTTGAAACGGCGAAACAGGCGCTCGATGCAGCCGATATTGTCATTTTCTTTGGAAATCATGCACAACGTGTTCGCCGCTTGCTCCCTGACTATCCCGATCGGCTTTTCATTTTTGAAACCTATGCGGAACTGGCACAGTTTTTCAGCGGTACCGTAAGGCAGGGTGATCTGGTCTATGTAAAGTCATCAGGCTCAGACCATCTAGAACGGATCTGGCATAATTTTGAAAGACCGATTTTCTGCGAAACTGATCATTGTGGCAGAAGGACAACCTGCAAAAATTGCAAATACCTCTATCGAAAACATTGGCGTAAACGCAGCCGGAAACCGCGCGTTTCTGCGGGCTAAGAGCGGGAATTTGCGCGGAAATGACTGGATAATTCAATGTAAACATCGTCTTTTTGAATGCATTCTGATAAGCAAATATCCGATAGATTTTGTCAGCGCCCCGCCATAGGGATTTTTATACATTGGTCTTGCCCTGCATCGCATCCAGATATGCATTGGCAGGTTTTTACTACAGAAACGCATAGGGTTGCCAGCATGCTGGAATTGTCATCTCCCCTCTTTCTGATCAACGTTGATCGGCATAGGCAACGATTGGAGCAATCGGAAGCGGAGTTCGCTGCGCATGGAATTGCATTTACCAGAGTCCGCGCTGTTGATCATCTTGATCTTACAGGCGCTGAAATGGACCGCGTCGCGTCAAAAGCAAATCCGCCTGAAATAAAATACCCCATCAATTCCGGAGAAATTGCCTGCTATCTGTCGCATATCAAAGTCTGGCGCCAAATTGCCAAAGGTGATTCTGCAATGGCTTTCGTGTTTGAAGACGATGTGCAATTTGCACCCGGGATTGGTGATATCCTCAAGAGTATTGAAAGCGGCCCATTGGACTGGGACCTTTTACGGCTTTATTCAAACAAGCCAAAACCGATCATGCACCCTCGCCCACTTGGTACAGAACACGCCATCGGTTCCGTGGAGAAAATACCCATGTCAACAATTGCCTATGCGGTCACGCGATCGGCGGCCCGCCATCTGGCAGACAAATCGATACCCTTTTTTTTGCCCGTTGATGCGGATCTGAAACGTTGGTGGGCGAACCGTTTATGCACCAAGATCATCGACCCTCCGGTCGCCTGGCCACGCAACGCCGATCCTGCTTCCAGCACGCTCCATCAGGGCCGCAACGCCCAGCGCGGAAATGACCTCATGACCCGGATGATCAATAATTTACGCTACCACAGAAACATTGCACGAAAAATCCAGGAAAACCGGAGCAACTTCCCCACGACGCGGCAGTTCTTCGATTAGAGTGGTTTGCTTTACTGCACAGTCACCCGGTGCAGATTCTCCCGCCATGTCGCTATATATGAACCCAGTTTTCCTGTCGCATTGTCGTGAGCAATCACGTCACGGTCCAGCAGGTTGGCCAGTATCATGGCATGCAATCTGTCGGTTCTGACCATCTTTCCAGACCCGACCAAATCCAGAGCAAGTTGCAATTTACCAATCGCAAGAAAATCAAAAAACCGCAGTTTCAGGCGGTGACCGGGAACCAGAAAGGCTGCTTTGCCCACTTTGTTGAGCAGCCTCAGCCGGGCAAGATCTGACCAGTCTTTGCCAATGTCCTGCCCTGCATGGACTTGTCTGCTTTTCTCTCCGAGGCTTTCCGCGTCCTTGCGATAGATCTGGATGCTGCTCCTGGTGGGGACGATTCGGGGTGCAGCGAGCATATGCGCCAGATCCGGACACAGGTCGGCATCAATCCCATAATGGTTGACGAGTTTCTTCCGGGTCATATTTTCGCGCGCAAAAACCGTTGCATTTCCGTGAGAAGCAAGAACATCCGCCGTTTGTCTTCGATGCCCCATATCAGAGGTCTCCTGCTCAGCCAGGCTCAGAGGCAACAATATGATCGGGTTTGCGGCCAGTTTTTCAATGGCGCTCAGGCGTCGTTGATGGTGCTTACCGTACAGATTTCCAAAACTTCCGCCGCCGAGAAAGAAAACGGCACCGTCATCGATTGCCTCCTGGCAACGCTTTGCATCAAACCCTCGCAGGCTCGACACGTAACTTGGCGGATGGCCAAATTTCTCCTGAAGCGTCAGACGTGTTCCGGCCCATATCGCCGAATCGCCGGGATTGAGATAATTGGGGTAATCGATAAGGGCATATTTTCCGGACCGGTCGACAGACGATTGGATATCCAGAAGCTTTCTTGTCAGCGAACGCATGGGGTACGGGAAGACTTTCGGTAAAGGGTGGCTCTACGCTATAATACCCCATGGCAAAGCAACTTGGTATTATTTCGGTTCGCAGCCAACTCCATTGTTATCCCTGTCCAGTCGATAGATATCCCGGCCAATAACGCGCACAGGTCCTTTGACATAGGCTGGGCCATTGCCATTGCCACCGGCACAATCGACGTCGCGGGCAATCGGCACGCAGGGTGGGTTTGCATAATTTGGATCACATACAGCGGATTGTGAAATGGCGGGCTGCAAGAAAGCCATCATGCAGAGGAATGTAAGCAACAACCAAACGCGCATGTTCTTTCCGGTGATCAACGGGTATGGATCGGGGTTTGCACCGCTATTCAGGAGCAATCCAGACCTTCATGCTGTCAGCCCCATCGGCTTTCTCAGATGGTTGACGAGGTCCTGCGAAGACATGGGCTTACCGAATACAAAGCCCTGAAGAATGTCGCAATCCATGCGCTGTAAAAGCCGCACGTGACGCAGGGTCTCCACGCCTTCGGCCACCACCTCGATGTTCAGCGAGTTTCCGATTTCCACGACCGATTTCACCAGGTTTCTGGCGGCCTGTGATTCGATCATCGGGGTGATGAGTTGGCGATCAATCTTCAGACGGCGGGGACTCAGCTTCAACAGGCTGATAATCGACGTATGACCGGTACCAAAATCATCGATTTCGATATCGATACCCAGTTCCTTTACGCGCTCTATATTGCGCACCACGACATCGCTGCAATCATCCAGGAAGATGGATTCCACCAGCTCGAAAGACAGCGTGCCGGGCGGAATTTTCAGTCCCTCCAGGCTTTCCAGCAATTCCGAGTCATGCAGTCTCTGGGCTGACACATTGACCGACGCATGGGGGATATCAAGCCCTTGCAGGGACCAGAATTTCATATCCTTCAATGTCTGCCTGAGGATTACCCGGTCAATGGCTGCCATGACATTGAATTCCTCGGCAACAGACAGGAATTTGTCGGGCGTCAGGATGCCTCGCTCGGGATGATGCCAGCGCGCCAGCGCCTCAACACCGGTAATGGCAAGATTGTCGGCGGTATATTGAGGCTGGTAGAAGGGTACAAATTGCCCTTCCTCAATGCCCCGCATGATTTCATCTGCAAGCTTCCTGGTATGCAGCGTTTTGGCCTGCAATTCCGGGGTATAAAAGGCGAAGCGATTGCGGCCCGTGCTCTTGGCTCGATAGAGCGCAAGATCGGCATTGACGAGCAATTGGGAAATTTCGGTCGCGCTCGAACCGGCGGTTGAAATGCCCACGCTGACGCCGAATCGACATTCCTTGCCTTCGTAGATCATCGGCTGGCGCATCTGCTCCACGATGGATTCGGCCAACCAGTTGAGATGATCACTGTCCGTATCCTGTTTGCATACAATGACAAATTCATCGCCGCCAATCCGCGCGACAAACTCTGATGGTCGCACCAGCAATGACAATATCTGCGAAACATGCACCAGCAGGGCGTCACCGGCAGCATGACCGTAGGTGTCGTTGATCTGCTTGAATCGGTCCAGATCAACAATCAGCAGGGCATGAACGGCTGAGTCCAGATCTCTACTCAGCGCGGAGTTGGACAGTTCAAGATCCAGGAACCTGCGGTTTGGCAGTCCTGTCAGACTGTCATGCATGGCCATATGTTCAATTTGCGCTTTTGTTTTCTCGAGTTCGCTATTGCGGCGTTCCATCTCGGATTTGGCCTGTTTGAGGGCGTTTTGCAGCCGCATATCTGCCGTCAGGTCCCAGTTGACGCCAATGTAGCGCGCGCCGGGCCCATCGTCGTGAAATGCGCCTTTTGACCGGATATTGCGCACATCCCCATTGCCCAGAACAATCCTGAAATCGGATCGGTACGGACCCCGCGTGGCCACAGCCTGTTCAGATTCTGCCTTGACGCGGTCCAGATCATCGGGATGGACATAATTCAACCAGTCACGTGGCTCCGGCGACGGCGCATCTGAGCGCAAGCCATACATTTCGAGCATACGGCTGTCCCAGTGTACTTCTCTGGTTTCGAGATTCAGTTCCCAAACCCCGACTTTCGATGCGTCAAGCGCCATCTCGAGACGGTGGGACACCTGTTGCAACCTGTCTTCACGAACCTGCAGATCATCCATGGCTTTCTTTCGTTGTTCGGAAAGTCTGCCGAAGATAAATATGGGTAACAGGATGAAAAAACCAGCCAGAGCGATAAGCAGACGCTGAAACCAGAGTTCGGAAAAACCCTGTTGCCAACCGGTTTTGGGAACAGCTGCCAATCGCCAGGAACCATTGGGCAGTGAGACATCGACGACAACGGGGCGGGACCCCAGGACATGCTCAGGCCCGAAGAACTGTGCGCCAGATGCCCCCGTTCCATCCTTGCCAACCATCGCAATGTCAAGAGACAGATCCGGATCATGCAGACCGCTGTCGCGATAGAGCGACTCGACATCAATGACAGCCGATACAAGTCCCCAAAACTCTTCCTTGCCATTGACCTGATTAAACACCGGAAAACGCCCGATCAGTCCCTGGCCTCCCTGCACCAGATCAATCGGTCCGGCCATCACTGCGTCCCTCGCCTCCACAACCTTCAGGGCTGCTGCACGCTGTATGTCGTTTGCCCGATAATCCAGGCCGATGGCCTTCTCATTGCCGACAATGGGATACATCAGCGAAATCACCAGTCCCGGCGCCGCTGCAACATTACGAAGTTGAGAATTTTCAGTAAACAGATTGGATGCAAGTTCGGCAAACCGATCCTGCTGCATCTCCGGTTCCGTCTTCAATGTCGAAATCAGGCCGCGCACCAGATGGATGTTGGCGTTGATATTGCCTTCAAGCTTGGCACGGATAAGGCTGATCTGATCATGCACTGTTGTACGCAGTGCCTGTTCGGCTGCCTTGCGATTTTGCAGGTCCGCATAGAATGCCAGGACGACGATCAGGACAATGGCGATCAGACTCAAGGAACTGACCCGAGGCAATTTTCGATGCAATTTCTTGCCTGTGGAGTTCAATTCCTGCGCCCCGCAATACGAATGTCGGGGGCAATACGAATGCCGGGCGCAAAATCAAAACCGGTGCAGGCCAGATGTGAAAAACAATCGGGACTGCCAAACTCAAGGTTTTTCAGATTGTGCGCTTTGTACCTGACCATTTAGCATGGGTAGTCGAAAAACTATAAGATTAACTGAATCGGTTTGGTTAATACAATGAAACGGCTCAGTATATAGGACGCTTTTACTCAACAAATGCGGCATAACGCTGCCCCACCAGCCGAATGAAAGATCAGGCGGCTGGTGGGGTGCCAGCTGAAAAATTTCAAGGCAGCAGAACAGCCGGTTTCGTCAGATTTGGCTGACTGCCTCAGCCAGCAGATCGCGCACCTGTCCAGCCACCGACTGCAAGGCATCATTGTCAATGGCCGTCATCGACGCCACGGGATCAATGGCACTGACCTCCACGCCGCTGCCAACCTGTCGGACAATGACGTTGCAGGGCAACATTGCACCGACGCGTGGCTCTATCTTTATGGCTTCAAAAGCCATCTTCGGATTGCAGGCACCCAGAATGAGATAGGGATCAATGTCAGCTTCAAGCTTCTTTTTCATTGTCGCCTTCACATCGATTTCTGTCAGAACACCAAAACCCTTTTCCGCCAGGGCCGCCCGGGTGCGTTTGGTTATGTCGTCAAAGTCGGCGGAATCGAACAGTCGATTGATTGTATAGTCCATCATGTTTGTTTCCTGTTTGTGGACAGATTTGTCGCCAAGGCCCAACGCAGTGGAAACCGAGCGAGTGAATATTATCTGATCATAACCATTCATGTGGTGAAGATATTGCTCCAGATCAATGCAAACATGCGCCAATAATGCATTGTGAAATCGCACTGAAGGTCATCATGACCGGTCGTTGCGTGGAGAAATCATATGAACAGCCGCAAATTGATGAGAACATTGTCCGGTGCCGCATTTCTGGTCGCCAGCCCGCAACTGGCTTTTGCTCAGGACTCCACGTCACAACGCCTCAGCCAGGATTTTTATGGGCACAGCATGATGTGGAGCGGCTCCCATTGGGGAGGCTTCGGAATGGTGTTCGGAGCAATTCTCTTCATCGCCTTTCTGACCCTGTCGATTGTTGCAGCGGTTTTGATCTTACGATTTTTCGGCATCAGCACAGGTGGGCTTGGTTCATCATCAACGCGGCAAAACGCCATCACCATCCTCAAGGAGAGATTGGCCAATGGTGATATTGACGAGGCCGAGTTCGAAGAACGCAAGCGGCTGATCGAGAGCTGAATGTGGTTTATGACCTGGAGGCCGCTTCGCGGCTTGCCCGGTTGCCGGTGGCCAGTTCAATGATCTCCGCCGTGATTGATTCCTGGCGAACACGCCTCTCGATGGCAGCAAGTTCGGTCAATTCCCTTTCGATCTGATTTTGGGCTGACGACATCGCCGCCATGCGCGCTTCGTTTTCAGCGGCAAAGGCATAGAGCGCAACATTGCAGATCAGGGCATGGAAATAGTCGGCGCTGAGCGACGAAATAAGGGCCAAATCCGGAAGGTTTGTTAAAGGCGCGTCGCCCTCTCGAACGGGTAGCGACGGCAGATCGATCGGGAAAAGCCGGCGTCGCGCCACCGTCGGCACACCGGATTGCCATGTGGTGTAGAGAGCATCCAGACGGTCAATGCCACCCGCATCGATCCGCTGGTAAATTGCCCGCAGGATGGTGTCGGCAAATTTTGGAATACCCGGTGAATGCGACGGCATGGCTGCGCTCCACAGGGGTGTGATCCCCCTTTCGGCAAGAATGACCTTGCCTCTTGTGCCGATCAGGAAGAGGTTCCGGACCCCCGGATCCTCGCCAATGGCGTCAATCACACGCTCACTGAATGCGCCGGCGAATCCTTGTTCAGCACAGAAAACGAGCAGCGCCGGATCCGGATGCGCGCTCTGGCGAACCGGAGGCGTTGCAATGGGCGCCATGATCTGGCCCATCGCCGCGGTGAAGGTCGCCGCATAGCTGTCCACAGAGATGATCTGTTGATGGGCCTGGCGCGCACGCGCCGCCGCCATGCCGGTCATGGCATTGACCACGGTGCCAAGCTGGCGAATGCCTTCCAGCCGGGCGCTGATATCGGCCAGACGCCCGGTCATGTGGCGCCCCCTGATGCATCGTCTGAGGCCGTCCCGACGGCGTCCTCATTGGCAAAAAGCGATTTGGCAAGCTCCTCCATGGCGCCCATCATAACCTCCCTCTGTCCGTCATCCAGTGTCCCCGCCTGCAAGATCGATTGGACGGCCTGCGGCGCATTGTCGTCGAGTGCTTGCGACAAGAGCGCGCGGAAATCCGAGACTGCATCAAGTGGCAATGAATCGAGCAGACCAGACTGCACAGCCAGCACCATGGCCACTTCATCGGCCAGACGCTGCGGTGCATATTGCGGCTGTTTGAGGATTGCCCTTATGCGCTCGCCGCGCGTCAATTGCCGGCGCACGCGGTTATCGGGCATTCCGCCAAAGCGGGTAAACATTTCCATTTCCAGAAACTGTGCATAATCCAGCCGCAGCGATTTCGCTGCGTCGCGCAGGATCGGAGCCTGGGTCTTGCCGCCGACCCGGCTCACAGAGACCCCCACATCCACAGCCGGCTTCTGACCCTCGTGGAACAATTTGCTATTGAGCACAATCTGTCCGTCGGTGATCGAAATCAGATTGGTTGGAATATAAGCGCTGAGGTTGCCCGCATCGGTCTCGGCAATCGGCAGCGCCGTCAGCGAGCCGCCGCCTTTTGCCTTTGACAGTTTTGCGGCCCTCTCCAGCAGCCGCGCATGCACGTAGAAGACATCGCCGGGATAGGCCTCGCGACCCGGAGACTGATGGGTGAGCAGGGCTATCTCGCGGTGTGTGGCGGCATGTTTTGAAAGATCATCAATGACCACAAGCGCGTGCTGACCCCTGTCGCGAAAATATTCGGCCATCGTGAAGCCGGCAAAGGGGGCGATCCATTGCAGGCCGGGCGGACCTGAAGAGCCTGCAACGACGACAATGCAACGCTCAAAAGCCGCTCTGGACTGAAGGACATCGATGGCACGGCGGACGCTGGAGCTTTTCTGACCGACGGCAACGTAAATGCAGATCATGTCACTGGCCTTCTGGGCAATGATTGTATCAACGGCAAGCGTCGTCTTGCCGGTCGAATGGTCCCCGACAATGAGTTCACGTTGTCCGCGGCCCAGTGCGAACAATGTATCCATCACCAAAATGCCGGTTTGAACCGGCTCGGAGACCAGATCACGTTCAACAATCGAAGGGGCCGGGCGCTCGATCGGACTGCTGGCAGCCGCCATGATCGCTTCCTTGCCGTCCAGCGGTCGGCCAAGCGGGTCGACAATACGGCCCAGTAGCGCATCGCCCACCGGTACGCGCACCACATCACCGGTGCCGGCCACGCTATCACCGGCCTCGATCTGCACGGCTGAATCAAGAAGGACACAGCCGATCCGTTCATCATCCAGCACCTGAGCATAACCGAACTGTCCCTTGCCAAACAGCAAAAGCTCGTCAAGCCGGACATCCCGCAGGCCTGATATCATCGCAACCCCGTCACCGATTTCCTCGACACGGCCCATCTGCTCGGACATTGGGCCAAGCGGCGTGGCTGCAATGCGGGCTCGCGCAGCCGTTAACCAGGTTTCACCCTCATGCTGCATCGCGCAGGTCCTTCGAAATGCGTTGCAGATCGGCCTGCCAACTGTTGCGCAACAGGAAATGCGGACTACGCAGCTCAAATCCGGCGATCAGGGCACGATCCACCCGGAATGTGATTTCCGGTTGCGTGCCGAAGGCAGCGATGATCTGCTTTTCGATGCGGGTTTGTTCGGCAGGCTCCAGCGGTTGGGCGCTGACCAGGTCAAGCGTGCCATCCGCCACAGCCTGTTTTTCCGCCGGCGTCAGTGCCTTGATCGCATTGATCAGCCACCCCAGAAAAGCCGCCTCTACGGCAGGCCCTTCAAGTCTTGCCGCCAGCCGCTTGGCGATGTCAACGGCAAGCGTTGCAGCCTGATCGGCGCTGGCCTTTTGCGCCGTGGCCGTATCGCGGGCGATTGCAGCCCTGGCCGCTTTCTGCAAGGTCTCTGCTTCCATCCGCGCGGCTTCCAGCGCTTGTGCCTTTGTCCTTTCGCCGTCAGTCTTGGCCGCCACAAGGATCGCGTCGCGTTCCGCGGCAAAACCAGCGCGGGTCTTTTCCATTTCAGCAAGTGTGGCATCCGCCTGCACGCGTTTTTGCGCAGCATCGTCCAGCAGTTTCTGTGTGTCACTGCGCCGTTTGGCAATCACTGCTGCCACCGGGCGCCAGAAAAAATGCTGGAGCAGCCAGACCAGGATGAGGACGTTGCTAGCCTGAAGGCCGAGGGTCCACCAGTCGATGTTCATGATGTCAGGCCAGCAATGGATTGGCGAAGAGCAGCAGAAGTGCAACCACCAGGCAATAGATGGCTGTCGTTTCGATCATCGCCAGACCGACAAACAGGGTGCGCGAAATGGTGTTCGCTGCCTCCGGCTGACGGGCAATCGCATCCATGGCAGCCGCCACGGCCCGACCTTCAGCCAGCGCAGGACCGATCGCACCAAAGGCAACCGCAAAGGCCGCGCAGATGATGCTGGCAAGTTTCAGATATTCCATTTCATATCCTTTCATTGAGATTGCCCGGAGGCTGCTTCATCGCTTGCAGGCTTGCTTTCACCCACTGTTGCGGCAATGAAAACGATGGCGAGAATGGCGAAAATATAGGCCTGGACGAGACCCGTCAGCAGTTCGAGTGCCATCAGCGGAATGGGTACGAACAGACCGGCCAGTGAAGCAACGATGCCTATGACGAAAACGCCGCTCATGACATTGCCGAACAGACGCACGAACATCGAGAAGACCCGGGTGATGCTTTGCAGTATATTGAGTGGGATCATCACCGGATTGGGCGCTGCAAAAACCTTCAGATAACCCCCAAATCCCCTGCCGCGCACGCCGAACCAGATGATTGACAAAAAGACCAGCAGGGCGAGCGCCGCATCGGTTTCCAGTTGCGCGGTCGGCGGTTCCACACCGGGGATCAGCGACGACCAGTTGGCGACAAGGATGAAAGCAAACAAGGTACCGACAAAGGCACGATAGGGTGCCGGTGCAGCCCCGGTCGTATCGCGGATCTGGCCATCAATCGCCTCGACGAAGACTTCCAGCGCAGCCTGACACGCCGTCGGTGTCACCGAAAGGCGCCGGGTCAAAAGGATCGACCCGAGAACGAGAACCGCCATGATGATCCATGTCACGACAACAGCTGAAGTGATCGGCACGGGACCCAGATAAAACAGCGCAACGGATTCCAGCGGAGAATTCATGGTCGGCGCCTTTGCTGCGTTCGCATCACCCATTGCCGCCCCAAAAGGGTGCCCGCAAGCATGGCCAGCAGCGGCAGGGCGCCGAAACGGACCGCGCAGAAAAACGCCGCGCCCAGAAGCGCCAGTCGACCGATCGTCAAAGCCAATGCCAGCACCGCGTGCTCACCTTTGACCATCAGGTCGGCGCAACGGCGCACTGCCTGGAAATAGAGCATGCCCAAAAGTACACCCACGGCGAGGCTTGCAATCAGTGGCGATAAAAAGTGCAAGGGTTCAATCATGTCGCATTCATCCATTTCCAGGCGGTCCAGCCGCCCAATGCCAGCCCCAACATCAACAGCGGCGCGGTCCAGAAAATGCCAGACCCCAACAGACCATCGAGCCAGCGCCCGACAAACACACCGGCCAACATGGGCGCGACGATGATCCAGCCCAGCACGCCGATCTGTGCCAGCCGCCGACCGACCGACATGTCGCCTTCACGCAACCATCGCTCATGCCGTTCATGACGCAGGCGGGATTGACGGATCAGCGGATCGGTTTCATCGGGCTCGCTCATCGAAACGTCTCCCTGTCCTGACCGGGCTGCAGGCGGGAGATCAACTGGCGCACGGCGCTGAACTGCAGACGCGTTGCCTCGACATGTTCCATACGCTCTTCTTCCAGATCAGCCCGAAACCTTGCAAGCACGGTCTGATCAAGTGTCGCCAGATCGTCACCGGCAACCGCCTCGCGCGTGGCAATGGCGATCCTGTCGCCGCCTGTCACAGTCAGAACGCCGCCGCGCACGGCGCAATAATGCGAAAGGCCATCAGGGGTCATCCAACTGACCACCGAGACAACCAGCGAGGTCAGAAACGCCGCATGTCCCGGCCAGATGCCGAAGCTGCCGCTTGCATCCTCGGCCCGCAGGCTCTGCACGGTTTCGTCGACCACGACCGCCAATGGCGTGACAATGTGCAAATTCATCGGGCAGCCTCCTCGCTGCGCGCAGCCATTTCCTTGCTGCGTGCATCCTCCAGCGTACCGATCATGTAGAGCGAGCTTTCTGCCCAATCATCAGCTTCGCCATCCAGAATGGCACGACAGCCTGCCAGCGTATCAGCACGGCTGACAGAGGCGCCCGGTGTTCCGGTGAAGGCTTCGGTCACCTGGAACGGCTGGCTGAGAAACCTTTGCAGACGGCGCGCCCGCCGGACGATCAGCTTGTCGGCGGCTCCCAGTTCTTCAACGCCCAAAAGCGAGATGATGTCCTGCAGATCCTTGAACCGGGCCAGCACTTCACGTGCTTCCTCGGCAATCTCGTAGTGCGCCTTGCCCACCACCAGTGGATCCAGCAGCATCGAGGACGAGGCAAGAGGATCAATCGCCGGGTAGAAACCTTCCGACGCCAGTGCGCGCGACAGGACAACGACACAGTCCATATGGCTGGAAATGGTGGTGACCGCCGGATCGGTAAAATCGTCAGCGGGGACATAGACCGCCTGAATGGCCGTCACCGAGGCGCCGGCAACCGAAGCGATGCGCTCCTGCAGCCCGGCCACTTCCGTGGCCAGCGTCGGCTGATAACCCACCCTTGAGGGCAGGCGGCCCAACAGGCTGGAAACTTCGGCGCCGGCCTGTACAAAGCGAAATACATTGTCCATCAACAGCAGCACGTTCTGGTGTTTGCGATCACGAAAATATTCGGCGATGGTGAGGGCTGTCAGCGGCGCACGCCAGCGTGCTCCCGGCGGCTCATTCATCTGGCCATAGACCAGAACCGTGCGCTCCAGAACACCCGATCCCTGCATTTCGGTGAGCAGTTCATGACCTTCACGCGAGCGCTCACCAATGCCGGCAAAGACCGATATGCCTTTGTATTTTTCCACCATGGCATGAATCAGCTCCATCACCAGAACCGTCTTGCCAACACCGGCGCCACCAAACATGGCGGCCCGGCCGCCCTGCGCCATCGGGGTCAGGAGATCGATCACCTTGATGCCGGTTTCGAACACTTCGGTGGCAGCACTTTGGCTTTTCAACAGTGGCGGCGAGGCATGGATGCTGCGCCTGGGCACATCGTCGGGAAGCGATGGCCCCAGATCACGCACCGTGCCGATCACATCGACGAGGCGTCCCAGAACCGCGTCGCCGACCGGCACACAAACCGGCGCACCGGTGGTGCGCACCGGCACACCCCGGGCCAGGCCGGCGGTTGCCTGAAAGGCGACGGCGCGCAGAGTTCTCAGATCAAGGTGGCTGTGGACTTCCAGTACCAGCGGATCGGGGTGGTCCCAATCGACGACGAGCGCCGTATTGATGGCGGGCAGATCCGGGACATCATAGCGCACATCCACAACAGCGCCCCTGACCGCATGAATATGTCCAATTGCCGGGCTCTCAGCCCTGTTTGCCACAGCATCCATCGCGCGATCCAAGCACCCTGTTCGAAGCGAAAAAACAAGAATACCCAAAAACAGGAAAGGCGTGTTGATCTACATCAGTTGACGATGAGCCGAGGCGCTGGATGGCCGGACAACCTGAGGCGGGACAGCCCCCGCGCGCGGCTCAAGACGGACAAGCCCGTACCAACCCTTAGGCAAAGCAGGTGTGGGGGCGGGTCTGATGACCTGCATCCGCGGTATGAAAGAACCGCCAACAAGAGCAATTCCATAACGCAAGACGCACCCATGTCGTCGCCCGCACCCATATCTTCGACAACGAGTCGGACCGCAACAAACAGGCAGATTACGGACGAATTTCAACCTCCTGCCATGGCCGAATTTAACCAGATAGCGGGTTTCACGCGGCATCACATCGAAGATCGGCCTGCATTTTTCAGCCGCATCGCGTTTGCCGCTGGCCATATAACCAGATCTGCCGCGATCGTCTGGCGCCGTGCCACTGACCGGTCAGTTGATCGGGATAATTGCCGGGTTTGAGCCACCATCAAGCGGACCGCAAGATCAAATTGTCGATGATCGATAATTTCAGAAATCAAGAGCGGATTGCTGCTGCTATGGGCTTTTCGGTGGATAGCGAGGTCTTAATGCGCCTCATCCCAATTGGATGCGGCGCTGGCCTCGACCTTCAGGGGGACTTTCATGGAAACAGCCGGCATAGCGGCGTTTTCCATGACGTCCGTGACCAGATCGATGGTCTTCTCCACTTCGTCTTCGGGCACTTCGAAAATCAATTCGTCATGCACCTGCAAAAGCATGCGGGCGCCAAGGCGCTTGGCATCAAGGGCCGGTTCCATCTTGACCATGGCGCGGCGGATGACGTCGGCAGCAGAGCCCTGAATGGGCGCATTGATGGCGGCGCGCTCGTTGAAGGCGCGCATCTGCGGATTGCTGGAGCGGATTTCCGGGTAATGGGCCCGGCGCCCGAAGATCGTTTCCACATAGCCGTGTTCGCGGGCAAAGGCCTTGGTCTCGTCCATATAGTCCTTGATGCCGGGGAATCGCTCGAAATAGGTCTTGATATAATCGCCGGCCTCGGAGCGGCCAATGCCAAGCTGATTGGCCAGGCCAAAGGCCGATATGCCATAGATAATGCCAAAATTGATGGCCTTAGCGCGTCGACGCACTTCCGACGGCATGTCCTTGATCGGCACGCCAAACATTTCGGATGCCGTCATGGCGTGAATATCCAGGCCCTCGGCAAAGGCCTGTTTGAGCGCATCGATATCGGCCACATGGGCCAGCACGCGCAGTTCGATCTGGGAATAGTCGGCCGAGACCAACTTGTTGCCGGGCTCGCAGACAAAGGCCGTGCGGATCTTGCGGCCTTCCAGAGTGCGGATCGGAATATTCTGCAGGTTGGGGTCCGACGAGGACAGACGGCCGGTCGTCGTGGCGGCCAGCGAATAGGACGTGTGGACACGTTTTGTCTGAGGATTGATGAACCCCGGCAGCGCGTCCGTATAGGTTGATCTAAGCTTGCTCAATTGCCGCCAGTCGACAATCTTGCGCGGCAATTCATGCCCTGCGGCAGCCAGGTCTTCCAGCACCTGCGCCGATGTCGACCATTGACCGGACTTGGTCTTCGAACCGCCCGGTAAAGACATTTTGTCAAACAGGATTTCACCCAGTTGCTTAGGCGAACCCACATTGAAATTTTCCCCGGCCAGCGTGTGGATTTCACTTTCCAGTGCGGCTGCAGCCTGCGCAAATTCGCCCGACAGGCGCGACAGGATCTGCCTGTCCACCTGGATGCCGCGGGCTTCCATGCGGGCAAGCACAGGCACCATCGGCCGCTCCAGCCGTTCATAGACGGACGCCAGGCCTTCGGCCGCCAGACGCGGCTTGAGGACCTGCCACAGGCGCAGGGTAACATCGGCATCTTCCGCCGCATAGGCGGTGGCCTTGTCTATCTCGACAAAATCAAATGTGATCAAGGATTTGCCGCTGCCTGCAACCTCCTTGAAGGGAATTGGCTTGTGGCCCAGCCAGCGCTCGGACAAGGCGTCCATGCCCTGCCCCCCAAGCCCCGCATCCAGCGCATAAGACAGCAGCATCGTATCATCGAAACCCTGCACCTCGACGCCGTAGCGCTTCATGATCAACCAGTCGTATTTGAGATTCTGGGCGATCTTGAGGATCGAAGTATCCTCCAACAGGCTCTTCAGCCGATCAATGGCGTCGTCCATATCCATCTGGCCATCCGCCTTGCCGCCGCCCAGCAGATCGTCCATGCCGCTCTTGTGCGCAAGAGGTACATAGGCAGCCTGAATGGGCGCGCTGAAAGGTGACGTGGCATCCTGTGGCTGATAGGCCAGCGAAAAGCCGACCAGTTCGGCCTGCATCGCGTCGAGCGACGTGGTTTCCGTGTCGAAGGCCACAACGCCGGTTTCGCGGGCTGCAGCAATGAATGCGTCAAGCGCCGCAAGGTCTCGGATGCATTGGTAGTTGCCATGATCAATCTTTGCGGTGGAGGCGGCGGTGGCGCGGGCTTCAGCCAGCGCTGCCGGCGTCCAGCCGCTGTGCTGCTCCTCGCCGGAAGAGGGATCTCCATTGACTGCGGAACCATCTGCCTGAGTGGCGGTCTCCCCATTGTCACCGGCGTCCAGATCAGGACCGTGCGCCGCCTTGCCCCATTCGACCTCGATAAAGGCCGGTTCAATGGCCGCAGCATCCGTATCGGTTGCTTCTGCCACCCGGCGCGTCAAAGTGGCAAAGCTCATGGCCTTCAAAAAGGCGACCAGTTTAGGTCCATTCTGGGGTTCCAGATGGAAACTGCCCAGATCATCGACGACCGGTGCATCGGTCCGCAGCGTCACCAATTGGCGCGACAGCCGTGCCTGATCGGCAAATTCAATAAGGTTTTCGCGTCGCTTGTTCTGTTTGATCTCGGCTGCCCGCTCGAGCAATGTGTCGAGATCCCCATAGATGTCCAGCAGTTGCGCCGCCGTCTTCGGCCCGATGCCGGGAACGCCCGGGATATTGTCGGTCGAATCGCCGGCGAGCGATTGCAGGTCGATCATTTTTTCCGGTGCAACGCCCCATTTCTCGATAACGTCCGCCACGCCGATCTGCCGGTCCTTCATCGAATCATACATGCTGATGTGATCGGAGACCAATTGCATCAGGTCCTTGTCGGACGAAATGATGGTCGTGTGGGCACCCAGTTTTTCCGCCTGCCGCGCAAAGGTTGCGATCAGATCATCGGCTTCAAAACCCTCCATCTCGATGCAGGGTATATTGAAGGCCTGCGTTGCCTGCCGGATCAGTCCGAACTGCGGTATCAGGTCTTCGGGCGGCGCGGACCGGTTTGCCTTGTATTCGGGGTAAAGCTCCTTGCGGAAGGTCTTTGACGAATGGTCAAAAATCACCGCAAGGTGGGTCGGCGTCACACCAACGGATGTATCACGCGCCTCTGAAAGCAGCTTCCAGATCATGTTGCAAAAGCCGGCAACGGCCCCAACCGGCAAACCATCGGATTTGCGCGTCAGGGGCGGCAGGGCGTGATAGGCCCGGAAAATATAACCGGAACCGTCAATCAGGAAGAGATGATCGTCTTTTTTCATGGCGACAGGGATAACGCAGCCATTCGACAAGGTCCATGCCGATCAATGGGGAGTCGTTAAAAATATACTGAAGCATTTGCCCAGTCTGATCATGAAGTCGGTCTGGTCGTGAAACGAGTTTGTTCTTGCAGGCATCCGTTGCCAAGCCCATCCGATCGTGGCCCATCTGATCGTGATCGTGAGATTGGTACCTGTACTTGGGACCCTTTGACACGGCTGCGCGGTTTGCAATCGGACCGAATCGCATTATTTTGATCATGAACTCCCAAACTGGGAGCCGTGCGTTTCATTACAATTTTAAACTATGCAGTAAAACCCGCCAAATTAAGGGGGTAACTATGCAGCACAAACACTCTATAACACGGTTGTGAGCTTTTTCTTTCATTGTGTCCTTGAATTGCCACAATTTTTCACCCAAATTCATATGACCGGCAAGCGAATATGCCGATGTCTGGCGAGAGGCATGTCCCCCGCCACGCCGGACAGGAGCGGCGACCTCATCCCCCCTCTCCGGGTCGCCGCTCAAATACCCAACGCCACCGTGACTAACCCCCCTCCAGTCACGGTGGCGTTTTTTAATGCAAATTTTCCGCGACAGGGCGCAAGACAATGGCGCCGGAATATTTAACGCCTGCCCCGTTTCCACTTGCCGCTGACCAAACTAAACTCGGCGCTCTGATTCCCATTTCCAGGAGCACCAAACATGACCGATCTTACCGCCGCGCTCTCAAAGGCAGACAGCAATCTGGACGAAAGCCTCGAGCGGCTGTGCGAACTGGTGCGGATCAAATCCATATCAACCGACCCGGCCTATGCACCCGAATGTCGCAAGGCAGCGCAATGGCTGGTGGACAGGCTGAATGAACTGGGCTTTTCAGCCAGCATTCGCGATACGGCAGGCCATCCGATGGTTGTTGCCCATCACGATGGACCGCAGAGTGCGCCACACGTGCTTTTTTATGGCCATTATGACGTCCAGCCGGTCGATCCGATCGCCTTGTGGTCAAGCGATCCCTTCGAGCCGGAAATAAGGGAGGCCTCACCGGGCCGCAAGGCAATCTTCGGGCGCGGTACCAGCGATGACAAGGGACAGTTGATGACCTTTGTGGAGGCCTGCCGTGCCTATAAGGAGACCCACGGTTCACTGCCTTGCCGCGTCTCGATCCTTTTTGAAGGGGAAGAGGAATCCGGTTCGACATCGCTCAAGCCGTTTCTTGAAGCCAATGCCGATGAACTCAAGGCTGATCTGGCCATGGTCTGTGATACGGGCATGTGGGATGCACAAACGCCGGCGATCTCCGTCAGCCTGCGCGGGCTGACGGGTGAGGAAATCACCGTCAAGGCGGCAAACCGCGATCTTCACTCCGGCCATTTTGGCGGGGCTGCGGCCAATCCCATCCATATTCTGACCCGCATTCTGGCCGATATGCATGACGATGACGGGCGGGTGACGATTGCCAATTTCTATGATGGCGTCAAGGAAACACCCGAGGATATCAAGGCCATGTGGGACGGTCTTGGGCGCACGGCCGAAGATTTTCTTGCCGATATCGGCCTTTCCATACCATCGGGCGAAAAGGGGCGCTCCCTGCTGGAATTGACCTGGGCCAGACCCACCGCTGAAGTCAATGGCATAACGGGTGGCTACACCGGCGAGGGCTTCAAGACGGTGATTGCCGCCGAGGCGTCAGCCAAGGTGTCCTTCCGGCTGGTTGGCGACCAGGACCCCGATGCCATCCGATCCAATTTCAGGGAATTCGTAAAACAGCGCATTCCGGCAGATTGTTCGGTCACATTCACCAAACACGGAACCTCCGGCGCCATTCATCTTCCCTTTGACCTGCCCGAACTTGTCAAGGCAAAGGCCGCCCTGCAGGAAGAATGGGGAAAGCCTACAGCGATCATCGGCATGGGTGGTTCGATTCCGATCGTCGGCGATTTTCAGGCAAGGCTCGGCATGCAATCGCTGCTCGTCGGTTTTGCGCTGGAGGATGACTGCATTCACTCGCCCAACGAGAAATATGACGTGCGTTCCTTCCACAAGGGTGTGCGCTCATGGATCCGCATCATGGACGCGCTGGCGAAATAGCCTTCTGGGCTTTGCCCTGCTGCCTCAGGCCACTTCTGTCTCAGGCCTGCGTCGGTTTCTCGTGGCCTGATCGGTTGGCAGCGGGAAGCTTTGCCCATTGCGGCCGCTCGAACAGGAACAGGCCATAGCCGGTTTTTTCAACGAGCCAGAACAGGATGATCGGCCCGATGACCGCTGCGATCCAGACCATCAGGGAGACGGTGCCGATATCGGAAATGATCCCGAGTTTCAGCAGGACGGCGCGGCTGGTCGCCATGGGCAAAAAGAAAGCCAGATAGATCACGATCGAATGGCTGCCGCACCAGCGGATGAACCTGGCCTGCTGGCAGCTTGCCAGCACGGCACTGATCGAGACCAGCGCGACAATGCCCGCCATGCCGAGAAGCAGCGAAACGAGCGGCATCTGCGAAAAAGGCAAGACCTTGCCATCCATACCGGATGTCACCCAGTGCGGCCATCCGGCAAGGGGCATCTGCCAGCGCGTGGCAAGCCAGGTCACCAGAATGATGACAAGTGAGGCGGTCAACATCATTGTCGGTCTGTTTGATGCGCGCTGTGCCAGGTCAAAAAAGCGTCCGGAAAATGCATAGCCGGCGTAAAACCAGATAAAATAATGGGCGAATTCGTTGACCAGCAGGGATGGCGTGTGAATCGGCAAGACCTGCAACAATGCGGCCAGCGCAATGACCAGCGGCGGCGACACCGGCCGCAGCCAGCGTGTCACGATGAAAAATACCGGCAATGCATAAATGAACCACAGGGTTCCGAATGGTTGGACAAAGGCCAGCGCATAATTGGTCAGGGGCGCCGCAATGCCACCTTCCGACATCATGCCCGGTGCCTTGAAGGCAAATTGGATGGTCAGCCAAAGCACATAGAAATAGGCAAAATGTACAATTTTCCGGTCAGTGAAAACAGCCAGCGGCCGATCAATGGTCCGCATGAGAAACAGACCGGAGGCCATAAAGAATGCCGGCATGCGCATCGGCTGGGCAACCTCGACAAAGACATGCATCCAGCCATCGGCTCCGACTGCCTTTTCCACGCCGGCAACGGAATGCAGCATCACCACGAGCAGAATGCAAAAGCCCTTCAGGTAGTCAACCCAATCGACACGGCCTGATTCAATATGAACATAGTTTTTAGCCGGTTTGGCTGCGGTCGATACGATCGATCGCACATGCGCATTTGCCATGACTGGACCCCAATCTCATCGATGAAAGTTCGGCGCAAGCCTAACAAAGATGATCCAAGGAAGTCTTAACGCCGCAAATGAAGGCTTTTAACCAGATGAAGGCTTTTAACCAGATGAAGGCCGGGCACCAGATGAAAGCCGGTCATTCGCAACACAATTAACGCCCCCTTAAATGGCCGCATTTAAAGTCCACTGACGCCTCAAGCACCAACCCTATGGAACCCATGGCCGGAAAACGTAAAAAACCAACCCGCATCGAGCCCAGAATCGACCGGCAGGACGATGCCAGGGGTGATGACCTGCGCGCCAGTTCCAAAGACAGGATTGGTGCTGCAGGAAAGAAGCCCCGTAGCAAGAATTCCTCTGGCAGCGGCAAAGGCAAACGCGGACCGAAATCGCGGTCCGGCGCGGCCCGCAGAGCATTTCCCACCTTCGTCAGGCGCACCTTGTACTGGTGTTTCGTGGTCGGTATCTGGCTGTGCATCGGCGTTGGCGGGCTTGTGGCCTTTTATGGCGCGCGCATGCCAAGCGCCACGACCTGGAGTGTTCCCGATCGTCCTCCCAACGTCAAAATACTCTCCGCCAATGGCATATCGATGGCCAACCGCGGTGCCACCGGTGGTGAAGCCCTGACGCTGGCGCGCATGTCGCCCTATATTCCACAAGCCGTCGTGGCCATCGAGGACAGGCGCTTTTATTCCCATTTTGGAGTCGATCCCATAGGTCTGGCACGTGCCATGATCAGCAATGTCATTGCCGGCCGGATGGTGCAGGGTGGCTCAACGCTGACCCAGCAACTGGCCAAGAACCTGTTTCTGTCTCCCGAACGCACGCTGGAGCGAAAGGTACAGGAAGTGTTGCTGGCCGCCTGGCTGGAGCATAAATTCTCCAAGGACCAGATTTTGGAAATGTATCTGAACCGGGTCTATTTCGGCTCCGGTTCCTATGGGGTGGAGGCCGCATCCCGGCGCTATTTCAAAAAGCCGGCCAGAGACGTCAATCTCGCCCAGGCAGCCCTGCTCGCCGGATTGCTGAAAGCACCGTCGCGCCTGTCACCGGCACGCGATCCCGATGCGGCGGAAGCACGGGCGCAGCTGGTGCTCGAAGCCATGCGCGAAGAGGGCTTTGTAACCGACCGGGAAATCACCACGGCCATGACGCGGGCTCCCACCAAAACCAAAAGCTACTGGAGCGGCGCGGAAAATTATGGTGCAGACCTGGTCATGGATCAGATCGAGACCTTGATCGGCGGCAAGGTGACGCGCGACCTTATCGTCGACACGACCATCGATTTTTCCCTGCAGCAACAGGCAGAACATGCCATTCGCAGCGCTATTGAACGCGACGGCGGGAAGCTTGATGTTTCCCAGGGTGCGCTGGTCTCCATCGATGGTACCGGCGCCATTCGTGCCCTGGTGGGAGGCTATGATTATTCCACCAGTCAATTTGACCGGGCAACCAAAGCCAAACGCCAGCCGGGTTCCGCCTTCAAGCCTTTTGTCTATGTGGCGGCGCTGGAAATGGGGCGCACGCCGCTTTCGGTGCGCAATGACGCGCCAATACGTATCGGCAAATGGACGCCATCCAATTATGACGACAAATACCGCGGGCCGGTCACCCTGTCCGATGCCCTGTCAAAATCGCTCAACACGATTGCCGCCCAGCTTGTGATGGAAGTCGGACCCAAAACTGTTGCCAAAACGGCACGGCGACTGGGGATCGAATCCGCTCTGGAAGCCAATGCTTCCATTGCCCTTGGCACGTCGGAAGTCACCCTTACCGAATTGACGGCAGCCTATGCGCCCTTCATGAATGGCGGCTACAAGGCAACCCCGCACATCATCAAAAGGGTCAGCACAACCGACGGCAAGGTGCTCTATGAGAATACCTACGACAATCCCCCCAGGGTTCTGACTCCTCACATCGTGGAAATGATGAATGCCATGCTGGTGCGGGTGGTGAGCGATGGTACCGGGCGAAAGGCACAGCTGATCAATCACCAGGCCGCCGGTAAAACCGGCACCAGCCAAGCCTTCCGCGATGCGCTCTTTGTCGGCTATACGGCAAATCTGACAACAGGTGTATGGTTTGGCAATGATGACGGCAAACCGACAAAAAATGTAACGGGTGGCGCCCTGCCGGCTGTTGCATGGAAGACTTTCATGGAAGGCGCGCACGAGGGGGTCGCAAGCGCCCGACTGCCCGGCCAATACGTTCTGCCGGATAATCCGGCAAGCATCGCAGTGCCGGTCACCCGACCATCCAACGAACCGGTGCGAAGGCCTCCGGGCGAAATCGCCGAGGGTGCCACGCCGCTTGAGGTCCCCGTTTCAGGCGTATCGCTTGACCTGACCGGCTCAACGCGAAAACGGCAGCCGCCTGCCAATATTGGCGGTCCAGAGGCTGCCGGCGCATCAACGACGCTGCTGGACATTCTTCTGGGCAATTAAACACTTCCGGCAATCCCGAGTGTGTAAATTGCTGTCATTCCTGCGCAGGCTATGCCTTTACAAGTCTGGCCTGCACAAGTCTGGCCTTTACAAGTCTGGCCTGCACAAGTCCCGACTGCACAAATCCGGCACAGGCGTTTCTCGCGACAGTTGCCAGGAACACCCATCAGTGAGTGTTTACGTCTGATTAACCATACCGGTATTCATGATGCCCGATTGCAACAAATATCGGTGTTGTTACGTCAGCTCATTCTGATTGCAAACGCCGGGTGACCATTGCCCTGCATACCGCGCGCTTTGTCGTCCCTGACTGCGTCTGCACGATTCCCTCGAGAACGGTGCCTTGCTGATCAACCGCACGCCAGGGCCAGCCCGAATGAGCAAAGATCCGAGGCGAAAGGCTTCCCGTTCAGGAATGAAACTGGTGTCTGCTTAGCCATAATTGGCATTCAGTCCGAAACGCAATCAACCGCCTACCAGCAGAATACAGCAGCAGATGTTGAGACATTGTCGTCCTTTGCGTAGGGGCCAATTCGGGACACGCGCAGCAAGTTCCAAAAATCAAACAAACGTTTGACATAACAAAGGAGGCCAGTTAGCTTGATAGGCGTGTGGGAGGACCGCACATAGAATGAATGTCTTTTTGGGAGGAAACTATGCGTAAATCGCAGGATAAATCAGGTGTATCCCGTCGCAACGTACTCAAGCTTGGTGGGCTCGGTGTCGCCAGCGCAGCGGGTGTGGCGGGTGCCGTGTTTACACCGCACGTATCGAAGGCCGCTACAGGCATGGCTGACACGTTGATTTTCAAATGTCACGGTGCCGGCTCGGGCAATATCATTGCAACGGCAATTGCAGACGCCTTGCAAAAGACGACATCCGCACGGATCCGAATTTCGCCGGCAGCCAATGGCGTAGCGCTGGTATTGCCGCTCAAGCTTGGCGGCGCCGACTACACATTCGCCGCCAACGAGCTGTTTTTTGCATCGGAAGCCTCCTATGAATTTGGTACGCGTGACTGGGGCGGCCCGCAAAAATTGCGCATGGTGCTGGCGCCGCCGAAAGCTCTGGCTCTGGCCAGCGCGAAGGACGCCAATATCTTCACGCCGAAGGATCTCAAGGGCAAGCGCGTTGGCTACGTGAAAGGCAGCCCGTCGGTCAACGTCAAGACCGATGCCTATCTTGCCTTTGCCGGCCTGACGCGCGACGATGTCGAGGTCGTCTGGCTCAGCAATTCGTCAGTCGGCTCGAAAGAGGGGCTGATCAACAACCAGATCGATGCCGTGACCTACACCACCAACTCTCCGGTCATGAAAGAGGTTGAAATGTCCTCGCGCGGCCTGCGATGGGTCGAGTTCTCGCCAGATGACAAGGAAGGCTGGGCGCGGCTTCAGGCGATCATGCCGGCGATTACGCCGCGCCGCGATACCAACGGCGAAGCCATGTCTGAAGAGCATCCAGTCGACATCATGGGCTGGAAATATCCCCAGATCGCCTGTTACGATACACGCGATGCCGATGAGGTTTATGCGTTCACCAAGGCGCTGGACGAGTCCTTTGACATTTACAAGACCGCGCACCCCGATATAGGCAACCTGCATATCTCCAAGGCTGGGCATGCGCCCGCTGACGTTCCGTTCCACGAAGGAGCGGTGCGCTATCTCATCGAGAAGGGCGTGTGGAACGATGCTGACCAGGATTGGCAGGACAAGCGCCTGGCCCGCCAAGCTGCTTTACAGGAGAAATGGGACGCAGCGAGCGATGCCTTTGGACCTTGGCTTGCCAAGCAAAAATCTGAAGGAAAGGTCGAAAGCGACGATGCAGCCTGGGAGGAATTCTGGGAAGGATTCCGCACCGGCAAGATTTAGCACAACTGTCACCCGCCGCTTTTCACGCGGCGGGTGACTGGGCAGACGACATCGATTTATCGTGCGGATTTTCCACATTTTTTGCGACCGGCGATGCAGAAAAAACCGCTATACCGACCGGCAGGTTAAGGAATCTCAAATTGAAGCCTGATGAATTTGCATTTGAAGCGCAGGAACGCAAACTCCCGCAGTTTGCCGACGCCATCGCGATGGTGCTGGGGCTGGCCGGGATCGTGGTCGGGCTCAATCACATCCTCGGCCTTCGCATTCTGGGCATCGTCCTGATCGAGAACGTCTTTCTGTACATCGAAATGGTGCTGTTCCTGTCCATCACCTTCCTGCTCTATCCGGCTCGCAAGAATCACCACGGCGGTGTTCCATGGTACGACTGGATTCTTTTTGCCTTATGCGCAGCCACCTGCAGCTACCTGGCCTGGAACGGTGAAAACATTGTTAATCTGGGCTGGGTGTACCGCGCGCCGATCACCATGACGCTCGCCAGCGGCATTCTGTGCATTCTTGCGCTGGAGGCTGTTCGTCGGGTTGGCGGCCCGGTCATCCTGATCGTGTGCACGGTTTTTGCAGTCTTTCCGATGATCGCGCATGTCATGCCCGGGTTCCTGTGGGCACCGCAGCTGGAAATCGGCACGGTTTTGCGTGAACACGCCCTTGGCAGCGATAGCATCCTGGGGCAGCCAATCAAGGTCGTGACAACCGTCCTGATGGGTTTTCTGATATTTGGTGCCGCACTGATCGTCACCGGTGGCGGCCGATTTTTCATGGACATTGCCATGGCGTTGCTGGGACGCACACGCGGCGGCACTGCCAAAGTCTCTATCATGTCGAGCGCTCTTTTCGGCTCGCTGAGCGGCAGCGTCCTGTCGAACATCGTAACGACCGGTCGGCTGACGATCCCGGCGATGCGGCGGGCAGGCTATCCTGCCAGCTATGCAGCGGCAGTCGAGGCGTGTGCGTCAACCGGTGGCACCCTGATGCCGCCGGTGATGGGTGCAGTCGCCTTTATCATGGCTGATTTCCTGCGCATCTCATACGCTGAAGTCGCGATTGCCGCCATCGTACCTTCAATGCTGTTCTATCTGGCGCTGATCCTGCAGGTCGACATGTTTGCCGCGCGAAACAAGCTGCAGGTGCCGCCTGCCGATGATCTGCCCGACTTGTGGGAAGTGCTGGCGCGCGGATGGCATCATCTCGCCGGGCTGGTGCTGCTGACCTACCTGCTGATTGGCATGCGGCTGGAAACCTATGCACCCTATTATGCGACGGTCTTTGTCATCGGCGTGGCACTTCTCCGCCGCCAGATCGGGCTGCGACACCTGGTGAATCTGTTGGCCGAGAGCGTGCGCACGATCGTCAATATTTTCGCCATTCTGGCTGGCATCGGCATGGTCATTGGTGCGCTGACCTTTACCGGCATTGGTGCTGCATTCTCGCGTGAACTCATCTTGTTTGGCGGCCAGAATGTGTTTCTCCTCCTGGTGTTCGGCGCGATCACGAGTTTCATTCTCGGCATGGGTATGACGATCACGGCGTGCTATCTGTTGTTGGCCACGATCCTCCCGTCCGCACTGATCCAGCAGGGCCTTGATCCAGTTGCTGTGCACCTGTTCATCTTGTACTGGGGGATGTTGTCCTTCATCACACCGCCCGTTGCACTGGGTGCGATGGCCGCGGCCAGCATTGCGGGAGCTGAAACCATGCCGGTCGGACTCAAGAGCATGCGGATCGGCGCCATCCTGTTCGTGCTGCCGTTCATGTTCGCCCTCAGCCCGGAACTGATCCTGCATGGCGCGTTTGTCGACTGTGTCATTGCGATTGCTACGGCAAGCATCAGCGTGCTGCTGATCTCCCAGTGTCTGGAAGGTTGGGCCTACCGGATCGGGGTCATTGGCGCTGTGCCGCGCGCACTTTTCCTGATCGCCGGTGCTACGCTGCTTTATCCTGGTGTCTACACCGATCTGATTGGCGCCGGCTTTGCAGCGCTAGGCTTTGGCAGCGCCTGGCTGAACCGCCAAAGGTCCGGCAAGTTGCCTACACTCGATAGCGCCTAATCGCCGACCGAAATACGAGGAAGCGAATCACCCGTCATTGCGCAAAGGGATTTGCAGGGCCCTTGGGCTGTAGCCGGACGTTGAAATTCTGGTTTCATTGCTTCCGCCGCAACTGAAAGTCTGTCCGACTGCGGTGAAACAGGCAATGTCCAACAGGGCCCGCTGCAGGATCGTCATCTGGAGAGAGAACCCAGACCTGTTCATGTCGATTCCCTTGCGTCTCAAGGCGCATTGAGCGCATCCGGGAGCTTGGCCATTCGGAGTGAGTACAGCCCCATTATGGTCAAGGCCAGCGCTCAGTAGCGCTGCCGGAGGGCGGTTCCAAACAACTTTTTGCAACCGCGACCTGTCGGTTCCTTCAAACAGAAAATCCATTCGTCAGGGGACGGCGCGCGGCGACCGGGTACATTGCCAAACAGCAATATTCCCAGACTTGATACCGAACAAGCCGGCCTGCAGCTTGTCTGGCCGGTTTGCCTAGCCGGTTTGCATTGGCAGGTCGGGATCGGCCGCCCACTCGTTCATCGAACCGTCATAGACGCTGACATTATTTTGGCCGGTCATTTTGAGGGCAAGGGCGACACAGGTGGCCGAAACACCGCCGCCGCAATAGCAAATAATCGGTTGATCGGCCGAAACCCCGGCTGATGCGAAAATTTCGGCGAGCTCGTCATGAGGGCGCAGAACACCAGTCTGAGGATCCAACAGTGTGTTCGCCGGAATATTGATGCTCGAGGCGATACGTCCGGGCCGACCATGGTGGATCGTGTCGGGATCGCCTCGAAATTGCTCTGGCGGCAGAGCGTTGACCAGCAAAGCATTCCGCGTATCGATCGCCGACAGGACCGCGTCCCTTGCAACAAAATGCGGTGGTGCGGAGGAGACACTCAAAGATGCAGGCGGATAGAGCGTGATCGCACTGGTAACAGGCCGCTTTTCGGCAAGCCATTTGGGCAGACCTCCGTCGAGCAGGAAGGCATTGGTAAATCCGATGTCCATCAGCATCCACAGGACGCGCGTTGCCCACATGTAGTGGGTTGCACTGTAGAGGATTACCTGTGTGTCATCGCCAACACCGAGGGCCGCCATTGTTGAAGCAAAATCGCTGCGCGCGGGCATGGTAAAGCGCAACGGACTGACCGGATCAGAAATGTCCTTTTCCAGATTGATATGGCAGGCTCCAGGGATGTGCTTCATTGCCCATTCATCGCGCCCACTTTGCACACGAAACACCGTTTCAGGGTCGGGCAGAAGATAGGCCGTACAATCGTATATTCTAATTTCCGGTGCGTTCAGATTTGCCGCGAGCCAGTTGGTGCTCTTGAGCGGCAGGTTACCTGGGTATTCGGTCATGGGTGGACTCCTTCCTCATTCACACCATGCCATCACCGACAAATTTATTCAAACGTTTGTTTACATTTTTTTGATCGTAGCCTATGTTTCCTGAGATCACGCGCGTGATCGCTATTGGAAGTCGTCACGCGGGGATTTATGGGAGGAAACAATCGCGTGAACATCTTTCAGACGCTGAATTGGCATGCCGGGCGCCGACCCGAAAAACCCGCCGTCTGCGACAAGGACCGGTGCCTGAACTTTCAGGAACTTGTGGATATGACGCAGGGCATAGCAGCAAGACTTGATGGCGATGGAATCGGCTTTGGCGAACGTGTCGTGATTCTGTCCGACAATTGCATCGAGACAATTGCCTTTCTGCATGCAACCGCCTTGACCGGTTGCATCATGGTGCCGGCCAATACGCGCTACGCCGCGGACGAATTGCGCTTTCTGCTTGAAGATAGCGCATCGGCGCTGGTGTTGTTTGGAACGGCCCATAGGGACCTTCTCAATGCGGCACTAGTAGGACTGGCGACAAAGCCGCGCACAGCTGAAATCGGCGATTATTGCGCAATGCCCACAGCCGCCTCCATAGCCAAATGGCGCGAGCACAAAGGCTTCGAGCATGCCGATTACGGCTGCATCGCCACAGACGATGTCGCCATGCTGATCTACACCTCGGGCACCACATCGCGGCCCAAGGGCGCCATGCTGACCCATGGCAACCTGCTTTGGAATTCGATCAACTACATCATGGAAAGTGAACTGCATCATACCCATTCGGCCATCGTTGCGACGCCGCTGTTCCATATTTCTGGTTTTGGCGTATTGCATGGGCCTTTGCTGCATGCCGGCGGAACGCTGTTCATCATCGACCGGTTTTCGAGTGAGGCGGTAACCGGCGCACTCAAGACTTTCTTGCCCAGTCACCTGTTTCTGGTCTCGGCGATGTGGGTAAAGATGACCGAGGATGAGGGCTTTCTTGCGCAAACCTATCCCGAGACGACCTTTATTTCGACAGCGGCCGGACCGTTGAGCGAGGCGCGCCAGACGTCCATACGCGACCGGTTCCCAAATGCCGAATTCGGCTGGGGTTACGGCATGACTGAAAGCTGTGTGACGACAATCAAGTCGCAACGCACGGCAGAACTGGAAGGCCACCCGGGAACCCTGGGATATGGCTGGCGTCACGTCCAATACCGTCTGGTTGACGAGGCGGGAACGGTGCTGGAACCGATCGGCAACAGCGGTGAACTGCAGGTCAGGGGCCCGGTGGTGTTCAAGGGATACTGGAACAACGAGGAAGCCACAGCGGAGGCTATCATTGATGGCGGATGGCTGAAATCCGGTGACCTGTTCCGGTTCGATGAGGACGGGTTTGCCTATTTCATCGGCCGATCCAAGGACATGGTAAAGACCGGCGGCGAGAATGTCGCGGCCCAAGAAGTCGAGCAGGCTGTCATCCGGTGCCCCGGCGTACTCGATGCAGCCGCGTTCGGCGTGCCAGACGACCATCTCGGCGAGATGCTGTGTGTTGCGATTGAAACAGTGGCGGAAGCGAATTTGAGTGAAACCGCGGTGCGCGATTTCTGCCGAACGCAGTTGGCGGGTTTCAAGGTGCCCAAGCGGGTTCACTTCGTGGATGCGCTGCCACGCTCGTCATCCGACAAACCCCAGAAATTCAAACTGACGGAAATGTTCAAATGAGCGAGCTTGCATCAGAAATCAACGGCGAAATCCTGAAAGCACATTCGGCAGACCTGGTCGGTCTGTTACGCCTGCGCACCGAGCCAATCGGGCTCAAGCTGTTCGAGAGCCGGGACAATTTGATGAAAGTGCCCGGCGTTCGCCTCAAGATCGGCGAGCGGCGTTTGACCACCTGCCAGCTTGTCAGTCAATGTCGTCTGGTGGGTTATACGCTCGGGATCGTCGGCGACTCGGTGATCCGAAACTCAACCTGTTCGGATGTCATTGGCCTGGCAGCAGCCAGCGAAGACCACCTTTCGGGGCGACGTATGAACGGCCTGTGGTTTGGCAATGGCGAAGCGTCGCGCCAGCATCAGGACCAGATGCCGCGCGTTGAAAAGGATCGCTACGAAGGATTGGCGGCTTCGCCCCTGGCAAAGGGGCGCCTGGATCCGCCCGACATCATCCTGCTTTATGCAAATCCGGCGCAGATGATCCTGTTTATCAATGGCCTGCAGCGCAATGATTACCGTCGCATCGAAATGAGCATTACCGGCGAGAGCGCTTGTGCTGACTCCTGGGGGCGCGCGCTTTCCACCGGGAACTCGTCGCTGTCGATTCCGTGTTTCGCCGAGCGTCGTTTCGGCGGCGTTGCCGATGACGAACTGCTGTTTGCGCTGACACCTGAGGACTTTATCGAGGGTGTGGTCGGACTCGGCGAACTCTCCAAGGTGGGGATCCGCTACCCGATACTGCCCTATGGAACCACGATGGATCCGGCTGAAGGCCTGGGTGCAAGCTACGATTAATACCCCATGCGCGGAGAACACACTTCCGCAAACCTGATTGAATAGTTGGAGAATCGAATGTCCGGGTTAAAAATTGCACTGGTGACTGGCGCAGCCAGCAATATCGGCAAAGCGACTGCGGAGGATCTGGGCCGCGACCATCGTGTAATTCTCGCCGATATCGCTGATACCAGCGCGTTGGCCGCGCAGATTGGAAATGGCGCCATCTCCGTGAGCGGCGACGTCTCGAAAGCCGACGATTGTCAGCGCTGGATCGAGACTGCCAAGCAAGCAGGCGGGCTTTACGCCCTGGTCCATGCGGCTGGAATTACGCGCGAAACAGTTCCGGCGGGGAAGGTCAAACTGTCCGACTGGGAAGATATCATCCGCATCAACCTGACCGGCAGCTTCATTCTCATGCAGGCCGCAATGGAATTACTCGCGGCAACGGCAGATTCGAGCGCGGTGCTGCTTTCTTCGCGTGCGGGTCAGGTAGGGGCCTCCGCGCATGGCGTCAATCCGCAAGCGACCAAGCCACATTATGTGTCATCGAAGGCCGGTGTGATTGCCTTGACCAAAGCATTTGCGATGGAACTTGCTCCCAGGGGCGTCAGGGTCAACTGCGTTGCGCCTGGCCCGATCGAGGGCCCGATGATACCGCGCGAAAAATGGGGCGCAATCGCAAAAATGGTTCCGCTGGGCCGCCTTGGCCGACCGACCGAAATCGCTGCCGCCATCCGATTCCTGTCGAGCGATGCGGCCAGTTTCATCACCGGTCATACGTTGAACATCAATGGTGGCACCTTCATGGAGTAGCAGGCTGGCGATGCCGGTCGGCGTCCACTGTCAGCCGGTTTCCATGGGCAGGCTCGCGTCCCTCGCCCATTCGTTTAGCGAGCCATCATAAACCGCCACATCAGCATGGCCGGTTATCAGCAAGGCAAAGGAATCGCCGGTGGCAGAGATGCCACCACCGCAATAGCAAATCACCCTGTCCTTGTCCTTGACCCCTGCCGATGCAAACAGGTCACGCATTTCTTCGGGTGAGCGAAAGGTGCCGTCAGCGGGATTGATCAGGTCGAAGGCATTGACATTGACGCTCGAACTTATCCGTCCCAACCGTCCGTGATTTATCTCGGTCTCACCGCGATGCTGATCAGGCGGCAGTGCGTCAACAATAATCTTTCCGGTTCCACCGATTGCAGCCAGAACCTCACCTTTGTCAGCAAAAGCGTCCGGTCGCGGGTGTGCAGTGAGGATAGCGGGTGTGTACAGGCATGGTGTGTTTGAAATAGGCTTGCCTTCGCGCTTCCATTTGCTGAAACCACCGTCCAGAACTGCAGCGTTGTCAAATCCGATGGCGCGCAGCATCCACCAGACCCGCGTTGCCCACATCACCTGTCCGGCGGCGTAGAGCACGACGCGCGTGTCGTCACCTACGCCATAGGCGGCCATGCGTCTGGCGAATTCCTCCGGCGGCAACATGGTTAGCCGCAGACCACTGGACTTGTCGGAAAGGGCGTCGGGAATATTCAGAAACCCGGCACCGGGAATATGTTCGTTCCACCAATCGCTTTCGCCCGTATATTCACGAAATGTCGTATTCGGATCTCGGGCAAGGTAGGTGCTGCAATCAAATATGCGCATATCGGGATCGTCGAGGTGATCGCGGAGCCAGTCGGTTGTGACAAGCGAGTCAATTGATGGTTTTCTGATGCCGTTCAATTTCTTTCTCCGCGATTCAATCAAATTTCGCCATAATCAAACATACGTATAATATATTTACCCATATGCCTCAACTTCGGATCGCTATATCCATTATATTCTGTAATAGCTTCACGCAATACGCAGACTCAAATATATTCAGTATAAAACAAACGATTGATTGAATTTGTAAAAGTTGCTACCGTTGATATCAACCTGATTCATGCAGGTAGAGGAGCCGTGCCGAGCGCACATTACGAACCGTGGAGGTGTGGTTGTGAAAGTCGTTCTAACAGGTGCTGGTGGATTTCTCGGGTCACATGTCGCGCGGGCGCTGCTGGAAAAGGGCACGCTCACCGATTCCGCAGGATGCGTGCTACCCCTTCAGGAACTGGTTGCAGTCGACCTGCACCCGATCACCCAGGCATGGAGCGCTGACCCGCGTGTCAAACAGGTCACTGGCGACATTACTGACCCGGCCATTCTGGCCGCCGCCATTACGCCCGATTGTGTGAGTATTTTTCACTTTGCCGCCATGCTGAAGGCGGATGCATCAAAGGATTTCGCCGCTGCAATGAACTTCAACGTGCGGGCCACGATCGACCTGCTTGAGCGCTGCAGGGAAATCGGCACGAGACCCAAATTTTTCTTTGCCAGTTCGATAGGTGTCTATGGTGATGGACACACACAGGTCGACAATCTTACCCGGCATGCGCCGGTCAGTTCCTATGGCAGCCACAAGGCGATCGGTGAATTGCTGGTCGATGACTATTCGCGCGCAGACGCGGTCGACGGACGCGGTTTGCGTTTTCCCATGGTTCTGGTCCGACCCGGACGCAACAGCACAGCGGTTTCCGGCATCATGTCGGGCATTATCCGCGAACCGATGCTGGGCGCGGATTTCACCATTCCTTTTGCTTCGGACCTTCGCATGCCCGTTACATCGGCGCACAATGCCGCTCAGGTTTCGGTGCAGGTGAATGATATGGCGGCCGACAGGTTCACGGAGGGGAGAACGTTCAATATGCCGTCACTCAATCTCAGCGTCGCTGACCTGGCCGATGCCGTGTCGACACGCGCGCCACACGAGAGCAAGGTCGGCACGTTGAGTTGGCGCATGGACTCGGCAATCGCGGGTATTTTCAACGGTCGTCCGGAGGCAATCGACAACCGCTGGGCGCTCGACAACGGACTGATGCCCGATGCAAACGCGGCGACGATCGTCGACCATTTCATCGATGATTTAGGCCACTGAACAGGAGTTTCAAAATGCCCTCTGTCGTAAGCGAACGTCATGAACTTGTGACGACTGTCATGGATCGCATCATTGGCATTGTTGCGAGCGGTGCAGTAGAACGCGAAGGTCTCGACCTTATCAGACTTGCGCTGCTGGAACTTACGCAGCGGCCTGATCTGTTCACGGCGGAGCATTTCCACCCGCCCCGGGATCCGAAGCGCAACTCCAACATGTTTGAACTGTATCGCAGCGATGGCGACGGATCCACGCTGTATGTCAGCATTGCCCCGGCCGGACTGACCACTCCTGTGCATTATCATACCACCTGGGCTGTCATTGCCGGATTGCGCGGCGCCGAGTTCAACCAGTTCTATACACGAGACGACGCGGGGCGCCCGGTTGCCAGCAACAATTTCGTTGTGGAGAACGGAACTGCGATCACGATGATGCCGAACGACTTGCACTCTATTCGCATTGTCGAAACTCCTGACCGCTTCTTCAGCTTCCACCTCTATGGATTGCCGCTGGAACAGGCCACCGAACGGATGTTCTATGTCGAAGATTCCGATGAATGGAAATATTTTGCCCATCGCCCGAACATCCGGCAGTTCAATTTGGCAACCGGCCTTGCGGACGGTTAAAGCGCGCGACGTCACCACGCGCTATCGCGATGGCTGTGAGATTTCCCTTCTCGACGTGCGGGAGCAGTGGAGTTACAGCCGCGGCCATGCGCTGCTGGCCTCCTCCTGCCCGTTCAGTTCCCTGGAGCTGATGATCGAAGATTTGGTTCCCCGCAAGTCTGCACCGATCGTGGTTATGGATGACGGAGCCGGGACAGGGAACAATCTGGCCGTACGAGCCGCTGCACGTCTTTCCGGATTGGGGTACGACAATGTTTCAGTGCTTGCCGGCGGTGCTTCAGTCTGGGCTGCAGCGGGATTCGCGCTGTTTGCCGGCGTCCACGCATTCAGCAAGCTGTTTGGCGAAGTGGTGGAGCATGACGACGCCCCGCCAACGCTGACGGCCGATCAGCTTGCAGAAGACCTGACACAGAATGCCGAGAATATTGTCATCGATGTCCGGCCGCCAGAGGAATTCCAGCGCGCCAGTCTTCCCTGTTCGATCAATATACCAGCGGGCGAATTGTTGCGATCGTTGCAAACAATCGCGCCGGATGCCAACACGCCGATCGTTGTTCATTGCGGCGGGCGCACGCGTGGAATCATTGCAGCGCAAACCCTGATCGCGGCGGGCGTACCCAATCCGGTCCTGCTTCTTGAAAACGGGACGATCGGCTGGCGGCTAAGCGGGCGCGATACCGTTGCAGGGGTCGGCAGCTTGCGGCGCATAGCGATAGCGCAAACGGCGCCCGTGAATGGGCAGTCTGGTAGTAATTTTGTGGCGGCAAGCGGAGCGCGTGAAATCGACTCCACAGGACTTGCTGATACTATCGCTCAGACGCCAACGCGAACGACTTACTTTCTCGATGTGCGTTCGCGGGCAGAGTTTGATCGGGGACATCATCCGCGTGCGCGCCATGTTCCCGCCGGGCAATTGGTCCAGGAAACCGATCAGTTCCTGGCGACGCGCAATGCGCGGCTTGTTCTTTTTGACGACGCCGGCGACCGTGCCGCTTTCGCTGCCTATTGGTTGCGCCGCATGGGTTGGCCCGACATCACCTGGTTTTCCCTGGCGGACTGCACCCCAACGATGCTGGTGACGTCGGTCGACGATGAGCCGGCACCTGCATTGCCAATTGACCGCGTTGATCTGGTGACGCCTGCTGCCGCAAAAACGATGCTGGGCCTTGGCGACGCAGTGATCATCGATCTTTCGTCCAGCCTGGCCTATGAGAAAGGGCATGTGCCTGGCGCTCACTTTGCCATACGCGCGCAAATACGTGCTGAAACCATGACCAGACTTGGCTCGCAGTCAGACCTTATCCTGACCAGCGAGGACGGCGCACGCGCGGCCCTGGCAAGCGCCGATATCAGCGAAATTCATGCGGGTCGGATCCGGGTGCTTGAAGGCGGCAATCAGGGGTGGCGTGCAACAGGCTTCGCCCTTGAGACGGGCCCCACCTCAATGTTGCACAGTCCGCGCGATGTGCGCCGCTCGATCTATGAGGGGTCGTCGGACCTTTCTGCGGCCATGCAGGGTTACATCGATTGGGAAGAAGCGCTTGTCGAGACTGCCAAAGGGGAGGACTACCTGCCATTCGATTTGCCAAAGGCGTGTGGCTCAGGTCAATGATCGGATCCGGCTTTTGGTTTGGCCGCGCTCTTCTGATCATCGCTCAAGACGGGCGGCGCCAGAAAACCTGCTGCCAGGAACCCGGCTATGAGCTTGATGTCGCGCGGGCGATTGTGTGGTTCGAACTCAAACCCCATCAACTCGGCGATCTTGTGTGTGCGTCCGGTGTCTGCCTGTGTGTAAAACATCGTTCCGTACAGGCAGTTTAGGCGCCAGAAGAATTCACTGTCCGACAGATGGGGGCAGTGAACCTTCAGCATCCGCCCGAAGCGGGTGCCGATCTCATCGTATCCGCGGTCGATAACGCGTCGCACTTCGGGCGACGGGTCGACCGACAGCTGGGCTTGCAACCGCGCGAAAAGACTCTTTGGCGGTTTGGAACTCGCCGGATAGCGCAGCGAAGGCATGATATAGGCTTCGATCAGGTTTCTAACGGTGTTGAATTGATCCGCATCCTCGACCAAGCACCTGTCAAGAAGTTCGTGGCGTTCCTGGTTGAGCGGAACGATGTGCTTTTCAAACAGCGCACGCAAGACGCTTTCCATACCACCGAAATGATAGTGCACCGCAGCCAGATTGACCTTGCTCTCCCGCGTCAATAGCCGCATTGAAACGCCCTTGAACCCGTAGCGGACAAACAAGCGTTCGGCAGTATCGAGGATGCGCTCCTTGGTGGATGGGGTGCCACTCTTGCTTGACGTTGCCTTCTTGCTGGGGGCCTTCTTCGGCTCTTTGCTGCCGTCACTTTTGCTTGTCATAACCCAAAATCCCGAAAACATGCAGTTGCAGGTCTGAAGTCGTTGCGGCACCGCAGACCGCCTATAAAAAATATGCGTACTTACGATAGTTTAAGCTGTTTTCCTTGGGAAACCAACCTCTCTCCCTGACAAATTTGCGCAGACGCATGAGCAGCAAAAAGAGCGTTCCCGCCTCCCACCAGACTGACCGCAACACGGCAAGATGTGCCACTTGCACATGAACCCAGTCAAACGTCGGTTTATCCGCCAGGCAGAACAGCTTCGACCATCGTTCCGGCCCATCTTCCACTCAATAAACAAACAAACGTTTGAAAGAATACTGGACAAGATATGGCAATTCAAATAATGATTGGCTTCATTCGAAATGCGCGTCTGCAAGTTATGCAGGGGGCGCAAGGTGCTATTCCAGAATTCGCGAGGCAATCCAATGAAACTGAAAATGTATCACGACTCAAACTGCCCCTATTCGCGCAAGGTGCTGATTATCGCCGCCGAGCACGGGCTGGATGATATTTTCGATTTCGTGTCGCCGTTCACGCCAGAAGGGCTGGAGGGTATTACGCGGGAAAACCCACTTGCCAAGATGCCGGCTCTGGTGATCAAGCCAGGTTTTGCGATCTTCGATTCGCGGGTAATCTGTCGCTATGTCGATACGCTGGCTGACCAGAGCAATTCATTTTATCCTGAGGAGTCGTCCGAACTGTGGCAGGCACTCCGTTACGAAGCACTGGGCGACGGTATGGTTGATGCCGCCATTTTTGCGCGTCAGGAGCTGACACGGCCGGCTGACAAACACATGGCGGAGCGGATGAAGAAGCAGCTCGGGAAGGTTGACGAGGGTCTCGCTTGCCTGGAGCGCGAGATCGATATGCTGGAAGCCTCAATGACGATTGGAAGCATCGCAACGTCCAATGCGCTGGCCTATCTCGATTTTCGCTGGCCGCAGATCGACTGGCGTGACGGCCATCCCCGCCTTGCAGAATGGTATGCGCAGATCAAGGTGCGTCCAACTTTTGCTGAACACGACTTCGTAGAATCCGACCTGCTGGTCAAGAAGCTGGCCGCAGCTACTCAATAACCAACTTGTCACGCATTGACCTTTAGGGCCGGCTTATGCCCGGCCCTGGGGCGGAGAACAAAATAGAATTAACGGAAGGATGGGCTTTTGAGTAACGAAATCAACTCCGAGTTTGAATGCATAACCTACGAAAAGCTCGACACTATTGCACGGATTTCACACAATCGCCCGAAGGCGAGGAATGCTGAGAGCCAGCTTCTGCTTGACGAAATGGATGCCGCATTCAGGCGCGCGGAGGCTGACGATGACATCCGAGTGATCATCATCGCTGGAACGGGTGATCATTTCTCCGCTGGCCACGATCTCAAGGAGGCGCAGGCAAAGCGTGCCAACTTTACGGTTGAGGAGCGCTGGGCGTATGAGTCGTTGCGCTATTTCGATTATTGCATCCGGATCTGGGACAGTCCCAAGCCGACAATCGCCCAGGTTCAGGGCGCTTGCGTGGCCGGCGGTTTCATGATGGCGAACATGTGCGATCTGGTGGTCGCCTCTGAAGATGCATTTTTCTCCGATCCGGTCTGCCACACGCTGGCTACCGCCTCTATCGAAGTGTTGATTCATCCTTGGGTTATGGGGCTGCGCCAAGCCAAGCACATGCTGTTTACAGGTGGCCGGCTCAAGGCAGCTGATGCTTTGGCGATCGGCATGGTAAATCTTGTCGTTGCGCGCAGTGATCTTGAGGCGGCGACATTGGCGGAAGCTGCCAAGGTGGCCGCTGCGCCACCTTTTGCTTTGCGGCTGCTCAAGCGCTCGTTGAACCGCACTTTTGACGTGCAGGGCATGCGATCGGCGCTGGAAGCCCATTTCGAGATTCACCAGTTGTCGCATGTTACAGAAGAATTTGCGACCAAGCGCTCCGAAGGCCTTGCCGGCGCTATTCGAAGCGCAAAAACGGTAAGTGATCGCAGTTAGACCGTTCGGGAGGAAATTTCCGGCATCGCAACCAAATGCCAGCCGGTTGGCGCCCTGTCGGTCCGTGCCCGGAAGTTCGTGCACAAGTCTGGCCTGCACAAGTCTGGCCTGCACAAGTCTGGCAGAGGCACTTCTCGCGACCGCTGACAGGCATATCCGGCAATGTTTACACTTTATTAACCATGCCTTGAATTATGGTGCGTAATTGCAACAAATCTTTACTTTCTCTCCTCCGTGGTTGCAAAGCGCTTGAAATTTCATCCATCGCGGGGTCTGTTGTCGCTAAATGAGAACCCATGGAGATATTGAGACAATGCCGCTTTTGAGCAGATTCGCACTGGCCGCTTTGTTGGTTGTTGGTCTCGCTGGCCCCACACTGGCAGCGGACGATACGATATTGGGTGAGATCAAGGTCGGAAAATATTCCGATGTCTGGGAAGTACGCTTTGGCGGCGCCGCTTTCGATACCGGTCCGGCCTCACCCAATCACTTCTCCGGCGCAATCATCAACGCTGAGGTGCTGGCACCTTCTCCTGACTTCCTGGCAGTCATTGGTTCGCCGCGTCCACTGCTGGGCACGGAGATTGCCATTTCCGATGACCCGATTCATGTCATCTACGGGGGATTGAATTGGGAAGCCCACGTGACAGAGCGCCTTTACCTCGGATTTTCCGGCGGCGGTTCCTGGAACAGTTCGCAGGTGACCACCAATAGTTCATCCGGCGCGACAAAGAACCTGGGTTCGTCCTTTCTGTTTCTCCTGCAGGCAAGCATCGGTTATGACGTAACCGAAAAAGTGACCGTACAGGCTTTCTACAATCATTTTTCCAATGCCTATCTTGCCACCAAGAATCCGGGACTTGAGTCCGTCGGTGGTCGGCTCGGTGTTCGATTCTGAAGGCGCAATGCGTTAGGATGTTGAATTTTTTCCATTGTAATTGCTGTCGGTTGAGGGCGATTGCGGAAAACAGGATTCTGCCCCTGGTCAGCCGCCTTTGAACGGCAACACTGGTAGCAAAGCACTTTTATTGCAACCGTATCACATTGATCTGCATCATGAATTCGATTGACGATAGGCGGTTTTTTCTTCTTATAGGGGCTGAATTCGCAGAAATTTCCTGCTCCGTGGATTCAGGGCTTTTCAACAGGCTGTCTGTAATGCTATCGGCGGACACGCAAAGAGCGAAAGTCGAATCCGTATCCTGCCTTGCAGTCCCATAACGGCTTTCTTATATACGGCTCAACACGATGCCTTTCGGGGTATCGGGGGATCATGCCGCTAGGGACTGTCACATGGAATGCCGTTTCGGGTCCGGACAGTTCGCTTCAAGGAGAATGTAGAAAATGGCAAAAGTAATTGGTATCGATTTGGGAACGACCAACTCCTGTGTCGCCGTCATGGACGGTGGAGACGCGAAGGTCATCGAGAATGCCGAAGGCGCACGTACAACGCCTTCAATGGTTGCGTTCAGCGACGATGGTGAACGCCTGACCGGACAACCGGCAAAACGCCAGGCTGTCACCAATCCTGAAAACACGCTGTTTGCAGTCAAGCGTCTTATCGGACGTCGTTATGACGACAAGCTGGTCGAAAAAGACAAACACCTGGTGCCTTACAAGATCACCAAGGGTGATAATGGCGATGCATGGGTCGAAGGCGGTGGCACAAGCTATTCACCTTCTCAGATTTCAGCAATGATCCTTCAGAAGATGAAGGAAACGGCAGAAGCCTATCTTGGTGAAACCGTTGAAAAGGCCGTGATCACCGTTCCTGCCTATTTCAATGATGCACAGCGTCAGGCAACCAAGGACGCCGGCAAGATCGCCGGTCTTGAAGTTCTGCGTATCATCAACGAGCCGACCGCTGCTGCACTGGCCTATGGTCTTGACAAAAAAGAAGGCAAGACGATTGCCGTCTACGATCTGGGCGGTGGTACCTTCGATATTTCCGTTCTGGAAATTGGCGATGGCGTCTTTGAAGTGAAATCGACCAATGGCGATACGTTCCTTGGCGGTGAAGACTTTGACATGCGTCTGGTTGAATATCTTGCGAAGGAATTCAAGAAGGATCAGGGCATCGACCTCAAGGGCGACAAACTTGCGCTGCAGCGGCTGAAGGAAGCTGCTGAAAAGGCCAAGATCGAATTGTCCTCTTCGGCCCAAACTGAAATCAACCTGCCGTTCATCACCGCCGACAAGAGCGGTCCCAAGCACTTGACCATGAAACTGACGCGCTCGAAATTCGAGAGCCTTGTGGATGATCTGGTACAGCGGACTGTTGCGCCCTGCAAAGCGGCCATCAAGGATGCCGGAATCAGCGCCGGTGATATTGACGAGGTTGTTCTGGTTGGCGGCATGACCCGCATGCCGAAGGTTCAGGAAGTCGTCAAACAATTCTTTGGCCGGGAGCCGCACAAGGGTGTGAACCCGGACGAAGTGGTTGCCATGGGCGCCGCGATTCAGGCCGGCGTTCTGCAGGGCGATGTGAAAGACGTGCTGCTGCTTGATGTGACGCCGTTGTCTCTGGGTATTGAAACATTGGGGGGTGTCTTTACCCGCCTGATCGATCGCAACACGACAATCCCGACCAAGAAGTCGCAGACATTCTCGACGGCCGATGACAGCCAGAGTGCCGTGACTATTCGCGTCGCCCAGGGCGAACGTGAAATGGCCTCTGACAACAAGATGCTTGGTCAATTTGATCTGGTTGGCATTCCGCCGGCACCACGCGGTGTTCCGCAGATTGAAGTCACTTTCGATATTGATGCCAACGGCATTGTCAATGTGTCTGCAAAAGACAAGGGCACAGGCAAGGAGCATCAGATTCGCATTCAGGCCTCCGGCGGCCTGTCCGATGACGATATCGAGCAGATGATCAAGGACGCCGAGAGCAACGCCGAGTCTGACAAGGCCCGCCGTGATGCCGTTGAAGCCAAGAATCATGCAGAAAGTCTGATTCACTCGACTGAAAAGTCATTGGCCGATTACGGTGACAAGGTTGGCGAAGAAGAGCGCAAAGCGATCGAGGATGGTCTTACGGCCCTGAAAGCCGCTGTCGAGGCTGAAACGCCTGATGCGGAAGACATCAAGGCCAAGACACAGACATTGTCCGAGGCTGCCATGAAGCTTGGTCAGGCCATGTATGAGGCCCAGCAGGCAGAAGCTGCCCAGTCGGATGCGGCGGCTGACTCAGCCTCTGAGAATGACGATGTTGTCGACGCTGATTTTGAAGAAGTCAACGACGACGACGACGAAGAGAAAAAATCGGCTTAAGCCGGACTGCCGGTGTGGTTTTGTCATGCAATGCCACACCGGCCAATCGCCCCAAAGGGTTTTCCGGAAATCAGTGTTTGACACTTTCGGGAAATATATCCAGTCATTTTACTATGGTTCCCATGGAACCCCTACGAAGCGACCGGATCAAGTCGGGCGAAATTCGTTCTGCGGAGCACATTTATGGCCAAGGCTGACTATTACCAAACTCTCGGTGTTACCAAGAGCGCCAGTGCGAAGGATCTGAAAAGCGCCTTTCGCAAGCTGGCAATGCAATGCCATCCGGACAAGAACCCGGATGATGCAGATTCCGAACGCAAATTCAAAGAAATCAATGAAGCATATGAAATGCTCAAGGATCCGCAAAAACGTGCGGCCTATGATCAATATGGCCATGCGGCCTTTGAACAGGGTGGCCCAGGTGGATTTGGCGGTGGCGGCGGTGCCGGTGCTGGCGGATTCTCGGATATTTTCGAAGATATTTTCGGTGACATGATGGGGGGTGGCCGTTCGCGCCGTTCCTCCACTGCGCGTGAACGCGGCGCTGATCTGCGTTACAATATGGAAGTAACGCTGGAAGAGGCCTATGCCGGCAAAACCGCGCAGGTTCGCGTGCCATCTTCCGTACAATGTGATCAATGTTCGGGTTCCGGCGCAAAGCCCGGTACCAATGCGGACACCTGCAGCATGTGCCATGGGGCCGGACGCGTCAGGGCATCGCAGGGATTTTTCTCGGTCGAACGGACCTGCCCGACCTGTCATGGCCGCGGCGAGACAATCTCCGACCCCTGTACAAAATGTTCCGGTCAGGGCCGCGTCACCGAAGAGCGGTCGCTGTCGGTCAATATTCCGGCAGGCATTGAAGACGGAACCCGCATACGGTTGGCCGGCGAAGGCGAAGCCGGCATGCGGGGCAGCCCATCGGGCGATCTCTACATTTTCCTGTCCGTCAGGCCGCACGAATTTTTTCAACGCGATGGCGCCGACCTTTATTGCAATGTTCCCATATCCATGACGACCGCTGCACTTGGCGGCCAGTTTGATGTGGTAACGCTGGATGGCGCAAAGACACGGGTCAAGGTTCCCGAAGGCACGCAGGCCGGAAAACAGTTCCGGCTGAAGTCAAAGGGCATGCCTGTCCTTCGGTCTCCACAAACCGGCGATCTGTACATCCAGATTTCGATAGAGACACCACAACATCTGACCAAAAAACAAAGAGAACTGCTGGAAGAGTTTGAATCCTTGTCATCCAAGGAGAACAATCCAGAATCTTCCGGTTTCTTTTCCAGAATGAGGCACTTTTTCGATACATTGAGCGACTGATGTCCTGAATCTGAAGTTTGCCGCCTGGTTCAGTCCGGTGCGCGCGAACTTCAGTTCTACCTCACGCTTCCTTTTGTTGCTTCCCGCAGGTGACAATGGAATTGGCGAAGGTTGAAGGATGCGCCAAAAGGGGAAATGCTCGCTTATATTTTCGTGCGGACTGGCTGGTAACGGTCGGGCCACGGTTGCAGGATATTATCGCTCTCATAGAGGAATTGCATGAATGCGGCATCACCTGCCACAACATGTCGCCAGGCACCTCAATCGGAATCTTCGTTTTTTCAAGGGCCTCGTCTCGCAACCGAAAACCGTGGGCGCGATCGTGCCGACCTCGATCTATATGGCAAGGCGCATGGCAAGCGTTGCCAATCCGGCTTCCAATCTGCCGATACTCGAACTTGGCCCCGGCACAGGTGTTGTGACAAAGGCCCTGCTGAGGCGAGGCTTTGAGCCGAAAAATATCGTCGCGGTGGAATATTCCCCCGAGTTCTGCAAGCATCTGGCCTACGAACTGCCTGACATCCAGCTCATCGAGGGCGATGCATTCCAGCTCAATGAAACACTTGGCGCATTGAAATCCCAGCATTTCGACTGTGTGATTTCCGGCATTCCGCTTTTGAATTTTCCGCTTGAGAAGAGAATTGCATTGCTTGAGGATGTGTTGAATCGGATACCCCGGGGGCGACCCATGCTGCAGTTTTCCTATGGTCTGGCATCGCCCGTGCCCGCGGGCCTTGGTCACTATTCAGTGACGCGTTTTGGCTGGGAGATCCGCAACATTCCGCCGGCGCAGATGTGGATGTATCGTCGGACCTGAACCTGGAGCAGGTCTTGCTTTCATTGATTCACTCTGCCAGTTGTTTTTTTGTCAGGATCAAGTTGCTCTGCGAAGCGCGTACTTTAAGGTACGGGCAAGCGAAACGACGTGGATAGTGGCGAAAAAACAGCTGGCCCGAAGGGTAGTGGCCGCCCGCTACGTTAGACGTCTCGACCGATACGAAAGCATCGCTCTTTACCGCCTTCCTGGCGGATCCACGCACTGGATCACGAACACAGTGGTTCAATGAAAGCCAGACCTGCTCTAAACGCTGCAAACACAGGAGTTTGACAATGACACCCTCCATACTCGTGGTTGCCGGTTCGACCCGATCAGGATCCATCAACGGTAAACTTGCCGACGCTGCTCAACTGGCACTGGCCCAATTCGGCGGCGATGTCACGCGCATATCGCTGCTTGATTATCCGCTGCCACTGGTCAATGAAGATCTGAAGAAACAACAGGGTATCCCCGAAAACGCCATGAAGCTTGGGCGCATGATTGCTGCTCACGATGGCCTGTTCATCGCCAGCCCGGAATATAATGCTTCCATTGCGCCACTGCTCAAGAACGCCATTGACTGGGTCAGTCTGATTGCGCGTGACGGAGAAAAACCATTCAAAGCCTGGAATGGCCGCTATATTGCTCTCGGTTCGGCCTCCAATGGCAGGCTGGGCGGTATTCGCAGCCTCAACCATCTGCGCTCGGTCATGATGGCCGTCGGCACCCAGATCATTACCGAGCAATGTTCGGTCAGTGACGCCGCCGCTGCTTTTGATGAAGATGGCAGGCTGACCGATGAGCGAATGGCGGGCATCCTCAACAGGACCTGCAAATCCCTGATAGACCATTGCAAACGGCACGGTTCGCGCAATTGACCATTGCACGCCGGAAAGCCATCGCTTAAACCAAATCCTTGAAACACAGATCCTCCAACTGTGTGATCAAACCATCAGAGGCAGAACTATGAAGGATGCAAAAGACCGCCTGATCGTCGGGCTTGATGTCGCGACCACAGACAAGGCAGCAGCGCTGGTCTCACAACTGGGTGACGCCGTCGGTTTTTACAAAATCGGTTACCAACTGGTTTTTGCCGGTGGCCTTGAATTTGCCCGGGAGCTGATTGCCGACGGCAAGCGTGTCTTTCTCGACGTGAAACTGCTTGATATCGACAATACGGTCTCAAAGGCTGTCGAGAACATCGTCAAATTGAATGTGTCCATGCTGACCATCCATGCCTATCCGAAAGCCATGAAGGCCGCCGTGGAAGCCGCACGCGGCTCGGACCTGTGTCTTCTGGGCGTGACCGTGCTAACCTCGATGGACCAGCAGGACATGATCGACGCCGGTTATGGCGATGATCCACAAGCATTGGTGGCACGCCGCGCGAAACAGGCGGCGCAGGCTGGCATGGGCGGCATTGTCTGCTCGGCGGCAGAATCGGCTCTGGTGCGCAAGATCGTCGGGCCGGATATGGCTGTCGTTACGCCGGGCATTCGCCCCAAAGGCGCTGACCATGGTGATCAGAAACGGGTTGTAACACCCGGCGATGCCCTGCGTGACGGTTCCAGCCATCTGGTTGTCGGTCGACCGATTGTTGCTGCCGATGATCCGCTGGAAGCGGCAACGGCGATTTTGTCAGAAATGAATCTGGCACTTGGCAGCTGAACGGAACCGATGGGATGTTGCCAAATGGCAAGACCTGTTGTGAACCATCCAAAACCGGGTGATCAACGACAGAAAGACCTGCAGCCCTTGGGCAGGCGATGAGGAGGATACAATGGCAAAGGCTTACTGGATAGCGCGCGTGGACGTCAAAGACCCGGAGCGCTACAAGGATTACGTCTCGACGGCAAAACCTGCTTTTGAGCAATATGGTGCAAAATTCCTTGCCCGTGGCGGTGCCTTCGAGGTACTGGAAGGGCAAGCGCGCGCCCGCAATGTCGTCATCGAGTTTCCTTCCATGGAAGCGGCCATGCAATGTTACAACAGTGACGCCTATCAGGCTGCACGGGCGATCCGCATCACTGTGGCCGACGCCGAAATGCTTGTCGTGGAAGGTCATGACGACTGAAACCGGGAAGCCTTTTCCCGGCGGCTAGAGCGTTTCATGATCAAATGGAAACATTTGATGGCGGAAAGCCGTTTCACTCGGCAAGACGCGTCGCGCAGCGCGATGTGGTGCATCGGGCAAGCGGCGCAACGTAGCCGATGGGCCGGCTTTCCCCACCCATTGAAGAAAGGGTGTTATTTCAATCCGGAGCAAGAGAGGGCCGATCGATTTTGCCCGCTGCTCGCGTTGACTTGCGCTTATGGTGGGAAGCACCGAGGCTTGCAAGTCGTCTAATCAGCAACCAAAATCGATTCGGTCAAATGCTTCCATTTAGTCATGAAGCGCTCTATCGACTGCGGTCCATGGTTCACGGTGAAGAGAGCCGCCTACACGAAATAGACCGGCAGGCCGCTGGTCTATTCGCAGCGGTCGCCGTGGCGGACATTGCCGCCATTGCCAACAGACCTTCCATGCCTCTGGCGCAATTTGTTGTCATGCTGTCCGGGTGCACAGTCATCGTCGCCTGCAATCGGCAAGGTCTGGCGGTTGGATTTATCGCCGCTGACCGGGTCGGCGACGATCTCTTTGTCCGCGAACTCTCTGTTGCGCCCGATCATGGTCGCCTTGGTGTCGGATCAGCCCTTTTGCGCGCCATCATCAGCCATGGCCGCCAGAATGCGGTCCGGGCCTGCCTGCTTTCGACCTTTCGTGACTTTGCCTTCAATGCGCCTTTCTATCGAAAACACGGTTTTGCCGAATTGTCTTTGGCCGATGCTTCGCCAGCAATCCGCCAACGCTTCGAAGAGGAAATTCCCGCCGGCATCAGGCCCGGGCTGAGACTGTTAATGATCAATATGTTAGATCAAGGCAGCTCAAACAGGGATTGAAAGACATGCGCCGACTGTCTGTGGGATTGCTCGTCATTGTTTTGCTTTTGACTGGCAGCGTGGCAATGGTGATATTTGGTTCACCCTTTGCCGATTGGCGCCGGGCAAGCGCCGAAGACTATCTGACTGATCTGCTCAATCAGCAGGTGACGGTCAATGGAGACGTTGCTGTCAATATAGGCCGCGATATCAGCATCAATGCGACCGATATCATCGTCAAGAATCCGGCGCGACCTGCAGCCAAGGCTCAAAAAATTGAAAAGATCGGCATTACCTTTGCTGCCACTTCAGCATTTGCCGGTCGGATTGCCGTCAAGGCATTTGCACTTGATGGCGCGCGCCTCGACATATTTGCCGCCGACAGACAGATACCTGACGATGATCTTCTTCAAATCAAGCAAATCAGCAAGCTGCTGTCAGGCTTCCTGAACAATCCGGTCTCCGAAGATTTTGTTCTTCGCAATATGACCATCGACATCCATGATGCGCAATCCGGTTGGAATGAAAGCATCACAATCGATCATCTCGACTTTCACAGTGCAGATGATGGAACGGCCATCCAGATCCTCGGCAAGGGTACATATAATGCGGCCGCACTGGCGCTGAAAGGCTCCTTAGGCGGGGCTAAGGGAACTGCGCAGCGCGCGCTGGCTCTTTCCCTTGAATTTCCCGGCTCAATGATCGGTCTGTCGGGTTCACTCAATACATCCGCTGAAATAGCGGCCATCGATCTGAAGATTGATTCTCAGGCGCAATCGCTTGGCGATCTTCTCGATACCTTGCAATTGGCCCGGGTGATCGAGGGAAAGGGGCATTTCAAGGCGCATATTTCCGGACCGGTCAACAGCTTGCAGGCGCAGATGATCGATGCCGCCGCCAGCAGCGAAGACGGTGCGTTGCTGAATTTTTCCGGCCAGGTAGCAGATCTCAATGCGCTCAAGGGCATTGATCTGGCTTTTCATGGACAATTGCCCGAAAAGATCGCCAGGACACTGGCGCAAACCACGACTTTCGATCTGGGATTGAAGAATTTCAACGGCCGCATCAAGGGCAGCGCCAGCGACTTGAAGCTGGAACAATTGGTCCTCCACACCGATCTTGTTGCCGCCGAACTCAAGGACATCGGCCCGATATCAGTGCGCAGCATTGCAAGAGATCCCAAAGGCAGGCTTGAAGTGCTGGGAATCCATGTCCTGAACGGACCGCCAGGTGCCCGAACACTGGATATCACAGGCGATATCACCAACCTGCTGCAGTTCAGCGGGATTTCGCTGCAGGGCAAGCTGGATATGGAGACTGCCGGTTTTTTCAAAGGGTACAATGCAAAAACGGGCGCTGAACTCGGGCGCTTGCGGGGCACCATGTCCATTGATGACGCCAGCGGCAGCCTGGCAATCAAGGCGCTGAAAGCCTCTGTCACCGACAGTAAACTGATCACAATGACCCTTGAGCAAAAGGCAGGGGACGCCAGTGCGCAGGCGGACATGCGGCTCGATATCAATCTCGACATTCCACAGGTCGCAGCCTTTTCTGGCGCACTGGACCAGAAATCGGATTTCAACGGCCCACTGACATTTACAGGCCAGGCCGCACTCGGAAACGGCGAACCGAAGGTCAATGGTCGTGTCACCGCAGGCAAGACCACCTTCTCAGGCAAGCTTGAAGGTGTGTTGCGAGACCAGAAACCTCACATCATCGGCACCATCAGTTCCGACCTGCTGTATCTGCGTGATATGCGGGCACTCTTTGGCCTGCCGCGTCTGCAGATCGGGCGAGAGAACAAGACAGCGAATGTGGAGGCAAAATTGTCCCGTGAGATCGGCGCTGATCTGACCCTGCAGGTTGGCAAAATCAGCGGGTCTGGCGAGAGCGTCAGCCAATTGGACGGACGATTGACCTATGCAAACAAGATCGCCAGGCTGGAGCCCTTTCGGGTCTCGTTTCTCGGCGGTACCATCCATGCAAAGACAACCATCGACTTCACGACGAAGACACCGCAGGTAAAATCATCCGGTCAGATTACCGAATTGCCAATCGGAAACCTGCTTGTTGCGCTGGAGGTCGCGCAATTGCTCACCGGAAATTTGACCACACGTTTTGATATTTCCGGCAGCGGAAGCAGTGTCGGACCGTTTTTGAAAACCCTGAGCGGTGAGATCAGTGCTGCCCTGCGGGATGGTTCGGTCAAGACCGACCTGATCGATCTGACAGGCCTCAATCTGGTCACATGGCTGGCAACCAGGGCCGACAAGAACAGCGTCAAGCTGGTCTGCGCCGACATGCCATTGCAATTCAAGGACGGCAAAGGCGCAACCAATGCCATGGCCTTTGAAACCGAAAGTGTAAAGGTTATCGGCAAGGGCACTGTGGATATGCGCAACGATACGATTGATATGGATTTTCAACCGGCCCCGAAACTCAAGCAGATGGTTGATATCGTCTCGCCATTTCACGTGGGTGGCGCCTTGTCGCGCCCCTCCATCACCCTCAAACAGGGTGTGGTTGGACGCGCCGCAGAAGAAATCGTTACATTGCCACTCAATCTTCTTGGATTGCTGACAGCGGGCGACAAAAAGGCTGTGGCAACCCAGAAACCCTGCATGATCCCGGCAGGGCACAAAAAGGGCTGAGCAGCCCAATGAGCCACTTTGCATGGTGCAATTGCAGGCAAAACATTTCACCGCGACGGTGTGAATGACGCAATAGTTGCGAAATGCCGCATATCTGGTACTTCACCTTGATGGCCACTTTGGCTATGTAACGGTGCAACAGACTATTGATCGTGGAGACGAGCATGACAAAGAACAACGTACCGAAGCTGGTGACAGTGTTTGGCGGATCCGGATTTGTCGGTCGCCATGTTGTTCGGGCACTGGCACGCCGCGGTTACAATATCCGGGTGGCGGTACGCCGCCCTGATCTTACAGGTTTTTTGCAGCCAATGGGCAATGTGGGCCAGATCGTTGCAGTTCAGGCAAACCTGCGCAATCGCGCATCGGTGGATCGCGCTGTGCAAGGTTCGGATCATGTCATCAATCTGGTTGGTGTGTTGTTTGAAAAGGGCCGCAACAATTTTGACAATGTTCAGGATTTTGGCGCACGCGCTGTTGCTGAAGCTTGCAGAGCGCGCAAGGTGGCACTGACGCATGTGTCGGCCATCGGAGCAGACAGCAAGAGCGAATCGCAATATGCCCGCACAAAAGGACTTGGCGAAGATGCTGTACGTCACATATTGCCCGGTGCAACCATCATGCGCCCCTCCATCATTTTCGGCCCGGAAGACGGATTCTTCAACAAATTTGCGGAAATGGCGCGCTTTTCGCCTTTCCTTCCGCTGATCGGTGGCGGGGAAACGCGGTTTCAGCCGGTCTATGTGGCAGATGTTGCAGAAGCCATCGCCAAAAGCGCCGATGGCGGGCTCGAAAGCGGCAAGATCTGGGAACTTGGCGGCGTTGAGGTTCTGAGCTTCAAACAATGCCTGGAGTTCATGCTGGAGACCATTGCACGCAAACGGGTCTTGATCCCGGTTCCCTGGTCTGTGGCAAAATTTCTTGGCAGAGCCCTGTCGCTGGTACCTCTCGTGGATCCAGCGCTGACGAAGGACCAGGTCATTCTTCTGCAAGAAGACAATATTGTGTCCGAGGCCGCGCAGAGCGAAGGTCGCACCCTTGCAGGGATGGGCATTGAGGCAACGACACTGGAAGCAATTTTGCCATCCTATCTGGTTCGCTTTCGTCCAGCAGGACAATTTACCAAAGACCAGGCGGCCTGAGCGGCATTCTGGACTTTGTCGCACAGCTTCTGCCGGGCGCCGTCACACCGCTTCAGGCAATATTGCTGATTGCGGCAAGCTGCCTGACCTCCCTGCTGACCGCTTCGGCGGGAATCGGCGGCGGCATGGTGATGATTGCCTTGATGTCTTATGTCGTGCCGGCCGCCGCGCTGATACCGGTTCACGGTGCGGTCCAGTTCGGCTCCAATATCGGCCGAACCGGCGTGCTGCGCCACCATGTGGACTGGGTCCGCTTTGCCGCTTTTTCCATCGGCGCCATCATCGGTGCAGCCGTCGGCGCCGCGATTGCCGTTCGCCTGCCAAACAGCATCCTGCTATCGGGTCTTGGCCTGTTCGTCATCCTGTCTGTCTGGATACCGCTCAGACGGCTTGCAGCGGTCAGGAAGAGCAGTTTTGCGCTGATCGGCGCCATCACCACGTTCCTCGGCATGTTTTTTGGCGCCACCGGACCGATCAATGCGGCCTTGCTTTCCAACAGTTTCAAGAACCGACAGGTTCTGGTTGGAACGCTCGCGGCCATCATGAGCGCCCAGCACGGCTTTAAAATCACCGGATTTGCCATTGTGGGTTTTGTTTTCTGGCCCTGGTTGCCGCTGATAGGTGCGATGATCTTGAGCGGGTTTGTCGGAACACTGTGCGGTTCACACATTTTGCACCGCCTGCCTGAAACGATTTTCCGCAGATTACTGAAAATAGTGCTGACTGTTCTTGCCCTGGACATGATTTATCGCGGTTTGGGCATGTATTTGTAATTTTAACAAATGAAACATTGAAAGTGCGCGAGACACTTGTTAAATGCCCTCACAAATCATTAGGAAATGGCTGTTAGATTGCCGTGGTGACCGTAGCGTCATCATGCAACAGGTGACTGTTGGCAGGATCGTCAGCGTTAAAACAAGAACATACTGAGGGAACTATGACGGAACAGAAGGTGATGGGCCGAACCATTTTTTCATCGTTCATCCTGGCTGGCGCAGTCATTCTTGCCGCGGCCTTTCTGGCTCCAGGCGCCGGACAGAGCAGCGATGTCGACTGCAACAGCGCCTATGGCATCAATACATGTTCGGTCGAGAACAAGACCCGCTAAACACTCACTCTCCTATCCCTTCAAAATCCATCGTCTTCACCTGGGGTCAAGTGGGCCTGGGTCACGTGGGCCTGGGGGTCAAGGCCTCATCGCGCCGTTACACGCATGGGCAGTCCGCCATCAGGTTGAAGTGTCAGTTTCTGGACCGGCCATGGGTTTGTGTCTTGCGTACAATCAAAGCGAAAACGGCGCATTAAAACCCCCAGCGCAATCACCGCCTCCTGCAGCGCAAAGGTCGCGCCAATACATACACGCGGACCACCCCCGAAGGGCAAATACTGAAACCGCCCGATCGTGCCGCGATTTGCGGGAAGAAAACGCGCCGGCATGAATGCATCGGGCTGCTGCCACAAAAGCCTGTGGCGATGCAATGTCCAGGGCATGACCAACACCGTCGTCCCGGCGGAAATTTTTGCATCCCCCCACTGATCATCCTTGATGGCCGCCCTGCTGATGGAAGGCGCCGGCGGATAAAGACGCATCGCCTCCTCAAAGGCAGCGCGCGTATAGGGCATGAGATCAAGCCATTTGACCGGATCGGGTTCGGATGCGAGGACGGCATCAATTTCCGTCTCGACCCGTTCGCGCTCCTGCGGCGCATTGGCCAGGCAGTAGAGTGTCCAGCCCAGCGCCCGGGCCGTTGTTTCATGGCCGGCGCCGATAAATGTGATGATATTGTCTTCCACCTCGCCACGGGTCAGGCCGCCGGGTTTTTGCTGGCGCAGCAAAAGCGTCAGAAAATCCTCAGGTACGGCCTGCGGATCACCTGCCATCAGGTCTATTCGCTGCTGAACCGTATCGGATACGATCTTGCGGAAATAGCCCAGCACCCGGTGTCCGCGAATGCGGCTGAGCCGGGGCAACCATTGCGGCGCCTTGAGCAGGTCGAACGGATCGACCCTGCCCATGGTTTCAAGCAGCCGTTCCACCCGGTGCCCGAAGTCTTCGGTCGAGGCGGAAATCTGGTCTGAAAAAAGCGTCACGGCCAGAATCTGATAGGTCAGCTCGGTCATTTCCTGAGCCATTTCATGAACGTCGCCATTACCGCTGAAACGGTTGGAAAATGTCTCGGTCCGCTTGAGCATCTGCTGCGCGAAACCCTGTGCGTGGCGCGGTGTGAAAACCGGTGCGACGGCCTTGCGCGAGCGCTTCCAGACATCACCTTCGGCTGTCAGCAGGCCATCGCGCAGGATTGGGCGCAAGACCAGTTGCCTGATCTTTCCCATCTCATAGTTTGATGCATTGTCGACCAGAACGTGTTTGATCAGTCCGGGTTCATTGGCAAGCAGCATGCGTTCATTGAACAGAGACGCGAAAATCCATGGTTTGGTGTAAACGAGCTCCCCCCACAATTCGATCGGATTGCGGTGAACAATGCGGATTGCTTCCAGCCGTCCAGGCGGTTTTGTGCGCGGCTTGGGGGCGGGCGGTGTAAACGGCTCGATGAATGCGTCCATGGCTGAAACCTCTTCTGGTCTTAATATAGGCGCAGAATGGCGCAGACCAATGGTTATTCCATGCTCTGGGGCATTTGCCGCTTGTGCACCGCCGTTGAATAAAGCTAGCGTAAAGTTGGATTTCCCTGTGAAAATCACTATATTTCCGAGATAAAGCGCGTGTGATTCGCCAGGGGATCATGCTGCGGACATTCCTTCAGGAAAGAATACAGCACAATGAGCGACATGCCCGAAAACGAAAGCCCGGCAGCGGCTCCCGAAAACGCGGAATATGGCGCTGATTCCATCAAGGTTCTGAAGGGTCTGGATGCGGTGCGCAAGCGCCCGGGCATGTATATCGGCGACACGGATGATGGCTCCGGACTGCATCACATGGTCTATGAGGTTGTGGACAATGCCATTGATGAGGCGCTTGCAGGCCATGCGACACTCGTGACTGTAACACTCAATCCGGACGGTTCCTGCACGGTCACCGACAATGGCCGCGGCATCCCCACCGATATCCATACCGAAGAGGGTATTTCAGCTGCCGAAGTGATCATGACGCAGCTCCATGCCGGCGGAAAATTCGACCAGAATTCCTACAAGATCTCCGGTGGTCTGCATGGTGTAGGCGTGTCCGTGGTCAATGCACTTTCTGTGTCATTGAACCTGATAATCCGCCGCAAGGGTAAAATCCATCAGATGAGTTTTACCCATGGTGCTGCCGATGGACCGCTCAAGACAATCGGTGACGCCGGTGATGAAACAGGAACGGAAGTGACGTTTCTGCCTTCCACCGAGACCTTCACCATGACGGAATTCGACTATGGCACCCTGGAGCACAGGCTGCGTGAACTGGCATTCCTCAATTCAGGCGTGCGTATTCTTCTGACCGACAAAAGGCACTCGGACGTCAAGGAAACCGAGCTAGCCTATGAGGGCGGCATTCAGGCCTTTGTCAAATATCTCGACCGCAACAAGAAGGCGCTGGTTGAAGAGCCCATTGCCATTTCAGGTGAAAAAGACGGCACCACGGTGGACGTCGCAATGTGGTGGAATGACAGTTACCACGAGAATGTCCTGTGTTTTACCAACAATATTCCCCAGCGCGATGGCGGCACCCACATGGCCGGGTTCCGCGCCGGCCTGACCCGACAGATCGTCAGCTACGGAGAGCGCTCCGGCCTGACCAAAAAGGAAAAAGTGTCCCTGACCGGCGATGATTGCCGCGAAGGCCTGACCGCTGTACTTTCGGTGAAAGTCCCCGATCCGAAATTCTCCTCACAGACCAAGGACAAGCTGGTTTCATCTGAAGTCCGGCCTGTCGTGGAGAGTCTGGTCAATGCCACACTCAGCCAATGGCTGGAAGAGCACCCCAAGGAAGCCAAGATCCTTGTCGGCAAGGTCGTTGAAGCAGCTGCAGCCCGCGAAGCGGCGCGAAAAGCCCGTGAACTGACCCGCCGCAAGGGCGCCCTGGACATTGCATCCCTGCCAGGCAAACTGGCCGATTGTTCCGAACGGGATCCGGCAAAGTCCGAAATATTCCTCGTGGAGGGTGATTCGGCTGGCGGCTCGGCAAAACAGGGACGCTCGCGCGAAAATCAGGCCATCCTGCCGCTGCGCGGCAAAATCCTCAATGTGGAACGCGCACGCTTTGACAAAATGCTTTCCAGTCAGGAAATTGGCACGTTGATCACCGCGCTTGGCACAGGCATCGGCAAGGACGAGTTCAACGCAGACAAATTGCGCTATCACAAGATCATCATCATGACCGATGCCGATGTCGATGGCGCCCATATTCGCACCCTGCTTTTGACCTTCTTCTTTCGGCAGATGCCGGAGCTGCTGGAGCGCGGCCACCTCTATATCGCGCAACCGCCGCTTTATAAGGTTTCACGCGGCAAATCCTCGCAATATCTCAAGGATGAGAAGGCGCTGGAAGAGTATCTGATCGGCAACGGTCTGGAGGAAGCATCACTTGAAATGCAAAATGGCGAAGTGCGCACGGGTGCGGACCTGCGCAGCGTCGTCGGCGATGCATTGAAGCTGCGACAACTCATTGACGGGCTGCATTCCCGTTACAATCGCGCCATGGTCGAACAGGCTGCCATTGTCGGGGCTCTCAATCTTGAACTGATGAATGACAAGGAAAAGGCACTGGCGAAAGCCACTGAGGTGGCGCAACGGCTTGATCTGATCTCGGAAGAGACCGAGCAGGGCTGGGAAGGCAGTATCAATGATGACGGCGGGTTGCGCCTGGAGCGCACCGTGCGCGGTGTGAAGGAATCCCATCTGATCGATGCCAGTCTGATCGGATCTGCCGATGCAAGACGTATGGACCAAATGTTCGAGCGACTACAGGAAGTCTATGCGGGACCGGCCAAATTGAGGCGCAAGGATGATTTCACAGCGGTAGCAGGCCCGATAACCTTGCTTGATGCGGTTTTTTCCAGTGGTCGCAAGGGTCTGGCCATGCAGCGTTACAAAGGTCTGGGCGAAATGAATGCCGACCAGTTGTGGGAAACGACACTCGATCCCAATGATCGCACCCTTCTGCAGGTCAAGGTCAATGACGCCACCGATGCCGACAGCCTGTTTTCCCGCCTGATGGGAGATGAAGTGGAGCCAAGGCGCGATTTCATCCAGGAAAATGCCCTGAATGTCGCCAATCTGGATTTCTGATAGACTGCAGGCAATTGCATAAAACTGCGCGGCGCAGGACAGATTGAAGGATTTCGCGTTTTCAGATTTCAGCGCTGAGTGCGTTTTGTGCAAAAGCGCAGTTTCCTGAACGTGGTCGATCTCATCCGACTCAATTTGAGACCGGCCCCAGTCGCCCAATAATCTATCCACGGCCATTGCCGATGAATTGACGGGGGTGGCCCGATCAAGTCCTATTACGGGCTCTTCCGGTGAATCGTCCAGAACCGGCGGGGCGGCTTAAGTCAGCAATGCCCCTTGACGCGCAATTTCTTGCTCGGCTTGTTCAGGTCCGTGGTGATCCAATTCCTGGTAACTTTGTTACGACCACAATCAGACTCTGGCTGTTTGCAACGTTAGAGTGTCCGACCTCACGTTTGAGTGATCACTCAATTATTTATTTGAGCAATCGCTCAAAGTTACCTATGTGTGTGCCATCGAACACGAAAATCGCGCCTGAAAGGACACACCATGGCAAACTTCCCGATCCACACAATCGAATCCGCCCCCGAAGCCGGTAAGCCGCTTCTGGAAACCTCGCTTAAAAACAACGGACGCATTCCCGGCCTGCACGGCACAATGGCCGACGCGCCACCGCTGCTCGCCGCATACAACTTTGCCCACCAGCAGTTCATGGCGACCACGCTGACCGATGAAGAAAAAACCGTTGTTTGGCAAACCATCAACGTCGAAAACAACTGCCACTATTGCGTCCCCGCCCACACCGGAATCGCAAAGATGATGAAGGTCGACGATGCCATTACTGAAGCTCTGCGCAACGAGACGCCCCTGCCAACAGCCAAGCTCGAAGCGCTGCGCACATTCACTTTGGTAATGCTCCGTGACCGTGGATTCGTGTCTGACGCCGACACGCGGGCATTTCTCGACGCCGGCTTTACTGAAACCAACATCCTTGAAATCATTCTGGGCGCTGCACAAAAGCTGATGTCCAACTACACCAACCACTTTGCAAAAACCCCTGTCGACCAAGTGTTCCAAAAGTTTGCTTGGCAAAAGAAATCAGCCATTGCCGCTGAATAGTATAATGCCGGGGTGGGCGACCACTCCGGCCATCCAACCCCTTCGCAAGGACATCCTTTCGCAGCTTGCCACTGTCATTTGACCTGAAATTGGTTGAATTTTTCAAAAAAACATTGAGTGATTGCTCAAAAACACCATATGGTTGGTATGAAGAGGCCCACCCGTATGCTTGGAAACACTTTACGTGTTGCCGCTGAAGCGTTTAAAAAAGCAAGCCGCACACCTATGGAGACATCATGAATAGCAAAGCCGAACCCTTGCGCATCGATATTGTGTCGGATGTGGTCTGCCCCTGGTGTATCGTCGGATACCGCCAGATTGCAAAGGCGCTCGAAGCAACGGGCACCGCACATGAAGTACATTGGCATCCATTCGAATTGAACCCGACCATGCCACCTGAAGGCCAGAACCTGCGCGAGCATATCACCGAGAAATACGGCACGACGCCCGAACAATCAGAACAGAGCCGTGTTCAGTTGGCGGCGCTGGGGACCGAGCTGGGTTTTGACTTCCGCTTCTCACCAGACTCCCACATGCACAACACCTTCAACACCCATCAGCTTTTGCATTGGCCTGAGAGTTTGGATCGCAAACACGACCTGAAGATGGCGCTTTTCTCCGCCCATTTCACCAACGGGCGCAATCTGTCAGACGACAATGTTCTTGCCGATGTGGCCTCCGAAATCGGTCTCGACAGAGACGAGGCGCTGGCGGTGCTGGCCGATCAGCGTTTTGCACCCGTGGTGCGTGAAGCCGAGAAATTCTGGACAAGCCAGGGCATTCAGGGCGTCCCGGCGATGGTTTTCAACCGCCGCCACCTTGTCACCGGTGCGCAAGGCGTCGAGAATTACACCAGCATCCTGAACCAGCTGGCAGACATGCAGGACTGAGACAATGGTTCGCGCCGCGCCCTATGATCGAGAGATCGCACTTGATGCCGCCATGTCCCTGTTCTGGGACAAAGGCTATCATGCGACGTCTCTGAAAGACCTTGAGGCCACGCTTCACATGAAGCCGGGCAGCATTTACGCGGCATTCTGCAGCAAGGAAAACCTGTATCTATTGTCCTTGGAACACTATTTCGAAACCGCGCGCGCGCGGCTGCGCACGCAATTGCTACAGGCATCTTCACCACTGGCCGGTCTTGGCGAACATTTACGATCCTATGCCCGGCTGTCACAGGGCGACACCGCCCGGCAGGCCTGCATGTTGACAAAAACACTGGTGGATACGCGCAGCACGGATCCGCTGATCGCACAAAAGACCCAGGAATATCTTGGCCGGATCCGCAGCGAGTTTGCGACCGCTTTTGACCGGGCCAAGGCCCTGGGCGAGCTGCCTGCCGACGCAGACAGCAACCGTTTGGCCCGGCGCTTTCAGGCCAATATCACGGCTTTGCGGTTCGAATTGCATCAGGGAGCACCGCAAGATGAGATCGTCAATCTGGCCGACGACATGGCCAAAGAGCTTGAGCAACTGCGGATCTGACCTTCATTTTTTTAATCGACGAAGCAGGTCCACCATAGGGACCTGTCCCAAACACCAACTAGGGAAACCATGATGACTGAGACAACTACCTATGAGCCGCCCAAGGTCTGGACCTGGGACACCGAGAATGGCGGCAATTGGTCAAAGATCAACCGCCCGATCGCCGGTGCCACGCACGAGGCTGAACTGCCGCGCGGCACGCACCCGCTGCAGCTTTATTCGCTCGGCACACCCAATGGCCAGAAGGTCACGATCATGCTCGAAGAGCTGTTGGAACTGGGCGAAACCGGTGCGGAATACGACGCCCATCTGATTCGTATCGGCGATGGCGAACAGTTCTCATCCGGATTTGTGTCCATCAACCCGAACTCAAAAATACCGGCGCTGTTTGACACGGATACCGGCAGCCGGGTGTTCGAATCCGGCGCGATCCTCTTGTATCTTGCAGAGAAATTCGGCCGTTTCCTGCCAAAGGATGCGGCCCATCGCACGGAAGCCATGAACTGGCTTTTCTGGTTGCAGGGATCAGCCCCCTATCTGGGCGGCGGTTTCGGCCATTTCTACGCCTATGCACCGGAAAAATTCGAATATCCGATCAACCGCTTCACCATGGAGGTGAAACGCCAGATGGATGTGCTTGACCGTGAATTGGCGCAAAACCGCTTCCTTGGCGGTGACGAATATACCATCGCCGATATGGTCACCTGGCCCTGGTACGGCAATCTTGCGATGGGCGATGCCTATGGGGCAGGGGAATTCCTGCAGGTCGAGACTTACAAGAACCTGCGCCGCTGGACAGACGACATTCTCGCACGCCCGGCAGTGCAACGCGGTCGCATTGTAAACCGCACCTGGGGACCGCTCGAAGAACAACTCCATGAGCGCCACGACGCCTCGGACTTTGACCTGAAAACCCAGGACAAGATAGCCCCGCAGACCGCCGAATAGCCAAAGGGCCTGCAAAGAGACGGGCGGGCCAATCCTGCCCGCCTAGCGGGGCGCCAGATGGCGGTTTGACCGCAGACCTGATCGTCATATGGCTCTGATCAGTTTCTGTCACAGACCATTGGCGACGTGCAGGAGCATTCAAACCCATTGCGCATTGTCATGTTCCTTACACAATAGAGACATGTTCCTGTTGCGTCGCAGCAAAAAACTGCTAGGCTGCGACGCAATGACACCGCGTTGCACAATTTCACGAGATGACAGCCGACTGCGGCAGCAGGCCGCAACACTTGTTCGGCCTCTCTGCCAAAGGTTCTCCTGATGTTTTACCAGCTCTATGAATTGAATCATGCGGCAATGTCGCCTTGGCGGGTTGCCGCCGACGCCATGCGAATGGTCTATACGCACCCATTGAACCCGATAGCAGAAACGCCTGTCGGGCGCGCCATGTCCGCCGGACTTGAAGTGTTTGAGCGCACGACACGGCGTTATTCCAAGCCCGCATTCGGACTTGACGAGACCTCAATCAATTTCCAGACAATTCCGGTTCGCGAAGAAGTGGTCTGGAAAAAGCCCTTCTGCAACCTTATCCACTTCCATCGCGCTCTGATCAAAGAGCAGCGCAATGATCCTAAAATCCTCGTGGTTGCCCCCATTTCCGGCCATTATGCAACGCTGCTGCGTGGCACCGTGGAAACCCTGTTGCCCAGCGCCGACGTCTATATCACCGACTGGGTCGATGCCCGCATGGTCCCCAAAAGCGACGGTAGCTTCGATCTGGACGATTGTGTCGACTATATTATCGAGATGCTGGACGTGCTCGGCCCGGACACCCATGTGATGGCGGTGTGCCAGCCCTCCGTACCGGTTCTGGCCGCCATCGCCCTGATGGAAACACGTGGCGACCCGAATACGCCGCGCTCCATGACATTGATGGGTGGCCCGATTGATACGCGCATCAACCCGACCGCCGTCAACAAGCTGGCCGAAGAAAAGCCGATCGAATGGTTTCGCGACAATGTCATCATGCAGGTGCCGTGGCCACAGCCTGGATTCATGCGGGAGGTCTATCCGGGATTTCTGCAATTATCCGGCTTCATGTCCATGAATCTCGACAAGCATATGACCGCCCAGAAGGATTTCTATCAGCATCTCATTGAAAATGACGGCGATTCGGCTGAGAAACACCGGGAATTCTACGATGAATATCTCGCCGTGATGGATCTGACAGCTGAATTCTATCTGCAGACTGTGGATGTCGTCTTCATCAAACATGCCTTGCCGAAGGGCGAATACATGCACCGCGGCGAACTGGTCGATCCATCGGCCATCCGCAACGTGGCGCTGCTGACCGTCGAAGGCGAGAACGACGATATTTCCGGTCTCGGCCAGACACGGGCAGCGCACGATATATGTACACACATTCCTGACGACATGCGGGCCCATTACATGCAACCGAAAGTCGGTCATTATGGCGTGTTCAACGGTTCACGGTTCCGCTCCGAGATTGCGCCGCGTATCCTGGACTTCATGGTTACACACAGCACGCAAAAATCGACCGGCAAAAAATCGTCCCCTGCTGCAAAGGCCGAAAAGAACGGCGCACCGGACAAACCACGCCTGGTAAAGTCCGCCTGAGCGGTAATATGACCTTACGCATTTGATCCAATCGGGTGACAGCTCCGGCCGCAGTGTTGCATGCACTGCGGGGGCACTGGTTTCGTGCAGACTATTTCAAGCTTTGCTCGACACAAAAAATATTTTTATATTTTTCTTTATTATCAATGGCTTAAAAAATGTGATGTGCCACATTTCTTGAATCCTGACCATTTACCCCCACATCAAATTGTGTAAACGGCAATGTCTGCCGTCTGTTTCAAACAAGGGGTAATTGATGACCAATACTGCAATGCTGCGTCCGGCATGGACCCCCCTCACCATCGCAATGATGGTCCTTGGCTTTGTCGTATTCTGGCCTCTGGGTCTGGCGATGCTTGCCTATATTATCTGGGGTGATCGGCTTGACGGGTTCAAACGTGATGTCAACCGGGCAACCGATGACGTTTTCTCCGGCTGCAAGCGCGCGACGCGTGGATCGACACATGCACGCACGGGAAATGTGGCCTTCGACGATTGGCGTTCGGCAGAACTGGATCGCCTTGCCGAAGAGCGCCGCAAGCTTGAAGAAGCACGCGAAGAATTCGATGACTATGTCCGCGAACTTCGTCGCGCCAAGGATCAGAAGGAATTTGATCGCTTCATGGCCAGACGCAAGGCTGACAAAGATCGGCCCGACGTAATCAATCTCGACTGATACGCCTCCCAGGCACACCACGAAGGTAGACGGCGCCAATTCGGCGCCGTTTTGCGTTTGAGCGTGAACTGCCCTGACTATGCATTTGCCAATATTTTTGCCGACAAGAATCACTTAAAGTCGAACCATGTTCGGATTTACAAGAAGCAGCCGGAAACCGGTGCAAAAAACCTCGCGCGGTCGCGACATCGCGGTGGGTGGACGTCGCCTGGCGTTGACCATTCGCGAGAATCTCCGGGCTACACGGATGACCCTGCGTATCGAACCCGGTGGCAAGTCTTTGAAAATGTCCGTGCCGACCGGCATCTCCGATCAGGAAATCGACCGCTTCTTGCACCGCCATCACGGCTGGCTGGCTGCGAGGCTCGACACATTGCCGAAAGCGGCGATGATTGCCGAGGGACATTTTCTGCCTGTTCGAGACATTCCCCATCGCATTGAACGCACCGGCAAATTGCGCGGCATCAGCAAGGCGGAGATGGTGGACGGGGAATGGATATTGACCGGGGGCGGCGCCCCGTAACATCGGGCGCGCCGCGTCGCCGATTACCTGAAAAAACAGGCGCGTGCCGATCTGGAAACCGCCGTTGACAGACACGCCCGTTCAATTGGCAGATCGGTTGCCGCGATCCGCTTCAAGGACACAAAAAGCCGCTGGGGTTCATGTACCTCCGATGGTCAATTGTCCTTCTCGTGGCGCATTGTCATGGCGCCGGATTTTGTCATTGATTATCTGGCGGCCCATGAAGTGGCCCATTTGCAGGAAATGAACCATGGTCCGAAATTCTGGGCGCTGTGCCACTCTCTTTGCGCACGCACCGACGAAGCAAAATCATGGCTGAAACATCATGGCTCGGCACTGCATGCGGTGGATTTCAGCTGATAGAGCCGCAATAAAGGCAATGCAAAACCTCGACTCTTTTGGTAATTCATGCGACGAGCAGAACATGGATATCAGTGTAAAAATCTGCGGGTTGAAAACCGATCGTGCGCTGGAGGCCGCCTTGTCAGGCGGTGCTGCCTATGTCGGCTTTATTTTCTTTCCAAAGAGCCCCCGCCATATCACACTTGAGGACGCATCCAGGTTGTGTGCGCTGGCGCGCGGCCGCGCCCAAAGCGTCGCTGTTTCAGTCAATGCGGATGATTCAATGCTGGAATCCATTGTCACAAAGGTGCAACCGGACATCCTGCAATTGCACGGCAGCGAAAGCCCGGAGAGGCTGGCGGCCATCAAGCGTCGTTTTGGCCTGCCCGTCATCAAGGCTCTGGCCATTCGTGATCGTGCCGATCTTGCCCTGGTCGATCCCTATCGCGGTATCGCTGACCGCTTCCTGTTTGATGCAAAGCCGCCGGTCGGATCGGACCTGCCTGGAGGCAATGGTGTGTCTTTTGACTGGACCGTGCTATCGGGGCTTGATAGCGATATTGACTATATGCTCTCCGGTGGGCTTAATGCCGGCAATATCGCAACTGCTCTCAACCAAACCAAAGCCAACAATATCGACGTTTCTTCCGGCGTGGAAAGTGCCCCCGGAAGCAAGGATATCTCACTGATTGCCGAATTTTTTGAAGCGGTGGCTGCTGCCCGCCAGCGCCTGTCCGCCTGAACATCTGGAGTACCATGTGAACCAGCCCGCAAAAGTCAATTCGTTTCGCTCAGGACCTGATGAAGAAGGCCGTTTCGGCATATTCGGCGGTCGATTTGTAGCAGAAACCCTGATGCCCCTGATCCTTGAATTACAGGACGCCTGGGACTTTGCCAAAACCGACCCGGCCTATCAGGCGGAACTGGCCGACCTCAACACCCATTATACCGGTCGTCCGAGCCCATTGTATTTTGCCGAGCGGCTGACAGAAGACCTTGGCGGCGCCAAGGTCTATTTCAAACGCGATGAGCTCAATCACACCGGCTCGCACAAGATCAACAATTGTCTGGGGCAGATATTGCTGGCGCGCCGCATGGGCAAGACCCGGATCATTGCCGAAACCGGCGCCGGTCAGCATGGTGTCGCCGCGGCCACGGTTGCCGCGCGTTTCGGATTACCCTGCGTGGTCTATATGGGTGCAACAGACGTGGAACGGCAGTCACCAAACGTGTTTCGCATGAAATTGCTTGGTGCGGAGGTCATTCCGGTCACAGCCGGTCACGGAACGCTCAAGGATGCAATGAATGAAGCCTTGCGCGACTGGGTCACCAATGTGGATGACACCTATTACCTGATCGGCACGGCGGCCGGTCCGCATCCCTACCCCGAAATGGTGCGCGATTTCCAATCGGTGATCGGTGCGGAAGCAAAGGAACAGATATTGGCCGTCGAGGGTCGTTTGCCGGACCTGCTTGTTGCAGCCGTCGGCGGGGGTTCCAATGCCATCGGCCTGTTCCACCCTTTTCTGGACGATGAGAGCGTTCACATGGTCGGTGTCGAAGCCGGTGGCAAGGGTCTTGATACCAAAGAGCATTGCGCATCACTGACAGCCGGCAGTCCGGGTGTTTTGCACGGCAATCGCACCTATCTCCTGCAGGACAGCGATGGCCAGATTGAAGAAGGACATTCGATTTCTGCCGGCCTTGATTATCCCGGCATCGGACCGGAACATTCCTGGCTGAAGGACAGTGGTCGGGTGGAATATGTGCCGATCATGGATCATGAAGCACTGGAAGCCTTTCAACGCCTGACACGTCTTGAGGGCATCATCCCGGCGCTTGAACCGGCCCATGCTCTGGCTGAGGTCATCAAACGGGCGCCACAAATGGGCAAGGACAAGATCATTGTCATGAATCTTTGCGGACGCGGCGACAAGGATGTCTTTACCGCTGCCAAACATCTCGGCGTGGAGTTGTAATCATGACAGCCAGAATGGACCAATGTTTCGCAGCGCTTGCACAGGAAGGCCGTCCGGCGCTTGTCACCTATTTCATGGGTGGAGATCCCGATTACGATACCTCCCTGACATTGATGAAGGCCCTTCCGGACGCCGGTGCGGACATTATTGAACTCGGCATGTGTTTTTCCGACCCCATGGCCGACGGTCCGGCCATTCAGGCCGCAGGACTGCGGGCCCTGAAAAAGGGCCAGACGCTGGTCAAGACCCTGCAGATGGCGCGCGATTTTCGCCAGGGCAATTCGGATACGCCGATTGTCATGATGGGCTATTACAATCCGATCTATGTCTACGGCGTGGAGCGCTTCCTGCAAGACGCTGTTGCCGCCGGTATAGATGGCCTGATAGTCGTGGACCTGCCGCCGGAAATGGATGATGAATTGTGCATCCCGGCGCTGGAAAAAGGCATCAGTTTCATCCGGTTGGCAACGCCGACAACCGATGACAAGCGATTGCCGAAAGTGCTGCAGAACACCTCCGGATTTGTCTATTACGTCTCCATGACGGGCATTACCGGCTCGGCTTTGCCTGATACGGACAAGGTTGGAGCGGCAGTCAGCCGGATCAAGGCCCATACCGATCTGCCGATCTGTGTCGGCTTCGGTGTGAAGACAAAAGAACACGCACAGGCCATAGGCGCCTCTGCCGACGGCGTTGTGGTCGGCACGGCCCTGGTCAATGCGCTGGCCGCTTCTCTGGATGGCAATGATGGTGCAACCCGTGATACTGTTGCAAACGTCTGTGATCTGGTTCGCTCCCTGGCATCAGGCGTGCGGTCCGCACGTCTTGCAGCCGCCGAGTAGAATGCCCACATGACAATATTAGAGATGACCTGGAGTTTTATGCCGTGAACTGGATTACCAGCTTTGTGCGTCCGAAAATCAACTCGATGCTTGGGCATCGTGATGTGCCGGAGAACCTGTGGATCAAATGTCCGGAAACCGGTGAAATGGTTTTTCATACGGACCTGCAGGAAAACCAGTGGGTCATTCCCGCATCCGGCTATCATATGAAAATCTCGGCCAAAAACCGGCTGACCTATCTGTTTGATGATGGCAAGTTCGAAGAGTTGCCGCGTCCGCCAGCCGTTCAGGATCCGCTGAAATTCAGGGATTCAAAAAAATATTCCGACCGGTTGCGCGATGTGCGCGCCAAGACAGGCCTGGAAGATTCCATCCTTGCGGGGATCGGCACGGTCAAGGGCCTTCGCCTCGTGGCCTGCGCCCATGATTTCTCCTTCATTGGCGGTTCGCTTGGCATGGCGGCGGGTGAAGCCATTATCCGTGCCTTTGAAATTGCCATCGAGAACAAATGTCCTTTGGTGATGTTTCCGGCCTCCGGCGGGGCGCGCATGCAGGAAGGTATCCTTTCACTGATGCAATTGCCGCGGACAACCGTTGCGGTGGAATTGCTCAAGGAAGCCGGTCTGCCCTATATCGTCGTGCTGACCAATCCGACCACAGGCGGGGTCTCTGCGTCCTATGCGATGCTTGGCGATATTCACATTGCCGAACCCGGTGCGGAAATCTGCTTTGCCGGTAAACGGGTCATAGAGCAGACCATTCATGAAAAACTGCCCGAAGGCTTTCAGACCTCTGAGTATCTGATGGAACACGGCATGGTGGACATGGTTGTCGCCCGTCAGGACCTGCCCGATACGCTGGCACGACTGCTGAAAATCATGATGAATGAACCGCTGCCTGCAAGCAGCGATAGCGCCAAGGAAAAGGCGACGGGCAAACCGGCCGTTGTTGCCGATGGCAAAACAGACAGCGTCAAGGCAAAAACTGCCGCGATCCCCGAGAAAATCGCAGCCGATGGATCGGAAGATGGCGATGCAGACAACCGCGGCTGACGAAATTGAACAGCTGATGCGGCTTCACCCGAAGGGATTTGACCTTTCGCTTGATCGCATTCGTGCCCTTCTGGACAAACTTGGAAACCCGCAGGACCACCTGCCGCCAACCATTCACATCGCCGGGACCAATGGCAAGGGTTCCGCCACGGCCTTTTGCCGGGCCATGCTGGAAGCTGCCGGCCTGAGCGTTCATGTCCATACGTCTCCCCATCTGGTGCACTGGCACGAACGCTTTCGCCTCGGTCAGAAGGGCAGACGCGGGGCGCTTGTCAGCGATGCCGTGCTGGTTGACGCCATCCGCCGGGTGGCTGACGCCAATGGCGGTGCTTTCATCACCGTCTTCGAAATTCTGACAGCCGTGACCTTTGTGCTGTTTTCCGAGCACCCTGCCGACGCCGCCGTTATCGAGGTGGGTCTTGGCGGGCGTTTTGATGCAACCAATGTCATGGCACATCCGGCGGTCAGCCTGATCATGCCGGTCTCGCTGGATCATCAGGCTTATCTGGGTGACCGGGTGGAGCTTATCGCTGCTGAAAAAGCAGGCATCATCAAACGGGGCACGCCGGTGATTATCGGCTACCAGGAACAGGATGCCGCGCGCGATACCATTTTGGCCACAGCGCAGCGGCTGGGTTGCGACGTCAGCGTCTATGGTCAGGATTTCCATGCGCATGAGGAACACGGCCGTCTTGTCTATCAGGACGAGAGCGGTCTGGATGACCTGCCGTTGCCGCAGCTTCCCGGCAGACACCAACTGGCCAATGCGGCCGCTGCCATAAGAGCACTGAAGGCCGCCGGTTACGATCTGCCCATCCAGCATATCGAACAGGGACTTCAAAACGCCGAATGGTCGGGACGCATGCAATATGTCTCCAGCGGGCCGATCATCGACCAGGCGCCCGAAGGCGCCGAGATCTGGATTGATGGCGGCCACAACCCGGCTGCCGGGCAGGTCATTGCCGAAATGCTGGCCGAACAGGAGGAAAAGCGACCCCGGCCTCTCTTCCTGATCAGCGGTATGATCAACACCAAGGACCCGGTCGGTTATTTTTCCGCCTTTGCAGGCATGGCGCGACACGTCTACACGGTGCCGGTCACCGGCTCGGATGCCGGTATCGACCCGGTGCTACTGGCCGAGGATGCCGCCAGTGCCGGCCTCTCTGCGCAACCTGCGCTGAACGTTGCCCAGGCCATGCGTTTGATGCGGAAAGATTGGCCGGATCTGGAAGCGCCGCCGCGCATTCTGATCGGCGGATCGCTCTATATGATCGGTGATGTTCTGGCCGACAACGGTCTGACGCCGACATAGAGCGCTTCACAAAAAACCGCACCATTTTCAAAATGATGCGGTTTGCATTTCGTCTATTCAAGGTGTCACGATGACACGATCAGCCAAGAGAGCTGCCGATCCAGCTGGTCAGCGCTGATTTGGGCGAAGCACCGACTTTGATATCAGCCACTTCACCTTTTTTGAACATGGCAAGCGTCGGAATGGAACGCACGCCATATTGAGCAGCAATATCGGGGTTTTCGTCGATATTGAGCTTGGCGACCTTCAGTTTGCCGGCCAGTTCGTTGGAAATTTCTTCCAGGCTGGGTGCAATCATCTTGCAGGGGCCACACCATTCCGCCCAGAAATCAACGACGACCGGTTCTTTGGAATCAAGAACTTCTTGCTTGAAATTGGATGAATCGACCTTAATGGTGGACATTGATGCTGCTCCTTCGCGATGGGTTTGACGGCGTGCAGAATCAGCACGTCACACTATGTTAGTTGATGCTAATATCAGGTAGGCGGACGCAAATTTCAAGGACTGTTTCCTCACTTTGTCGTCAGGCGGTCATTTGTCGCTATTGTCCGGGCTGACTATTTGCGCAAAGGCAGCATCGAGAACATCGCTGTCCAGCACTATGAGCAAGGGCGCTTCGGTGAACAACAGGGCGGCCTCGACCGGTAAACCCGGGTAAAGCGGTTGCAACAGGGCGCGATAGAGCGCCAGTTGCGCCCTGTAGCTCTGCGGCACCTGGTCGAGGGTCCGGGGCGGTGGTCGATTGGTCTTGTAGTCGACGATCAGAACACGATCATCAGCCACGACGATGCGGTCTATGCGGGCCGACAATGCCCGTTCTTCACCGGCAACCTTCAACGTTCCCATCAGTGAAACCTCGGCCTGGCTGCCGGGTGCAAAACACTTTGAAAACTGATTGTCATTGAGAATCGCCAGCACGGATGTGACGACGTCCTGTCGTTCACTGTCCGACCAATTGCCCACCAACCGTTGAAGATAACGCACGGCGGCAGGCTGCCGCTCCTGCGGATCAACCTGCGGCAGCAATTGCAGCAGGCGATGTATGATGCGTCCACGCTCCAGTGGCTGACTGACGGCAAGGGTCGGGTCCAACAGGGGCGAGCGGCCGGAATGAGCGCCGGTTTCGGCTTCGATGATGGCCCCGGCTGCCGAGGGGACCAGTGGGCGCGGCAGATGCACCGGTCGGGCAAGATGTTTGCGCAAACCGCCCGGCAGGGGCAGTGCTTTGGCCGGCTCGGCTATTGCACTTTGTACATCAGACGCCGGGTGGGGCTGTGAAACCTCAAAATGCAGGCCCTGCCAGTCCTGACCGCCAGCCTCATAGGTTGCAATGGAACAGGCGGCGTCCTCACCAAGCGCCTGAGCAATCATATTGTGCCAATGCTGATAGGCCGGTTGGTTCAAACCGTGATAACCGCAGACGACCAGCCTGTCGGCGGCGCGGGTCATGCCGACATAGAGCAGGCGGCGGTATTCTTCCTCGGATAATTCAAGTATCCGCGCCTTCAGCTCCTCCGTCGTGGCATTTGCGAAAGGTTTGCCAGGCACCCACAGGATGGCAGGCGGCAGGGGCCCCAAGGTCTTGTCCAGCGGCAATTCCTGCAATTTCGGGACATGCATGGCGTTTGCCGGTTTTCCCCCTGAATCCACCAGGAAGACAATGGGGGCCTCAAGTCCTTTCGACGCATGGACGGTCATGATGCGAATTTCATCGCGACCCTGTTCGAGTTCCCGCTTGATTTCCGGTGAGCGGGCTTCCAGCGTTGTCAAAAAGGCCTGCAGGCCGGGCAGGCTGGTTCCTTCATGCTCCAGGGCAAAGCTCAGGAATTCATCCAGAATATCGCTCGCTTCACTGCCAAGCCGGGACAGGAACTTATTGCGCCCACCGTCCCTGCCAAGAATCTGCGCGTAGAAGTCGAAAACCGGTTTGCGATCCGCCTGCGCCATGAGGCCGGTCAGATATTCATGCGCCTTGGCCCAATGGGCGCCCTCACTGCCAGCCAGATGGCCGAGGTGGGCAAAAACGCTGGCTTTATCTGCCCGCTCTGCGGCAAGCCGGTAAATATCGTCCTCGCTAAAGTCAAACAAGGGACTCTTGAGCACGGCACAGAGGGAAAGGTCATCCTGGGGAAGCAACATGACGCGGCCAAGGGCCATCAGGTCCTCTATGGCTATGTGTTCCACCAGTTTGAGCCGATCCGCTCCGGCGACCGGTATATGGTTGCGTTTCAATTCCCGCAGCAAGGCACCGACAAAACCATCGCGTTTGCGCACAAGCACCAGAATATCGCCAGCGGTAATGGGGCGCCGTTCTCCCTTTTCGACCAGGGTTTCGCCCTGATCGATCCAATGGCGGATGGTCGCGGCGACACGCCGCGCCAATTGGGCGGGTGGCGCGGATTCCGGCGTGGCGTCAAAGGCTGTTTTCCAGTCGACATGATCGTCCGCCGCCTGCTTGCCGATCATCTCCCAGACATCCACCATGCCGGGCTCGCGGTCCCTGTTCGAAGCATGCGCCACGGCGTGATTGCCGGAGGTCAGCCCCTTGCGGTTCTGCTCGGAGGCAAACACCGTGTCGACGGCGGCAAGAATGTCATTTGTCGAGCGGAATGACAGGTGAAGATTGAGTGCGTCAAAATGTTTTTCCGCATCGAAGGCACGTTTTTGCACAATCCGACCCGTCGTCATGAACAGTTCCGGCCTGGCCCCCTGAAAGGAGTAGATGGACTGCTTTTCGTCACCCACGGCAAACAGGGTTCGATTGTCGACACGCGACGTATCGCCGACAAAGAACTCCTCAGCCAGCTTGGCCACCACCGCCCATTGCGCCGGGCTGGTGTCCTGTGCCTCATCGACCAGAATATGGTCAATGCCCTGATCGAGTTTGTAATGAACCCATGGTCCGGCGCCATCGCGCTCAAGCAGATGGGCGGTCCGGCTGACCAGATCGTCAAAATCCAGGCTGCCATTGCGTCTTTTCAGCGCCTCGTAACCCTGGTCAAAGCGGCCGGCCAGTTCAAGGGCTGCCTGCGTGCAGCGCACCATGCGCAAGGTCCGCAAACGGTCCGATGCCATCACCATATGGGCGCCGGCATCCTCAAGTTTTTCCTGTATCCGCGCGACAACAGCATCGATGCCGGCCGTGGCTGCATTCTTGTAGGATCGGCATGTCCCGTCCTGTTTCAAAAACAGCTCCAGCAGACCTTCGAAACGTAGCTTCGGATCCGTTTCATGCGCTATTGCTTCCAATCCCGCGGCAAACTTCTTGGGTGTCACGGCCTTTTGCCCGGCTGCCGCATCGCAGTAGAGGGATATGTCATCTGCGTTTAGCGAAGGCAGCGGCCAGACCCGTTCATATATGTCCTCTTCGCTTTCGCCCGGTGACAGCTGCAGGGCCTTGTACAGAACCGTTTCCACCCCACCATATTGTTTGGCGGCGGCCAGAAAATCGCGAATGGGCTGGCGCTTGCGAACAATTTCCGACAGCAGACCGTCGAGCCCCCATTCACCACCCGCTTCCAGCACGATCTCGAAGGCCCGTGTCAAATTTTCATCCGTCCCACTGGCAATTGTGGTCAGCAATGTACGCTGCACTTCATCAAGCAATCGCGCCGTCGCAGCATCATCCATCACTTCAAAATGGCCGGCAACATTGGCTTCCAGCGGAAACTGGTGAAGCACGGCCTCGCAGAAGGCATGAATCGTCTGAATTTTCAGTCCCCCCGGCGTTTCCAGTGCGCGGGCAAAGAGTTGACGGGCAAAAGCCAGCTGCAGGGCATCAGGCCGTGGATTGCCCAGGGCGATGATTTTTTCCGACAGCGCCGCATCATCCAGCCGCGTCCATTCGGCAAGCCTTTCAAACACCCGGTTGGCCATCTCCGAGGCTGCGGCCTTGGTATAGGTCAGGCAAAGGATGGCCGATGGCCTGCAACCGGCGAGCAACAGGCGGATGACCCGCTGTGACAGCACATGGGTCTTTCCCGAGCCCGCATTGGCCGACACCCAGGCGGAACGGGCCGGATCGGACGCAAGCCCCTGTTGGCGCGTCGTCCAGTCGAGGTCTCGCCCGGCAAATTCATCTGATGATTTGTCGGGCTTGCCGGCGGTATCCGAAGGCATCATGTCTCGGCCCCCTCGGCTTCATCGGTATCGGCGGTCGACCATTCGCGCACCCGCGCCAGATGGTCATAATCATGGCCGTATTTGGCCGCGGGATCGGGAATAATCTGCGAGGCAAAGCCGATTTTACCGGTCGAAAACGCCGTGACAAGATCTGTCAGCCGCTGGATGGATTCTTCAGCCAGGTCTGCCGCGGACTTGTCTTCTTCCTGACCCTTCACCTTGCCTTCAATCCTGTCGACTTTCAGCACCGGGTCGGGTTTGAGGCGAACATAGGCAAGGCTTGCAGGCTGCATCGGCCCGAGTTCCTCAAACGCCCCGGCCTGCAGGGCGGCGGCCTCCAGTGGCAATTGCGGATCCAGCAAAGTCCAGGCGATTTTGCGGCTTGGCGAGGCCCCGGTCTTATAGTCAAGGATCTCGGCCATGCCCTCCTGTGTCAGGTCAATCCGGTCGGCAATGCCGGACAATATGATACCGGCCTGTGGCAGTTCCAGTTTTGCCCGGCTCTCGGTATAGGTCCGGGTGATGCTGCTGCGGCGGCCACGCTCCCAATCGACAAAGGCACCGGCCACCTTGTCAAAATGGGCACGCCAGACCAAGGTGACGTGATCGGGCAAATCGGCGCCTTCAAAGGCCTTTGCTGCGATCTCTCGCAATTGCGCCAGAGCGTCCGTTGAAGCCGGATCAATCTGCTCGGTGACAAATCGCTCCAAAATGGCGTGGTAGAGCGTGCCCTTTTCTGCAGGCCCCGGATCGCTGGTCAGCGCTTCGGGCGGATCCAGTTTCAGCACGCGTTTTGCATAGATGGCATAGGGGTCGCGCCTGAGGGTGCGAATCTCGCTGAAGGAGTAGCGTTTGGGTTGGCTTGATGATGGTGGTTTGGGCGCGGGACGCGATGCCAAGGGTGTTTCTTCGCCCGCGTCCAGCATCGTTGCCCAATCAAGATAACGGCTGCCACGGGCCCGCAAACGCCCGGTCTCTTGTTTGCCGATGACAGCTGACAGGCGCTGCAGCCAGCGGGACGCCACGGTTGGGGCATTGGCCGAACGGGCGGAACGGCTGAGGATCACGTGCTGAGTGCCAAGGCCCATCTGAAAATCATGGGCGGCAAGACCGATGCGCCGCTCCGGCGGATCAAGACCGATGGCAGTCTTCATCGAACGGGACAAGAACGGGTCACTGGACAGGCTGCCGGGCCAGGTTCCTTCATTCAGGCCGGCAAGCACAAGCGTATCCACCTGTTGCAAGCGTGCCTCCAGAGCGCCCCAGATGAAGATATGCGGGTGTCCACCGCCACGCGGCTTGACCATCTCTCCGGCAACGAGCGCCGGAACCATATTGGCCCACTCCGATGGCAGGCAGCCAAAACCCGAGCGGTTTTCCATGATGGAGCCCAGAAGCGAGGCCAGTTTTTCTCCAGCCTCGTCACCCCACAGTTCAGACAGGCTGCCGATCTCGTCGCGCGCCACAGTCTCAAGCAGAGATGTCGTCAGGTGAACCCATTCGCTGACCGGGCGCTGACCGGGCGTGCCATCATCCGGTGACGCGGAAGGGACTCTTTCCATGAGTGGTTTGAATGCCTGCTCGATATCAACCGCCAGATCACGGGCCAAGGCGATATCAGCTTCGCTGAGGCGCTTTAGCCAATAGGGTGCATGACGTTCCTGTAGAAGACGCTCCTCCAGACGGCGCTCGAAAAGGCTGGAAAGTTCTGCGGCATTTGCATCGGCGACGCCATCGCGCAAGGCGACCCGCTCGATGATACGCCCTGCCTTTCTTGCCGTACCCGCATCGCGCTGAAAACGCATCAACGGATGCTTCAGCATGGATACAAGGGCCAGCGTGCGTTCTGAACCGAATGCGCTTTGCAACAGCAATTGCAGCAATGTGCCCTGCGGCGTCAAGGCCAGAAAGGCCCCGCCTGAATCATTGGCATCAATACCAAAACGCTGCAATTCGCTGGCCACACGCCGCGCCAGGTTACGGTCCGGCGTCACCAGTGCAATATGCCTTGGCTGGCTGCGATGGGGATCAGAGCCGGAGGCTTGCGCGCCATCGTCGCCTTGCGGTTCTGCGGCGAGACGCATGGCCGCGGCAACAGCCAGCGCCTCTTCGCGCTCGCTCGCCGCTTCGATGAGTTCGACGCCTTCAAAAACATCCCGGATCGTATCGGCATCCGTCTTGTCTTCAGCCCAGAGTGCTGTCGCCTCAGCCGGCATCAGCGCACTCGATACCAATTGGTTGCGGGCGCGCATCGGCGGGGACAATTCCCCCAGTTCATGCACATCGGACCGGTCCGCAGAAAAGCGGCGCAGCAGAACGCTCAATCCATATTGCGGATGGGCGCAACGGGTTGGATCGACACTCTGTGCCAATTCATCTCCACCCACCAGAGCCCAGATACGCGCGTCGAGCGCAACATCCAGACCGGGCAGAACAATGGCACCCTGGTCCAGACCTGCCACGACTTTCATCAACTCAGCTGTTGCCGGTATCGAACCGGTAGAACCGGCAATGATCACCGGGCCGGCGGGGGGAACCTTGCGCAACCGTTCGGTTTCGGCGTGGAGAACGGCATTTCGATGCGCCGCAGGATCCGAGCTATTGAGTTCAGCCAGCCGCGCGGGCCAGAATATTGTTGCGATTTTCAAGAATTCCAGCGTGAGCTGCCACCAATGGGCATAATCGTCTGCGACCAGCTCCTGCAATGCAGACCAGGGCCTTTTTTCGGTTTCCATGGCTTCCAGCAGGTCGGCCAGGCTGCGGGCCAGCCAGACGGCATCCGCCGGATTTGCCGGTGCTATCAGCCTGTTGTCTCCATGAAAGTCCGCTATGTTTGTCGGCAGGTTCTGCTTCCACACCATGATGAGCTGCGCCAGTTCAAGCAGTCTGCCGGGTCCGCTGATTGGCGGCAGAAGGTCAAGCAGCGCCGGTTGATCTTCTTCAAGGAAGCCTGAATCATCGTCATTTTCACCGAGCGGCCTGATCGTGGGCAAAATGGCGCTTTTGCGATTCAGCAGATCGACAAACTCCGAGCGCAGCGCCCGCGCGGCGCGGCGCGTCGGCACATAGATGGTTGCTCGCGACAGCCCCAGAGGATCATCATCGCGGTGACAAAAACCCTCAACCAGTTCTCCATTGCACAGAGATTGCGCCAATTGATGCAGAAAGGGCACGCCTGGCGGAATTGAAAATAGCCGCGAGCCGGTCATGACAGGACAGTCGCTTTCGAGACAGAAGATGATTGATACTCACGCATGGCCGTTTCAGCCTCGCTGATCGCCTGCGGCGTGCCGACCGTCAGCCAAAGGCCATGCGCAGCGGACGCAAAGAGACGTTTGCCGGCGATGGCCTGATCAAAACAAAGGTTGAGAGAAAAGGGCTCTGCGGCCCTGCCATGAAATATTTGCGGATCCACAATGGCCACGCCGGGATAGACGACAGCGTTTGGCGCCCTGGCGTCAAAACGCGTCAGCCTGCCCGCATCGTCGCGATTGAAATCCAGCTTGCCGTTGTGACCAATGAACCGGTCAAGTGTCACCGTCATCAGCAGAAGGTCCATACGGGCGTCATCCCAATCCCTGGCCAGCGACGCCAGGTTTGCAGGCTGGTCAGGGTCTTCCAGCCAGAAGGTATCGGCGTTCAGGAGATAGAACGGCTCGGCTCCAAGCAGGGGGAGCGCCTTGACGATCCCACCGCCCGAATCCATCAATTCTGCGCTTTCATCGGATATGACGACCGTGCAATCAGAGCGTTTTGACAGGTGTTCAATGAGCTGGTCGCCCAGATAATGGACATTGACGACAATATTGTCGACGCCCTCGGCCACCAGCGCATCAATGGCGTAATCAATCATCGCCCTGCCACCCACTTCAACCAGCGGCTTGGGTATTGTGTCGGTGATCGGGCGCATGCGCGTTCCAAGACCGGCTGCAAGGATCATGGCTGATTCGGGCATAGTGCTGCTGGCTCCGCTGGACACTTTGGGCAAACCATCATGATTCGCTCAGAGCAAATCCGATCTTATCGTAGCAGTCACGCAAGGGATACAGAACCGGATGATCAAGCGCGCGGCGCAGATAGGCTTCGATCCGCGGCAAATGCTTCAGATAGGCCGGCTTGCCGTCTCTCTTGTCGAGACGCACGAATATGCCCAGAATCTTGGTGGCACGCTGTGCTTCCATCATCGCCAGCGCCTGCCGGAAAGCAAGAGGATCAAAACCCGGCTCGGCGGCGCGTGCATTCTCATAGTGCGCGACCAGTTGGTCGTGCAGTTGCGGCTCGACGCTGACCCGCGCATCCTGAACAAGTGATGCGACATCATAGGCGGCAGGTCCGATCATCGCGTCCTGAAAATCGATCAGACCAATTCTTTCAATCCCCGCACAAGCGCCCTGCCACAATATATTGGGCGAATGAAAATCACGCAGTACAAGACTTTTTTCTGCTGCCTCAAGACGATCAATAATGTCATTCCAGCAGGCCTGAAACGCATCTTCAATTTCCGCTGACGGGCCCTTGTGGTGCACCTGCGGGTAATACCATTGCAAAAACAGCGCAACTTCCACCAGCATGGCTTCGCGGTCAAAGGCCGGAATATCATAGGGCGCCTCACCCGGCAGGGGTATGGAGGCTGGAATGTCGATGCGATGCAGGGCGACGAGACAATCAATCGCAGCCTCCCAACGCGCCGGGACGGGTTTTCCAGACGCATCCAGCATGGTTTGCCTGCCGAGATCTTCCAGCAGCAAAAATCCGGCATCCATATCGCGGGCAATGATTTCAGGCGTGTGAAACCCCTGACCTTTCAGGAAATCTCCAATCGCAACAAAGGGCCTTACATCCTCGGCAATATGGGCAATTTGCGCATAGCGCCTGCCTCCGGCCATCAATGGGCCAAGCAAACGCTTCGGCGCATTCATCAAAAGACGATCAGGCATCAAAAGACGATCCGGGCGGCCCTGCAGTCGGATGGTTTCATAGGTGCGGGTAGAAGCGTCTCCCTGAAAATGACACCGTTGCGCATCGCCATATCCTGCGCCGTCGATAAAGGCACGGGCTGCCAGGGTTCGGTTGATGCGATCCATGACCTCGGGCCCGCCGGAAACATGCGCGCGCCGGCCGCTGCCATCTTCTTCAAGCACGATGGCAATGGCGTTGTCCGGAAGAAATGAGGCGGCACGTTCAGGCCATTCGATCAGCACAGCCCCCTCCTCAAGGGCATCATCCAGACCAAGCTCGATCAATTCATCCGGGTCAGCAATACGGTAGAGATCGAAATGAGCAAGCTTGATGCGCAGTTCATAACTCTGCACAAGGGTAAAGGTGGGGCTTGGAACATCGAGTTGCGGATCATCTGCCACAGAGCGGATGAGCGCTCGGGCCAGAGTGGATTTGCCAACGCCCAGGTCACCGTAAAGAGCCAGGCAATCTCCTCTGGCGATCGCCAGCGCGAGATCCTGGCCGAAGCGCATTGTTGCCTGTTCATCGGCCAGGGCAACGTCAAGCGGCAATCCGTTCAAGGCGGCTTACTCTGCCGCCTGCGAGGGAAGATGCGGTTTGGCGGGCAGGCGACAGACCACGCTGGTGCCGCGGCCCTCATCACTGTTCACCGACACGGAGCCATGATGCAGGCTTACAAAGCTGTCGACAATGGACAGGCCGAGACCGGCACCACTTCGTCGCCCGGCAGCGCTGTGTGATTCGAACCGGTTGAAAACCGATTGCAGAATATCACCCGGGATACCCGGTCCGTCATCACTGACCTCAAAGACAATCTCATCGGCTTCGCGCCGGCAGGACAGCCGCACTGTGCTGCCCTCAGGGGCATAATTGGCCGCATTGCCGAGCAGTTTGAACAGAATCTGCTTGAGGCGTTGTGAATCAGCCACAATGGACCCAACGCTGTCGTCGATCTTCACATCCAGCGAAATGTTGTTTTCCGCAAGACGACGTTCAATAAGTGAAGACACTTCTTCAATGAGCATGTGCAGGTCCAGATTGCGCATGTCCAGTTCCATGATGCCGGCATCAACCGTGGCCAGATCAAGGATGTCGTTGACGATGGTCAAAAGCAGCGAAGACGATGTGGAAATGTGGTCAACATATTCGGACTGCTGTGTGTTCAACGCGCCGATCTGCGGTGTTTTGAGCAGATCGGTAAAGCCGATGATATTGGTCAGCGGCGAACGCAACTCATAGGATACATGCTGGACGAAATTATTCTTCAGTGCATCGGCCTTGCGCAAAGCTTCATTCTTTTCCGTCAGCGCCTTTTCCACACTGGCACGGTCCGTGACATTGACAAAAGTCAGCAGCATCTGCGCATCGGGTAGCGGAACGATCGCATAGTCAAGGACAAGACCACTGTTGAGCTCGAGGCGCCCCTCATGGGTCTGACGCCCTTCGTCATAGCCGGTTATGATCGCTGAAAAATATTCCCAGCCATCCGGACCCTCGTGGGATGGTTTGCATATCTCGGCGATTTCATTGACATGGGTGCCTGTCGTGGCGGCTTTCTGCGGGATTGCCCAAATAGCCCGGAATGCCGGATTTGAAAGCCGCAGTTTGCCATCGGCGCCAAACACACACACACCTTCGGCCAGGTAATCGATGGTTTCGCCCTGAACCTTGAGCAAAGTATTGTAGCGTGTCTCGAGATCATATTTCTCCGTCAGATTCTCGAAGACCCAGGTCACGCCGCCACTGGGATGAATATTGGCAAAGACGTTCAATGTCTGTCCGTCGGGCAAATGCCAAAGATGTGGCTGGGAATCCACGGATTGGTAGACGGAGAGGATCGTTTCTTTCCAGTCCCGCCAGGAGGTCGGCTCGGGCAGTTTTCCGGTGGCGCGCAAGCGCTCCAAAAACTCACCGTTGGATGGTTTGGATTCAAGAAATGGCGTGTCGAGTTCCCAGATATTCTGAAAGGCCTGATTGTAAAACTGCAACCGCTGAGCGCCATCAAATATGGCAACCGGTGTTGCCAGGTGATCCAGCGTTTCTGAATGGCTCTTGACTGTGCGCTGAAATTCCTCGCGCACCGCTTCCAGTTCGCTGATATCCTGCGCCATACCGGCGGAACCGGTTGCGCTGGCAGCATCCGTCACTTCAAAAAACGCCCGGTTGCCATGCACAACAGTCGAGACCTTGTCGATGAAGGGCCTGTTGGAAAGCCGCTCCGCCTTGATCCGCTCCCTTGCCTGGGTGCCAAGCAATTCCAGATTTCGTTTTACCACATCGGAACTGTCTTTCGCATCAACCGCATGCGCATAGGATTGGTTGACCCAATTGAGTCGGCCCTCATTGTCACGCAGCCATACCGGCATATCGATCATGTCGAGCAACGCATGCAATGTTTCGGTTGCAGCAACAAGCCGGTCTCTGTCGGCTTTCAGGCCGGCAATGTCTGCCCTGGTATTGGTAAGCGCGGCGAAACGCACAAAGGCGCGTCCACCAGACGTGCGGCCCTGTACTTCCAAAAGATGGCCGCGCTGGGTTTCCACTTCGATATCAAAAGCGGTCGCACTGGATCGCAGGGATTCGATCGCATGATCAATGCGTGAGGCGCTCGTCGGTTCGAGCCAGCGCCCAAATGCGAGAAAATCCGCATTGGAAAGCGGTGCACCCGAATGCTGCGGCAGGCTGCCGAGAAACTGAACCGGAGACTGTCCATCCCAGATCACATGGCTACGGTCTTTTTCAATGATCAGCGACCTGTAGCGCGCCAGATCCGCATTTGCATCACTGAGAGTCGCGCGCAACCGCGCATTCTCAGCGGCAATCTTGGCCCGTTCACGAATCATCCAGATTGCCGACATCATCGCAGCTGACACGGCGCCGATAACAAGTGCAAAACTCATGACTTCAAACGAGTTGGTAAACAGGTCGCCGGGCTGTCGGTCTGCCGTGGCTGAACTGTCAGAAAAGCTCTCGAGTATGGATTGCGCCCATGCCGGCGCGGAGCACACGACCAATGCCAGGGGCATCAGCAGAGAAATCGGCGTCAGTAGACCCAAAGGGTCCCGCCGGCCCCTGAGCACAGGTGTTTTTGTTCTGTTACGTTCCCCGCACGTTGCTTGACCAACGTCCGCCGATCGAGACGATAATGTCTCCGGCATGTCTTGTTCCTTCTTGCCGCATACTTCCCAAGACAGCCCTGCGAGCGCCCCGTCTGTTTGCCAACGGGTGCGCGAATCAATGAATTTCATAGTAACTTGTATGCGAATCAGGGTGAAGACTTGAACGGCAAAAAAAAGCCGCACTCAAAGTCAAGAGTGCGGCTACCATATCTTGTGGGTAACAGAGTATAAATCAATACCTATAGTGTTCCGGCTTGTAGGGACCATCGGTCGTGACGCCGATATAGGAGGCCTGTTCTGTTGAAAGTTCGCTCAATCGCGCACCCAGTTTATCCAGATGCAATTTGGCGACCTTCTCATCAAGGTGTTTCGGCAGCACGTAGACTTCATGACCGTATTTGCCCGTATCGCTATAAAGCTCCATCTGCGCCAGCACCTGATTTGTGAATGACGCCGACATGACAAAGGACGGGTGCCCGGTTGCATTGCCCAGATTGAGCAAGCGGCCCTCGGAAAGCAGGATCATGCGTTTGCCGCCGGGAAATTCGATCATGTCGACCTGCGGCTTGATGTTGTCCCACTTGTAATTGCGCAGGGCCTGAACCTGAATTTCATTGTCGAAATGGCCGATATTGCCAACGATGGCCATATCCTTCATTTCACGCATATGTTCCAGACGGATCACGTCCTTGTTGCCGGTTGTCGAGATGAAGATGTCGCCTGTCGATACGACATCCTCAAGCTGAACCACCTCAAAGCCGTCCATCGCCGCCTGCAGGGCGCAGATCGGATCGATTTCTGTCACCTTGACCCGTGCACCGGCTCCGCGCAGCGACGCTGCCGAGCCCTTGCCAACATCGCCATAGCCGCAAACAACAGCCACTTTGCCTGCCATCATCACATCGGTTGCACGCCGAATACCGTCGACCAGTGATTCCCGGCAGCCATATTTGTTGTCGAATTTCGATTTGGTGACCGAATCATTGACGTTGATGGCCGGAAAGGGAAGAAGGCCCTTTTTCTGCAGCTGGTAAAGCCGGTTGACACCCGTGGTGGTTTCTTCCGTAACACCCTTGATCTCATCACGCTGCTTGGTGAAAAAACCCGGTGAGAGCGCCAGCCGTTTGCGGATCTGTGCAAACAGCACCTCTTCTTCTTCTGTTTCCGGATTGCTCAATACATCCTCTCCGGCTTCGGCGCGCGCGCCCAGCAGAATGTACATGGTGGCATCACCACCATCATCGAGGATCAGGTTGGACAAACCGCCATCCGTCCACTGGAAAATCCGATCCGTATAGGTCCAGTATTCTTCCAATGTTTCGCCCTTGATGGCAAAAACCGGGGTACCGGTGGCAGCAATGGCCGCCGCTGCATGATCCTGCGTTGAAAAGATATTGCAGGAAGCCCAACGGACTTCAGCGCCCAGTTCCTGCAGCGTTTCAATCAGCACAGCGGTCTGAATGGTCATATGCAAGGAGCCGGTAATGCGCGCGCCCTTCAGTGGCTTTTTTGCCCCGAATTCTTCGCGACAGGCCATCAGGCCCGGCATCTCTGTTTCAGCGATATTGATTTCCTTGCGGCCGTAATCGGCCTGGGAAATATCTGCGACGATGTAATCTTTATCAGTGCTCATCAAAATTCTCCGAATGTGGTTCCAGGCTGCGTGCCTGCGTCCAACAAGGGTCAATACCGGGTTCTCAGGTATCAGATGAGCGCATTTAACAGGCTATGCCGCAAAGGGCAACAAGATATAAAGAAGTCTTTATGTCATATAAATGCCAGCAATGCCCTTGAGGCATATGCAATCGGTGCGAACAATCAGCGATGTTTGTTTGCAAATTCACCTGACTCTGAGGTCAACCAACACTGCGGTGAGACGGACAGGGCCGTCAGCATTCTTCTCCGAACCGGTCGGTGACCAGTTGGTCCAATGCATCCAGAGCCTTTTCTGCGTCCGGGCCGGATGCGGATACCTTGATGCAGCAACCGGGGCTTGCCGCCAGCATCATCAGGCCCATGATCGATGTGCCACCGACACTTGAGCCATCTTTGGTGACCTTGATCTCTGCATCAAAACTTGCGGCGAGCTTGACGAATTTGGCCGAGGCACGGGCGTGCAGGCCGCGCTTGTTGACAATATCAAAGTTGCGCACAAGTGTCCCTGGCGACATTTCAGTCATGCGTCACTTTCCACTGAGAAGCCTGCTCGCGACATTGATATATTTGCGGCCGGCGTCCTGCGCTTCTGCAAGTGCCTTTTCCATGTCATTTTCGTTGCGGACACTGGCAAGCTTGATCAACATCGGCAAATTGACCCCGGCAATGACTTCCGTGTGGCCACTATCCATGACCGAAATCGACAGGTTGGAGGGTGTGCCGCCAAACATGTCCGTCAGGATAATGACACCCTGTCCATCCTCAACCTGGGAAACAGCCTCAATGATATCCATGCGCCGCTGGTCCATGTCATCTTCGGGACCAATGGAAACGGTCTCGAGCAGCTTCTGCGGCCCTACGACATGTTCCAGCGCGTTGCGGAATTCCTCAGCGAGCTTGCCGTGTGTGACAAGCACTAATCCAATCATGTATACCTGCTCCTGCTGCCGGCTTGTGCCAGATAGGCCTGCCCGATCAGAACCTCCATCATTCTGCACCTTGTGCGACACATTTACCAGCCGGAACGATGTGGACCGAGCGGGAGAACATAGCGATGCAAAGTTAACGCTTAATCGCGCGATGGACGCATTTCAACAGATTAACAGCGAATTGTCTTCAAATAGACCCATTTGATGGCGGAAAGCCGGTTCACTCGGCAAGACGCGTCGCGCAGCGCGATGTGGTGCATCGGGCAAGCGGCGCAACGTAGCCGATGGGCCGGCTTTCCCCACCCATTGAAGAAAGGGTGTTATTTCAATCCGGAGCAAGAGAGGGCCGATCGATTTTGCCCGCTGCTCGCGTTGACTTGCGCTTATGGTGGGAAGCACCACCGCGCGCAAGTCGCCTAACCAGCAACCAAAATCGATTCGGTCAAATGGGTCTATTTGAAGACAATCCGCTGTCAGGTTGTTTTACAAAAGCAATCGATTTTCATCGAAAGCAGCCAGCAATTCAATCGGGTTTTTCATTTGCCCGGGAACCATGTGAAGCAGGGGCATCGACAGGCCGGGCAAAAGGTCTTGACGCTGGTTGAGATCGGGCAACCTATCACCCTGGCCCGCGCTGGCGGTTGAGATGACCAGATGCATCATTGCCCTGTTTATGCTGGCAACCTTCATGATTGCCGAACCTCTGATCTCGATGAGGCCGCATGTCGGCTCCGGCGCAATGGCCATCAGCCGGTTTTCCAACTGTTCCAAAAACACCTGATCATCAGCAACCAGTGCGGCAAATTTGCCCGCGACCGCAGCTGACTGCAGAAAATCCAGCGCCAGCCGACTCTTGCCGCTCCCCGACGCGCCCATGATCAGTACACCTGTTTCACCAACAACAAGCGCCGTCGCATGGATGTTTTTTGCTCTATTGCCCAATCTGCAACCCCGATATTGCAGAACATGTTGTAAAGCGTGACTGTTTTGCGGCGGAGATCATGATTGATGCAACGGCAAGGTGACAATGAACCGCGCGCCCAGACGTTTGCCACTGGCTTCATCGATCATGTTTTCGGCTGTCAACGTGCCGCCATGGGCTTCGATGATCTGTCGGCTGATGGACAGGCCAAGCCCGGAATTCTGCCCGAAGGCCTCACCTTCCGGGCGGTCTGTGTAAAAACGCCTGAAAATATGGTCAATATTCTCCGTACTGATGCCCGGGCCATTGTCTTCGACGTGAACCAAGCAATTTTCCCGGTTGGCGCTGAGACGAAGCGTAATGCGGCCGTCCGTCGCCGGGACAAATGAACGGGCGTTGTCGATCAGATTGGTAATGACCTGACCAATGCGCAGGTCATAGCCGTCGACCATGAAGCGCCCTTTGGGCGCATTGGATGGAACGATCTCCAGTTGCAATTCCACAAATTTGGCCCCCTTGCGGGTCTGACTGGAAATATTGACCATATCTTCGAGCAATTGGCGAAGGTCAAGAGGCGAGGCATCCTGGCGCGCCAGTTCGGCATCGAGACGGGACGCATCGGAAATGTCGCTGATCAACCGGTCCAGCCGCCGCACATCATGTTGAATGACGTCCATCAGCCGGGTGCGCGAAGTCTCATTCCTGGCCAGTGGCAATGTTTCAACGGCACTGCGCAGGGACGTCAGGGGATTTTTCAACTCATGGCTGACGTCGGCTGCGAAACTTTCAATGGCATCAATGCGATCATACAGGGCGTTGGTCATGCTGCGCAGCGCCACTGAAAGATTGCCGATCTCGTCCTGGCGGGCAGAAAAATCCGGAATTTCCTCACGCGCACTGATACCTCTGCGCACCCTTTGCGCTGCATCGGCCAGCCGATGCAGGGGATTGGCAATGGTTCCCGCAAGCAGCAGCGACAGCAGGATGTTGACCGAAGCCGCAACGATGAAAACCCGCACGATGGCGAGCCGCTCTGCCCGCACGATCTTGTCAATGTCGCCGGCCTGTGTCGACAGAAGCAACACACCCAGCACCGCCCGGAACCGCTGAACAGGCACCGCAACCGATACAATCATTTCACCCTTGTTGGTGGCCCGCACAACGGTGCTGGGTCCGCCTGTCAGGGCAGTCAGCACCTCTTTGTACAAAGAACCGTCACCACCGGGCTGCTCCTGATACAATGGCAGGTCCGCCCGCTGGATCAGTCGGTTCAGCATGGCCATGAGCTCTTCGGTAAAGGGCAGTTTTTCCTGCTCCAGCGGGGGCAAATCGTATCGCAGGATTTGTCCGGTTGAATAGAGTTGCTGCGAATCAAGCAGCAGGCTGGCATCGCGATCATAGATGCGGGCCCTTGTGCGGGTGGGCGAAATAAGACGACGCAAAACCGGCGCCACCCGTTCCGGGTTGATCGGAAACTCCAGATCTTCGATATCACCACCCGGTGATACACTTTCGCCAGCCTGCAATTCCAGCAGCTTGGCCGGATCAATGGTAATGCTGTCAGTTTCAACGCTGGCAGAACCGGCAATGGCCGCAGCGATGATCTCGCCCTGTGTCAGCAGGCTTTCAACCCGCGCATCAATCAGCCCCTCACGGAACTGGTTGAGGTAGAGAATACCGGAAAGCAGCACGACCAGCGCTGCAAGATTGAGATACAGGATGCGGCGGGTCAGGCTGGAAAATATGCTGCGGCTCAGCGTTCGCCGGATTACCAGGAACGGATAGGTCCAGGATCGCGAATCAACGGACTTTTGCGCCGTACCGGATTCTTCGCTCACCTGCTTTTCCTGGGCCTTTCCATCATGGATACGCGTCGTCATCTTTCAGACCAGACCGGTTTCAATCTTCGCGGAACCGGTAACCGACCCCGTAAAGCGTTTCGATCATATCGAATTCGACATCAACCATCTTGAATTTCTTGCGCAACCGTTTGATGTGACTGTCAATGGTGCGATCATCCACATAGACCTGCTCGTCATAGGCTGCGTCCATCAGAGAGTCACGGCTTTTGACCACACCTGGGCGCTGGGCAAGTGAATGCAATATGAGAAATTCCGTTACTGTCAGCGTGACCGGCTGGCCCTTCCAGGTGCAGGTATGGCGCTCCTGATCCATAACCAGCTGTCCGCGTTCCAGCGACGCACTCTCGATGCTGCCGGGTTTTGGAGTAGGGGATGTCTCGCGGCTTGAAGCCCTGCGCAATATGGCCTTGACGCGTTCGACCAGCAGGCGCTGTGAAAATGGCTTGGTGATGAAATCGTCAGCGCCCATTTTCAGGCCGAACAATTCATCAATCTCCTCGTCCTTGGAGGTGAGAAAAATCACCGGTGTATCCAGTTTCTGACGCATTCTGCGCAGCAGTTCCATGCCATCCATACGCGGCATCTTGATATCAAGGATGGCAAGATGCGGCGGATGGGCGACAAGGCCCTCGAGTGCAGAGACTCCGTCCGTATAGGTCTCGACCCGATATCCTTCCGATTCCAGTGCAATGGAAACCGAGGTGAGGATATTGCGGTCGTCATCGACGAGCGCGATTGTCTGCATAGGTGATTCTCCGTCTAGAAAAGTCCAGGCGCATAACCTGTAACCGGTTCGTCGCCCGCCGAATAGTCGATCAGGCCTCTCATGAGGCCAAAGGTAGAACAAAATGTGGCACAGATCGACTTGCTTATCATATATCCCACTCGCGGCACAGGCAGGCCGCTCGGCATGCGCCCCGCTGCGGGACGGACCGGACGATTATCTAAAACGATTTAAATTTTTTATGAATTTTTTAAATCGATTAATATCTTGAATTTGTTCGGTTTTCCATAAACACCCAGTTGTATATTTAATTTTCCGTCCCTATGGTCCGGAAAATTTCAAACCAATGAGCCAGAACAACAGGGTGGTTTCAGCCATGCAGAAAACCGGACAGGAAACCGGAAAGCGCAATCTTTCCAAAGGTGTCGATACAGTTGGGCTCAAGGAGCTTCTGCATGTCTATTACAACCTGAATGAAGCAGAACTTTATGAACACGCCCTGGTTCGCGGTGAGGCGGAGCTGACTGCCCATGGCGCGTTGCGCGCCCTGACTGGACAACATACCGGTCGTTCGGCCCAGGATAAATTCGTGGTGTGTGACGATACCACCCGCCCACAGATCTGGTGGGACAACAACAAATCCATGACCCCGGACCATTTTGATACGCTGCTGGCCGATTTTCAGGCCTACGCCAAGGGCAAGGAATTGTTTGTCCAGGACCTGATTGGCGGCGCCGAGGAAGCCCAATCGCTACCGTCGCGCATCATTACGGAATATGCCTGGCATTCGCTGTTCATCCGTAATCTGCTGATTCTTCCCCAACGCGACAAGCTGGAAAGCTTCGCCCCGGATCTGACGATCATTGCTTTCCCCGGCTTCAAGGCAGACCCTTCACGCCACGGCAGCATCAGTGAAACAATGATCGCGGTCGATCTGGTGCGCCGGATCGTCCTGATCGGCGGGACTTCCTATGCGGGCGAGATGAAAAAATCCGTTTTCACCGCCTTGAACTATCTGCTGCCGGAACGCGGCGTCATGCCAATGCATTGCTCCGCCAATCAGGGGCCGGACGGGGACACGGCCGTGTTTTTTGGCCTTTCAGGTACAGGCAAGACAACATTGTCCGCCGATCCCAGCCGCACTTTGATCGGTGATGACGAACACGGCTGGAGCAAAGAGGGCATCTTCAATTTCGAAGGTGGCTGCTATGCCAAAACCATCCGCCTTTCTCCGGAAGCCGAGCCGGAAATCTATGCCACCACCCAGCGTTTTGGCACCGTTCTGGAAAATGTCGTGCTGGATGATCAACGCATTCCGGACTTCGATGACGATTCCCTGACGGAAAATACCCGCTGCGCCTACCCGATGCATTTCATTCCCAATGCCAGTGCGACGGGAAAGGCCGGCCAACCACGCAATATCATCATGCTGACAGCGGATGCATTTGGCGTTCTGCCACCCATTGCAAAAATGACACCGGCGCAGGCCATGTATCATTTCCTGTCCGGCTACACGGCAAAGGTTGCCGGAACGGAAAAGGGCGTTACTGAGCCTCAGGCGACTTTCTCGACCTGTTTTGGCGCGCCTTTCATGCCCCGGCACCCATCGGAATACGGCAATCTGCTGCGCGACCTGATCGCTGAACACAATGTTGATTGCTGGCTGGTCAATACGGGCTGGACAGGCGGTGCCTATGGCACAGGTTCACGCATGCCCATCAAGGCAACACGGGCACTGCTATCTGCAGCGCTCGATGGCTCACTCAACCACGCAGAATTTCGCACCGACCCGAATTTCGGCCTGATGGTGCCGATGGCCGTTGCCGGTGTGGACAGCGCCATTCTTGATCCGCGCTCCACCTGGACCGACAAACAGGCCTATGATGCGCAGGCAAGACGCCTGGTTGACATGTTCGTAGAAAATTTTGCCAAATTCGAGGAACATGTCGGCAATGATGTGCTCGGTGCCGCGCCGCGTATTGCACAGGCTGCCGAATAATCCATTCACCGACAAGATAAAACCCGTGGAGCGATCTGCGGGTTTTCGTTGCCTTCAGGCTTTGCGACCGAAGCGCGCTATCATGACGAAACTTGCGGCGGCCAGCCAAACGCTCTAAAAGCATGGAAATTCACTGCAAACCGTTTCCATTCAAGCTTTAACCGGGCGCCACCATGGCCAGCGATCCGCTCCCCATCACCCAGTCGATCACCATCGCCGGATGGGAGCTGGTTGAACAATTCGTTCGTGCGTCGGGGCCGGGCGGACAGAATGTCAACAAGGTTTCTTCTTCTGTTCAGCTGCGGTTCGATGCACGCTCCTCGCCATCCTTGCCGGAACGGGTGAAGAACAATCTGGTCGCGCTTGCCGGTCAGCGCATGACGAAGGACGGCGTCATCATCATTGAAGCCGATCGGTTTCGCACCCAGGATCGCAACCGCAAGGATGCGCGAGACCGGTTGAAGGATCTGGTGGCAAAAGCAGCCGCTCCACCGCCGCCCTACAGACGCAAGACCAAACCCACCAAGGGATCGGTTGAACGACGGCTGAAAGCCAAATCCAGCCGCTCGGGCATCAAGAAGCTCCGGGGAAATATTCCACCCGATTAGCACCCTTTGGGTTGCTGATGAAATCAAGGCTCCAGGCACAATGGCAGCAGGACTCCCCGAGGGCATTGCCTATTTTCCGGATTATTTTGACCGGCAGGCCCAATTGGCGCTGGTTGACGACATTCGCGCGGCAATCGGACAGGCGCCTTTGTTCGTTCCGTGCATGCCGCGCACCGGCAAGCCCATGCAGGTGCGCATGAGCAATTGTGGTCCGCTTGGATGGGTTACAGACAAGGCGCGAGGCTATCGCTATCAGGCCACCCACCCTGACACGCGCCTGCACTGGCCACCCATACCCGAGCGTCTCATCGACCTGTGGCAATCGGTTTCCAATTGCCCGCAACTGCCCGAAGCCTGTCTGATCAATTATTACAAGGACACGGCAAAGATGGGCCTTCATCAGGACCGCGATGAAGCCGAATTTGAAGCGCCCGTCGTTTCCGTATCCCTTGGTGATGATTGCCTGTTTCGCATCGGAGAAACCAGCCAGGGTGGCCCGACACGATCGATGCGCCTGCGTAGTGGCGATGTGATCGTCCTTGGGGGTCCGTCCCGCCTGCGCTTCCACGGCGTCGACCGGATCTATCCAGCGACATCGACCCTTCTGAAGGACGGCGGACGGATCAATCTGACATTGCGGCGTGTGTCGAAAATGAACGTTTAGGAGAGGCCTGTCTCACAGTTTGCGCAGTGCAACCTGTTCAATCAAATGATTGGTACCCTTGCGCAGGATGAGGTCTGCCCGTGGCCGGGTTGGCAGGATATTCTCCCGCAGGTTTTTCAAATTGGTATTTTCCCACAGGCCATTTGCGATCGCCAAGGCCGCTTCCTTCGAAACGGAGGAGTGGCGATGGAAGAATGACTGCGGATTCTTGAAGGCGGTATCACGCAACCGCATGAAGCGATCAACATACCATTCGTGAATCTGATCTTCCTGAGCATCAATATAGATCGAGAAATCGAAAAAATCCGAGACAAAGGGGATCATCTGGCCGTTTTCGGGCAAGTCGCGCACCTGCAAAACGTTGATACCTTCAAAGATCAGAATATCCGGCCTGTCGATCGCCACAAACTCACCGGGGATGACGTCATAGGTCAGATGCGAATAACAAGGTGCCTTTACATCGGGCCTTCCGGCCTTGATGTCCGAGAGAAATTTGAGCACGGCCCCGACATCATAGCTTTCAGGAAAACCCTTGCGTTCCATCAAATTGGCCTGCTCCAGTTCCGCATTGGGAAGCAAAAAGCCGTCCGTGGTGATCAGATCAACCTTCGGGCTGCCCGACCACCGCCGCAAAAGCTCCTTTAGGATACGGGCAGTTGTCGATTTGCCCACCGCCACCGATCCGGCAATACCGATGATGAAAGGGGTCTTGAATTCATTGGGCAGCGCCAAAAAATGTTTTCGCTGATCGAAAAGCATTTTTGACGCTTCGACATGGGCGTAGAGCAGACGTGACAGCGAGAGATAAATGCGCCGCACTTCGTCAAGATCAATCGGATCATTGAGCGAGCGTAGCCGGGATACCTCGTCTTCCGTCAGCGTCAGCGGCGTATCGGCACGAAATTCCGCCCAGCGTTCCGCCGAGAAAAACCGGTAGGGTGAATATTCGCCGGGTTCAAAATGGTTGAGTTCTCTGACCGGTCTGAATTTTTTTGGTTCATTCATGATGTCGCGCGACCGGCCTTCTCTACGAGGCCGGACTGCGCCGTTCGCCGTTCCAGCTCTGCCATGACATCCGACAGGGGGATATCGGCAATGCGAAGAACCACAAGCAGATGGTAGAGCAGGTCCGCCGACTCGGCCGTCAGGCCCTCACGGTTGTCAGTCACCGCAGCAATAGCCGCCTCAACAGCCTCTTCGCCGAGTTTCTGGGCCGCTTTTTCCTGGCCTTTGGAGACCAGCCGGGCTGTCCAGGACTCTTCAATGGAAGCCGCAGCCCTTCGGGCAACAATCTTTTCCAGATCTGCAAGTGCAAATTGCGTCATGGGCTTTTCCGTATCACTTCGTTGTCTGCAGCAACAGGCACAAATTCATCAGGGTGCCTGCAGTCCAGTCATTCTTACCGTTCAATGGGTGCAAAAGCGATTGCCGCTCTTGCGACCAGCTTTTCTGTCGCTCGATTTGTCCAAAAACCGGTTCCCACTTTTTGGATCTCAATTTTTATCTGTCGCTCGATTTATCCAAAAACCGGTTCCCACTTTTTGGATCTCAGTTTTGCCTGTCGCTCGATTTATCCAAAAAACCGGTTCCCACTTTTTGGATCTCGCTTTAATCAAGCCGCATGGCAATACCCGCGGCGGCCATGTGTTCCTTGGCTTCGCGGATTGTGTAGGTGCCAAAATGAAAAATGGAAGCGGCCAGGACCGCACTGGCATGGCCGTCACGCACGCCCTCGACGAGATGATCCAGATTGCCCACACCACCCGATGCAATGATGGGCACGTGAACAGCGTCCGCGACGGCGCGGGTCAACGGGATATTGTATCCCATTTTCGTTCCGTCACGATCCATCGAGGTCAACATGATTTCGCCGGCACCCAATTCCACGACCTTGCGGGCGAACTCCACCGCATCAATGCCTGATGGCGTGCGGCCACCGTGGGTGAAGACTTCCCAGCGATCGGGCTCACCCGGTGCTGACACGGTTTTTGCGTCAATCGAAACGACGATACATTGATTGCCAAACTTGTCGGCCGCCTCTGCCACAAAGGCCGGTTTGTTGACAGCCGTGGTATTGATGGACACCTTGTCAGCCCCGGCCAGCAGCAATTTGCGAATGTCGGCAATGGTGCGTACGCCGCCACCGACCGTCAGCGGCATGAAACATTGCTCCGCCGTATGGGCAATGACGTCAAAAATCGTATCACGGTTGTCCGAAGACGCCGTAATGTCGAGAAAACACAGTTCGTCGGCCCCCGCCGCATCGTATATTTTTGCCGCTTCGACCGGATCGCCGGCATCAATCAGGTCAACAAAGTTGACACCTTTGACCACACGTCCATCCTTGACATCCAGGCAGGGAATAATGCGCGCTTTGAGCGTCATTTGCGTTGCTCTCCTGCTTCGGCCAGCAGCCTCAGAGCCTCGCCGGGATCAATGCGTCCGTCATAGAGCGCCCGGCCGGAAATTGCTCCTTCGAGACCGGCGGCATCCGGCATGGTCATGCGCAGGATATCCGCCATCGACGCCAGACCACCCGATGCAATGACCGGGATGGCAGTCGCATCAGCCAGTTGCAGGGTGGACTGCCAGTTGATGCCTGCCAGAACACCATCGCGATCAATATCGGTATAGATGATGGCTGCGACACCGGCACCCTCGAAACGCTTTGCCAATTCCACCACTTCAAGCTGCGACGCCTCGGCCCAGCCTTCAACGGCAACCTTGCCACCCTTGGCGTCGATCCCCACGGCAACCTGACCGGGAAACAGCTTGCAGGCCTGTTTGACAAGGTCGGGGTCGCGCACGGCAATGGTGCCCAAAATGACCCGCGCCAGACCCTTTTCGAGCCAGGTTTCGATATTTTCAAGCGTGCGAATGCCTCCTCCCAATTGAACCGGGTTGGAGGTGGCTTGCAAAATCGCCTCGACAGCCGCACCATTAACACTTTCTCCGGCGAATGCGCCGTTGAGGTCAACCACATGCAGCCAGTTGAAGCCCTGCTCTTCAAAGGCGCTTGCCTGGTCCGCCGGATCGGCATTGTAGACCGTTGCAGCGTCCATATCACCCAGTTTCAGACGAACGCATTCACCGTCCTTCAAATCGATGGCTGGAAAAAGTATCATGGTGCCCACTTCAAGAAATTTGCGATCAGCGCCAGACCCAAGGCCTGGCTCTTTTCCGGGTGAAACTGTGTGCCTGCTCGATTTTCATGGACAACGGCCGCCGCGACCGGCCCGCCATAGTCCGTATGGGCAATCACATCCGCGCTGTTGTCAGCCTGCAGGGCGTAGGAATGCACGAAATAGGCATGAAGCCCGTCTTCCCCGGTGCGAATTCCCTCGAACAAAGCATGCGGCCGCGTCAACGTCAGGGTATTCCAGCCGATCTGCGGAATTTTCAAATCCGGATCGGCTGGTTCCATCAGTTTGACATCGCCGTGGATCCAATCGAACCCTCTGGTCACAGTTTTTTCCAGGCCGCGTGTTGCCATCAGCTGCATGCCGACACAGATTCCGAGAAACGGACGGGCCTTTTCCTCCACTGCCAGACGCAGCGCCTGTTCCATTCCGTCGACGGCTGCAAGGCCATCGTGACAATCGGCAAAAGCCCCGACGCCCGGCAGCACGACGCGATCAGCCATGGCCACGACATCCGGCGCGCTGGTCAGCATGATTTCAGCGTCCAGACCGCTTTCACGTGCGGCGCGCTCAAATGCCTTGGTGGCCGAGCGCAGATTGCCCGAGCCATAATCGATGATTGCAACACGCATGGCGTTCAGCCCTTGTTCTCATAATCCAGCAGTCCGAGTGCCGGACCGGCATTGGCCGATTGCGCCCCAGTCTGCCCACCGGGAGTCTGCCGGCCGAGAGTCTGCCGCGCCAGAAGGGTGGCCTCCGGCTTTACCGGCGCGCTTCCAGCCGCCTTGTCGCTTGGCGCGAAATAAATTTCTTCGGCTGTTGCCCGGTTCTGGGCTTCAACAATGGCGCGCAATCTCCAGCCCTGCCGTTCTTTCGAAGCAATGCGCATCGCGTTGCCCTCCAGGGCAATGAACAGGGACACAAGCATTGAGGCTACGGCAAAGACCGTAACCCAGTCCGGCAGCAACTGCATGGCCGCCCCCAGTCCAATGGATGCCAGTATAACCATGGCAGCAGCGAACCAAAGGCGGTGCCACAGGAGCCACAGAAAGGGCAGGATCAGCGCCAGAAGGGAAAATCCATCCCGGATGATGACAGCCTGTTCCTCGTTATCATCGGGTGCCAGAACGACAAAGCTTGCCATGATCTTTACGCCAAGGTCCCTTTGGTTGATGGAATGCGATCAGCCTGACGTGAATCAATTTCCATAGCCACCCGCAAGGTCCGGGCGACGGCTTTGAAACAGGTTTCGGCAATATGGTGACTGTTGGAACCATAATGGTTGGTCACATGCAAGGTGATGCCGGCATTTTGCGCGAAGGCGTGAAAGAACTCCTGGCACAATTCACTATCAAAAGTGCCGATCTTTGCGGATGGGAAATCCACTTTCCACACCAGATAGGGTCTGCCGGAGACATCGATGGCCGAACGGGTCAATGTCTCGTCCATGGCCAGATCCAAAGATGCATAGCGGGTGATGCCGCGGCGCTCGCCCAGGGCTTTGGATACGGCAAGACCGAGCGCGATCCCGGTATCTTCGACGGTATGGTGGTCATCGATATGCAGATCGCCCTTGGCCGTTACCGTCATGTCCATCAAGGAATGACGTGACAATTGTTCCAGCATGTGGTCAAAAAAGCCGATGCCGGTTGCAATGTCTGAAACACCGCTGCCATCAATATCGATTTTCACCGCAATGTCGGTTTCATTGGTCTTGCGGGAAATCTCGCCGCGTCGATCTTGCCTATTATCGACCATTCGGTCTACTCCATGTCATGTTCTGCACGGCTGCATAACAGGGCAAAGACAAAAATTCCACAAAAGCATAATTTTAGCCAAACAATTTGCAAACCGTTCGTTCCGTCTTACATAGGTTTTCTGATCGGCGCATCTGCCAATTGTCAAAGGAACAATATCATGAGCGAGCATGATCCCTACGGTACCATGCATGCAACGACCATTATCACTGTTCGTAAGGGCGATCAGGTGGTGATGGCTGGAGACGGACAGGTCAGCCTTGGACAGACCGTCATGAAAGCCAATGCGCGCAAGGTCAGGCGGATTGGCACCAACAAGGATGGCGGCAATGAGGTGATTGCCGGTTTTGCCGGCGCGACGGCCGATGCATTTACGCTGCTGGAAAGACTGGAAGCCAAGCTGGAACAATATCCGGGCCAGCTCATGCGGGCCAGCGTGGAGCTTGCCAAGGACTGGCGCACCGATCGCTATCTGCGCAGGCTTGAAGCCATGATGCTTGTGGCTGACCCGACGATCACCCTGGCACTGACCGGAAACGGCGACGTACTGGAACCCGAACACGGCACAATGGCCATCGGTTCAGGCGGCAATTATGCCTATGCGGCAGCACGTGCCTTGATGGATACCGACAAGAGTGCAGAAGAGATTGCCCGAAGGGCTATGGAAATAGCCGGTGATATCTGTGTCTATACCAATGGCAACATCATTGTTGAGTCCATGGAGAGCACGGCATCGTGAGCCTGACTTCACATGATCTGGATCAAGCTGTTTTCATGGATATCATCACTGAAGAACAGCGTCTGGCATTGCTAGACCTTGCCGGCGAACAGGTGCCGGACGACGTGGCGCCATCGTCGGAAGAAGAAGAGTTTCGTTTCATTTCGGGCTTCAACGACATATTTCTGGCGCTCGGCGTCGTGCTGTTCATTTGCGCTGCTTCATTGGCCGTCAACCTGCTTGACAGCAATTATCTGGGATATGCGCTCGCTGCAGCGGCCATGTGGCTGATCTCGGAGGTTCTGACGGCGCGGTTGCGACGGGCCATTCCGAGCATGCTGGCTGCCGGTGCATTTGTGGTTTTTGCCTTGCTGGCCACTGATGGCGCCCTGTCAGGATTATTGACGTCTGAACAGGCGGAGCCGCTGAACATCTATCTGCTGGTCATCTCGGCCTGTTTTTGGTCCGCTGTTTATTTCTACCGGTTTCGCCTGCCGTTTTCGATCCTGCTTATCGGCGGAGCGTTTGTCACCCTTGGCTTTCTGATCTGCATGACGGTTGTTGCCGGTATCGGCTCCCTGGAAGATCCTTTCGCAACACCCCTGCTGCCGGCCTTCTATGCATTGATAAGCGGCCTGGTGGTTTTCATTGTCGCCCTGCGGTTCGATCGCTCGGATCCCCAGCGGCATTCGCTGCGCGCCGATTACGGCTTCTGGCTGCATTTGCTGGCTGCACCGCTGATTGTCCACGCCCTGATGTATCTGGTCGCCGGTTTGAACATTGGCGGATTTTCCAGCGTTGGCACCGTCGCGACCGCCCTCATGGTGCTGGCAATCTTTGCCGTGCTGTCGATTGTCGCCCTGATCATCAACCGGCGCGCCATTCTGGTGGCCGCCCTGACCTATCTGGGCGGCGCATTGTGGTACCTGATGTCTCAAAATGACGGTATTGCAGGCAACGCCGAATTGCTGACCATGCTGCTGATTTCACTCTTCGTCATCGGACTTGGTGTTGGCTGGCATCCGATCCGGCGCCTGCTGCTTCAAATTCCGCTGCTCGCCAGCATTGACCAAAACCTCCTTTCAAAACAGGCTTGAATTCCATGACAAACTTTTCGCCCCGGGAGATCGTTTCTGAACTTGACCGCTATATCATCGGTCAAAAAGATGCCAAACGCGCCGTTTCCATCGCTCTGCGCAACCGCTGGCGCCGTCAGCAATTGTCTGATGACCTGCGTGATGAAGTCATGCCGAAGAATATTCTGATGATCGGGCCGACAGGCGTCGGCAAGACTGAAATTTCCCGCCGTCTGGCCAAATTGGCCGGTGCGCCATTCATCAAGGTCGAAGCTACAAAATTCACCGAAGTCGGCTATGTCGGCCGGGATGTCGAACAGATTATCCGTGATCTGGTTGAAAACGGCATTTCTCTGGTCAAGGAGAAAAAGCGCGAGGAAGTCAAGGCCAAGGCCCATGTTAACGCCGAGGAACGCGTGCTTGATGCCCTGGTCGGCTCTACTGCCTCACCGGCAACACGGGAATCCTTTCGCGCCAAGCTGCGCGATGGGCTGCTTGATGAGAAGGAAATCGAAGTCGAGATCGCCGATACCGGATCGGGCGCGCCGAATTTTGAAATTCCGGGCATGCCCGGCGCCAATATCGGTGTGCTGAACCTGTCAGACATGCTGGGCAAGGCCATGGGCCAGACCTCGAAAAAGATCAAGACGACGGTCAAGGAATCCTATGCACAGCTGATCAATGACGAATCGGAAAAGCTGCTCGATCAGGATCAAATCAACCAGGAAGCCATGCGCATCGCACAAAATGACGGCATCGTTTTTCTCGATGAGATCGACAAGATTGCTGCCCGCGATGGCGGAATGGGCGCCGGCGTCTCACGCGAGGGGGTTCAGCGCGACCTTCTGCCATTGGTCGAAGGCACCACTGTCGCAACCAAATATGGCCCGGTGAAAACCGACCATATCCTGTTTATTGCCTCCGGCGCCTTCCACGTTTCAAAACCCTCCGATCTGCTGCCGGAACTGCAGGGCCGGCTGCCGATCCGTGTGGAACTCAGGGCGCTGACCAAGGAAGATTTCAGGCGCATATTGACCGAAACCGAAGCCAGCCTGATCAGACAATATATCGCTCTCATGGCAACAGAGAAGGTAACGCTTTCCTATACGGAAGATGCCATCGATGCCATCGCCACGATTGCCGTTGATCTCAACAACAGTATCGAAAATATCGGCGCGCGGCGGCTGCAGACCGTTATGGAACGGGTTCTAGATGATATTTCCTATGAAGCGCCGGACAAATCCGGCAGCGAATTCGTGATTGACGCGGAATATGTGCGTGAACACGTGGGAGACATTGCCAAGGATGCGGACCTGTCGCGTTACATTCTGTGACTTTTACGCACCGCTGTCCGACCGAACAGGCTCCTGAAGGCTTAAAACCGCCCGTCCTTTGAGAAGATGCTCGACATTGCGGGCATTTTTCATAGAGTCGGGGCAGTTTTGTGCGTAAAGGGGGCCAGTTCATGGTACGCCGCCACCTGATACATCTATTCAGTCTATGGATTTGCCTCACGCTGCTTGCCGTGCCGGTGGCCGCCAGTCGCGTGCTCGTTGTGCCGGAAGGCAATCGCAACGCTGAACAACCGCGTGTTCCAGGATCTTCAGTCAAACGCACCAAACAGACGAAATCCACCTTCGAGCGCAAATACCAGAAAATCCTGGCCCTGCTGCAAAAAGATGCCAAGCTGCGGGGCAAGATTGCCCGCGCAGCGCAGGCCTATGGTATCAGTCCACTTCATATTGTTGGCGCTCTGGTGGGTGAGCACACCTACAATGTGGATGCCTATGACCGTCTTCAATCCTATTACGTCAAGGCTCTTTCCTACGCCACCGGCGGCATCAGCTTCGACTATGACGGTGAAGACATCAATGACTTCATACAGCGCAGCCAATTCGCGCAATGTAACGGGCTGTCGGATTCGTTTGATCTTTGGTCATGCCGGGAAACTGTATGGGATGCCAAGTTCCGGAACCGGAATGTGGGGGGCAAGCGTTTTCCCAATGACCGATTCAGTGCTGTTTTTTTTCAGCCATTTTATGCCGGACAGACATTCGGGCTGGGCCAGCTCAACCCCCTGACGGCACTCAAATTGAGCGACATGGTCAGTCGTGTTTCGGGCTATCGCAAATTGTCGCATCAAAAGGGTGATGATGTCTACAAGGCCATCATGAACCCCGATATGACACTGGCCTATGTTGCGGCGGCCCTGCGCAATTCCATCGAGGCCTATCAGGACATTGCCGGATTTGATATTTCTTCCAATCCGGGCGTTACGGCAACGCTTTACAATGTCGGCAACCCACAACAGCGCGCCCAGGCGCTTGCCAGAAAAAACCAGCAGCGCAGAGCCAAGGGGCTGGCCCCACAATATCCCGAAGAAAATTATTACGGCTGGCTGGTCAATGACAAGCTGGACGATTTGAAACGATTGTTCTGAGCCCCAGCTTTGTTAGCATCAGGCGCGCGCGGTCTTGGCCAGAGCTGCATTCAACCTGTTTGAATTGCCGATATCAGACGAATATCGTATAGATGATTCGTCTAATTCCGAAAGCGGAGAGTCACCTCAATGCAAGATGCAACAATCAATTGTTCACAATCGAAGCAAACCTATGAAAAACCGGTCGTGACCCGGCGGTCCAACCTGCTGACTGTTACGGCAAATTCCGGTGGTTCTATTAACGGCATCAGCGGATCGGCTCCTCTGGGATGAGGTCATGCGTCAGACCGTCGGCAAGAACGATTGCTATAGAGCATATCTGGCGCAGGCGGTCTGCGGATGGTCACACTGGAAGAACGGGAAGCCTCTCCTGTGGCCGTTGTTGCGGGACAGGCCCCTGTACCACCGCAAGGTAAAGCTCATATAACGCAAAAACCATTTGCACGGGTGCAGGACAGACGTTGCAATTGTCAGTTTAGCTTCAATTTTGTATATCTGATTCACAATTCCCGAATCCGGAGAGCCGTTTCAATGTCAAATGACAAAATTACAAGTTCACAATCCAGGCGTACCTATGAAAAACCGACCGTGGTACGACGTTCCAACCTGCTGACTGCTACGGCAACGACTCTTATGGCCATCAGCGGCTCGTCATCCGGGGGTGGTAATGATTCTGATCGACGGCTGAAGACCCATATCCGCACCCTGGAGAAAACTGCAAACGGAATACAGCTATACGCCTTCCGTTATTTGTGGAGTGAGCAGACCTTTGTCGGCGTCATGGCGCAGGACCTGCTGGATCAGCCTGAATTTTCTCACGCGGTGATTATCGGCAAGAATGATTACTATCGGGTCAATTATGACGCGCTGGGACTGCGCATGGTCACACTGGAAGAATGGGAAGCCACCCCTATGACCCTTGTTGCGGGAACCGGCCCCTGTGCCACCGCTGGGTAAAAACAAATAATGTGAAAACCATTTGCGCGGCTGCAGGACAGGCGTTGCAATTGGCAGTTTAGCTAAAATTTGTATATCTGATTCACAATTCCCGAAGCTGGAGAGCCATTTCAATGTCAAATGACAAAATTACAAGTTCACAATCCAGGCGTACCTATGAAAAACCGACCGTGGTTCAGCGTTCCAACCTCCTGGCCGTTACAGCGGAACCTTTGGCCATCAGCGGCTCGTCATCCGGTGGTGGTAATGTATCTGATCGACGGCTGAAGACCCATGTCCGTGCACTGGAGAAAACTGCAAACGGAATACAGCTATACGCTTTCCGTTATTTCTGGAGTGAACAGACCTTTGTTGGCGTCATGGCTCAGGACCTGCTGGATCAGCCTGAATTTGCCCATGCGGTAATCGTCGGCAAAAATGATTTTTATCGAGTCAATTATGACGCGCTTGGACTGCGCATGGTCACACTGGAAGAATGGGAAGCCACCCCTATGGCTGCCATTGCAGGGCCAGCCCAGGTCCCGCTTGCGGCAATCTCATAATTCAAACGCATCCAGAATCGCTTGAAGCCGGCGAATATCGTCGGGCCCAAGGTGTTTGATGGACGAGGATAGTCGGTTGGCGAGCTCTGTTGCCTCCGGTGACAGGCCGGATGTGTCGATGGTAACGCGCGGATGAGACAGGGCGGCAAGGCGCTGCAATTCCTCCGCGTCATCCCAGATGACATTGAAAAAACCGATAATACGTTGCAAGAGATCCCAGCTTGGCTGGCCGCGGTGCCCGTGTTCCAGGGCCGACAGATAGGCCGGTGATATGCCGATGGCCTTTGCCATATGTTTTTGCGTGATGCCACGCTCGGCCCGCAGCCTGCGAATTTCCTCTCCAAAAGGGGTCACCGATCCTGCGCCTTCCGTTTGATCCGGATGTAGAGCGCACCATCGCCACCATGCCCGCGGGCGGCCGGTTCGCAGCCGGATGCCAAGCCGCGGAATTCAGGCAGATGGAGCCATTGTGGAACGGCGCGGCGCAAAACCCCTTCACTGCCAAATGAGGCGCCCTTGCCGGTAATCACCAGAACATGGCGTAGCCCGCGTTGATGGGCGCTGATCAGGAAATTGAGCAACAGGTGATGGGCGGCATCCTGGGTGAGCCCATGCAGATCAATGCGGGCCTCCAGCGGCACGCGACCGCTTGCAATCTTTTTGTGGACCGGTTTGTCAATCGGATTGAGGCCATGCCTGCGCGCAGCCGGTTTTGGTACGGAAAGGGCAGGAGAACCCGCAGCCTTTTTTGCGACCGGATTCTCAAGACTCTTCTTTCTGCGTATTTCAGAACCGCTTGCCGGCGCGTCATCCAGTGAAAAAAGAGTATCCATGCGACCGGGAAAGGCATCTATGGTTTTGGCAACCTGCCCCCACAAAACCCGGTCTTCATCACTGAGCTTTTTTTTGCCTTTGCTCATGAAAGCAATCTCTGTGCGGCGGCTTTGGGAACAAGCAGGAAAAACCGCGCTTCATGTTTGATCGCGCCCGCCAGATTTCCAGCTTCCGGTCCCGAGCCGGTAAAAATGTCGCCGCGAGCCGGGCCGACAATGGCCGACCCGGTATCCTGAGCCAGCATAAGCCTGCGAAAGGGTCCGTTGCCCAGGTGTGTCAGACTGTCTGCCTGCACATAAATCGGTGTTGCAAATGTGTGGATGAGCCGGTCGACGGCCAGTGACCGGCCTGCGATCAGCGGAACTTTTGCGGCGGCAACAGGTCCTCTGTCCAGATCCTCGACATCGGCGCGACGAAAAAAGATATAGGATCGGTTGTGCCAGAGGATTTCATCGACACGCTGCGGATTGTCGTGAAGCCAGCGTCTCAGGCTTTGCATGGTGACCTGGCCGGCTTGCTGTTCACCCAGATCGATCAGAATCCTGCCGATGGCCGTAAACGGGTGGCCCGTCTTTGCCGCATAGGTGATGCGATGCACCGTTCCATCAGCGTAGTGGAGCCGCGCCGAGCCCTGAATATGCGCAAAAAAGACATCAACCTTGCTGGCAGCCCAGGCGATTTCAAGGCCTTTGCCGGACAAGGCGCCCTGATCAATCAGACGCCGATCGGCATATTCGACAATTGCATTTCCCGTACACTTGCCAAAGGCGAATGTCGGATCCAATAAGGCAGAACTGTCTGATGGACCGATTTTCACCAGGTCATCGGGCCTTGCATAAAATGGATATTGGAATGAGCCGGTCTGCACGGGCGATACATCGATCTCGGGTTCGTAAAAACCGGTCACAAAACCGCTGGCATCACCATGCGGCGTTACAAAAACGGGCTGAAAATGTCTTTCAAAGAAAGCCCGAGCGTCAGCTGCATTGTGGGGGCGGACGGTCGCAAGGTCATCAAGGGCAGGCATGAAATCCGCCCAGCACAGTCCAAAGGAGCCTGTGCTGTAGGGTTTGGTTGATTTGACATGTCGTGCGCAGTCCTGCAGACCGGCGAGGATCGCGACCGGATTATCGAGATACCATCCCGGCAGGTCATCGAAAACAACCGGGGTCAGAGCGGCTACCATGCAACAATCCGATCAGTCTTCGGATTCAGTCGCGATCAGCTTCCAATTCGGATCTCGTGATCTTGTATCGCGGGCGAATGTCCATACATCATTGACTTCACCGACACTGTCGGGATCACCGTCAATGACTTCACCACCCTTGTCATAGGTGGCTGTAATGAGCTCACTGACGATACGCAGCGTGATATGCGCGTCCGAGTCCTTCATTTCAGCCTGCACGATATCGGCTTTGTCTATGCCGACAAAGGTGGACTTGATCGTCTCCGAGCGGGACTCGCGGTCCTTGATTGCAGAAACAAACCCTTCATAAACCTCTCGGGACAGGAGTGACTTGAGGGTTTTTTTGTCGCCTTCCGCATAGGCCGTGACAATCATCTCATAGGCTGTCCTGGCACCATTGGCAAAACCCTTCGGATCGAAATCCGGATCAGCCGAAATGACATTGCGAAGGGAGTTGTTCAGTTCCGTTCCCACTGGACTATAGGCATCAGCCGCCGCAAATTTGTCGCTGACTGCCTTGTCACCATCTCTGCGGGGCAAAGTGATGATTTTGCTGTCGTCGTCGTTGTCAGGCGCCTCAAGGTCGCCTTCCCTGGCACTATAGGGATCAATCGGCGGCCGTTCGTTACCGGTCCGTCGGCCAAGCACATTACGCAACTGCAGAAAAATAATCACTGCAGCAACAAAGAAGAAAACCGTTACAAAATCAAAAGAGCCCATTTTTACCTGTTACCAGTACCAAAAACTGAATTCAGGGCATGCACCCCCACACACACCATATAGTCTGTTGCTGCCAATCATTCAAATCCTGATTGCAGCTAGTTTCGACTTGTCCTTTTAAGGGAATTTGCAGCGTTTCGGCATATTTCCACTCCCAACCCGTCAAATGGCCCAAAAGCAACCTATATGTTAGTAAAAGAGGCAGATGGCTGGCGGATCGTGCGGATCAGTCGATTATGCAAACCCTGAATTCAGACAGACATTGGAATTTTCATCTATGCGGTTTTCTTTCGTTCCACTTTTGCTGCTTCTCATACCCCTGGCGGAAATAGGAACATTCATCGTTGTCGGCGGGGAAATCGGTGTTTTCTGGACATTGGCGATGGTCTTTGCAACCGCCGTTCTGGGAACCATCCTGTTGCGCGTTCAAGGTTTGGGGCTGATGAACAAGATACAGCGGGAAATTGCTGATGGTCGTGTGCCGGGTCGCGAATTGGTTCATGGGGTGATGATCATGATTGCCGGTGTGCTTCTTCTGACACCTGGATTCATCACCGATACCATCGGATTCCTGCTGTTCGTGCCGGCGATACGCGATGCCGGATGGAGGCTGGTCAAAAACAGGATTTCCCAGATATCCGTCAACGGTTTTTCAAAAGGCGGTTTTGCCCAGGGAGGTTTCACTGAGAGCAATTTCAATCAGGGTAATTTCACTGAGCACGGCGTCAAACCGAAATCGGAACCTGTTGAATCTCCGACAATAGACCTCGACGAAGAGGAGTTTCACCGCGACCCCGATCCCAACTCTCCATGGAACAAAAAATAGCGACCATGGTCCCAGTCCGATTGCCATGCCGCTCCGATTGCCATGCCATGGGGCACCGCAATGGCAGAAGGTTTCGCATTCGGAGCGGTTTGACGGATTTATACGGTGGTTTTCTATTGTAAGGCGCATGATGAAATGTTAGCCCATTGCCGATTAATGGCCGGTTGCGACTGCGACCGTATCAATTCAAGTTTCAAATAAGGACAGTTTTATGGCTAAAGAGCCCAGCGCAACAACACCAGAGACACCGGCCGCGACAGGCGCAGAAGCAGCCAACGGCAAAGCACCAATGCTGAATGTTCTGGCCCAATACATCAAGGATCTATCCTTTGAAAATCCGAATGCGCCACAATCTCTGACGCAGCGGGAAAGCGGCCCGGCGATTAGTATCAATGTCAATGTGAACGCCAATCCCCTGACGGGAACGGATTATGATGTTGTTCTGACACTCAACGCTGAAGCCAAGGATGGCGACAAGGTCGTTTTCAATATCGAGCTTGTCTATGGCGGCGTCTTCCGCATCGAAGGTTTTCCGCAGGAGCATATGTTGCCACTGCTGTTTATTGAATGCCCACGGCTTCTGTTTCCCTTTGCCCGGCAGATTGTCAGTGATTCGACCCGCAATGGCGGCTTCCCGCCGCTGATGATCGACCCGATTGATTTCGCTCAGATGTTTGCCCAGCGCATGGCTGAAGAGCAGGCCAAGGCCAAGGTCGAAGCGCCAACCGTCACCAACTGATTATTGATAATTCTTCCAGAGGGCCTTTTCACCGAGGCCCTCTATCAGTTTTGCATGGGCAAGACGTTCATCATCGCTGATCAGAGACGCCAGCATCTCCGGCCGGCTTCCGGTTTTGGCCACAATTTTTTTGCGGCTGGCCGATGTATTGTCTGAATCATCCGATCCAAGGCCAAGGGCCGCCTGGCGGCCACCATTCATTTCAATATAGACTTCTGCAAGCAGTTCGGCATCCAGCAATGCGCCGTGCCGGGTCCGGTGGGAATTGTCTATTCCATACCGTTTGCAGAGTGCATCAAGCGAGTTGGGACCCATCGGATGACGTCGTCGCGCCAGCGCCAGCGTATCGACCACCCGGCCAGGATCAATCGGCGGCAGGCCCAAGCGGGCATATTCTGCATTGAGAAAGCCGATGTCGAAATTCGCATTATGGGCAACCAGCAGCGCTCCATCAAACAGTTCAGCCATCTCACCGATGATTTCGCCAAAGGGAGGCTTGTCGTTCAAAAACACATCCGTAATGCCATGAACGGCGAGGGCTTCAGGATGCACCTTGCGACCCTGCGCATTGATATAGACGTGAAAGGTGCGACCGGTGGGAAACTTGTTTTCCAGTTCCAGACCACCAATTTCAATGACCCGGTCACTCTGATTATCAAGCCCGGTCGTTTCCGTATCAAAAATGATCTCACGCATGATTGTCCGTCTGCTCCGTGCTCTTTGCCAGCAATGTATCGATGACCGCATCGACCTGCGCACGCGTTTCGTCTAGCGATCCTGACGTATCAACGACAAAATCGGCGCGCTGGCGCTTTTGCGCATCGGGCATCTGTCGCGAGACGATTGCGGCGAATTTTTCTTCCGTCATGCCTGGTCTTTGCAAAACCCGCGCCTTCTGCTGGGCTGCATCGCAGGAAACCACCACGACCTTGTCCACCTGATCTTCACCATTGCCTTCAAACAGCAGCGGGATATCCAGAACAACAAGCATCTGGCCGGTTTGCCGCTGACTTTCCACAAAACGTTGACGTTCGCGCTCAACGAGCGGGTGAACGATGGCTTCAAGTTTCCTGAAGGCCGCGTCATCGCCCAATACAGCCTTTGACAATTCTGCCCGGTCAACCACCGCGTTTGTGACCGTGCCTGGAAACGCAGCCTCGATCAGCGGCGCAGCCCGCCCGCTATAGAGTGCATGCACTATTTCATCGGCGCTGATGACGGGTATGCCGCGGTCCGCGAACATGGCCCCGGCGGTGGTTTTTCCCATGCCGATCGATCCGGTGAGGCCGAGCACGATCATGTCCTGTTCTCCAGGTCAGCGACAATCAGCTGACGCAGGTCAGCCGTTACGTCCGGGCGGACGCCAAACCACTTCTCAAAACCCGGCACCGCCTGATGCAACAGCATGCCGAGGCCATCGACTGTCTTGAAACCCTGGCTGTCGGCCATTGCCATGATGGGTGTGACAAGCGGCGTGTAGACAATATCGGTCACAATGGCATGGCGTGTCATGGGCGAAAAATCTATATCCGGCACGTCCTGGCCGCCCATTCCCAACGATGTTGTGTTCACAAACAGGCCGGCACCATCCAGAACATCGCCCAGTTCGTCCAGTCCATGGGCCTGGATGTTGCCGCCGAAATGATCGGCAATTTCACGAGCCCGCGCCACGGTGCGATTGATAACAAGGATCCGACTGAAACCACGATTTTGAATGATCTGGACAACAGCACGGCTGGCACCGCCGGCACCCAGAATGACAGCGGTTTTTTCGCTGTCCCATCCCGGCGCCGCATCATCCAGATTGGCAGCAAATCCATAGCCATCCGTATTGGTTGCCATAACCCTGCCATCCTCGACCCACAGCGTATTGGCCGCACCCAGTTCACTCGCCAGTCGATCAGCCCTGGTTGCGTGCTCAAAAGCTGCCTGTTTGTGGGGAATGGTCACATTGCCGCCGACAAAGTCGGTCGAACCAGAAGCCAGATCCTGCATGAAACCGGGAAATTCTTCAGGACTGATTTCAAGACGTTCATAGGTGCCGTCGATTTTGAATTTTTCAAGCCAATAGCGATGGATCATTGGGGATCGGGAATGTCTGACCGGATAACCGGTTACGAAGGCTTTCAGACTGCTAGACATCCAGTGCCTCCAGGGAGCGCAGGGCTGCCAGAAGCGGCAGCATCGGTAGTCCGATTATGGTAAAATAATCACCACGTATCTTTTCAAACAACTGAATGCCTTCGCCTTCGAGCTGATAGGCACCGACGCTGGTCAAGGCCTTGTCACCCACCCGGGCCAGATGGCGGCCGATGAATCCAGGATCCAGCCGTCGCATGGTCAGATAGGCCGTTTCGACCTGACTCCAGCATATTTCTCCATTGCGCGCCAGCGCAATGCCGCTGTTGAGCTGATGGGTCTTGCCCGACAATTTCAAAAGATGTTCGCGGGCGGTCTGCATGTCCGCGGGCTTGTGAAAAACCGCATCACCCAGTGATAGGGTCTGATCACATCCTATGACAAGGGCACCGGGAAACCGTTCGCTGACGTCAAGCGCCTTGGCCTGCGCCAGAACCAGAGCGATGTCTTCGGGCAGGGCGCCGCTTTCGAGCAGAGGCGCCTCCGCCACACGCTCATCAATTTCTGCCGCCTGGACCTCAAATGTGATACCGGCATTTTCAAGCAAGGTTCTGCGAAAGGGACTGGCAGAGGCCAAAATCAGATCGGCAGGCATAAATTCTTCCCTGTTGCGCACTGTTGTGTGCTCTATCGCGCATTGCCGGCAAGAGCAAGAATGGCGGCGGCGGTTTCCTCGATGGAACGTCTGCTGACATCTATGATGGGCCAGTTCTTGCGGGCGCAAATGTTGCGCGCAAATTTCATCTCCTCGGCAATGGCGACACGATCAACATATTCGTCGCCGCTATAGCCCTTTGTAGTTCCCAGAACCCGGCTTTTGCGCACCTGCGCAATACGTTCAACCGTTGCCACCAGGCCTACGATCAAAGGATGTTGCGTTGTGTCCAGGACCTGCGGCAGCGGGACATTGTAGACAATCGGGATATTGATGGTTTTATAGCCGCGGTTTGCCAGGTAGATGCTGGTGGGTGTTTTGGATGTCCGGCTGATGCCAACCAGAACAATATCCGCCTCTTCTATATCCTCCGGCAACTGACCGTCATCATGCTCCATGGTGAAGTTCAGCGCTTCCATGCGTCGAAAATACTCAGCGTTCAATGAGTGTTGGGCTCCGACACGGTGTTTGGATGGGGGACCAAGGAAGGACTGAAACAATCCGATGACCGGTTCAAGCACGGACACACTGGGTATATTCATCTTGCGGCAACGTTCATGGATCATCAGCGACAATTCCGGATCAACCACCGTGTAGAGTACGATTCCCGGTGCGCCATCAATGGTATCAAGCACCGGCTCCAGCTGTTTTTGACTGCGAATAAGCGGGTAAATATGCTCCAAAGCCCGTGTACCGGTGAATTGGGCCGCAGCCGCCCTGCCGACGGTGATCAGGGTTTCACCGGTCGAATCAGAGATCAGATGCAGGTGAAAATAGTTTTTTTGGTCATCCACTGAATACACGGGGTCCTGTTGATAAATGTGAAGAAGAGCGATCCAAGCAATCCTGTCTGTCCGAAGCAAGGGATAACTTGCGACTTTGTCCACACGAGGGGAGTCCGGGAAAGGAATCTGCAGCCATTTGTGTGTTTCTGACTATACACATATTATCAATCGTTATGCACAGGTTATCCCCCGATGAGATCCAATGTAGGCCTCATCCAACATACGGTAATTATGGATATTTTTCAGTTTTTCTCGTAATTCACAGGCGGATGGCTCATATGGGGCTTGATCGGTTGTGGATTTATCAACCTGTGGAGTTTGCTTGAATTATTTTTAATCCCTGATACCCACCGACTCTAAGAATAAGAAGATTCAAATATCCAACTTATTTATTTATGTATGAAGGAAAAACGGATGTCAGAAGAACGCAAGGTCATGCGGGTGTTGAGTGGTGAAACCGTCTTCCCCCCACCCATCTGGCTGATGCGTCAGGCAGGACGCTATCTGCCGGAGTATCGGGAAACGAGAAAGACAGCAGGAAGCTTTCTGGATCTTTGCTATGCACCGAAACTGGCTATGGAGGTCACGCTACAACCGATACGAAGATTTGGTTTTGATGCGGCTATCCTGTTCTCCGACATATTGGTAATTCCCGATGCTCTCAAACGCGATGTTCGCTTTGAAGAAGGTCGAGGGCCCTTGATGACGCCCATTGATGCGGCTGGAATAGCGAAGCTGGATGGCAGCAGGCTGCTGGAGCACCTTGCACCGGTGCTGGAGACGGTTTCTCGTGTGAGGCAGGCATTGCCCCATGAAACAACGTTGCTGGGCTTCTGTGGGGCTCCCTGGACCGTGGCGACCTATATGATTGCCGGTCACGGAACGCCTGATCAGGCGCCGGCGCGTTTGTTCGCCTATCGCGAACCGGAAGCTTTTGATGCTTTGCTTGATCTGCTTGCCGATCTTTCCGCTGAATATCTATGTGCGCAGATTGAAGCCGGCGCCGATGCAGTGCAGATATTTGATTCCTGGGCAGGCGTTCTGGGTGAAGTGGAGTTTGAGCGTTTCTGTGTCAAACCCACTGCCAAGATCATCAATCTTGTGCGGCAGCGGCATCCGGCTGCGCGCATCATCGCCTTTGCCAAGGGCGCCGGACTGTTGCTTTCGACCTATCGCCAGAAAGTCGGCGCTGATGCAGTCGGTCTTGATTGGTCTGTTCCCCTGTCATTTGCCAAGGAACTGCAAAAACAGGGGCCGGTACAAGGCAATCTCGATCCGATGCGTGTGGTTGCCGGTGGCTGTGCGCTGGATGAGGGGGTGGATCGCATTCTTCAGGAACTGGGAGATGGACCGCTTGTTTTCAATCTCGGCCACGGCATAACGCCGCAGGCAAACCCCGATCATGTGAAACAATTGGTTGAGCGGGTACGTTCTGCCTAGCTGCAAAGCACTGCGCTGAATCCTGGAGATGCAATGAAAAATCCGGCAACTGACAAACAGATTGCATCATCGGGAAAAAAAGCCTCCGTGCGTGCGCGGCTGGCTGTAATCTTTGTCTGCGCACTGGTGGCCGGCTTGATGGTGTGGAATCCGCCGGCTTTGTATGTGTGGATCAAGGCCATTCATGTCGTTGCCATCATTTCCTGGATGGCCGGGCTGCTTTATCTGCCGAGATTGTTTGTCTATCACAGCGACAGCGCGGTTGGTTCGGATCAATCGGAAACCTTCAAGGTGATGGAATCCAGACTGTATCGTTTCATCATGACGCCTGCCATGCTGATTTCCTGGGTGCTGGGTCTGTGGCTGGCCTATGAGGGTTTCGGATTTTCCGGCTATTGGCTGTGGCTGAAGATTGTTGCCGTTTTTGCTCTGACCGCAACCCATGGCTATTTCGGCAAGTCGGTGCGTTTGATGGGCCAGGATCAGCGTCCAGCCACGGCGCTGCACTGGCGCAAGGTCAATGAAATACCCACCGTCTTGATGATTTTCATCGTGATCATGGTGATCGTCAAACCTTTTTGAGGCTTGCTGTTTTCCGGAAAATATGCGACAGGCCTTTTACCGAATGCGTTTTGTAGCGTTTCACGTGAATCGCTCGAACAAAATCCCTTCCCAGCAAACGGTGACGGCTCACGGGCTGTCCATGCATTCCCCACTCGTTGTATCCGACCATATCCCTGAATAGAAATCTGGAAATCCCATGCAGGAAATGAAGCTTCAAGAGCTCAAGAACAAGACGCCAACCGAATTGCTGGAGTTTGCCGGTACGTTGGAGGTCGAAAATCCCAGCACATTGCGCAAGCAGGAGCTGATGTTCGCCATTTTGAAAAAGCTGGCCGAGCAGGATATCGAGATTATCGGTTCGGGTGTTGTCGAGATACTTCAGGATGGTTTCGGATTTTTGCGCTCAGCCGATGCCAATTACCTGCCAGGTCCGGATGACATCTACATTTCACCTTCGCAGATTCGCAGATTTTCACTGAAAACCGGCGATACGGTCGAGGGGCCCATTCGTGGACCGAAGGAAGGTGAGCGCTATTTCGCTCTGCTGAAGGTCAATACGATCAATTTTGATGATCCTGAAAAAATCCGCCACAAAACGCATTTCGACAATCTGACGCCGCTCTATCCCGACGAGCGCTTCAATATGGAATACGAAAACCCCGTATCAAAGGATATGTCGGCACGGGTGATTGATCTTATCGCTCCCCTGGGCAAGGGACAGCGTGGCCTGATTGTCGCGCCGCCGCGGACCGGTAAAACCGTGTTGCTGCAGAATATCGCCCATTCGATCACCACCAACCATCCTGAATGTTATCTGATCGTTCTGTTGATTGACGAGCGGCCGGAAGAAGTCACGGATATGAAGAGATCGGTCAAGGGTGAGGTCGTTTCTTCAACCTTTGATGAGGCAGCTGCGCGCCACGTACAGGTCGCCGAAATGGTGATTGAAAAGGCCAAGCGTTTGGTCGAACACGGCCGTGATGTCGTCATTCTTCTCGATTCGATCACCAGGCTCGGTCGTGCCTATAATACGGTTGTGCCATCATCCGGCAAGGTTCTGACCGGTGGTGTGGACGCCAATGCTCTGCAGCGGCCGAAGCGCTTTTTCGGTGCAGCCAGAAACATTGAAGAGGGCGGTTCCCTGACGATCATCGCAACGGCGCTGATCGATACCGGCAGCCGGATGGATGAGGTTATCTTTGAGGAATTCAAGGGTACCGGCAACTCGGAAATCGTGCTCGACCGCAAGGTAGCCGACAAGAGAATCTACCCGTCCATGGATATTCTCAAATCGGGCACACGCAAGGAAGATCTGCTTATTCCGAAACAGGATCTGCAGAAGATATTCGTATTGCGCCGCATTCTTGCCCCGATGGGCACAACGGACGCCATCGAGTTCCTCATCGACAAACTCAAGCAGACCAAGAACAACGCCGAGTTCTTTGATTCGATGAATACCTGATCGGGTTTAAGGGCGCTTCGCTTTCAAAGCGGCGTCCAGTTCCCTGGCATTGAATATGGGCGGCAGGCACTGTGGCCCATAACATAGATAGGCTGCGGATCCTTTTTGTTTGCCGGATTCATAAACCGATCTGTCCGGGATAAGGGTTTCAGTGCCCTGATCACTTTCCACGACGATGTCCATTCGGGCCGGATCCGGGTTGGTACGGATCGTAACCAGCATATCTTTAGCCGGATTCACCAGAACCAATTTCGCGGGTTGGAGCACGGAATGTATTGCATTGATCCCGCCACTGGCGGCCATGGCGATCGGATTGATCCGTCCCCATAGGCCAGCGGCCATTGTGTTGGCCTTTTCCACGAGACGTTCACTTTGTGAGATTTGTGACAGGCGCGCCAACGATTCCAGTACCTGTGCGGTTGCAGAAGGCGTGGCATCATCGTGTTCATGCCTGGCACGCAAAAGGATGTCGTTCGTATCGTCTGCCGTATAGAAGTAGCTGCCTTCTCCATCGCTGTAATGGCGATCCAATATATCGACCCAGACCTCTGCCTGATTAACATAGGACGTGTCGAGAGTGGCCTGATAAAGCGATAGGGACGCGTTGATCATCGCGCCGTAGTCACTGGCAAGTGCCGGATAGGTGGTGATACCGCGGCACCAGGCATGGGCAAGGCGATTATCGTGCATCAATGATTCGGTTACGAAATCATAGGCGTTACGGGCCATGGTGACCCAATCGGAGCGATCCATGCGGTGGCCGGCTTCTGCCAAAGCCCGAATCAACAGTCCGTTCCAATCAGCAAGAATTTTGTCGTCTCTGTCCGGGCGGATACGGTGGCTTCGCGCTTCAAGCAATGTTTTACGGTTTTCTGCCAGTCGTTGTTCTTCGCTCACGCCTATTGGTTCGGGCGTTTTGAGCCTGTTCAATATGTTGCTGTGTTCCCAGTTTCCGGTTTGACTGACATCATAGGTGGAACAGAATAACTCTGCGTCCTTGCCCAATAAGTGATCAATCTCAGCTTTCTGCCAAACGTAGAAGCGTCCCTCTTCCCCCTCGCTGTCAGCATCTAGACTTGAAGCGAAACCACCGCCTTCCATCAACATCTCTCGTTTCAGCCATTCAATCGTTTCTTCGATTCGGCTTCGAAACAATGGTTCACCAGTCTCTTCAAGAGCCCACAGGAGTGCACGCAACAATTGTGCATTGTCGTAGAGCATCTTCTCGAAGTGAGGTGCGAGCCAGATCGAATCGACGCAATAGCGCGATAGGCCACCGCCCAGATGATCATAGATGCCACCATTGATCAGAACTCTTATCCATTTCAGCGCGGCTTGCCTTGATACCTGTGAGCCAGTGGCACGCCAGTGCCGCCAAAGCGTCTCCAGCATAGACGCATTTGGAAACTTGGGTGATTGGCCAATTCCTCCGTTTACCTGGTCAACAATGGACAGAATGCTTTTGGCCTGTCTGTTCAAAATATCATTGGTGGGTGTATCCGGTGAGGCGTTCACGGCCAGCGTCTTGTCCAGGTGCTCGCGGATGTGGTGGGCATTGCGCGTCACCTTGTCCGGTTCCGATTGATAGACAGCCGATATACTGCGCAGAACCGAGACAAAATCCGGTCGTCCGTAGGTCGGCACGCGTGGAAAATAGGTACCGCCCCAAAATGGCTCGCTTTCAGCGTTGAGAAACATGGTTAACGGCCAGCCACCCTGCTCTCCCATGGCATGCAGCGCGGCCATATATATCTGATCTATGTCGCTGCGTTCTTCCCGGTCCACCTTGATGTTGATGAAGAGATCATTCATGACATCGGCGGTCGCCTGGTCTTCAAAACTTTCATGAGCCATGACATGGCACCAGTGACAGGCCGCATAGCCTATGGAAAGAAGAATGGGCTTGCCGGTACGTCTGGCCTCATTTAATGCAGTCTCACCCCAGATTTGCCAATGTACCGGATTGTCCTGATGTTGGCGCAGATAGGGACTGGCTGATTGGCCAAGTACATTCGTCAACGTGTCATTGGTCATGGAACACCAGCCTTGGAGTAATGATTGGAACCGCTAGAACACTATAGAGACACAATTTTTGCCTTGTCGAGTGGTGCCGGCGTTGCTGGTGTGGCAGTCATTCGTATTTCCGGACAAAACGTTCGATTCGGACTCGAAACCATCATAGGCCAGTTACCGCAACCGCGGCGGGCGGAACTGCGAACAATCCTCGGTTCTGATGATCAGGTTCTTGATCGTGGTCTTGTGTTGTATTTTCCTGCTCCGGCCTCATTCACCGGTGAAGATTGCGCAGAACTCCATGTTCACGGGGGTCGGGCAGTTATCGAATCCGTTTTGCAACGGTTGGCGGATCTGGAAAACTATCGCAGCGCTGAACCGGGGGAATTTACGCGGCGGGCCTTTGAAAATGGCAAGATGGACCTCACCGAAGTCGAGGGCCTGGCTGATCTGCTGCAGGCCCAGACCGAAATGCAACGGCGCATGGCGCAGGAACAGTCGGCCGGCTCGCTTTCAAAGCAATATGAGTTGTGGCGTAAACAGTTGATAAGAGCCCGTGCAATGATTGAAGCAGATTTTGATTTTGCCGATGAGGAGGATGTGCCTGGTTCTGTCGTTGATGTGATATGGTCAGACCTGGCAAACCTATCAAAGGACATAGCCGATCATCTGGAAGCAGGCAAAGCCGGTGAGATTATTCGCAATGGTTTTCGGGTGGTTTTGCTTGGCGCCCCAAACGCAGGAAAATCGAGCCTCTTGAATGCCCTGGCGCAGCGTGACGTTGCCATCGTTTCTGAAGAAAAGGGGACGACGCGTGATATGCTTGAGGTCCAACTCAATATGCATGGATACCCGGTCATTATCCATGATACGGCAGGCATTCGTAAGACTGAAAGCCCAGTTGAAGCAGAAGGAATGAAAAGGGCTCTCCAGGCAGCGGGAAAGGCGGATCTCATTATCCTACTGGTGGATCCCGGGGAAGATCATGTTTTATCCAGCGATCTACCCTTTGGCGTTCCCGTTCTGCGGGTAGGTTCGAAGGCTGATATCAACACAATGGTTGACGCCTCACAATTCGACTGTCTGGTATCTGTAAAACAGTCCAATGGGTTGGAATCACTTTTTTCAAAACTCAATATCCATTTGAAAAAGGCTACTTATACCAGCGTAGACGCGCTTCCAAACCGTCAACGTCACAGAGAATATTTGCATAGCTGCGTAAAATACATAGATGAGGCAGTTGATGGCGATCGCCTGCCTCTCGAGTTACGGTCTGAATCACTGAGGAGTGCCAGTGATTCTCTGGGTAGATTAACGGGTCGCATTGATGTTGATGACTTGCTGGATGTTATATTCGGCGAATTTTGTATCGGCAAATAGAACTGATTCACGTGAAACAGGATGAGTGGATCCCTGACTCACGTGAAACTATGCGAGATGTGATGATTCACGTGAAACAGCATCAGAATTATGTGGATTTATGTTATGGAAAACCAGCATGTTTCACGTGAAACAATATTGACTTGACAATATTGGCCACACCAACGAATTGTCACGCATAATCAGGAGCGATTGAAGTCCTTGTCAGAAATATCCAAATTCGACGTCGTCGTGATCGGCGGCGGGCATGCAGGTTGTGAGGCCGCAGCTGCTTCGGCGCGTATGGGTGCCAAAACAGCATTGATCACTCATAAACGCGATACGATCGGTGTTATGTCTTGTAATCCCGCGATTGGCGGCCTTGGTAAAGGCCATCTGGTGCGTGAAGTCGACGCGATGGATGGTTTGATGGGACGGGTCGCAGACGCCTCGGGTATACAGTTCCGTTTGCTGAACCGGAGCAAGGGGCCGGCCGTTCGTGGGCCACGGACCCAAGCGGACAGGAAGCTTTATCGCACTGCCATGCAAGCCGCAATTGCTGCCACTGAAGGCCTGCATATTGTAGAAGCTGAGGCCGATGATTTCATATTGAAGCAAGGGCGGGTGGTTGCCGTCAAACTGGCGGATGGCCGTTTGATTGAATGTGGCGCTGTTGTTTTGACCACGGGCACCTTTCTGCGTGGCCTGATCCATATTGGACAGAAGCAGATACCTGCAGGGCGGATGGGAGAGAAACCGGCCAATGGTCTATCCAGAACGTTGCTTTCTCACGGTTTCAAACTTGGAAGGTTGAAGACCGGAACACCGGCCCGTCTGGATACAAACTCGATTGATTGGCAGTCCGTTGGTCGCCAATCGGCTGACAGGGATCCGGTTCCATTTTCCTTCATGACGGACAGGATTACTGTTCAACAGATTGAATGCGGTGTTACCCATACAACAGATGCAACACACAAGATTATCGAGGAAAATATTGGGCTGTCAGCCATGTATTCGGGGCGCATCGAAGGGACGGGCCCGCGTTATTGTCCCTCGATCGAAGATAAGGTTGTTCGGTTTGCTGATCGCGACCAGCACCAGATATTTTTGGAGCCAGAGGGTTTGGATGATATCAATGTCTATCCAAATGGCATATCCACTTCATTGCCTGAAAATGTTCAAAAGGCATTTATAGCCACTATACCCGGTCTGGAGAACGCGAAAATACTGCAACCTGGCTATGCCATCGAATACGATCATATCGACCCTCGAGAACTCCATCCCAGCCTGGAAACGAAAAGGATTGCCGGGCTTTATCTGGCCGGTCAAATCAACGGCACCACTGGATATGAAGAGGCGGCAGCGCAAGGTTTGGTCGCCGGGGTCAATGGGGCTTTGTCTTGCGGCGAATCGGACCCGATGATTTTCAGCCGGGCAGAATCCTATATAGGCGTCATGATTGATGATTTGACAACGAAGGGCGTTACGGAGCCCTATCGCATGTTTACATCACGCGCCGAATATCGTTTGACACTGCGGGCTGACAATGCGGATCTAAGACTTACGCCAAGAGGCATCGCCATGGGATTGGTGAAAGGTGAGCGTAAACAACGGTTTAGCGCCTGGTTGGGCGATGTCAATCAACTGCGGGATCAACTGAAATCGCTGCGTATTACACCAAGTGCTGCCCAGAAAAACGGGCTGAAGATCAATTTGGATGGCCAGAGACGATCAGCCTATGAGCTCTTGTCGTATACCGAGAACACTATCGCCAGTCTGACTTCGGTATGGCCCGAACTTGATTCATTGAATAAAAAAGTGTCCGAACCAATTGAGATTGAAGCTTCCTATGCGGTTTATCTGGATCGGCAATCGCGCGATATTGCCGTTCAGTTGAAAGAGGAGTCACGACTCATTCCCGAGGGCTTTGACTATTTGCCTCTGCCAGGTCTGTCCAATGAACTGAAACAAAAACTGACGCATCAGCGGCCGCGTACAATAGCACACGCTAGCCAGATTGAAGGAATGACACCGGCGGCCGTCACACTAATCCTGGCTCAGCTTCGTCGCTCCGAGAGCGCGGACGCGGAACTGATCTTCAAGAGCCAAAGTGCGTAAATCTGTGTAATACAGCCAAATTACTATCCCTATCGGCATATTTTGCTCTATAGCCTGATGGAGGGGTATTCACTTGTGGTCGCCATTTTGCCCCTGGATGTTTTGAGCCGTTAGGAATGCCTACAGTGTCGGAGTTGAACACGCACAAATTGAATGCGGTCTTTCCTGTTTCACGTGAAACATTGGATCGACTGGAGCATTTTGTTCGGCTGTTCGAAAAATGGTCCAGGGCGATTAATCTTGTCGCTCCGTCAACTTTGCCTGATATCTGGAATCGCCATATCCTTGATGGTTTGCAGCTTTACGCGCTCAATTCTGGCGCCAAACGTTGGGTAGACCTGGGAAGTGGCGGTGGCTTTCCCGGTGTCATAACGGCAATTTTGTTGTTGGAGACAGATGGTGGTCATGTTGATCTCATCGAAAGCAATCAGAAAAAGGCAGCCTTCCTGCGTCAGGCACTTCTGGAAACCGGGGCAAAAGGCGCTGTCCATGCGGTGCGAATTGAAGAAGCGTCGCAAAAACTCAATGGTTACAATGCAATATCCGCTCGAGCAGTGGCCAGTCTTGATGCGTTGCTGGCCTATTCTGCCGACTGGATGGCCCAGGGTGCGACGGCTTGGTTCCATAAAGGCCGGGATTATCAAACTGAGATTGAAAAAGCGCGTGGTGGTTGGGACTTTGATCTGGTAAAACATCCTGGAAAGGTGGACGCGGACTCCATTATTCTGGAAATTTCCAATCTCAGCCGTCGCAATTAGCAAACAGGTGGGTGTTTTGTTGGCAAAGCCATGTAAACACCAGAAAACGGGGCACCAAAACATGCATGGTGAGCAAAATAGAATTATCACCGTCGCGAATCAGAAGGGCGGTGTTGGTAAAACAACCACTGCCATCAATCTTGCAACGGCTCTGGCGGCCATTGGTGAACGGGTTCTGATCATTGATCTGGATCCCCAGGGAAATGCCAGTACAGGGCTTGGTATCGCGCGGCAAGATCGTCTGTTGTCTTCCTATCACCTGATGCTGGGCGAAGCAGGTATCGGGGACATTGTTATGAATACGGATGTGCCGAACCTGTCGATCATTCCATCCACCATGGACCTGCTGGGCGTGGAAATGGAGATATCAGATCAAAAAGATCGCGTTTTCAGATTGAAGGCTGCTGTCAATACGCCAGAAGCGCGTTATTTTGACTATATTCTGATTGATTGTCCGCCTTCACTGAATCTTCTGACCATCAATGCAATGGCCGCCGCCCATTCTGTCCTGGTACCGCTGCAATGCGAATTCTTTGCGCTTGAGGGTCTCAGTCAGTTGCTTGAGACCGTCGGACAGGTGCGCGCGACCCTCAATCCGACGCTGGATATTCAGGGTATCGTGATGACGATGTATGATTCCCGCAACAATCTGGCGCAACAGGTGGTTGACGATGTTCGTTCTCACCTCGGCGACAAAGTATACCGGACACTCATTCCAAGAAATGTGCGTGTTTCCGAAGCACCGTCCTATGGCAAGCCGGCGATTTTGTATGATCTTCGTTGTTCAGGGAGCCAGGCTTACCTCAAACTCGCCTCCGAGGTGATTCAGCGCGAGCGTGAACGCAAAGCAGCCTGAATAAAGATGGTTAACAGAATATAAACAACAAGTTAGTGATAACGATATGAGTGACGACAATTCAAAAAAGAGACTGGGACGCGGGCTGGCAGCGCTCATCGGCGACATGGACCAACCGCTCGATCCGGAAAACAATGCGCCATCGAAAGCGGATCAATTGGTACCAATTGAATTCGTCAGTCGTAATCCCAACAATCCCCGACGTCAATTTGATGAATCCGACCTGGAAGATCTTGCGCGGTCGATTGTCCAGCACGGTATTGTCCAGCCTGTGGTCGTCAGGCCCCTGGGAAAAGGTCCATTGGGTGAGGCGCGCTATGAAATCATTGCCGGAGAACGACGCTGGCGTGCGGCGCAACGGGCGGGTCTCGTGGAAATACCCATTCTGGTGCGTGATGTTGATGATCGCACGGCGCTTGAGATCGCTATAGTCGAGAATGTGCAAAGATCGGACCTCAATCCGCTTGATGAAGCGCTCGGCTACGAACAATTGATCGCCGGGCATGGTTATACCCAGAATGATCTCGGTGATATCATCGGGAAAAGTCGGAGCCACGTCGCCAACTCCTTGAGATTGCTGAAACTTCCCGATGCCGTACGCGACATGTTGTCAGGTGGCGAGTTGACGGCCGGCCATGCGCGGGCGATTGCCTCAACGGCCGATCCGGAAAAACATGCCAGGCAGATTGTTGCCAAAGGCATGTCGGTCCGCGATGCCGAACGACTGGCGCAAAGAGAAGCTGAAAATCCATCGGGCAATAGCAATCGTACGGAGCCCAAGGATACGGATACTTTGGCGCTGGAAAAAATGCTGACCGACAATCTCGGGCTGAAGGTAACGATAAACCACAAGGATCGTGGTGGCCAGATCCGGGTGGATTACCGTTCGCTGGAACAACTTGATGAATTGTGCCGTCTGTTGCAGGCTGATCGTTAAGCTTGGCCGTATTATTGCGGTCAAGGCACTGATTCAATTGCAATTATAGAGATTTCATTTGAAGCACGACCCTTACCCTATTGTCGATTGAAGCGCGCGGATCGCACAGCAACCGCAAGCAGGGCTTGCCTTGCAATGCTTTCCTGCAGGGCGGGCTGTTTACGCGTTTCCAAAATGGCGTTTTGCAAGTGTTGCAAGACTTCCCCAGTCGCCTTTCCATTCCAGCCTCGAACCGCTTTTTCAAGAGCCGGTTTGCGACGAAATTGGATACGGCGGCTATATTCGGCAACGACCTGGGATATCTGTTTATGCTCACCTTCGATCTGGCCGCGCATGATATCGATCATCTGAAATTGCCTCAGACATGATTGCAGCACCAGAAATATCTGCATCTTGGATGCGATAATACGCGTCACAGCCAGATCAAGCCCGGGCAGATCTCCCGTCAGGATGCTGTCAATCGCTTCATCAACAGACAGTGCCGAGGCATCACCGATGATCGCAAGGACATCGGCTTCATCAATCTGTTCCTTGCCGAGGCAATAGAGGCACAATTTTTGCAATTCACCGCGGCTGGCAAGGCGGTCTCCACCCAGACTGTCAGCCAAATGCTGGCGCGCACCCCTGGTAATGGACAGTTTGGCCTTGCCCAGTTCTTCGTCAATCAGTGTCTGAATGTTGCGACTATCATCACCATAGCAAGGAAGCGCTATGGATGAGCGACCGGTCTCGACAGCTTTGCGCAGCGCAGAGCCTTTCTTCAGATCACCGGCTTCGATCAGCAATGTGGTGTTTGCAGGAGGGTCGGAGGCAATGGCCTTGACGGTGTCGATGACGGGTTTGTCGTTGCCCACACCACGCAACCAGACGAGCCGGTCTCCGCCGAACATGGCTAGGGAATTGACTTCGTCCAGCAGGCGACCGGGATCTTCCCTGATATCGCCAAGTTCGAGCTTTGTGACGTTGAAATCATCAGTCAGATCGACGTTGAGTTTCTTCGATACTGCCGTGGCTGTTTCCGAGACCAGACCACGGTCTGGTCCATAGACCAGGATGGTGCGATATTGCGCATCGGGCCTTTTTACGAATTGAGCAACTTCATGTGCTTTTTTTTGAGCCATGGCCTATCTGGTGAGGATGGAAGCCGTGTCGGCTCGGACAATCTCCGCCAGTTCACGCGCTGCCCTGTTTTCGGCGTCGCGAAGAGCGCGCCGGTTGGCAAATTCCTGCGTGGTTTGATCATAAAACGTCACGATAGAGCGTTTGCCACTGTCAACGACCTGTTTGGTTTCATTGTCCCGCAGCGTGAACGTCACAGTTGCCGTGTAACGTTGCGCTGTGATTCCATTGGTCAGCTGTTCACGCAAGACCGAACTGGCAACACCATTGAGAGAGAAGGTCAATGTGTAGTCGGGCTTGGCAGGTTCGCCCTTGCCACCGGAATAGAGAAAAATCAGATGGTTACGCAGTTCCTGCTCCACCCGCGTATCCACCGGGTCAACACCAACAGACACAAGTTTCGATTCGGCTCCGGACCGACTCGAATAGAGCGGTTTTACCTGGCAGGCCTGCACAGCGAAAAGTCCGAACGCCATCAGCGCGGCCAACACAACATGTCTCATCCGGGTGCTCCCATCATACAACAATATTAACAATCCTCAGCGGGACAACAATGATTTTCCGCGGTGTCTTTCCGTCTAGGGCCGTCTTAACCACTGATAATTCCAAAACGGCCTTTTCCACTGCCACTTGATCGGCATCGCGGGCAATTGTCAATTCGCCCCGCTTCTTTCCGTTGATTTGTATCGGCAGGGTTACAGTGTCCTCGGTGACGAGATCTTCGTCATACTGCGGCCAATCCCTTTGCGCCACCAGCGCTCCATTGCCAAGCAACCGATTGCATTCCTCACACAGATGCGGTGTCATCGGCGCCATGATGGCGATCAATATGCCGACGGCATCTCTCAAGGCGCCCAGTGTTGCTGGATCGGATTTGCCCTTGGTGGCCGCCGTCAAAGGCGCTGACAATGTATTGACCAGCTCATGAATGCGGGCAACAGCCTTGTTGAAGGCCAATTTGTCGATGTCCTCACCAACGAGCTTCAGTGTCTTGTGTGCGGCGCGGGAAATGGCGGCAGAATCACCATCCGTGGATGGGCATCCCTCGACGTCTTTCAAGAAAGGCGCTGCCTCGCCAACCAGACGCCAGACCTTCTGCACAAACCGGTGGGCACCTTCCACGCCGGATTCCGTCCAGATCACATCGCGTTCCGGCGGCGAGTCCGACAGCATGAAAAAGCGGGCCGTATCTGCGCCAAATGAATCAATGATGTCATCGGGGTCGACGACATTTTTCTTCGACTTCGACATCTTCTCGATCGCGCCGATTTCAACTTCGTCGCCGGTATCGGTCAAGAATGCGCGGCGCTGTCCACCCTGTTCGTCAATGCGTATTTCCGCAGGCGTCAGCCAGCCTTCGGAACCCTTGTATGTTTCATGCACAACCATGCCCTGGGTGAACATGCCCTTGAAGGGTTCCTTCAGATCAAGATGTCCGGTTATCTGCATGGCGCGGGTGAAGAAGCGCGAATAAAGAAGATGAAGGATCGCGTGTTCGACACCGCCGATATATTGGTCCACCGGCAGCCAGGCATTGGCCGCTTTGGGATCCGTCGGCCCATTTTCCCAGGGTGCCGTAAAGCGTGCAAAATACCACGATGAATCGACGAAAGTGTCCATCGTATCGGTTTCACGCAGGGCTTCGCCAGCACATTTGGGACAGGCGACGTGGCGCCAGGTCGGGTGACGATCCAATGGATTGCCGGGTTTTTCAAAGTCGATGTCGTCTGGCAGTTCAACCGGCAGGTCCTGTTTGGGGACCGGCACCACACCGCAGGTATCACAATGCACAACGGGAATCGGGCACCCCCAATAGCGCTGGCGTGAGATACCCCAGTCACGCAGACGGTAAACCACCTTGCGTTCACCCAGTGACCGGCCATCCAGATCCATTGCTTCCAGCCGCTGGGCCACGTCAGCAAAAGCATCCTTTGGGGTCTTGCCATCGAGAAAACGCGAGTTGATCATCACGCCATCGTCGACATAGGCCTCTTCGGTGATTCTGAAAGTCGCCATATCGGCGTCCTCGGGCATGACAACCGGGGTGACCGGCAGGCCGTATTTATTGGCAAAGTCCAAATCGCGCTGATCGCCAGACGGGCAACCGAATATGGCGCCCGTGCCGTAATCCATCAATACAAAATTGGCGACATAGACGGGCAGAACCCAATCGGGATCAAAAGGATGCCGGACCTTGATACCGGTATCAAAGCCTTCTTTTTCCGCCGTTTCAAGAGCGGCAACAGAAGTCCCCATGCGTCTGCATTTTTCACAGAAAGCGGCAAGTTCCGGGTTTTCTCTGGCAGCCTTGACAGCAAGCGGGTGATCGGCGGCGATGGCCATGAAGGATGCGCCGAAAATCGTATCCGGCCGGGTGGTATAGACTTCGAGAAGCTTTTCATTGTCCGGCGCCGTACCCGCTGCGATCTCCCAGCGAATATGCATGCCCTCGGATCGACCGATCCAGTTCTTCTGCATCAACCGGACTTTTTCCGGCCATTGATCAAGCCCATCGAGGGCTTCAAGCAGATCCTGGCTGAAGTCGGTGATTCGGAAAAACCACTGGGTCAGTTCGCGTTGCTCGACCAGAGCTCCGGAACGCCAGCCGCGTCCGTCAATGACCTGTTCATTGGCCAGAACCGTGCGATCCTCAGGATCCCAATTGACCTTGGATTCCTTGCGATAGACCAGATTGCTGTCGAGAAAATCGAGAAACAGATGCTGCTGCTGCTTGTAATAGGCGACGTCGCATGTGGCGAATTCGCGGGACCAGTCCAGCGACAGCCCCATGGACTTGAGCTGACTGCGCATTGTGTCGATGTTTTCATAGGTCCATTTGCGCGGATGGACCTTGTTTTTCATCGCCGCATTTTCAGCAGGCATGCCAAAAGCATCCCAACCCATCGGGTGAAGGACATTGAAGCCCCTGGCTCGTTTGTAACGTGCAACAACATCGCCCATGGCGTAATTGCGCACGTGTCCCATGTGGATACGCCCGGAGGGATAGGGGAACATTTCCAGCACATAGTATTTTTCTCTGGGATCATCGTTGTTCGTTTCGAACAGCTTTTTGTTGTCCCAGACTTTGCGCCAGCGCGGTTCCGCATCGCGCGGATTGTAACGTTCAATGGCCATCAACAGGAGGTCCGTTGTTATCAGGAAACTTTGCGGCGAGCTTCATCATGAAACCAGCCAAGCGTCAACACTTGGCGGCCCGATTAGGGTCAAAATGACCGGTTTCAATTGCAGCTTCATGTCATATTGTAGATATCAGGGACCATGCCGTTCCATCCTGTGTTCATCACGGGTAATGGTCGGTTCGTATTCGCGGCTGCGACAAGGCAGCCCATGGCTGAGCAGGTGAGACAGATGAGCGTTACGGAAAATTTGCATAATGTGCTGGCCGACATTGCCACTGCGGAGAAAGAAGCAGGGCGCTCGCCGGGTTCCGTCACGCTTGTTGCTGTTTCCAAGACCTATGACGGGCCGGCGATTGCTCCGGTAATTTCAGCCGGCCAGCGTGTCTTTGGTGAAAACCGTGTGCAGGAAGCTCAGGGCAAATGGCCGGAGCTGCGTGCCATGGCGGATGATATCGAGCTGCATCTGATCGGACCGCTGCAATCAAACAAGGCCGCAGAGGCCGTCGCGCTGTTTGATGTCATCGAAACGGTGGACCGGGAAAAGATTGCCCGTGCGCTGGCAAATGAAATGAAAAAGCAGGACAGGCACCCGAAACTTTATATCCAGGTCAATACGGGTCTGGAACCGCAAAAGGCGGGTGTCGAACCGGATGCTCTTTTGGCCTTTGTAAAAAAATGTCGCGACGATTTCGGCCTGTCCATTGAAGGACTGATGTGCATCCCGCCGGTTGACGAAAATCCAGGGCCGCATTTTGCGCTTTTGAGGAAACTGGCCGAGGAAGCCGGTATCGACCATCTGTCGATGGGCATGTCGGCTGATTTCCCAATTGCTGTTGCCTTTGGTGCGACCAGTGTGCGGGTAGGCTCGGCGATCTTTGGCAAGCGCGATTATCCCGCAGCCTGACAGATTGGTCCATAGTGTCGCATGATTCTATCGACGGATTTACCCGATCCGTGCAGATTGGTTAAAAATAGTGACGTGCCTCAGGCAAACGTGCGTGCTGAGGACAGACGCCAATGTGCTACAAACTGGGAGCAATCGCGGGCAGTCCGGACGGCAGGCACGACAGGCCGGGGCAGCCTTGCAATGGGAGGAGATATGATGGACAGCGGATATCAGGCGATTTACGACGGCTGGAAGGCGGATCCGGAGCTATTTTGGTCGAAGGCTGCCCAGTCCATTGACTGGTTCACACCCTATGACAGGGTCTTTGAGCCGGATTCGGGAGCCTATGGCCGCTGGTTTGCCGGCGCTACAACCAATACCTGTTACAATTGTCTGGACCGGCACGTCGAACGGGGACGCGCAACACAGCCAGCGATCATTTGCGATAGTCCGATCACCGGTACGCAGAAAACCTACAGCTATGGCGAACTTCTCACCGAGGTCCAGGCGCTGGCCGGGGTGCTTCAGGATCACGGTATTGGCAAGGGTGACCGGGTCATCATCTATATGCCAATGATCGCCGAGGCCATCATGGCGATGCTGGCCTGCGCACGCCTCGGGGCCATTCATTCGGTGGTTTTTGGTGGTTTTGCCGGGCATGAACTGGCGACACGGATTGATGATGCAACGCCCAAGATGATCATTGCTGCCTCCTGCGGCATCGAACCCAACCGGATCGTGCCCTACAAGCCGATGCTGGATGAGGCCATCAGCCTGTCTGTACACAAACCGGAAAAATGCCTCCTGCTGCAAAGGGAGCAGCACAGGGCCGAGATGATCGACGGACGGGACGTTGACATGGCCCGAGCCATGGATGCTTCAAGGATCGCTGCGCGGGATATTGCCTGCACGCCAGTCAAAGCCGAAGACCCGCTCTATATTCTTTACACATCCGGAACGACCGGCCAGCCCAAGGGTGTTGTGCGCGACAATGGCGGCCATATGGTTGCGCTGCACTGGTCGATGAAGGCCATCTATGACATCAATCCGGGAGAGGTTTTCTGGGCAGCGTCTGATGTCGGTTGGGTGGTTGGCCATTCCTATATCGTCTATGGGCCGTTGCTGAACGGCAATACGACCATCGTGTATGAAGGCAAACCGGTGGGAACACCGGATGCCGGTGCGTTCTGGCGGGTCATTTCCGAACATCGCGTGGCGGCGCTGTTTACCGCACCAACGGCCTTCCGGGCCATCAAGAAGGACGATCCCAAGGGGCAGTTCATTGGCAAATATGACCTGTCAGGGTTCAGAACGCTGTTTCTGGCCGGGGAACGCGCCGACCCCGATACAATTGTGTGGGCGCGTGACAAGCTGGGTGTTCCGGTGATCGACCATTGGTGGCAGACGGAAACCGGCTGGACGATCGCCGGCAATCCGGTGGGATTGGGAATGCTGCCGGTCAAGCTGGGTTCGCCCACCGTGGCAATGCCAGGCTATGACATAAGGGTGCTGGACGATGCGGGTCACCCTGTCGCGCGTGGCCAGCTTGGCAATATCGTGATCAAACTGCCCCTGCCGCCGGGGTGCCTGCCAACCCTGTGGAATGCTGATCAGCGCTTTCATGAGGCCTATCTGGCAGAATTTCCCGGCTACTACAAAACCGCGGATGCCGGTTATATCGACGAGGACGACTATCTATTCATCATGGCGCGCACGGATGACATCATTAATGTGGCCGGGCATCGCCTGTCGACCGGCGGCATGGAAGAGGTCATTTCCTACCATCCGGATGTTGCTGAATGCGCCGTGATCGGCATTGCAGATGATCTCAAGGGACAGGTGCCGTTGGGACTTGTTGTTCTCAACTCAGGTGTGGAACGCAGCGTGCAGGAGATCGAAGCCGATATCGTCAAGCTTGTTCGTGACCAGATCGGGCCTGTCGCCGCGTTCAAGCTGGCGTTGGCGGTTTCCAGACTGCCCAAGACACGCTCCGGCAAGATCCTGCGTGCAACAGTGCAGAAAATCGCCGATGGCCAAAGCTGGAAAATGCCTGCCACCATTGATGATCCCGCTGTGCTGGATGAAATTGGTGAAGCCCTGAGTGCGCGCGGATTGAAAAAGCCTGATTGGAGCGCGTGATCCGGGTTTGCACATACAGTGTGAACCCGTGGAGAAGATGATTGGACGTTGACCTGTTGGCCCGCACGGTCCAGTGTCCGGCGCTTAATCGTAATATCTGACCGAAGAAGAGTTTGACATGGACGGAAAAATTGCAATCGTTACCGGTGGGGCCAAGGGCATTGGATATGCCATTGCCAAGCGTTACCTGATGGACGGGGCAAAAGTGGTCATTGCCGACCATGATGAAAAGACGGGTGAAAAAACCTGCAAGGAATTGTCAGAGCTTGGTGAAGTGCGCTTTGCCGCTGTCGATGTTGCCCAGCGACTGGATGTTCGCAATCTGATCGCCACCACGATCGATGCATTCGGCGATATCGACATTCTCGTCAACAATGCCGGAATCGTGCATAGCGCGGATTTTCTGGATATTGAGGAAGCTGATTTTGATCGTGTTCTGGCGGTCAATCTGAAAGGCGGTTTTCTGTGTGGCCAGGCCGTTGCGCGTCATATGGTTGAAAAGGTCAAAAAAGGCGGTGAGCCTGGCTGTATCATCAACATGTCTTCCGTCAATGCCATCTTTGCGCTGGCTGATCAGGTGCCCTATTCGGTCTCGAAAGGCGGGGTCGGGCAATTGACCCGGGTCATGGCCGTCTCGCTCGCACCCTACGGAATTCGCGTCAACGCCATCGGACCGGGATCCATCATGACGGATATGTTGTCATCGGTGGTGAGCGACAAGAATGCGCGCAGCAAGATATTGTCACGCACGCCTATGGGGCGCATTGGGGAACCTTCGGAGATCGCGGGAATAGCGGCATTTCTGGCTTCCAAGGACGCCAGCTACATGACCGGCCAGACATTGTTTGCCGATGGTGGACGCCTGCCACTCAATTATACCGTACCGGTTGCGGCCGGCTGACCCTGTTCTTTTCGATTCCCATTTGAGTAATCAGCCTGAGGCTCCTGACAGAATGCTGTCAGGAGGGGTGTGCGACAAGACCTTCGTTGTTTAACCACGGAGAAAGTCAATGTCCTCATTCATACCTGAACATGCAACGATCTGGTTCGAGATTCCGGTTACCGATCTGAAGGCCGGTCAGGCGTTTTATAACGCGGTCCTGCAAAGCGAACTTTCCGAGATGACCATGGGACCGAATGTCGTCGCCATCTTTCCCAACAAGGATCCGGCCACCGGTGTTGCCGGCCATATCTATCAGGGAAAACCCGGCGAACCGGGCAAAGGCAGCACGATCCATCTGCCTGTCGCAAAGCCACTGGAAGCAGCCATGGACCGCGTTGTGGAAAATGGCGGCAAGGTGATTTCCGATATTGTCACAATACCGGCTGGCCGCTTTGCCTATTGTCTTGATCCTGACGGCAATTCCATCGGTCTGTTCAACTGACGATGATTGCAATCATCTGAAGATTCCATCTTCTGTGTGATCCGGGCCCTTCGGTCCGGATACCGCTGCTGACATTTGACTGACATGCGCTAAACAAGCACCGTCTTTCTGTCAGACTGAACGCGGTCTGGATGGTATGCTGTACATACGATTGCAGCCAATAGGGACGAACCGCCGCCCAGAGCCGGCAATTCAGAGAATCAACCATGCGACGTGCAGACCGACTGTTTCAAATCGTGCAATATCTCCGGGGTGGCCGTCTGGTTACGGCTGCCATGCTTGGCGAACGTCTGGAGGTGTCGGAACGAACGATCTATCGGGACATAGCGGATCTTCAGTCCACCGGTGTGCCCATCGATGGTGAGGCCGGCGTTGGCTATATCATGCGTCAGGGCTATGATTTACCGCCTTTGATGTTTTCCAGAGATGAGATCGTCGCGCTGGTAACCGGTGCGCGTCTGGCGCGGGCCTGGGGCGGGGCCAGTGTCGCCAGGGCCGCGGAAGAGGCTTTGATCAAAATTGAAGCGGTTTTGCCGGACAGTGAAAAAAGCCGTATTTCCAAAACCGAAATCCATGCGCCGGAATTCATGATGTCGCAGGACAATCGCAATCGTTTCGATCTGCTTGAGCGTGCGGCTGACGAGAAAATGATTCTGCAGATCAGTTATCTCGATGTCAACGGGACTGCGACGGGCCGCCGGGTACAGCCACTTGGACTGTGGTTCTGGGGAAAGGTCTGGACCCTTGCCGCCTGGTGTGAGTTGCGCACTGATTTCAGAACATTCCGTCTGGATCGGATTGAAAGCATCCTTGAAACCGGCGAGGCATTCCGGCCGGAACGCGGACGAACGCTGGCCGACTACTATCGGCTGATGGAACGCGGTGAAGGGCGGCATGATCGCGACCGGTGTCCATAACAAAGGTATCGCAATATTGCGGTTGAACTTGTTCACATTGAGTGAAACATTTGACCTTTCGTGAAGCAGAAGGGCTCGGCATCTTGGGACGATCACAATGAAGAAGGTCATTGTCATAGGTGGCGGCATCGTCGGCATATCGACCTCCATCTGGCTTCAGCGGGCCGGTCACAAGGTGACGATCATTGATCGGGGCGTGGCCCTTGATCGCGCCAGTTACGGCAATGGCGGCGTTCTTGCCTCCAGTGCGATCGTTCCGGTCAATGTGCCGGGTCTCATGCGCAAAGCGCCCGGCATGCTGCTGAATCCCGGCCAGCCTCTGTTTGTCAAATGGTCCTATCTGCCGAAACTTGCGCCGTGGCTCATGCGTTATATCAGCCATTGCCGTCCAGAAGAGACCTTGCGCATTGCCGCGGCGCTCAATGCGATCATTGGTGACAGTCTGCAAGATCACCAATTGCTGGCAGGTGGCACGCCGGCCGCGCGGCGTATCAGGCCTTCGGATTATGTGTTCATCTATGATGACAAGGCGCATTATGACAGTGATGCATCAAGCTGGTCTGTGCGCCGGTCTTTGGGATTTGAATGGGATGAACTGCAAGGGGATGCATGGAAAGCCCATGATCCGGTCTTTTCACCCGACCTGAAATTCGCAGCCTGTTTGAAAAATCACGGCATGATTGACGATCCCGGCGCCTATCTGGAGGACCTGACGGACTATTTTGTCAAGCAGGGCGGGCAGGTTCTGAAGGGCGAAGCAGACGATGTTGTTCACGAAAACAGAGCGGTCAGCGGGGTTCGAATCGGAGGTGAAACGATCCCTGCCAATGCAGTTGTCATCGCCGGCGGTGCCTGGTCAGCGGGGCTGACTCGAAAACTTGGTCTGAATATTCCCCTGGAAAGTGAACGGGGTTACCATCTGGAATTATGGGAGCCGAACATGATGCCGCGCGGCCCGGTGATGATTGTCGGTGGAAAATTTGTGGTCACGCCGATGGAAGGTCGATTGCGCGTTGCCGGAATTGTCGAATTCGGCGGCCTAAAGAAGCCACCGTCAAAAGCGCCTTTCAGCCTGCTCAGAAACAGCATTCGGGCCGCGCTGCCCGGCTTGACCTGGAAGCGCGAAACCCGGTGGATGGGCCACCGTCCGGCACCTGCTGATTCGATACCGCTGATCGGAGAGGTGCCGGGTTTGGCCGGTGCCTATCTGGGGTTCGGGCATCATCATGTGGGCCTGACCGGTGGGCCAAGGACGGGCCAATTGCTGGCCCAGCTGATATCGGGGAACCGGCCGAATATCGATCTTTCGCCCTATGCACCCGCACGCTTCGCATGATTGGGCAATTGTGCGTGTCAGCCTGACAGTCACAGAGCGCAAACCTGCACGGCAGTTTCAAATTCTACCAAGAACTCTTAGTAGTCGCCAAGTTTCATCTCGGGATTGTATTTCTTTCCCGTCACGGTTTTGACCACTGCCTGGGCGCATTGCATGGATCCGTTCTGCGCATTATAGGCGTAGCAGGGGTCACCATGAAGTTCCCAGCTGTCATCAAGCGCCTTGCTGACCTTGTGGCAGAAGCTGGCATCATCGGGTCCGGTCAGCAGTCTGTATAATCTCATTTACGTGCTCCAAAATGGGCCCGGATTGGCCGGATTTCCGGGCATCGGGCGCTCACTCATTCAGAGGCTTGTGTATAGCAAACGACCTCGAATTCAATCCCGTCATCATCACGAAAGTAGAAACGGCGTCCAGGTTCGTAATCAGCGTGGGAGTGCGGTACGAAGCCGGCGGCAATGACACGCTCTTCGATCAGATCAAGGTCGTCGACGACGACACCAATATGATTGAGTCCACCGCGAGTTGAATAGGTGTTCTCATTGGGTGAAGGCGGTGGCCCCATCGCATAAAGAGCAACATAGGAATCTTCGGTTCCCACATGGACACTGGTACCGCCATGGATGGAATCGCCTTTCCAGCGCACGTGCCAGCCGAAAAGATTACATAGATTGTTCGCTGTCCGGTCCAGATCGGTGACAGTAAAATTGACATGTTCGAGCGTCGTTTGTCCCATGGGTTTTTCCTTGCATTGAACGTTGATTGACAGGTTCATGCAGGCAGTATAATTCCTCAAGTTAACTTGAGGTCAAGGTATTTTATCGGACTTGTAACAGGGAGCTATCGCGATGCGCGCTTCGGACAGATTATCCATCGGTCAGCTGGCCAGCCGCACCGGCCTTTCAGTCTCGGCAATCCGGTTTTATGAAACGCAGGGGCTAATCGCGTCTGAACGCAATGCCGGCGGGCAGCGGCGGTTTTTGCGATCGGATACCAGACGGTTGTCCTTTGTCCTCATTGCACAGCAGTTCGGGTTTACGATCGAGCAGATCCGAATCCAGTTGCAACTGCTCCCGCAGGAGCGCACGCCCAACAAGCGCGACTGGGAGCGAATCAGTCGGAACTTTCGCCAGACGCTCGACGAAAAAATTGAAACATTGACCCGGCTGCGTGACGATCTTGACGGCTGTATTGGATGCGGTTGTCTGTCGCTCAAGACCTGCGCCTTGTATAATCCGCAAGACCGGGCCCGTTCAGGCGGTGCAGGGCCACGTTATCTGATGGGTGATCGGCCTTAGAGCCCATATCGATCTTTGGATTTAGCCAGCAGCTTTTCGGCCTGTTCCAGATGCAATCGCTCAACCATCTTGCCATCCATCTGGATCACGCCCTTGCCGCTGTTTTGCGGCAGCGCAAAGGCCGCGACGATTGCCGTGGCCTCGGCAAGAGCTTCAACGGTTGCTCCGAAGGCGGCATTGGCCGTATCGATCTGTGAGGGATGGATCAATGTCTTGCCGTCAAAGCCCATGGATCTGCCAATTTCACATTCGCTTCGGTATCCATCGAGATCACGGAAATTGTTGTAGACACCGTCCAGCACATCCAGTCCGGCAGCGCGCGCTGAAAGAATGATCTGCATAAGCCAGGAGGTTATCAAATGGCGGCCCTCCGCCAGATCTACACCCGTCTCCTTGGCCAGATCATTGGTTCCCACGATCAGGCAATCCAGCCTGCCGTCGGTTTCCATGCCGGTGTCTGCGATTTGTTGGCAATTGACCAGGCCGCGTGGTGTTTCAATCATCGCCCAAAGCCGGGTATGCGCCGCTGTGTTCAGATCATCAAGGGCCTTCTGGGCAGCCCGTATGTGGGAAGGGGTCTCAATCTTTGGCAGGAGAATTGCATCCGGCGCACAGTCGGCGGCCATCACCAGATCATCCATGCCCCAGGGGGAAGACAGCGCATTGACACGGATGATGCATGCCATATGGGGCGGCCTGCCTGCCCCGAACCAATCCTTTATTGCCATGCGGGCTGATGGCTTGTCATCAGGACCGATGGCATCTTCCAGATCCAAGATGATGGCATCACAGGCAAGCGTAGCAGCCTTTTGCATGGCACGATGGTTGTTTGCCGGTACATAGAGCGCTGAACGGCGGCTATGAACCGCCCGCGTGGCATCCGGGCGGTGTGAGAGTGCTGTTGCGTCCTGCAATTGGTTCATGTTGCGATCATCCCGATGCCTTCTGCAAGCCGGTTCGAGCCGGCAATCCTGTCGCAATTGTAATATCCATATGCTTGCATTTTGCCAATGCAATCTCCATTTGAAGGTCAGCGCCCGGTCATGGGACCGGGAATTTCAGGCCTCAAACATGTCGTTTGATGCCAACAGACAATTTAAGCGGGGGCACTGTAATGCAAAATCTTCGCACTCTCATCGTTGCGGTCGTTGGTGTGGCCATTGCCGCTTTGACCGTGGTTGTTCTGGCAACCGTCGGACTGGCGATTGTGGGCTTTGCCGTCGTTGCCGGGAGCATTGGTTTGCTGGTGGCGAAATTCGGTCGCACTTCAAAGGTTCGCAAAAACCCTGATTCACGGGTCTGGAATGATGGGCACGGCACCATAATCGACCTCTAGCTGCGATAATCGTCGCAAGGCTCTTCTTTTTCTGCATGACCTTTGGTAAGTGCATGGCGAAGCCATTGATTGGTCTGACGGCGAAAGACGGACAGACTTGACCAGGCACAAGGACATGAGGTTTTCGCGATGAAGAAATTCTCCAGACACAGCGGCGTTGCGGCGCCGCTACCGATCGTCAATGTCGATACCGACATGATCATTCCCAAAGACTATCTGAAAACGATCAAACGGACAGGCCTGGGTACCGGGCTGTTTGCTGAGATGCGTTTCAACGAAGACGGGACCAACAATCCGGACTTCGTTCTCAACAAGCCGGCCTACGAGAAGGCCAGCATACTTGTTGTCGGCGACAATTTCGGCTGCGGCTCCTCTCGAGAACACGCACCATGGGCGTTGGAAGATTATGGAATCCGATGCATCATTTCCACCAGCTTTGCGGATATTTTCTACAACAATTGCTTCAAGAACGGTGTTCTGCCGATTGTTGTCAGTCAGGAAGAGCTGGACCTTCTGATGGACGATGCGTCCCGCGGCGCCAATGCCACGCTCACCGTTGATCTTGTCACCCAGGAAATCCACGGCCCCGACGGTGGTGTGGTCAAATTCGATATTGACCAGTTCAGGAAGCATTGCATGATCAATGGCCTTGATGACATTGGCCTGACAATGGAAAAAGATCACCATATCGACAAGCACGAAGGCCAAATGTCGGAGAATCGTCCCTGGCACTAGGTATGGGCACCTGTGCCTCGCCTCCTCTGTGCGTCTCAATGGCAACGGAAAATAGAGAGCCGACATGCGCAAACTGATCTCCACCGGCTCGCCAATGGAAAGTGCAGCCGGATACTCCCGTGCCCTGGTTCAGGGCAATTGGTGTTTTGTCTCCGGAACAACCGGCTATGACTATCAATCGATGCAAATGCCCGAAAGCGTTGAAGCACAGACCAGAAATGCGCTTAAAACCATAGAAAATGCACTGACAGAGGCAGGTTTTGCGGTTGCTGATGTTGTCAGAGCACAATATTTCCTCACGGATGCGGCCGATTCAGGACGCGTCTTTCCAATTCTCGGAGAATTTTTTTCGGATATCAGACCAGCGGCAACCATGCTGGTGACCGGATTGATCCGGCCTGAAATGCGTATTGAAATAGAAGTGACTGCCCTGCGGCAGGAGGAAACCTCCTAGCACAGCGCTTCGCAACTATTGACCAAAGCAAGGGACAAAAAATGGTAACGCGTAAACTTTTTCTACTTCCAGGCGACGGTATTGGTCCGGAAGCCATGAATGAGGTCAGAAAGCTCATTGCGTATATGAATGACGCACTCGAGGCCGGCTTTGAGACCGACGAAGGTCTAGTTGGCGGCTCAGCCTATGATGCGCACGGGCAGGCCATTTCCGATGCGGACATGGAAAAGGCGATGGCGGCTGATGCTGTTCTGTTTGGCGCCGTTGGTGGCCCGAAATGGGATCATGTTGCCTATGAAGTACGTCCGGAGGCGGGTCTGTTGCGTTTGCGCAAGGATATGCAGCTTTTTGCCAATCTGCGCCCTGCCATCTGCTATCCGGCGCTGGCTTCGGCTTCCTCCCTGCGCCAGGAAGTGGTTGAGGGTCTGGATATTCTCATCGTGCGTGAGTTGACCGGTGGTGTGTATTTCGGTGAGCCGAAAGAAATCATTGATCTTGGCAATGGCCAGAAGCGGGGCATTGATACGCAGGTCTACGATACATACGAGATTGAGCGCATTGCAAGCGTGGCTTTTGAGCTTGCCAGAACCCGTGGCAACAAGGTCACGTCAATGGAAAAGCGCAATGTGATGAAGTCCGGCGTTCTTTGGAATGAAGTCGTTACGGCGTATCATGCGGCACATTATCCCGATGTCAAACTGGAGCATATGCTGGCCGATGCCGGTGGCATGCAGCTGGTGCGCTGGCCAAAGCAGTTTGACGTGATTGTCACAGACAATCTTTTTGGTGACATGCTTTCGGATGTGGCTGCCATGCTGACGGGTTCGTTGGGCATGCTTCCTTCGGCTTCGCTCGGCGCGCCCGATCCGGTGACCGGAACCCGCAAGGCGCTCTACGAACCGGTCCACGGATCTGCGCCTGATATCGCCGGCAAAGGCATGGCCAATCCGATCGCCATGCTGGCATCCTTTGCCATGTGCCTGCGCTATTCCTTCAATATGGTTGACGAGGCTGAACGGCTTGAAAAAGCCATTGCCAATGTTCTCGACAGCGGCATCCGAACCGCTGATATCGCCGGTGAAGGCGCCGACACGGTCAGCACGGGCGCGATGGGTGACGCCGTTGTAGAACAGTTCCGGACCCTTTCTATCTGACCGGTCCCATTGCGTCTGAATTGACAAAAAGAGCCGCTCGCGCAAAATTGCGGGCGGTTTGAAAGCGCGGGCTGATGGATCAAGACATGAAGGTTGTGAAATCAGACAAAATGACCGACCGTCTGCGCAGCGCCGGCGGTGGGCTTTCCGATCGCTGGCGGTCCAATATTGAAACCAGCCGCAGCTTTCTGAACAAACGTCGGCTGCAGGGCAAGACCGATCATCCCACCCGCGTGCATGGGATACGCTATTTCATTCTTCTCACAATGATTGTGGTGCTTGTGGCCACGGTGCTCGACTTGCCCGTTGGACAATATCGCAATCAGTGGCCATCGTTCATCTTGAACTGGGCGCGTGAACTGACCGATATCGGCAAATCAGGCTGGATATTGGTTCCCACCGGCGTCGTGGTGCTGGTTGCCTATACGCTGGACTGGAGCAGATTTCGCGCTCGTACACGGCTGTTGATGGCAAAATGGGTCGCCTTGAGCGCCTATGTTTTTCTCGCAGTCGGCGTTTCCGGCCTCATTGCAACAATTGTCAAGCGGCTGATCGGACGGGCCCGGCCCGTTCATTTCGAAGAATTGGGTGCTTTTGCGTTCCGCCCCTTTTCGGCCGATGCCAGTTTCGCCAGTTTTCCATCGGGCCATTCGACCACCGCAGGCGCCTTTTTTGCAGCGGTTGCCATCTTCTTCCCACTGTTGCGCTTTCCAGCTCTGGTTCTGGCTCTCTGGTTGGGTTTCAGCCGTATACTGGTGGGCGCACATTATCCAAGTGACGTGATCGCCGGGGTGGCATTTGGAGCCTGGTACGCTTATTTTTCAGCGCTCTTTTTTGCGCGCTACGGCATTATTTTCACCACCGACGCGTCCGGATGGCCGGTACGGCGGCGTGGTTATGAATTGACGAAAATTCTACGCTGGTCGAGGAATTGATTCTCTTTGCGCGGTGTTGGCGCCGTTCTTTCTGCCTGGTGATGATTGACTCCATCAACAGGTCATGTAAATACCGCTGAAACACAGGAAAGAACCATGAAAACGTCGTATTTGACATTCATGAAATGCGTTGCCTCGGCAGGTCATGCCGAAGGTGTGCTAGCCTGTGCCTTCCCTATCAAAACAACGGCCAAGAAGACGACCAAAACGGTCTGACGTCTCTGACGTCTCTGGCTTGTCCGCATTCTTCCCGGCCCAGCCGGGGAAGAGACCCGCGACTGGTCGGCGGGTTGCGAACAGGAAGAGAGACAGGAGAACTTTCAAATGGGATTTAGAATTGCGATCGTTGGCGCCACCGGCAATGTGGGCCGGGAAATGCTTGATATTCTATCGGAACGCGATTTTCCGGTTGATGATGTGGTGGCGCTTGCCTCCAGCCGGTCCGTCGGCAGGGAGGTTTCCTTCGGCGATAAAATGCTGAAGGTCAAAAACCTCGAAAATCATGATTTTTCCAAAACAGATATCTGCCTCATGTCGGCCGGTTCGACGGTTTCGCTGAAATGGTCGCCAAAGATTGGTCAGCAGGGCTGTGTGGTGATCGATAATTCATCGGCCTTTCGCTATCATTCAGATGTGCCGCTGATTGTTCCCGAGGTCAATCCTGATGCCATTGTCGGATTTACCAAGAAGAATATTGTCGCCAATCCGAATTGCTCGACGGCCCAGCTTGTCGTCGCTCTTAAGCCGCTTCACGATTTTGCCGGTATCAAGCGTATTGTCGTGTCGACCTATCAATCGGTTTCCGGTGGCGGCAAGGATGCGATGGACGAATTGTTCAACCAGACCCGTGCCGTCTTCGTGGCCGACCCGATGGAGACAAAAGTCTTCACAAAACGGATCGCCTTCAATGTGATTCCTCATATCGATGACTTCATGGAAGATGGATATACCAAGGAAGAATGGAAGGTTCTGGCCGAGACCAAGAAAATGCTGGATCCAAAAATCAAGGTCACCTGCACCGCCGTGCGTGTACCAGTTTTTGTCGGTCATTCGGAATCGGTAAACATTGAATTCGAACGGGAAATTTCGGCGGATCAGGCACGCGATATTCTGCGTGAAGCGCCGGGCTGTCTGGTTGTCGACAAGCACGAAGATGGTGGCTATGTCACGCCCTATGAATGTGTCGGTGAAGACGCCACCTATATTTCGCGTATTCGCGAAGATAACACAGTTGAGAACGGTCTCAATCTTTGGGTTGTATCCGACAATCTGCGAAAGGGTGCGGCGCTCAATACCATCCAGATTGCCGAACTGCTTCTGGCACGCGGTCTGATCAAGCCAAAAGCCGAGGCTGCCTGACGGGCAATTGGTTTCCAGCGTGAACCAGATAACCAACAGATGCGCAATCAACTTGAGGACAGGCCGGCTTGCCGGCCTGTCTTCCATCCAGCTCATCGAGTAAAGCTGTCGGTAGATTTCCCTGAACAGCTGTTGCAAACTGTAAAAGTTGAAAACACCCTTTGCAAACGGCTTGCCATGCTGGGCAAGCGGCGCATTATGTCACCATGACACAACATGGTCTTCGTATTTTAAAGTCAATCGTTTCACTGCCGCTGTGGGTCCAGGTCTGGATGCTGCTGATATTGATTCCGGCAAATGTGTCCGGCCTGTTTTTTCTTGAAACCACCAGCGGGCAATGGATCGCCCTGCTCGGCTCTGGTGCACTTGCTGTCAATACGGTTCTTGTGCTGATCAATGGCGGCTTTACCCGCGTGCTGGCGCTGCCACACCTGTTGTTCTGGATACCGCTGGAAATGGTGTTGCTGTTTCGTATGTTGCGGGTTGAAATGGATTTTGTTGAATTTACCCTCACGCTTGCTGTGCTGGTCGTCAATGCCATCTCTCTGGTTTTTGATGGTCTGGATGCGAAGCGCTGGTACTCCGGTGAAAAGGGCATTATTGGAATGGACGACGAACCGTTCTAAGGTTCGCTGCATAAAAGCAGCTGCATTTTTAAACAAGTATAAACCCTTCTATAAGAATATTTGGTCATGCATGATTCGTTTTGGAGTCAGCACAGTGAATCCATCTATTGCAATTGAGGGTCTGTCGGTGAAAAAGGGTTTTGGGAATCTGTTCTGTTACCTGGGTCTTGGACTGAGCATGCTGATGTTCGGCGTGCCGGCTGCACAGGCAGCCAAATGCGGCAACACATCGGCGGGCTTTTCAAAGTGGGTCGTTGAGGCCAAAAGGGAAGCGGCTGCCAAAGGCTTCAATCAGCGCACCATCAATGCAACGTTGGGGAGCGTCTCCTACCGGACAAAAACCATACGGCTTGATCGCAACCAGAAAAGTTTCAGGCTCACGCTTGATCAGTTCATGCGCAAACGCGGTGCCAATGCCATTGTATCAAAGGGCAGAAAGCTGAAGCAGGGTAACAGGCAGTTGCTGGCGTCCATTGAAAACCGATATGGCGTGCCGCCTGGTGTGATCCTTGCCATATGGGGCATGGAAACCGGATTTGGTGGATTTCTGGGCAATGAAGATACGATTTCGGCGCTGGCAACCCTTGCCTATGATTGCCGCCGATCGGCATTTTTTACCAATGAGCTTTACGCGGCCATGACGATCGTTCAGCAGGGCCAGATGTCGCGCAAGCAAATGCGTGGCGCAGCCCATGGTGAACTGGGCCAGACCCAGTTTTTGCCCTCAAGCTATGTTCGCTTCGCTGTGGACGCTGACCGCGATGGACGCAAGAATCTCATCAGTTCGCGTGCGGACGCCCTGGCATCAACGGCCAATTTCCTGCGCGGACACGGCTGGAAAAAGGGCGCCGGCTATCAGAAGGGCCAAACCAACTACCGGGCCATCCAGGGCTGGAATTCCGCCGGTGTCTACCAGCAGGCCATTGCCATCATAGCCGCGAAGATCGATCAATAGACGTAGGCTTCAAGCTGAGAGAAATCCCGTTTCTCTCAGCGGTCCGGCCGTTTGAAATCACCGGTCTTGCTGTCCATCAACCACAATTCACCCGATGAAATATCGAACCAGGCGCCATGGATGCGCAGTTTTTTGCGCTCTTCCAATATGCTGACGCAGGGGAATGTTCTCAGATTGCTGATCGAATTGCGGATCGAAATTCGTTCAAGCGCTGTCTGACGCTCGCCTTGGGTCAATACGGTGTTGGAGTGCATCTGTTCAGCAACCGGTGCCAGCAGGCTCATCCAGCGGCCAATGAAATCTCCGGGCGATAGCGGCTCAGCATCAATTTCAAGTGCCGCCGCGATACCGCCACAACGTCCATGACCCATGACTACAATATCCCTGACCCGCAGGGACTGAACAGCAAATTCAAGGGCTGCGGAGGTGGAATGAAATTCGCCATCCGGTGCATAGGGTGGCACCAGATTGGCCACATTGCGCACGACAAAAAGCTCACCGGGTCGGCTGTTGAAGATGGTTTCAGGCGCGGCGCGTGAATCACAACAGGCGATAATCAATGTTTCGGGTTTTTGACCGGTTTCCGCCAGAACCCGGTAGCGATCACGCTCCACGTCGTAGCTGCTGTCCATAAAGCGTTTGTAACCAGTCAGAAGCCTGTCGGGAAAACTATTCATTGGATATGTTCACTCGAATTTCTTGGATGGTATCAATCTGGTTCAGGATCGCCCGATATGCAACTATTTTGACTGTTTGGCGGGATTGTGCAGATGGCGAATCTGTACCGTGGCAAAGGGACGCGCCAGACTGGATGTCTGGCTTTCCAGAGTCAGTTCATTGGCACCCTGCTTTTTGGTATGGGCCAGGATCTCAAAAACCGAAGCCGTTGCATCCTGCAGCGCCTTTTCATTGCTGTGACCGTTCATGATGTGGGCAAGAAAGATGGCTGACAACAGATCACCGGGGCCATTGGGTGGATCGGCGATCTCCCGGTGTTCGGCCATCAGCGCATCCTTGCCGGACAGCAACAGGTTTCCTGTGCTGTTTTCCATCATGGCGATTGCAGATGTAACCAGCATACAGTGCGGCCCCAGTGTGCCTGCGGCCCGCATCAGGGCGTTGTTGTCCGGCAGGCTGGCGTTGCACAGCCATTCAAGTTCATAGCGGTTTGGCGTCGCAATGGAGGCCAGGGGTATCAGTTGATCACGAATGGCTGTTGCGGTTGCCTCAGGCACATAGAGGCCGCCCTTGTCACCAATCACCGGGTCGCAAACATAAAGGGCTTCGGGGTTTTTGGCGCGGACAGCTTTGACAAGCCGGGCGATATCACGCGCCTGTTGCGCATTGCCCAGATAGCCGGAGAGGACGGCGCCGATCTCACCCAGCCAGGGTGAGCGGCACAAATCGTCAACAATGGCTGAAAAATCCTCGGCCGGCAGAACGGATCGTGTTGCAGCACCATGGCCGGGATGCCAGGGCAGAATGACGGTTGGCAGCGCCCAAACCGGATGCCCCAAAGTTTCAAGTGCAAATACGGCGGCGCGATTGCCCACCGAACCGCGTATGACATGACTGGATATCACCAGAACGGCGCGGTGTTCGCTGCGCACATTGTTATGGGCCATCGCTGTTCCTAGCTATGTTTTTGAAATCGACAAGCCGAATGAAAAGCGCGCCGAGAGCAATCAGAAAAATACTATGGTCTTCATTACCTGTCACGAACCACAACACGATTGGATAGGGTCGACATTGTCCGGGCGATTGAACAGAGCGGCTTTCTTGAGCGCGCGTCTTTTCGCCTGAAGTACCGGGCCGTGTACACCTCCATAGGGCGTCGTGGTTGCATTTTTTATTCTAGAATCATTTGATGCCTGTGTGAAATGGTTTTCCGAGTAAAAACCTGAACTTGACAATGTGTGCTGCCGGTACCCTTGTGTCCGTTGCGGCGCAATTTTATCATGCTGTTCCGGTACGGTCATCGAACAGGCTATGGTACCACCGACGACGCCCCGCGCAGTTTCGGTTTGCCGCTGGACGATGATCCGATATGATCCAGGCTGAAAATCAGAAGGGTAATTCATGATGACGCGCAATCTTTCAGCTGACCGGACGCGATACGGTCTCGCCGCAGTGCTGCTATCGGCCCTTCTGATGCTTTCCGGCTGTGGCGTCAACGCCATTCCGACCTATGAGGAACAGGCCAAGGCGGCCTGGAGCCAGGTGCTGAACCAGTATCAGCGACGCGCGGACCTCATTCCCAATCTGATTGAGACAGTGAAGGGATATGCGGCCCATGAGCAGGATGTCCTGACATCGGTTGTCGAGGCAAGGGCCAAGGCCACGTCGGTTCAGATACCCGCCGATGTCCTGACGGATCCGAAGGCCTTTGAAACCTTCCAGCAAAACCAGTCGGAACTCACGTCTGCGCTGAGCAGATTGCTGGCCATATCTGAAAATTATCCGGATTTGAAAGCCAACCAGAATTTTCTTGCCCTGCAGTCACAGCTGGAAGGGACGGAAAATCGCATAGCCGTGGCGCGCCGTGATTATATCGAAGCCGTTCGCCTCTACAATACGGAGCTGCGGACGGTGCCGGGTCGCTGGTGGGCTACATTTATCTATTCGGAAGCGAGACCCATGCAGACATTCAGTATCGATGCCGAGAGCCGTGCGGTACCCAAGGTGAGTTTTGACTGAAGCCAATACTATGAACGGCCCCATGAACGCGCCCATGAGCGCGATGACTTTCGGTTTTCGGCGCCTGTCAGCGGCCCTCTTGCTGCTTGCCCTTGTCGTCGCCAGCCAGTCTGAGGCCAGAGCGCTGGATTTTCCTGCACTGACGGGGCGGGTAGTCGATGATGCACATGTCCTGTCGTCCGAGACGATGGCGCAATTGATTGAACGGCTGGCGGATTTCGAAGCCAAATCCTCGGATCAGGTGGTGGTTGCGACCGTAAGAAGCACCGGCGACACCGCCATAGAGCCCTATGCCAATCAGCTGTTTCGTCATTGGGGCCTGGGGCAGGCCGGAGAAAACAACGGCGTGTTGCTGCTTGTTGCCATTGATGACAGAAAAATGCGCATTGAAGTGGGCTACGGTCTGGAAGGCATTCTGACAGACCTGCTTTCACGGCTCATTATCGAAAATTCGATGGTCCCGGAATTTCGGGCGGGCAATTATCAGGCGGGCATAGGGCGCGGAGTTGATGACATTATTTCTGTCCTTGAAGGCAACGCCGCGGAACTGAAGGCAAGGGCCGAGCGCAACGCGGGAAAATCCAATGGGCAGGACACCATGGGCATGATCTTCTTTGGCCTTTTTGTCCTGTTTTTCGCCAGCATGTTCGGGTTTTCCATCCTGGCATCCATATTTGGCAAAAAGCTCGCGCCGGGCCGATACAAATGGCTCGGCATTGCTGTTTCCTACGGGGGAGGTTCCTCCAGTGGCCTTGCGGGTAGCAGAGGCCGTGCGGGCGGATCCGGTGGGGGATTTTCCGGCGGCGGCGGATCATCAGGCGGCGGAGGCGCGTCCGGAGGATGGTAATTTTCACCCAAGAGGAACATAAGCAAATTGCGACTGCCATCCAGTTGGCGGAGCGGCAGACAAGTGGTGAAATCCATTGTGCCGTGTGTCGGCAGTCTGACAGCTATTTTCTCGCGGCAGGATTTGTGTTTTCAGCTGTCACACTGATGGTGGGCCTGCTCTTTGCCTGGCTGTTTCACTGGTTGTGGATCGATATTGATCTGCGAATCTTTGTTACCGCCCAGTTCATTGCCTATGGGGCCGGGCTGTTCATCCTCTACCAGATACCCCGACTAAGGCTTCGGCTGGTGCCTAAATCCCTGCGCTATCGCCGCGCTCATGCCAATGCAATGCAGCAGTTTTTTGCCCAGAACACCCATCGGACGCAGGCGCGCACCGGGGTGCTTGTCTTTGTTTCACTGGCAGAGCGCTATGCGGAGATTGTTGCCGATGGTGGCATATCCGACAAGGTTTCGCAGGACCAGTGGAACACCATAGTTGCAGATCTGATTGCGGGTGCCGCCGAAAAAAGACTGGTCCATGCATTGATCAATGCCGTGGAACAGATCCAGACCATTTTAATCGTGCATTTTCTCCCTTCGGCCGACAACCCCAATGAATTGCCCGATCACGTCATAGAGATATGATGTGATACAAACCGCGTTAGCGCGCCAGGGAATGATATTCGTCATTGGGTCGCATGTCAGTGGCGGATGCCATGCGGTTTGTCATGTTGAAGAAGGATGCCGTGGCGCCAATGTCCCAGATGTCGCGGTCGTTGAAACCAACCGTGCGCAGGGCTTCGCGATCCTGCTCCTCGATCCTGCCGGGTGTTTCGGTCAGTTTCACCGCAAAATCCAGCATTGCCCGCTGACGCTCATCAAGATCGGCAGAGCGATAGTTCATCACCATCTGTTCACCAAGGGCCGGATTGCCGGAAAGCTGCCTGACCGCTGCGCCATGGGCAGCAAGGCAGTAAAAACAGCGGTTCACGGAAGACACGGCAACGGCGATCATTTCCCGTTCAAGTTTGGACAGGCCTGAATCGCCCAGCATGAGGTCATTGTAAAAGGCGCTGAAAGCCTGAAGTTTGATCTCGTCAAAGGCATAGGCCAGCAACACATTGGGGATCATGCCAAGTTTTTCCTGGCATTTATCAAAATAGGCTCTGGTTTCTTCTGAAAGTTCCTGGCTCGGTGGGAGGTCCAGGGCCGTGGCGTTTTTGGCTTGGGCAGTCATGTCATTCTCCGGTGACTGTAGGGATGTTATAAATATTTGCATCACATCAGGCTGTTGTTCTGCTACCATTGAATGCAAGGCTAGGTCGAGTGCCTTAACTTATACCGGGAGAGAGACATGGGCACCCGCCTGCATCCTAAACGTGACAAACAGATCGCCAGAATCACCGAAATTTTGCGCGGGTCAAAATCCAAATATATAGAGCCGGACCAGTTTTATGGTCATGTCAGTGCCGATGACGTGCTCGCCCACAGGCCGGAATCGCTGGCTGCCTGCTGCATTCACGCCCATGAACAACTCAGTCAGTGGAACGGCAAGGACGCCATTGTGCATGTCGGACCGATTGACGGTCCGCTGGGAAGTGTCGATCTTGCCGGTCGGGCTTTGAGCGTTATCACGATCATCGATCGCAACATGCCGTTTTTGTATGATTCGATCATGGGCGAAATTGCTGACAGCCACCGGGATATCTGCCTTGCGGCCCATCCTATTCTCAATGTGCTGAGAGCCGATGACAATTCCATCAAGGACATAAGCCTGGCCGTTGCCGGTAAAGAAGATGCAAGCCGGCAAAAGACCAGCTTTATCCAGATTCACGTTTCATACCTTTCAGAGACGGAAATCGCCGCCTTGCGGAGCAATCTGATCATGGTCCTTGATCAGGTCCATCGAGCTGTCGCCGATTGGCGGCCGATGCTGACGAAGGTAGACGCCATTGTATCCCAGTTGAAGAATGCCGGTGGCAACCAGCATCTGGCGGAACGCGAAGAAGCGCTGGACTTTCTTGCCTGGTTGCTGGATGACAATTTTACCTTCCTGGGCATACGGGAATACCACTATCGCGGCAGTGGCAAGGACGCGACGGTCGAGCGTGCCGATGAAACCGGTCTTGGCATCCTGTCCGACCCGGATGTCCGGGTTCTCAGGCGTGGCAGCGATCATGTGACGACAACACCGGAATTGCTGGCTTTCCTGCAGGGACCAGACGTCCTCATTGTTACCAAGGCGAATGTGCGCTCGCTGGTCCATCGTCGGACCTATATGGATTATGTCGGGGTCAAACGCTACGACGAGAGCGGGCGCGTCACCGGCGAATTGCGCATTGTCGGGCTGTTTACATCCACCGCCTATACGCGCTCGGTGCAGCGAATTCCGCTGCTTCGTTCCAAAACCCGTGCCGTGGTCGAGAGTTTTGGCTTCGATCAGCACAGCCATTCTGGAAAAATACTGCTGAATGTTCTGGAGAGCTATCCACGCGATGAGCTGTTCCAGATTGACGCGCCGATGCTTGCCGGGTTTTGCGAGCAAATCCTCGAGTTGAATGACCGGCCGCGTGTGCGTGTTCTGCCGCGCATTGATCGCTTTGACCGGTTTGTATCCGTACTCGTCTATGTGCCGCGCGACCAGTATGATTCGATTGCCCGGGAACGTATCAGCGCCTATCTCAAGGACGTCTTCGAGGCGCGCCTGTCAGCCTATTATCCGGCGTTTCCGGAAGGTGGCGTCGCCCGCGTCCACTTCATCATGGGCCGCTCGGCAGGCCGTACGCCGCGCGTCTCGCAGGACGTGCTGGAGCATAATGTTCGCGAGATCGTGGCCCGTTGGGAAGATCGCTTCGCCGCTCTGGCCGGTGAAAACAGCCTGTCGCTCCACACATCGCATGCCTATCGGGATAATTTCACACCCGAGCAGGCCGTTGATGATCTGCCGAGCCTTTTGCAATGCAATGCTGACACTCCGATCAGCATCGATTTTTACCAGCGTGCCGGAGAAGCCAGTGAAAATCTGTCGCTGAAGATTTTTCACCACGAGGAACCGGTTTCCCTGTCGCGCCGCGTGCCGCTGCTGGAAAATCTCGGATTCAGCGTGATCAGCGAACAGACATTTGATCTGAGCGTGGGCATTGATGAAACGGAATCCCATGGGGTTGTCGTTCACGATATGGAATTGGTGCACCGTGAAGGCCGTGCCGTCGATCTGGCACGTCTGGTCAATATGCTGGACGACGCCTTCATGTCGACCTGGTTTGGCGAGATCGACAATGATGGGTTCAATCGCCTGGTGATCAATTGCGGCCTGCCGGTGAGGCATGTCACGGTCCTTCGTGCCTATGCGCGTTATCTGCGTCAAACGGGCATTACCTTTTCGCAAGGCTATATTGCCGACACGCTCAATCGATACCCGGACATAGCGTCCAATCTGTTCAACCTCTTCAGCAGCCGCTTTGATCCGGAGATGAAACCCGAGGAGGCTGAAAAGACCTTTGAGGATACAAGCGCCGCTATCGAAGAGGCTCTGACACGCGTTCCAAGTCTTGATGATGACCGGATATTGCGACGCTATGTCAATGTCATATCAAGCACCCTGCGGACAAATTTCTATCACCGGGAAGAGGACGGGTCGTTTCGAAAAACACTGGCCTTCAAACTCAATCCGCGTGCTCTTGATGGTCTTCCCGAGCCGCGTCCTTACCGTGAGATTTTCGTCTATGGATCGGAAGTGGAGGGTGTTCATCTGCGCTTTGGGCCGATTGCCCGCGGCGGTCTTCGCTGGTCGGACCGGGCGCAGGATTACCGCACCGAAGTGCTGGGTCTGGTGAAGGCCCAGCAGGTCAAGAATGCCGTCATTGTTCCGGTCGGATCAAAGGGTGGATTCTACCCCAAACAGCTTCCATCCGGCGGCACGCGTGACGACATATTCAATGCCGGGCGCAATGCCTACAAGACCTTCATCACCGCATTGCTGTCGGTCACGGACAATATTGTCGACGGCAAGGTCGTCTTTCCGCAAAGCACCCGTTGCCACGACGGTGAAGACCCCTATTTCGTTGTTGCGGCTGACAAGGGAACAGCGACCTTTTCAGATACGGCCAATGCGATCAGTCAGGCGCACCATTTCTGGCTGGATGATGCCTTTGCCTCCGGGGGCTCGGATGGCTACGACCACAAGAAAATGGGAATCACCGCCCGCGGTGCCTGGGAAGCGGTCAAACGCCATTTCCGGGAAATGGATGTGGATATCCAGAAGAGCGAATTTACTGTCATCGGCGTTGGCGACATGTCGGGGGATGTCTTTGGTAACGGCATGTTGCTGTCGCCAAAGATCAGGCTAGTGGCCGCCTTTGATCATCGCGATATTTTCATTGACCCGGATCCGGTGTGTAAAACGTCCTTTGCCGAACGCAAGCGCATGTTCGCCCTGGGCCGTTCCAGTTGGCAGGATTACGACCAGTCCAAACTGTCGGAAGGGGCGATGATCATTTCCCGTTCGGAAAAATCGGTCACGCTGACAAAACAGGCCGCTGCGGCCATCGGGCTTTCCACGCTGAAGGCCTCGCCGCTGGATATCATGACGGCTATTTTGAAATCGGAAGCCGATTTGCTCTGGTTTGGTGGCATTGGCACCTATGTCAAGGAGGCGGGTGAAAGCGATGCGGAGGTTGGCGACCGGGCCAATGATGCCGTGCGCGTCACTGCTGATCAATTGCGTGTCAAGGTCATCGGCGAAGGCGCCAATCTGGGTGTCACGCAGCGCGGGCGTATTGCCTTCAACCTGCGTGGGGGCCGAAGCAATTCCGATGCAATCGACAATTCCGCCGGGGTGAATTCGTCTGACGTCGAGGTCAATATCAAGATCGCGCTGGCCAATGCGATGCGCGATGATCGTCTGACGTTGGCAAAACGCAACAAATTGCTGATTTCGATGACAGATGAAGTGGCTGCGCTGGTGCTGCGCAACAATTATCTGCAAACCCTTGCCATCTCTCTTGTCGAACGACGCAGCACCCGTGCCACAGGTGATCTTATCCGGCTGATGACGCAGCTTGAAGCCCGGGGGCATCTTGACCGGGTGGTTGAGACCTTGCCTGACAATCAGACTCTGTTGGAACGGGTTGCCGCGGGCAAGCCGCTTACCAGAGCTGAAATCGGTGTCCTGCTGTCCTATGCCAAGATTTTCCTTTTTGATGACCTCGGCAGGAGCACCTTGCTGGATGACGGCTATTTCGAAACCGCGCTCATGGCCTATTTCCCGAAGGGAATGCACAAGGCCCATGGCAAGGATATCAAGGAACATCGATTGCGTCGGGAAATCATTGGAACCCTGTTGGCGAATGATACGATCAATCGGGGTGGACCGGCCTTTGTCAGCAAGCTGAGCGACGCCACAGGCATGTTGTCGTCCGATATTGTGAAGACCTATGTCATGGTTCGCGATGGGCTGAACCTGTCGTCACTCTATGATTCAATAGATGTGCTGGACAATTCGATACCGGGTGACGTTCAAAACCGATTATACGCCGGTGTCGGGCATGTCATTCTGATGGTATCGCGCTGGGCTTTGAAAACCGGCCTCTACGCGATGAACCTGGAGGCAACGGTCAAGGAACTTCAGACCGCCGTTGGCTCGTTGGAGGCGACGTTGCCATCGCTGCTGCCTGGCTTCATGCAGGAGGAGACAGCGCGACGCTATGAGGAGGGCATCAGCAATGGCATTCCGCCGAAGCTGGCCACGCGTTTGTCTCAATTGCCAAGCCTGTCGCTTATTCCCGAGATTATGCAGATCGCGGCAGTTTCCGGCGCCGACCTGAAGAAATCAGCCAAAATATTCTTCGACGTATCCGAACTGTTCCGGATCGGACGTATCGATGTGGCCGCCAACAGTGCAAATGTATCGGATCATTATGAAGCGCTTGCCATTGCGCGGGGACTGGATGAAATTACTGCAGCCCGGCGATCGATCACAGCGTCTGCGCTGGACAAGTTCGGATCGGAAGAGGACCCGGTGGCGGCCTGGCATGGGGCTGACCGGATTCGCATCGACCGAACCCAGGAGCGAATCAGTGAATTGATCGAGAGTGGCGACATGAATATTGCGCGCCTGACGGTGGCAGCGGGCATGATGAATGACATAGCAAAGACCAGAAATTAGCGCTGCATGCGGCGGTTGGGGGGAATTGACGAATGAGCGTACGGGAAGAGGATGCCGGTGTCGTCGGCGCTGATCGAAAGGGCATATTCGGCTGGATGATGTTTGACTGGGCAGCGCAGCCCTTTCACACATTGATCATTACCTTTGTCTTTGCACCCTATTTTGTCTCGCAGGTAGCGGAAACACCGGTCAAAGGCCAGGAAATATGGGGTTATGCCACCGGCCTTGGCGGTCTGGCAATCGCCTTCATGGCACCAATTCTGGGCGCCATAGCCGATACAACCGGTCCCAGAAAGCCGTGGATCCTGTTCTTTTCGATACTGGGAATTATCGGCTGCTGGCTTTTGTGGTTTTCACCGCCTGGCAGCGCCAATATCTCGCTTATCATTTTTGCGCTGATCCTGGCGCTGATCGGCATGGAGTTTGCCGCTGTTTTCAACAATGCCATGATGCCTGATCTGGTGCCCCGCTCACGGCTTGGTCGTCTGTCGGGATCGGCCTGGGCGCTGGGATATGTGGGCGGCATTATCTCCCTCATCATTGTTCTGGGTTTCATGGCCGGTGAGCCATCAACGGGCAAGACCCTGCTTGGCATCGTGCCATTGTTTGGTCTGGACAGCGCCACCTATGAAGGCAGCCGTGCATCGGGTCCCTTGACGGCAATCTGGTTCCTGATCTTTGTTCTGCCGATGTTCCTGTTCACGCCTGACATACCGCGCCGGGTGTCGGCAAAGGGGGCTGTCGTGCGCGGTCTGCGCAATCTTGGACAGACATTGCGATCATTGCCCGGCCAAAAGAGCTATTTCTCCTACCTGATATCCAGCATGCTTTATCGCGATGGGCTGAATGCGCTTTATGCCTTCGGCGGTATCTATGCGGCCGGTGTGCTTGGCTGGTCGATTACCCAGATTGGCGTTTTCGGTATTCTGGCAGCTTTGACAGGTGTCATCGGTGCCTATTTCGGCGGGCAGATTGATGATCGTCTTGGACCCAAAAAGGTCGTCTCGACCAGCATTGTCGTGCTGGCCGCCTGTTGCATTGTCATTGTTTCAACGTCACCCAATGAAGTGCTGTTCATGACGGTCGGCAGTGCCGATGCAGCGTCTTCATTGCCCGATATAGTATTTTATATTTTATGTGGCGGGTTGTTTCATCGGGGCTGCAGGCGGTGCCTTGCAGGCCGCTTCCAGAACATTGCTGGTAGATCAGGTTCCACAGGAAAAGGTGACAGAAGCTTTTGGCCTCTATGCCTTGTCAGGCAAGGCGACGACCTTTATCGGGCCGTTGCTGATCGCTCAGGCAACAGGTATTTTTGCCAGCCAGCGTCTGGGCATAACCCCGGTTATCCTGCTGCTCGTGCTTGGTCTGCTATTGTTGCCCTGGGTCAGCAGCAAACGGGCGGAAGGTGCCGGATCCTGAAAGATGATGGGCTGAGGAAGCCCATCATCATCCTTGAAATTCAAAGACATGCTCTAACTCAACTGAGCGGCCAGGAATTCTTCGGTGCGCTGATGGGCAAGTTCCGCTGCATCGGCATTGTAGAGAGCCGGACGTGCGTCATTGGCAAAGGCATGACCGGTGTCGTAGCGATAAACCTTCAGGCTTTTGAGGTAGTGCACCGCCTTATCAAGCATTTCAGCAGGGACATGGTCATCTTGGATACCAAAGTGGCCGAGGACAGGGGCCTTGAGCGGGCTGTCGAGATATTGTGGCAGACGCGTGCCATAGAATGAAACAGCTGCGGAAATATCCAGTTTTTGAGCGGCCCGGATGGCAAGGCCGCCACCCCAGCAAAAGCCCATGACCGCAATCTTGCCACTGCCGTTGGCAACCAGCATGTCGACTGTTGCAGCGATATCCAGCATTGTCTGGTCGAGATCGGCGGCGAGCATCATGTCGCGCCCCGGCAAAGCATCATTGAAAGGGATTACGGCGCCAGGTTTTTGCCGGTCAAACAGGGCTGGAATGGCAACATTGTAGCCAAGGTCACCATAGCGCGCGGCCAGACCTTTGAGTTGGTCGGTTACGCCAAAGATCTCTTGCAGGATGACCAGACCACCGCGTGGGATGCCGGTGGCGTTCTCTATCCAGCAGTCAAATTCGTGTCCGTCTTCAGCGGTTAGCTTGAGGTTCATCGGCAAGTCTCCTGTGTTGTATCGGAACGTATTGCAGTGGACCCTTATAAAGACAATTGGCTGCAGATCTGGTTAATGCGCGGGCGGATGGTCCCGCCCGCGCCACTTATCGGGTCAATCGCCGACCTTGATCCCGGCTTCTTTGAAATAGCGCAAGGCGCCAGGATGATAGGGCACCACATTGGCCGGGGCCATTGTTTCCGCCTTGGCCAGTCGGAACAGACCAAAGCTTTTGGTCAGGGCATCCTTGTTTTCGACGATGGATTTGGTGAGATTATACACCAGATCATCGTTTACATCGCCATTGGTCAGCATCATCCACGGAATGCGCATGATGGTGGCCGGTCCATTTTCCAGACCGAGGATGTTTTCGTTCTGTTTCAGGCTGGCAAGACTGCCTGCGGGCAGAAATTTCTTGAAGGCAGCGGCGCCTGCTTCCGAGTCGTCCAGCGAGACATAGCACAATCCGCCCCGCGACTGCAGCTTGACGGCCGCCTGTTTGCCAGCGCCGGCGTTCAGACTGACCAGCGCAATATCAACCAGATTGTCGCCAAGAGCTTCCATGCCGGCAACAAAGCTGCTGACAGGAACCTGCTGGAAATCATCATAGGTCATGCCGCCATTTGCCAGCCCCCCGCTGATGTAGAAGGGGATAATGGTGGATGATGTGTATTCGGATGCGATCCGCAGGTCGCCAGCGCGCGCTTTGACATCTGCAATGGTCTTCAGACCGAGATCGCACGGTGCCATCAGGCCGGTGGTCAGGGGGAACATCACGCCGACCAACCGCAAATTCGCGCTGGCGCGGTCATAATTGCCGGTTCCGGTCAGTGCATAGCCGGCTTCGACGGCATTGGAAAATCCAAAGTCGACTTCGCCGGAACTGATCAGGGGAAGATAGCCCACCAGAGGCTGGGTCCGCGCCGTGATGCCATTTTCATTGGCAATCTTTGCAACCGCCTGGCCTGAATTGAAGGCGATCGTGCCCTGTTGACCGGTGGCGATCGTCACCACCTGCGCTTGCGCGCCGGTCGCGGCCAGTGCAAGGCCGAAAAGTGTTGCGGCGAGTTTGTATTTGAGATGTTTCATGGTTTCCTCCTGTTGAATTGATTATATCGTGCCGCCATTTCCGGCGGTGCCTGCTTTTGTAATTTGCAACATTGCGACAAGTGCGAAGAGACAGACAGCCGCCACGATATGGGGCGTATTGTCAAAGGGCAGAAACCCCAGCGGCAGTGTTGCAAGTCCCAGCAGGATCGCAAGACACCGGACAGCCGTGTTCAGCCCTCGCGACCAAAAGCCGACAATGCCTGCCGTCACGCCAAGGATCCCGATCGCCGAAAGCGCCAGAACCAATGCGATATCGGCAGTGCCACTGCGCATCAGCAGCGCTGGTGATGCAACGAAAATGAAGGGCAAAAGAAAGGCAGCCCAGCCAATGCGCATGGCTGCCAGGCCGGTCGCCAAAGCATCTTCCTTGGTGATGGCAGCCGCCGCAAATGCAGCAAGGGCAACCGGCGGTGTTATCATCGACATCATGCCGAAGTAGAGAATGAACAAATGCGCCGCGATCGGCTCAATGCCTGCCTCAACCAGTGAAGGCGCAACCAGGGTTGCCAGCAGGACATAGACGCCGGATGTCGGCATGCCCATGCCCAAGACTATGCAGATCAAGGCCGAAATGCCAAGGAGCAGCAGGATGTTGGACCCAACGGCGTCTATCAGCACCAAAGTCAGGGCAAAGCCAAGTCCGGTGATATTGAGAACACCGATGACGAAACCAGCTGCCGCCACGATCAGGATGAGATCGACCATGGCGATACCGGTCTCAACGAAGACGCGCCCAAAAGCCGGCAGGGTCAATTTCTGGCCGCGATAGCCGCGCAGGAAGCCGACTGCGACGATGGCAACAGATGCAATGAGGGCGGATTTCTCAGGGTCCAGACGCCACCAGAACAGGGCGGCGAACAGGATGCCGAAAGGAAAGACAAAGTGCCATCCCTCAGCCAGCACCTGACGGGTCGTCAAACCATCGGTTTCGGTTGCCTTGATGTGATCGCGCCCGGCAATCAGGTCGACCTGAGCAAAAACACTGAAATAATATAGCGCAGCAGGCAGCAAAGCGGCTGTTGCCACAGTGACGTAGGAAATTTCCAGAAATTCGGCCATCAGGAAGGCTGCAGCGCCCATGATCGGAGGGGTCAACTGGCCACCTGTCGAGGCAACGGCCTCGATGGCGCCGGCATCCTTGCCGGAATAGCCGCCGCGCTTCATCAGGGGGATTGTGATGACACCGGTCGTCACCACGTTTGAAACCGCGCTGCCGGAGATGGAACCGAAGAGCGCTGATCCAACAACGGCAATCTTTGCGCTGCCGCCCCTGGCGCGGCCTGTGGCTGCCATGGCAAGATCGGTAAAGAATGCGCCGCCACCGGCGGCAAACAGCAATTGTCCGAAAAATACAAACAACAGAACGATGATGGTGCCAACGGCAAGCGGCGTTGAAAAAACGGCGGTCGGATCAAAGCCGACATATTGTACCAGCCGTGTCGGGCTCAGCGCCTTGCCGATCAGTCGTCCTGGCGCCAGATCGGCAAACAGCGCGTAGACCAGAAAGACCGAAACAATGGAAAACAACATCCAGCCGGCACGCCTGCGAATGCCTTCCATCACCGACAGGGTAACGACTGCACCGATCATGGTGATCTGCCAGGGCCGATAGGATTGTTCATAAAGCAGCCAGGCAAAATCCCATGCGGCATACATCAGGACCGAGAAGGCAATCAGGCCGAAGACGCCGTCGACCCAGCCGACTTTGGTTTTGAGCGCCCCGGTCGGGCCATATTTGAGGAATGTGATGGCCAGCACCAGCCCAAGCTGAAAGGCCATATATTGTTGTTTGAGTATCGCCAGACCCAAGCGCGTCGGGGCCTCGATGTTCCACAGGATACAGGCCACACACATGGTCGTCGCCAGAACGGCGATGGCCCATTCAGTGCGCGCACCCTGTCGTTGCTGGTCCGGCATCAACCGGTTTCCTCGGGCCAGTACAACCGCATGGGATTATCAACGAGCAGGGCTTTTTGATGGGATGGGCTCAGGGCAATACGCGCAATGACATCCACCAGTTCACCATCGTCCGGCATGTGAGAGCGCATATTCGGATGCGGCCAGTCGGTTCCCCACAGAACCCGCGTGGGATAGCGTTCCACCAATTCGCGGCCAAAGGGGATGACATCGTGATAGGGTGGCCCAGTGACCGTCAGGCGTTCAGGACAGGTAACTTTCACCCAGATATTGGGATTTTCATCCAGCAATCTCAAAAAGGCCTGAAATCCAGCGCCTTCAACGCCCGCCGCCACATCGGGGCGGCCCATGTGATCGACCACGACGATACCGGGCAGAGATTTCAAGAAGGGAGCCAGTTCGGGCAGATCGGCGGCTTCAAAATAGACGACGATGTGCCAGCCGAGTTTCACGACCCGTTCGGCGATGGTCTGGAACACTGCCTTCGGGGTCTTACCGACGAGGCGCTTGACGAAATTGAACCGCACCCCGCGCACGCCGGCATCATCCAGCGCCTGCAATTCGTCGTCGGTGACTTCCGCGCCGACAATCGCCACACCGCGGGCGCGTCCGCCCGAGGCCTGCATGGCGTCGACCATGGCACTGTTGTCGCGCCCATGGCATGTTGCCTGAACAATCACATTGCGGGCAAAACCCAGATGATCGCGCAGGGCAAACAATGTTTCCTTGGGGGCATCGACGGGTGTGTATTTGCGTTCGGGCGCAAAGGGAAAGGTCGCCGCCGGACCAAAAATATGGCAATGGGCATCCACTGATCCCGCCGGTGGCTCAAAACGCGGCACCGATGGTGCTGCACAAAATGGCAGATAATCCTCACTCATGGGGCAAAGTTACGACCCTCTTTAACATTATACAAATTGATATTCGTGTTGTAATTTATCATTCAAAATGATGGTGAGGTCCTGGGATGCTGCGAAATTTCGACATGAACCTTTTTCTGGTTCTGCACACTTTGCTGGAAGAGCGCAGTGTCACGAGGGCTGGAGAACGATTGGGGCGTACGCAATCGGCGATTTCCAACTCGCTCAAACGATTGCGCGATATATTTGATGATCCGCTTTTTGTGCGGATGCCGACAGGCCTCAGCCCGACGCCCAAGGCCATCCAATTGGGGCAGGCATCGGCAGACATCATTCGCATGGCCAATGATTGTCTGGCGCCGGGAATCGCTTTTGATCCGAAAAACAGTGACGCGCGCTTTGTTATCGGGGCACCGGACCGCCTCAGCCTGCCAGTGTTTTTGCCGTTTCTGGAACGCATCAGACGGGTGGCACCCGGCATTGCGATTGACCTGAGAACAACCGACAGGACCTATGCGCTGCAGTTGATCATGGATCAGGAAATCGATATCGCCCTGGGATGGTTTGACAAGACGCCCCCTCAAGTCAATCAGGTGCATGTTTCCGACGAACAATTTGTCGTACTTTGCCGCCCGGACCATCCAATTCTGGACGGTCCTGAAGACATCGGTTTTGCCACGCTGCTGAGCTATCCCCATCTCGTTGTCAGTTCGGGCGGGGATCGCCGGGCGGCATTTGACGGCGCATTGGCGCGCCGTGGGCTGAGCCGCAATGCAGCGACCTCATTGACAAATTTCACGGTTGTGCCGGAACTTCTCAGGCGCAGCACGCTGATTGGTGTTTTTACCCGCAAGACCGCTGATTACTTTGCCCGCAATCATGGGCTGGCTATGCGGCCCGTGCCATCCGAGATCGAGCCGATTTCCAACAATCTGATCTGGCATCGCCGGTTCGATGCTGACCCCAAGCACCTGTGGTTGCGCAAACAACTCATCGCCATTTGCAGCTAGGACGCGTCAGGCCAGATCAACCCGGTGAGTCCCTATTGCGGATTTTCCTCTAATGCCTGAAATGACGTATTCCGGTCATGACCATGGCTATCCCGGCCTCGTTGGCGGCGCGGATGACATCATCATCACGCATGGAACCGCCCGGCTGAATGACCGCTGTTGCACCGGCTTCAATGGCAGACAGAAGGCCATCGGCGAAGGGAAAGAAGGCGTCCGAGGCAACCACCGAGCCCTTTGTCAAAGGCGCGGGCAACCCCAGAAGTTCCGCCGCATCCTGGGCCTTGCGGGCGGCAATGCGCGCAGAGTCGACACGGCTCATCTGGCCGGCACCAATGCCGACCGTTGCGCCGTCTCGGGCGTAGACGATGGCGTTGGATTTGACATGTTTTGCAATGCGGTAAGCGAATTTGAGGTCGCTGAGCTCCTTTGCTGTCGGTGCGCGATCCGTCACCACCTTGAGGTCCAGATCATCCACCATGACGTTGTCGCGTGACTGGACCAAAAGGCCGCCTGCAACGGTTTTTGCGGTCAGGCCCAGAGCGCGCGGATCCGGCAGCGCCCCGGTTGTCAGCAGTCTGAGGTTCTTTTTCGAAGCGATGATGGCCTTTGCCTCGTCCGTGATGTCGGGCGCGATAATGACTTCGGTAAATATCTTGACGATTTCCTCGGCCGCCTCGGCATCCAGTGTTGCGTTAAAGGCAATAATGCCACCGAAAGCGGAAACGGAATCACAGGCCAGCGCCTTTTGATAGGCCTGGGCAAGGCTGAAGCCGGTGGCGACACCGCAGGGGTTGGCATGTTTGATGATGGCGCAGGCCGCCTCACCGTCGGATACAAATTCCCCGATCAGCTCGAATGCGGCATCCGTGTCATTGATATTGTTGTAGGAAAGCTGCTTGCCCTGATGCAACCTTGCGGTGGCAACACCGGGACGCGTGCTGCCGGAGACGTAGAAACCTGCACTCTGGTGCGGATTTTCGCCATAGCGCATGACATCTTTCAAAACACCGGCAACGGATCGATGTCGGGGATGTTCGATGGCCAGTTCGCTGGCAAACCAGTTGGAAATGGCAGAATCATAAGCCGCTGTTCGTGCATAGGCTCTGGCCGCCATAGTCTGCCGAAAAGTGTAGCGTGTTGCGCCCTCGTTGGCAGCCAGTTCATCAATCAGGCCGTCATAGTCGCAAGGATCAGTGATGATGGTCACATAGGCATGGTTCTTTGCCGCAGCGCGGATCATGGCCGGTCCGCCGATGTCGATATTTTCAACAATCGTCGGGTAGTCGCCGCCCGCTGCCATGACGGTCTCAAAGGGATAGAGATTGATGATGGCGATATCAATCGGTCCGATGTCATGGCTTTCCATGGCGCGCGCATGATCGGGGTCGTCGCGAATTGCCAGAAGGCCGCCATGGACAGACGGGTGAAGGGTCTTGACCCGGCCATCCATGATTTCAGGGAATTTGGTCAGATCGGAGACGTCACACACCGGAAGGCCTGCCGCGTCAATGGCAGCTGCGGTGCCGCCGGTGGAAACAAGTTCAATGCCCTGCGCAACAAGAGGCCGGGCCAGGTCAACAAGCCCGCTTTTGTCTGAGACAGACAAAAGGGCGCGGCGGGGTTTGACGAATTCGGGTGCCGGAATATTTTTCGATGCAACGGCCATTGCTGGATCCTGTTTGATTGACGTGGTGACATGCGGTCAGATGATGGTCGGAACGACCATGCCACCTGTTATGATTGGGGGGTTTTGGCTTTTGCGATGGTGCGAAACAAGGACCAATTTACCTGAGAGGTTTGCGAAACAACAAAAGTGAGCGTTATCTGCAATGATCTGCGGGCACCGGCAAGATCAGCGAAATATATGTCTTCTTCCACTTCCGGTTTCACATCGGGTGAATGAAATGTCCAGCTTTCGCCGTTTCCAGCCGTCAGCACAATGTCGTTTTTATAGTTGTAGGAAAGCTTGATCTTGGGGTGAATGTGAAAACGTATGACAGCCGGTGTATTCTCATTGATGGAAATCTTCTGGTTTGCAGCTTTGGCCAGCCGGTCACGGCCATTGACCACATTGCCATCGGCGCTCAGCAGAATGGATCGTTCGTGGACGAGACCCAGAATCTTTGCATATCCATCATGGCGGGCTATGAAACCCTGCCTGCCGGTTGCATCGTCCTTTCGCTCCACATCGACGTTTTTTGGCCCGTCGGTCAGGATCGGGCCGAGAAAAGCTGAATTTGAGATGGTCGCGGAGGACCGGTCACCAACAATCAAAGTTGAATGTGCCGCTGTTGTGCGCGCAAGGCGGGCATATTGCGCATGAAAATAGGACGGCGTGCCGGAGTTGACGATGAATCGCTGACGCCCTGATGACAATTCGAAGGAAAGACAACCGGCATGGGCGGTGGCTGACAGCTCATCCTGCGGGATGGGACCGGTGTCTGCAATGATGATCGTGCCCTTGGCGGAAAGCCGCTGATAGTTCATCTGCGGTGTGCTCTTGAGCGGCAGGCCGGTTGCTTCGTCATAGCGCAGGACCGACAGAAGACGGTCGGCAGGCTGCGCGGTCGCGCCATTGAACAATGCCAGCGAACCGTCCGCATGGCGGAAAAACTGCAAGGCCTGAAACATCCGGTCGATAACCGAGACAAGTCCCTTGGGTGGTGTATAACCCAGATTCAAATAGGTTTGACGCAAGGGCAGCAGGTCGGCCAGCAAAATCAAAGTGACCTGAGGATTTCTTGAGATGTGGCCGCCATCCGCCAAAATCTGCTTTTCAATCTCGTTGTCCAGTTGGCGGGCGGCTGATTTGATGGCTGCGGGATTTGCCGGCAAGGCCAGAGTGGCCATGGCCAATGCAATGCGCACGCGAAAGCGTTTCTCGCCATCACGCACGGCTGGGGCCACTTTGTGCAGGTAGCGAATCTGCACCGCCAGACTTTTGACAAACCGCCGATAAAAGTTGCGATCCTGGTTTTTCAGAACAATGGGGGAATGCGAGAGCCAGGCAATGACCCTTTGCGCGGTGACATCGGGTTCCCAGGCGACCCCGGAGACGCGGCGACCGCATTCCTTGATCCATATTTCCGTGAATTTCTTGGCATCGCCATAAGATTCTGCATCATTGGCTGCCCGCAAATGCCGAAGCCAGCGGAAACTGTGCAATATCTTGTCGAAGCCTACAGATGGGCCTTCAAGGGAAAAAGGTGAATGCCCCCCGGTCTCAAGGACCCGTCCGTCAAGCGGAAAGCGGCCCTGGTGTATTTCATGCGCAATATAGGGGTCGGCAATACGCAAATCGGTTGGTGCGACAACGAGCCTGTCGGGTGCTTTGCCCAGAAATGGCCAGGGACCACCGCGCCCAATCGCGAACCGGCGCGAAAACCGACGCCAGCATTCCCGTAAATACAATGGCAAAAATTGCCGGAACTGCACCAATACCGCCGCCAATTCTGGTCCCCGTATACCCCTATTCCAAAGGAACTGGATATAGATTCACGTCACGCAAGTGGTTCTGACCTGTCAGCAAGTTGCTTTGGGCAGGATATGAATCAATATTCAGTTCCTTTGGTACCATCTGGGGTGCCCTTATAACAGCAATATCACAAGACCTATACACCGGCGGCGACAAAAACAGCGATTATTGCTCATTCATGACGCACCAGTACGCTGGCAAAAAAGCCATCCATGCCCGACAGGCGGGCAATTTCATGCGGCAGCATGTCAGGTGTGGTACGAATATCGCCACGATCGGTGATCGCCGTTTCCAATCCGGGCCAATCTGTCGCCAGAACAGGTCTGCGTTTCAGATCTGTCCGGGAAGCCAATACGCGCTCCACCATATCCTCGCCCTCCAGAGGGTCGAGCGAACAGTTGGAAAAGACAATGACGCCGCCGGGCTTGATCAGGGTTGCCGCGTGGCGCAACATTTTCTCCTGCAGTTCAGCGAGTTTTTCAATATCGGCCAGATTTTTTGTCCAGGGAATGTCCGGATGTCTTCTGACCGTTCCGGTTGATGAGCATGGCGCATCCAGCAGGACACCATCATAAAGGCCATCGGGCTGCCATTTGAGAAGGTCCGTCTCGATTATGTCAGCCTCGTATCCCAGCCGGGCAAGGTTTTCAGACAAGCGTTTCAGGCGGTTACGCGACAGGTCAACAGCCGAGACTTTTGCTCCGGCCAGTATCAATTGTGCCGTTTTGCCGCCGGGCGCCGCACATAGGTCGGCGATGTTTTTGCCTTCGATGTTGCCAAACAGTTTTGCCGGAATGGACGCGGCCACATCCTGCACCCACCATTGCCCATCAGCAAAACCCGGCAGGGCGGTGATTGAACCATCGACCTTGCCAAGGCGAACGGACCCGGTTGGCAATACGATACCGCCCAGAAGGTCGGCCCAGTGTTGCGGGTCGGATTTGACGGTCAGATCAATTGACGGTTCACAAGCCTGGGCGGCAAGTATCGCCTGTGCCCGCGCGCCATAGGCTGATTGCAATCTTTGATAGAACCATTGCGGGGCATTGATTGTCGTTGCTTCAATCTGCGGCAACAGACGGGTTTTTTCGCGTACGAGACGGCGCAATACTGCATTGACGAGGGATGCGAAACGCCTGTTGCGCGGGTCGCGATTTGCCTGTTCCACGGCAATGTCAACCGCTGCATGGTCTGGAACCTCCAGATAGATAATCTGTGCTGCCGCAATATTGAGAACGTGATTCAATGCGCGCGCACCCGCTGGCAAGGGCTTTTCAACAAGACTGGCCAAAACGGCTTCGATAATTGGCAGATGGCGCAATGTTGCCAGCAAAATGGCGCGCACCAGCCCCTTGTCGGCGTCACTCAGACCGCGAAAGGCCGGATTGCCGTTTGCTGCATCCAGTAGCCCGTCAAGGGATGTCGCGCGGTCAACAACAGCCGATAATAACTTCGTCGCTGTCTGCCGGGCGTTCAGACCGGGTTTTGCCTCATTTTGTGACATGCCTGCTTCTTCATTGTTGCCGTGTCTGCGTTGGTTCAAGACCAGGGTCCTTTTTGATTGCGTTTGCCCGGATTGCGTCCCCAGGGTGTGTTGTCATGTGATCGGGCATCCGTATCGCGGACAGATGCTGCCGGTCTGTTGTCCTGCCCTATACCAGCTTCCATCGCCCGTAGCGCTTCTATTCGCTTTTCAGTTGGTGGATGGGTTGAAAACAACCCGTCCATGCGAAGGCCTGAAAGCGGGTTTATAATGAACATATGGGCAGTTGCGGGGTTTTTTTCGGCGTCCTCATTGATTACATGATTGGCAGGGCTGGCTATTTTTCCAAGGGCTGAAGCCAGCCACAACGGATGCCCGCAAATCTCGGCACCACCGCGATCGGCGGAATATTCCCGTGTTCGACTGATGGCCATTTGTACGATCATGGCGGCCAGCGGCGCCAGTATCATCGCTGCCAATGTGCCGATGATACCGGCGCCCTCGCGCCGTCCGCCGCGGAAGAAAAAGGCAAAATTCGCCAGCATTGAAATCGCGCCTGCCAGTGTTGCCGTGATGGTCATGGTGAGTGTATCGCGATGTTTTACATGGGCCAGTTCATGCGCCATGACACCGGCAACCTCTTCATGGGTGAGCCTTTCGAGAAGGCCGGTTGTTGCTGCGACGGCAGCATTGTCCGGGTTGCGACCGGTCGCAAAGGCGTTGGGTTGTTCGTTCTTGATCAGGTAGACTTTTGGCATCGGCAGTTCAGCTCTCTGGGCGAGTTGTCGTACGATGCCGTAATATTCCGGCGCTGATTGTTCCGAGACTTCGACTGCGTGATGCATTTTGAGCACCATCTTGTCGGCGTTCCAGTAGGAAAACATATTCATCACAGCCGCTGCGACCAGCGCGATGAGCATGCCGGTGTTTCCTCCAATCGCGTAGCCAATGGCCATGAACAAAGCAGTCATGACAGCCAAAAGCATTGCAGTTCGAACCATATTCATGGCAAATACTCCAAGAGAATGACCGGTCTTTGACCGGCTTATACCCCCGATATAATGGGGATTGGTAGATGTTTGTGCAACGGGAATACGGGTTTGGAAAAATGATGGATGATCGGTCACGGCAGGCTGCATTGCGTAAAAGTGATGGTGAGACAGATCCCGCAGCGCCTGCCGCACAGGTTCCCGGCCGCAAGCCTTTGGCAGATTTACCACCTGCGGCGCAAAGAGCACTGAGAGAGGCTGAGGCGCGTCGGCTGTCGAAAAAGGCGGCTGGTTCCGAGGCCAACTGCGGACCGGCGGAAATAGGTGGTCGCGGCGGAAAGGATCCTTCGCGCTTTGGTGACTGGGAGATTGATGGCCGTGCCATTGATTTTTGAACAGGTTGGGATTTTTGAACAGGTTGGGATTTTTGAACAGGCTGTTTCAGGCGGCAAAGATACAACAAGGCCTGTTTATAACATCCAATGCACCATGTCTTTAAAGTAAGTAAACTGCGCAATAGGCTTTTTTTAACACTACAGAAGCCAATTTGACATTATATTTGACGGGTGATTTGCCTGGCTGAATATAAATTTCTTGAATAATTTGTTGAAGCAGCTGGTTTCTCGTCATTTCCGTGCTCTGATTTGGTTGATTTTCACTGGTATTTATTGTGCAAAAACAATGGAATACGATATTAGATAAAATGCAATCAATCGGTTTAAACCCGTTTCAATTACCTTCAACTAAAACAAGGCAACTGGAATCCGCCTGCAATCGCCAATCAATGGACGATCGGGCTCGGTTCCCTGGGCAGTCAATCTGTTGGGAAGAAAAATATGAAGACGGGAAAACTAGGCACCATCTGGAAAAAGTTTCAGAACGACAGGAGCGGTAACTTTGCCATTACATTTGCTCTTTCCTCTGTAGCGATCCTTATGTCAGTCGGGCTGGCGGTAGACTATTCACAGTCGATCGGCAACAGAACCCGGGTCAATAATGCGCTTGATTCAGCAACCCTTGCGACGGCCAGGGCTTTATCGATCGGCGACGTGAAGGAGAAGGATGCTGAGACCTATCTGAAGGTCATATTTGCATCCAATCTGGGAATTGACAGTATCGAGGATCTAAACAAAAGCAAATACAAGGTCAAGGATGTCACTCTCAACAAAACCAAGCAAACGGTGACTGCCTCAGCAACCTACAACCAGAATATGATCTTCATGTCCATCGGGTCGGAAGAGACCCATCATGCTGTAGCGGGCATATCGGCAGCAAGCTACGGGCAATCGGAAATTGAAGTCGCCATGGTCCTGGACGTGACCGGCTCAATGGCCGGCTCGCGTATCTGGGCGCTGAAAGAGGCCGCTCAACTCGGCGTGGAACAATTGTTGGCAGTCAATACCGATGAGGATGAATATGTCCGTGTCAGCCTCGTTCCCTATAGTGATTCGGTCAATGCCGGACCGCTCGCCAAATATGTCTACCCGGACTACAACGAGGCCAAGAGCAACGCTCCGGTCTATGATCCGGATCTCTATTCCGATACCGGTGTCGGATATGACGTGGAGCCATTCCAGGAAGATATTGAGGAATGTAATACGACATGGGTACGAACGGGCCGGGGACGATACAAACAATGGGAACAAACGACCACCTGCGGGCTGCCTTATGATTATGTTGGCAAGGACAATGGCGCCAGTGAGGATGATTGTGCAACGGATCGCAAGGCTCCCAAAAGCGGCACCTCCTTCCAGTATACGGATGCCAACCCCCTCTCTGGCATGATCAGTCGCGATTCGCGCCTTTCCAAAAATGCCTGTACCAACTCGGAAATCGTGCTGCTGACCAGCAATGAGAGCAAACTGAAAAGTGCCATTAGCAATCTTTCGACAGGTGGTTGCACGGGTGGCCATATGGGCCTGCAATGGGCCTGGTATACGCTCTCCCACAAATGGGCGGATTTCGTGCCAAGCGAGTCGGCTCCGGGAAACAGGGACGAGAACGCCGATCTGACCAAATTCATCATTCTGATGACGGATGGAGAGTTCAACAAAGCCTACGCCGGCACCGATTCACAGGATTCTGGTTGCAACCAGAGCTCCCTTTCTGAAACGCATACGGACTATCTGTGCGACGCGATCAAGGCTCAGAAGATCAAGATCTTCACGGTTGGTTTTCAAACCTCATGGTCTGCTGAAAAACTTTTGAAGGACTGTGCCACTCCGGATGAAGGCCAGCTGACCTATCATTATGAGCCGGATACAACAGCCGAACTGGAACAGACCTATGAGGATATTGCCAATACGATCCGTTCCTTGCGCCTGACTTTGTAAAAAGGCCAAGATTGGAATTTGGGCCAGTCGCTTGCTGCGGCTGGCCTTTTTGATTCAGGGCTTTACAATTTGTCTGTAGGGGCTGCATTTTAGGAAGGACGGATAGCCGCCATCGGGCATTTGACAATTACCTTGGGAAGCATAATGGGTCCTGAAAACAAAGCCGCCAACATGATCAGAACCATTGTCGGAGTTCTGGAGCCGCAATTTGCGGTCCGCCTTTGGTCGGGCGAGCGGATTGGACCCGATACGGGGCCTGTTCTTGTCATCAATGATCCCATGGCCATCCGGCGGCTGGCGCTTCAACCGAGGTTGGATTCAGTGGTTGAATTGTGGATTTCCGGTCAGGTGGATGTCGAGAATGGCTCCCTGTTCGATCTGGTCGAGAGGGGCACAAAAACAAAACTCAAACACCGGTTGAAGGAATTGCCCAAATGGCAACTTCTGAAGGACGTGCCTTCCATATTGTTTGGCCGCCGAAGTCCGGATTCAGGCCTTGCCGGTAACAATCCTTTTGATTTCGGTTCCAGCAAAGAGGCCATTGGCCATCATTATGATGTGTCGAATGGATTTTATCGCCTCTTTCTGGATGAGGGCATGGTCTATACGTGCGGTTATTTCAAAGATTGGGGCAACACCCTGGATCAGGCGCAGGAAGACAAGCTTGATCACATATGCCGCAAGTTGCGGCTGAAATCCGGTGAACGCCTGCTTGATATCGGCTGCGGCTGGGGATCCATGCTGATCCATGCGGCGCGCCATTATGGTGTTACCGGTTACGGTGTTTCCCTTTCCGAGGAGCAAACGGCCCTGGCGCGCGAGCGGATCAGTGCGGCCGGGCTTGATGACAAGATCAGCATTGACATCAAATCCTATGAGGACGTCACGGGAACCTTCGACAAGATATCCTCCATCGGCATGTTCGAGCATGTCGGCAGTGTCAATTACGGGACCTATTTTTCAAAGGTCGAGCGTTTGCTGGAGCCCGGCGGGCTTTACATGCATCATGCGATTTCCCGTCGCGCCAAGCGCAGCAAGAAGGCATTTGGCAAAAAAAGCGCCGAACATCTGGCCCTGGTCAAATATATCTTCCCCGGTGGTGAGTTGGACCACCTTGGCATGAGTATCGAAAATCTGGAGGGATACGGTTTTGAGGTTCACGATGTGGAAAATCTGCGTGAACATTACGGTCGGACCTGCCGTCTTTGGGCCGAGCGTCTGCAGGCGCATCTCGATGAGGCGATCAGGGAGGTGGGCGCGCCAAAGGCGCGTTTATGGCTGCTTTACCTGACCGGCTGTGCGCTGGCATTTGAGCGCGGAACGGTGCAGATCAACCAGACCCTGGCAAGCAAGCGCGTTCGCGGCCCAAGTGGTCTGCCGCCAACCCGTGACGATATTTACAGTAAGCGTAAATGATCAAGGGGGCAGCGTGCCCCCTTTCAAAATTCCAATAGATGAAAATCCCTGATGGATTCTATTTCTGATTTTGCCGGTTTTCGACCAGATCATCAACAACGCCGGGATCTGCCAGCGTTGATGTGTCACCAAGCGCGGCGAAGTCATCCTCGGCAATTTTACGCAGGATGCGACGCATGATCTTGCCGGATCGGGTTTTCGGTAAACCGGGCGCAAACTGGATTTTGTCCGGTGAGGCGATCGGGCCGATTTCCTCCCGCACATGGGCGACCAGTTCCTTGCGCAACTCGTCACTGCCTTCCAGACCGGCCATCAGGGTCACATAGCAGTAGATGCCCTGGCCCTTGATGTCATGCGGATAGCCGACGACAGCTGCCTCGGACACGGCGGGATGCGATACCAGCGCCGATTCCACTTCTGCAGTGCCCATGCGGTGTCCGGACACATTGATGACATCGTCGACACGGCCGGTGATCCAGTAATATCCGTCTTCATCACGGCGACATCCGTCACCGGTGAAATATTTTCCCTTGTAGTTTGAAAAATAGGTCTGGATGAACCGCTCATGGTCGCCATAGACCGTTCGCATCTGACCTGGCCAGGAGTCGACGATGCACAGATTGCCTTCGGCGGCACCTTCCAGAACAATGCCTTCGGCATCGACAAGCTGCGGCTGAACGCCGAAAAACGGCCGCGTCGCCGAGCCTGCCTTGAGGTTCGTTGCGCCCGGCAACGGGGAGATCATGATCCCGCCGGTTTCGGTTTGCCACCAGGTATCGACAATCGGGCACCGCCCTTCACCGACGATATTATAGTACCATTCCCAGGCTTCCGGGTTGATCGGTTCCCCGACTGTCCCAAGGGTTCTGAGTGAAGCGCGCGATGTGTCGGTGACATGTTTGTCGCCGACGCCCATCAGCGCCCGGATGGCCGTTGGCGCCGTATAGAAGATATTGACTTCATGTTTGTCGACAACCTGCCAGAAGCGTCCTGCATCGGGGTAATTGGGAACGCCTTCGAACATCAAAGTTGTCGCACCATTGGCGAGCGGCCCATAGACAATATAGGAATGGCCGGTCACCCAGCCGACATCAGCCGTACACCAGTAGATGTCGCCGGGATGGTAATCGAAGACATATTCGTGGGTCATGGCGGCATAAACGAGATAGCCGCCGGTCGTGTGCAATACGCCTTTCGGTTTTCCTGTCGATCCGGACGTGTAGAGAATGAACAGCGGGTCTTCGGCGTTCATTTTTTCCGGGGGACAGTCCGGCTTTGCGCCCTGAACGGCCTCGTGATACCAGATATCCCTGTCTTCGACCCAGTCGATCTTGCCACCGGTGCGGCGCACAACCAGAACGTCGTTGACGGTGACGCCATCTTTTTTGGCAATGTCCACAGCGCGGTCGGTATTTGCCTTCAGGGGAATTTTCTTGCCACCGCGAAGACCTTCATCGGCCGTAATGATGAAGGTCGATTCACATCCGACAATGCGCCCGGCCAGCGCATCGGGTGAAAAGCCGCCAAAAACGATGGAATGAATGGCGCCGATGCGCGCGCATGCAAGCATTGCATAGGCTGCTTCAACAATCATCGGCATGTAGATTGTGACACGGTCACCTTTTTTCACGCCCTGCTTCTTCATCACATTGGAGAGACGGCAGACCTGATCATAGAGTTCGTTATAGGTGACTTTCTTGTCATCATAGGGATTGTCACCCTCCCAGATGATGGCCACCTGGTCGCCGCGTTTCTTCAGATGGCGGTCAATGCAATTATAGGCAACATTGGTGATGCCGTCCTCAAACCATTTGATTGATACATCGCCGGAAAAGGAGGTGTTCTTGACCTTGGTATAGGGTTTGAACCAGTCTATGCGCTTGCCGTGTTTGTTCCAGAACTTGTCCGGGTTCTTTATGCTCTGCTCATACCAGTCGAGATAGGTATCATTGTCGATCAGCGCGCGTTTTTTTGCAGCCTTGAGCACCTTGTGGGTTTTTGAGAACATGCGTTCCTCCTTCGCTTGCAATCGTACATCTGCCATTGCGGGCAATGTGTTGGCCCCTTAATAGCAGGTGTATTTGTCAGGGCAATTAGACAATGGGCTGTTATTTGGCTTGATGGTTACTTTGATTGCAATTCTTTTCAAACGGCGTTATAGAAACGGCATATTTCCCGGAAAACATGAAAATACCCATTGCCTGCCAGACCGGAGCGGGCGGACAGGAGAAGTTTATCCATGACTCAACAATTGCTTATGCCGAAAGCAACCGCTGTCTGGCTTGTTGATAATACGGCTCTGACATTTGATCAGATTGCACAATTCTGCCAATTGCATGTGCTTGAGGTCAAGGCGATTGCTGATGGAGAATCGGCGCAGGGTATCAAGGGCCTTGATCCCATTCAAACCGGCCAGCTGGCGCGCGATGAAATCGCCAGGGCAGAGGGCGATTCGTCGCACAAGTTGAAAATGTCGACCCCCAAGGTGCATGTGCCGGAATTGAAGCGCAGAGGACCGCGCTATACGCCGGTATCCAAGCGGCAGGACAGGCCCAATGCCATTTTGTGGCTGGTGCGCAACCATCCGGAGTTGCGTGATGCACAGATTTCGCGGCTTGTCGGCACCACCAAATCAACGATTGCACAGATTCGTGACCGCACCCACTGGAATTCCGCCAATCTGACGCCGCTTGATCCGGTCACGCTGGGACTATGCACGCAGATTCACCTTGATATCGAGGTTGAAAAGGCTGGCAAGGATCGTCCTGACCAGGTTGTCGTGCGTGAAGACAGCACGTTGCTTCCGGCGCGTGAAACCGAGACATTCTCATTCGATACGACCATGCCATCAAAGAAGAAGGAAGATGTCATCGATGCCGATGCCGTTTTCGCCAAGCTGAATTCGCTGAAGAAGAATTCACAAGACGACGCAGAATAGGCTTTGCATATTCTACAATGAAAAAACCGCGCTATCGCAGGATGGCGCGGTTTTTCTTTTTAAGTGCCTATCCATTTAATGTCATTAAACCTTTGATGTTGCAACCTATCCTTGATTTGTTTTTAAGATCCGCGTTGTAAAAATTGCACGTTCTGGCAGCGTCTTGACATAGGTCACCAATAGCCATTTGCATGATTTTGCAATATATTTAGATGCCCTCTATTTTTATTGTGTTGCGGCTTTTTACAATTTTTGGTTACATAATACTATTGCGTTTTGATTTACTGCGATTCTTTACGTTGTTGGGGGTATGATGGTTGAACAACGTTTTTTCTGGCGTAGAGCGGTTGCATTTATAATTGATCTGCTGCTTTTGGGGCTGATTGTCACTGTGTTTGCTGCTTTGCTGAACATATTTGCGGGTACAAATATAGTTGCACCTGGTTTGATAAAATCCAGTCGTTGTGTTGAGGCGGAACATTTTTCTGCAGAAAAAATGAACACGTTTTTTCCTCTTGTCGAGAATTCAGAACATTTTCAGCGTCAGTGCGAGATAACGCATTTTTTCGTCACATCCTATCGGGTTGCTGTCGTTGGAATGATCGTTAAGAATGGGGATTCCAGTTTTTCGCGACACGTCAGTTATGGCGTGGACCCTGCGGGCAATCCAACGCGTATTTTTGATCTGGGGAACTTTATTTACTTCTTTGCTCCTTTTCTCTTTGCTTATGGACTCTACCGTAGAAAAGCGACCTGGGGTAAGTCTTTGATGTCTGTTTGTGTCGTTGACGAACGCAAGAATGCGCCTACTTTCAAGAATGCACTGACACGTGAAGGAGTGAAGTTTGCACCACTGATTTTGTTCAGCCTGTATAATATTTATATGCAGCTTGCCGTTCAAAGCGACGCTGCGACAAGCGATGCGGTTGTTGAGCAGTTGGTGGATATGTTGCGCACTTTATTGGGTACATCACAACAAAATACGTGGATACTGATTGCTGCTTCAGTGGTATTTGGTGTCGTGGCTCTTTGGTTCTATTTTGGCTCATTTATTCGTTGGAATGGACAAGCCTATTGGGACCGCCTAACGGGTTTATATGTTATGCGCAAAGATCAGCCATTCCCTCAACAGACTGGTGCTACCGCGGTCAACCTGTCTGATCAAAACCCTTCATCGGAAGAGGTTGAAGCTGATAAATGACTTGCTCCTTCAGGCATCGCATCAGATGAGTGGTACGTTGGTGCAGCATATTTAAATTTCGGGCCAAACCGGGGTGTTTTCAATCAGATAGTTATGCTGCCACGTGGTTGACGGAGTATTGCCTGTTAAATGTCCTTGACTCTGAAACCTGTTTTTGGAATCTATATCGGAACAAAAAGGGAACATACAGGCAAATGCAAGGTAATAATGCGCATCGGCAAATGGAAGCATTGCAGGAAGCTGTCGCGAAGGTTGACGGACGCCATGCTTCCTTTGCGCGGCGCGCCCGATCGCGCGGGCACAATGATGGCAGCATTGTTGATTTTGACATTGCTGCCATAGACGGTGTTTTTAAAGGCGGTTTTCCGGCTTTTGCCCTGCATGAGGTGCGCTGTTCGCTGACCCGTGACATTGGTGCGGCGACGGGATTTCTGGCGGGCCTTCTGGCCGGATGCATGCAGCAGCGACAGGGCCGGATTGTCTGGATCTGCGATCCGGCCTGCCGTTTGGATGGTGGGCAGCTTTTCCCTGCCGGGCTTGCCATGTTCGGGCTTGATCCGGCGCGCCTTGTCGTGGTGCAGCCGGTCGATTTGAAAGCCGCTCTGTGGGCCAGTGACGAGGCGGCAAAATGCCAGGAACTTGCGGGGGTTATCTTCCAGGTGAAGGGCAATCCACGCAACTTTGACATGACGGCGACACGACGCCTGATGCTCAAGGCACAACAAAACGGGCAATTCATCGCCATTCTGCGGCAGGGTGGTGAGGAGGAGGCCAATGCGGCGGCAACACGCTGGCATGTGCGTGCACAGCCATCCATGGTCGATCCGGATATTCAAAGGGGCATCGGGCTTTTGCAGCTGAACCTTGTCCTTGAACGCAACCGCCATGGTCAAACGGGGCACTGGACCATTGCATGGAACCAGAAAACACACGGTTTTGAACATGCCCCAACGCATTATGTCGATCGCCCTGCCCTGTCTTCCGACCGATCGGATGGCGCGCCGCAAATGGGGCAAGTCATGGCGTTTGAACGGGCGTCCTGACGCACCGCCCATTGTTGCCATTGCAAAGGTCAAGAATGCCATGCGGCTTGTCGCGGTGGATGCATGCGGCCGTGAAGCAGGTCTGCGCATGGACCAGACATTGAGCGATGCGCGGGCTCTGTTTCCGGATCTGGATGTTTTTGATCACGATCCGGCGGCGGACGCTGTTTTGCTATCGGCCATTGCCGCCTGGTGTGATCGCTATACGCCGCTGGTGGCGCTGGACCGGTCTTGCCAGAGCGATGGCAGTGCTGCTGCGGTCCATTGCGCGGGGCTTTTGCTGGACATTACCGGCTGCTCACATCTTTTTGGCGGCGAGGAAGCCATGCTGCTTGACGTGGTTGGCAGATTGCGGGCTGCCGGCCTGATGGCCAGCGCTGCCATTGCCGACACGCCGGGCGCGGCCTGGGCATTTGCCCGTTACAGCGACCGGCAGATCATCACGTCCGGCGATCACCAAAGGCAATTGCTGGACCTGCCTCTGATCAGCCTGCGCCTTGATCTGCCGATGCTTGATATGCTCAAGAAACTCGGATTGCGCACCATAGGCTGCATTGCCGACTTGCCGCGTGCGCCTCTTGCCGCGCGTTTTGGCAATGGCCTTCTGCAGCGCCTTGACCAGGCGCTGGGGCGGCAGGAAGAGGCGATTTCCCCGCGTCTGCCGGTCCCCGAACTGTCTTCGGAGCGGGTTTTTGCCGAACCGATCATTCTGCAGGATGATATCGAGCGAACGGTGGGGCAGTTGGCTGGCCATCTCAGGCAGCGCTTCGACGAACGCCAGCTTGGCGCGCGCGCATTGGAACTGAAACTGTTTCGTGTGGATGGCCATGTGGCGTGCGTGCGGGTGCGGGCGGCAAGCCCGGTCTACAGTATTGATCGCATCGTCATGCTGTTTCGCGAACGCATAGCCGGATTCCATGATGATCTGGAAGCAGGCTTCGGGTTTGACCTTGTGCGGCTGAATGTCCTGGAAAGCGAGGCGCGGCAAAGCGAACAGGGTGAAATGACCGGCGGCTCGATGCGCGGCGAGGGTTTCAGCAACCTTGTCGACAAGCTGGGCGCGCGCCTTGGTACAGACCGGGTGCAGCGTTTTGTGGCCGCCGGCACCCATATTCCCGAGCGCAGCTTCGGGCTTTTGCCGGAAGCCTCCTGCGGTCAGAAAGATGCGGGTGCGCAGGCGGTTTTATGGCGTCAGGACAATCACGGCCATGAGGGCGATGGGCCAGCCGTTTTGACCCGTCCTGTCATCCTGTTTGAACGGCCCGAACAGGTTGAGGCAATTGCCGAGGTGCCCGATGGCCCCCCCGTCCGGTTCCGCTGGCGGCGCACGCTCTACAGGATTGAGCGCTCGGAAGGCCCCGAACGCATTGCCTGTGAATGGTGGCGCGATGGGCGCGGTGGTTATAGCCGCGACTATTTTCGTGTCGAGGATGATCAGGGTTATCGTTTCTGGATGTTTCGTCTGGGATTGTTCGAGCGCGAGACCGGCAATCCGAAATGGTTCATGCACGGAATTTTTGCATGAGCGAGCGCATTTCGGGTGCCGATTATGTCGAGCTTGCCGTCACGACGAATTTTTCCTTTCTGCGCGGCGCGTCGCATCCGGAGGAAATGGTTGTCGAGGCAGCCCGTCTTGGCCTGGCCGGGTTGAGTGTGACCGACCGCAATTCCCTTGCCGGCGTCGTCAGGGCCCATATGGCTGCAAAGGAGGCCGGGCTTGCCTTTGCACCGGGATGCCGCCTGGTCTTTGCCGATGGCACACCGGACATTCTTGTATGGCTGCAGGACCGGGACGCCTATGGCCGTCTGTGTGAATTGTTGACCATCGGCAAGCGCCGGGCGCCAAAGGGAGAATGCCACCTTGCGCTGGATGATCTGCTGGCCCATGGCGATGGTCTGATCATGGCTATTGTACCACCCATGGCGCTGCCCCTTTGTGCCCCCGATTGTCTGCAGGTTCTGGCAACGCGCTTTGCCGGGAATGTCTATCTTGCCGCTGCCTGGCGTTATGACGCCTTTGATCAGCGGCGCCTAGTGTCCCTGGCCCGTCTTGCCCGGGACCATCATCTGCCGCTTCTGGCCATCGGGGATGTTCTTTACCACGGACCGCAACGGCGTTTTCTGCAGGATGTGGTGACCTGTATCCGCGAACATCTGACCATTCGCTCCGCCGGCAGGCAGCTTGAACCCAATGCCGAGCGCCATCTGCGCAATGCTATGCAAATGCAACGCCTGTTCAGGGATCATGAATATGCCATTGCCGAATCCGTCAAACTCTTTCGTCGGCTTTGTTTTTCCCTTGATGAGCTGAAATATCAATATCCCGAGGAGCCGACGGGGAGCAAGGCACCACCGCAAGAGACGCTTACACGGCTGACCCATGAAGGATTGCGCAGGCGTTATCCGGATGGTCCGCCGCAAAAGGTCATTGCTTCCATCCATCATGAACTGGAGCTGATCCGCAAGCTGGACTATGCGCCGTATTTTCTGACGGTTTATGACATTGTGCGGTTTGCCCGCGCAAAGGGCATCCTGTGCCAGGGGCGTGGTTCGGCAGCCAATTCAGCGGTTTGCTATTGTCTCGGCGTCACCGAGGTGGATCCGGGAAAGGTTGATCTGTTGTTTGAACGGTTCATTTCCGAAGAGCGCAATGAGCCGCCGGATATCGATGTTGATTTCGAACACGAAAGACGCGAAGAGGTCATCCAGTATATCTATGCAAAATACGGGCGGGAACGGGCCGGGCTGGCGGCAACGGTCATTACCTATCGCGGACGCTCTGCCCTGCGCGAAGTGGGCAAGGTCTTTGAACTGTCCGATGACGTGATTTCCGCCATTTCCGGTACGCGCTGGGGGCATTCCTCTTCCGGACTGGATGAGGAGGATGCGCGCCGCGCCGGGCTTGATCCGCATGACAGGCACCTGATGCAGATTCTTGACATGGCGACGCAGATCATCGGTTTTCCGCGTCATCTCTCGCAGCATGTCGGCGGTTTCATCATCACCCGGGATCGGTTGAGTTCGGTGGTTCCGATTGAAAATGCAGCCATGGATGATCGCACAATTGTCGAATGGGACAAGGATGATCTGGAAAGTCTCGGTATTCTCAAGATCGACATATTGGCCCTTGGCATGCTCAGTTGCATCCGCAAGGCGTTTGAATTTCTGGACCGGCATTACGACCGCCGGGAGAGCCTGTCTTCGCTGCCCGATGATGCGGATGTCTACGACATGATTTGCCGCGCTGACACGATCGGCGTTTTCCAGATTGAAAGCCGGGCGCAGATGTCGATGCTGCCGCGCCTGAAGCCGCGCTGCTATTATGATCTTGTCATCGAGGTGGCGATTGTCAGGCCGGGCCCTATCCAGGGTGACATGGTGCACCCCTATTTGCGGCGCAGGCAGGGAAAGGAGCCCGTGTCCTATCCCAAGGAAGAACTGAAGCACGTTTTGGCAAAAACGCTTGGCGTGCCGCTGTTTCAGGAACAGGCGATGAATATCGCCATTGTCGCGGCCAACTTCGAGCCGGGCGAAGCCGACAAGTTACGCCGGGCAATGGCGACATTTCGCCGGGTCGGCACCATTCATTCCTTCCGCATGAAAATGGTTGAGGGCATGGTGGCCAATGGCTATGAACGCGATTTTGCCGAACATTGTTTCAGCCAGATCGAGGGATTTGGCGAATATGGTTTTCCCGAAAGCCATGCCGCCAGCTTTGCCCTGCTGGTTTATGTTTCCTGCTGGCTGAAATGCCATTATCCCGATGTGTTCTGCGCGGCCATCCTGAATTCCCAACCGATGGGCTTCTATGCGCCTGCCCAGCTTGTGCGGGACGCGCGTGAACATGGTGTCGAAATGCGTCCCGTCGATATCAATCAATCTGATTGGCTGTCGGCGCTGGAAACAAGGGACACGCAGGCCGGTCGGCCAGCCATCGCATCGCGCCATGGCAGCATGGAAAAAATCATGAAAAACACCCATGCGGTGCGGCTGGGCCTGCACCGGATCAAGGGTTTTGGAAAGGACAATGCAGAGCAATTGACGCAACACAGGGGTGCTGGCTATGACAGCGTTCGCGATCTGTGGATGCGTTCAGGTCTGTCACGCCGCGCCATGGAACTTCTGGCAGATGCCGACGCCTTTTCATCAATCGGCCTTGCTCGCCGCGATGCACTTTGGGCCGTGCGCGCGCTTGATCCGCTGGGTGCTGCAGAACGGTTGCCGCTTTTTGCGCTTGCCGGTCCCGGCGCCCTGCAAAGGGAAGCGGAGGTCAGCCTGCCACCCATGCCGCTGGGCGAACAGGTGATCAATGATTACCGCAGCCTGTCCTTTTCACTCAAGGCGCATCCGGTTTCCTTTGTGCGACAGCAATTGAAGCAGGCCGGATACCGGCAGAATGCCGATCTGCAGGATATCAGATCGGATCGTTTTGTCAGCGTGGCGGGCCTGGTGCTGGTGCGCCAGCGGCCCGGCACGGCAAAAGGCGTTGTGTTTGAAACCATCGAGGATGAGAGCGGCGTTGCCAATGTGATTGTCTGGCCGAAAATATTCGAGCGCTATCGCACCATTGTGCTCGGCAGCCGGTTTGTCGGCATACGCGGCACTCTGCAGTCACAGGAAGGGGTCATCCATGTCATTGCCCGCCAGCTGGAGGACCTGACGCCCCTTTTGACCAGATTGTCCGATATTGATGTGCCGATTGATGGTTTTGCCCATGCCGATGAAGTACGGCGTGGACCAATTGATCCGATGCGCAAAAAGGAACGGGTTGCGCGATTGCAGCATCTGATTGAACAGGCGCCGCAAACCCGCCAGATGGGCACCAAACTCATTGCCGCTGCCCGTGGCATCCTGCCCAAGGGACGCAATTTTCATTAAACCACTCTACTGATCGTCTGGCGGCAACGGGCGGGTCAGGATGAAGAGGCTGACCGCAGAAAGAACGACGAGCTGAATGATGATGATCCGGGTCGGGGCGCCCAGCAGCAGGCTTGCGGCAAAAACGCCGATGATGGATGCCACTGCCAGTTTTCTGGCACGCCGCGATATGGCGCCATGGGCCTGCCAGTCATAAATGGGAGGCCCCAGACGCGGGTGGTTGACGAGCCAGTCATGCAGCCTTTTGGAACCGCGGGCAAAACAATAGGCGGCAAGTAGCAAAAAGGGTGTTGTCGGCAACAGCGGCAACAGGATGCCGACAATGCCTGCCGTCACGCTCAAACAACCGGCCAACAGCCAGAACAGCCGTAAAAGCCGGTTATCGACAATCATTTCAATGATCTCGCAATCTCGCAGATTGTATCGAAGGCAATGGTGATATCGGCCTCTTCCATCTCGAATGCCCCGGCGGTAAAGCGGATGACCTGCTTGCCGTCATGGATCGTCTGCGTCAGGTAAATGCGGCCGTCATCATTGATGGCGTTAACCAGATGGCGATTGAGCGCATCAAGATCGCCGTCGAAGCCGGGTGGTGCGTAACGAAACGAGAACAGCGACAGAACCGGCTGGGATGTCAGTTCAAAATCCTCTTCCCCGTCCAACTGGCTTGCGAGGTTTTGTGACCAGGCCACGTGGTTGCGGATCATCGTACGCAGGCCTTCAAGCCCGTAGGCACGCAGCAGAAACCAGACTTTCAGCGCCCGGAAGCGGCGGCCAAGCTGCACCGACCATTCGCTGAAATTGACAAGCCCTTCCTTGCCATGGGTCTTGAGATATTCCGGTTGAATGGCAAGCGTGCGAACCAATGTCTCCGGTTCACGGACAAAATGTGCCGAACATTCCATCGGCGCACCCAGCCATTTATGGGGGTTGAAGACGATGCTGTCGGCCATTTCGACGCCTTGCCACAACGTGCGGAATTCCGGACAGATCATGGCGGATCCAGCCCAGGCCGCATCCACATGGATATAGAGATCCTCCTTGCGGCCCAGTGCACAGGTTGCCGCCACATCATCCGTGGCGCCAACGGACGTGCCGCCGACGCAGACAACCAGACCGGCCGGCAGATAGCCGGCTTGGCGATCGGCCGTTATGGCTTCTTGCAGAAGATCGAGCCGCATGGCGCCCTTGTCATCAAGCGGAATATGGACCAGATTGTCCTGTCCCAATCCGGCAACCCACATGGCCTTGTCGATGGAACTGTGGGTACCTTTCGATGCATAGACGCGCAGGGTCTTCTGGCCGGCAAGGCCTTTGGTGTTGCCAGTCCACTCCAGGGCGCGCTCGCGCATGGTCAGGACGGCGCAAAGAGTTGTTGAGGAAGCCGTATCCTGAAACGTCCCGCTGAACCCCTCCGGCAGGCCGAGGGCCTGGCGCAACCAGTCCATCATCTTGACTTCCAGTTCGGTTGCCGCGGGCGATGTCTGCCAGAGCATGCATTGTGCACCGATCGTATTGGCAAGCTGTTCGGCAATCAGCGCGGCGGGTGCGGCATTGCTCGGGAAATAGGCAAAAAATCGAGGGTGTTGCCAATGGGTCATGCCGCCGGGAATGATCCGCTCGAAATCTCCAAAAATGGTTTCCATATCCTGGCCGATTTCCGGCGGCGCAGCATCGATCAGCCGGCCAATATCGCCGGGCTTGACCTGGGCGCGAACGGGTCTTTGGCCGAGTGTCTCCTGATAGTCTGCCGACCAGTCACTGGCGCGGTGTGACCATTTGCGAAAATCGCGCTTGTCCATGATGATGATTCCTGTTGACGGGCGGCGCGACACTACAGCGGATTGTCTTCAAAAAGAACCATCTGATGGAGGAAAATCCGCTCATGTGGTCCGTCAACTTTCCTTTGCTGGGGCGCATCTCACCGCGCGCCAACCAAGCCCGACGAGGACCGATTCGGTCAAATGCTGTTATTTGATGATAATCTGTCGTAAAGCGCCTCCCCCTCAAATGAAACCAACTGATGGAACATTAGCCATCTTGCCTCTTTTCTGTGCATCCGGCTTGTTCAAAAAAATGTTCGTTCGGGCGCGCGCAATCAAAGACATGTGATTTGGAAAAATCTCACGAAAAAAACGTCTCTGGCCGTCATGATCTGGGGAAAGCACTTTCGCATTGCCGCGAGATCACGTTATGCTCGCTGCGAAATCTCCAGTGGATGCAATCTGATACCTCTGGAATTGGCGTTCCAACAGGCAGATATCCGGCTTGAGCATCATGAGAAATTGGACTTTATCGTCACGTTTGAAGAGCGACCTCATTGAACTTGTTGGCTCCATATATCCACAACAGGACAGTGAGGCTCTCTTTCTCGAAATCGCCGATGCTTTCTGGAGCGGTGATCATCTGCCGCGCCGCAAATCGCGAACTCTGAGTTCAGCACCCTGGAGCGAGAAGGATACCTACCTCATCGCCTATGGCAACTCCATCGTGGACGGTGAACACAAACCTCTCGATCTGCTCCATGATTTTCTGCTCGCCAATCTGAAGGGCGTGGTCAATGGTGTGCATATCCTGCCGTTTTTTCCATTCACCTCGGATGACGGTTTTGCCATTACCGACTATCGCACGGTCAACAGCACGCTGGGTGATTGGGAGGACATCAACCGGATTTCCCACAATTTCCGGCTGATGTCGGATCTGGTGCTGAACCATTGTTCCAGCCAGAGCGCCTGGTTCAACGACTATCTGCAGGGCCATGAACCCTATGATAAGTTTTTCTTTGAAGCTTCACCCGACGATGATTTGTCAGAAGTTGTGCGGCCACGCGCCCATGCCCTGCTGCGTGCGGTTGAGACCGCCAATGGTCCGCGCCATGTCTGGTGTACCTTCAGTCATGATCAGGTTGATTTCGATTTTTCCAATCCTGAAGTCCTGCTGGAGTTCCTGCGGATCATGCGCTTTCACATTGATCAGGGCGTGCGCACCATAAGGCTTGATGCAGTAGCATTCATCTGGAAGGAAATCGGAACATCCTGTATCCATTTGCCACAGACCCATGCCATTGTCCGGCTGATGCGGGTTCTGGCTGATTACAGCGACGTGCCGCTGGTGCTGATAACCGAAACCAATGTTCCGAAAAATGAAAACCTGAGTTATTTCGGCAATCGCAACGAAGCCCATGTCATCTACAATTTCTCCTTGCCGCCGCTCATTTTGCAGGCGCTCCTCTATGGCACATCAAAATCGCTGAATGCCTGGCAGATGACAATGCCACCGGCGCAGCCCGGTTGTACCTATTTCAATTTCACCGCGTCCCATGACGGCATTGGCTTGCGGCCAGCAGAAGGCTTGCTCACCGACGATGAAATCGACGGGATGATCGATACGGTGAAGGGTTTTGGAGGGCTGGTCAGCATGCGCAAGGCTGCCGGCGGCACAAGCCGGCCCTATGAACTCAATGTATCGCTGTTTGATGCCCTGTCAGGAACCGTCAAGGGCAAGGACGAATGGAATATCGCCCGGTTCCTGTGCGGTCAGGCCATTGCCATGGCGCTGGAGGGCCTCCCTGCCTTCTATATCCACTCCATGCTGGCAACACCCAACGACCTGGCGGGTGTGGAGAAAACCGACCACAACCGGGCGATCAACCGACACCGGTGGCACTACCCGGAACTGCTTGAAAAGCTCGCTGACCCATCATCGCAGCAGGCGATCGTCTTTGCCGAAATGAAGCGGTTGATTGCCATCCGGATCCGCCAGCCGGCCTTTCACCCCAATGCGACGCAATATACATTGCAACTGGGTGACAGGATGTTCGGCTTCTGGAGACAGAGCCGCGACCGGTCCCAAAGCATCTTTGCAATCCACAATGTGACAGACGAGACCGTGAGCATCCCGACCCGTTCACTCAATCTGTTTGACGGGGAAAACTGGAAGGATCTGGTTTCAGGGCAACAATTGCAGGAATTTGGTGGGGAGATCACATTTGCACCCTATCAGGTGCGCTGGATAACCAATCAGTAAGACATGGCCGGAGCAGCGGTCCGGTTCCCCGTGCTTTGGCTGAGGTTTCCGGAAGCTCATCGCAAGAATGCATGAAAACTTCCGGAAACAGATTTTCATCAGGTTTCTATAAAACGCCCTATTTCACCATCCAGAGCATGTCGAGCGGATGGCGTTTTTTGCCGGCATCCTCGCCGATCAACAGTGAGCCGTCGCGCATGGCGAGAATGTTGTCGGGACTGGCAGGCAGGTTCACATCGCAGGATCCATCGGCAATTGTCCTGCCCATGATGTAGGGCTCGATCCGGGTGATGTTGAAATCGGCACCGGTGCGGGCCAGATAGACGCCGCCGCAGTCTTCCTTGTCCAGGGCAATAGCGCCGCCATTGGCTTCGTCCTTGGCGCCCGTTGCCCAATCCAGGTGACCCCAATCCTTGTCCATCGTCCAGGAGAGACTGGATGCTGCGATAAACACATCGTTGCCATTGGACGATACGCCTTCCAGCTTGTCCCACTCATTGGTGGCGCCAAGGGCTGCTGCCGCGCGCCGGCTTTCGAGAAAGGCCGGGCGATCGTCTTTCAGGGATCCTGTGACGCCGTCGCCATTGAGATCCTTGCCCATGCGCCCTTCGGCCCAGTTGAAGATTTCCTCATTCGAGACGTAGCTGGACTTGCCCTCGACATAATCGGCAACAGTGACATTGTCATAATCGGCGATCCAGCCGGCAATCTGGTCATTATTGGCCTGGCCGAGCATGATCCAGCTGACATTGAAACCGGCCTTGTGCGGATCGGTTTCCTTGTCCTGCTGCATTTTCGCCGCATAGAGCGTACCGGAACTTAGATCACCTTTGACATCAGCGACAAATTTGAAAAGGACGCCGCCGGAAGCCGTATTGTATTTGTCGCCGCCATAGGCGCCGGAATCGTCGTCGCTCATGTAGACGGTTTTCATATCCGGCATGATCGCCGCCGTTTCATGGCTGAGACGACCGGTCGCATAATGTTTGATCAGGCGCTCCGCATCAGCGGAGGCTGCATTGTCGATTTCAATCATGTAGCCATAACGATAGGGGTTGGCCATTTTGCCAAGATACTGGCTCATGTTCTTGGGCTTGATATAGGTATTGTCATTGCCCTTCTGAAAGCTCGTCCGCTCATCATCGTCGTGATTGTCGGGATGGTTCCATACGGCCGTGTTGTAGAAAAAATACTCTTCGGCAAGCAGCGGGGTTCCCCAGGGCGTCACAACGCCGGAACACAGCACACTGCCGCCGTCAACGGGGCTCAGATCCACCATTCTGGATGTGCTCAGGTCCGATTGCCATTTTCCGTCAATGCGGTTGAGGGTCAGGCGGCTGACCGCACTTGCCCCGTCGCGACCGGCGCCTTCCCAGCCCGTATAGAGATAACCCCGGTTGGCGCCCAGGGGAATGAAGCCGTTGAAATCCGGCGTATTGGACACATACATCAGCTTGCCTGACGTATCGTAGACGCCGCCGAGCAGTTCGCCAGAGCCCAGCGTGTCACCGGCCTTTGCAAATGTCCTGTAGGTGCCACCGGTCGCATGAACCACATCGCGCTCGCCGTCTCCTGGCAGGGACAGGCTGCCGCCGGAAAATGTAGCGCTGTCAAAACCGTCCAGATAGCCAATCAATGCGGGTGGCGCATCATCGCGAAAGGTGTTTTTGCCACCCGGATGCTGGGCGTTGAGAAAAAGATCGCCAAGGGCATTGGCGCTCAATCCGGTGACCTCCGCACCTGCCGGCATGGTTGCTATGCGCGTCAGTGTCTGGTCACTGGCCCCTGCCGAACCGGTTGCCATGAGGGCAGCGGTCAACAGGAGGGGGCAGGTCAATCTGGTTGCATGATTCATCAGAATTCTCCTCGAGGTTTCAAGCAGCATTCAAACGCATAATTTCATATATTGCAATGTATGAATATAACGAAGCAACTCCCGGACTAACTTTGGCTGACTTCCTCCAACCGATCGGTGGCAGGTGGCGGCGTCGGCGATAATGCGCTGATGCGTACATAGAGCTCCGGCGTCATTGTGATGTCGCTGGCACCCAGACTGGGCATCAACTGCTCGACATTGCGTGCACCGATGATCGGACAGGTAATGGCCGGATTTGCTCCGACCCATGCAATGGCAAGCGATACCGGATGCATGCCTTCGGATCTGGCAAATTCGGTGAATTGACCCGCCACCTCAAAGACCTGTTCGTCACCGTAGCGCACCGAATAGGCGTCGCTGTCGGTGATCCGCCCAGTACCGGCCTTTCGGCTGGAGGTATATTTGCCAGTCAGCAGACCGCCGCCCAGCGGACTGTAGGAAATTACGCCCAGGCCTTCTGCCGCAGCCATGGGCAGCAATTCAACCTCGGCCTGTCGTTTGACCAGATTGTACATCGGCTGGATCACGTCAAACCGGGTCCAGTTTTTGCGGTCCGAAATGCCAAGGGCTTTTGACACCTGCCAGGCCGAATAGTTTGAAGCGCCCAGATAAAGCACCTTGCCGGAACGCACCAGATCTTCCAGTGCCCGCAGCGTTTCGTCGAGGGGCGTGTTCTTGTCCCATCGATGCATGAACAGAACATCAAGCCGGTCGGTCTTGAGGCGGCGCAGGCTGTCTTCAACCGATCGGGCAATGTGGCGGCGGTTTGAACCGCGCGCGTTGATATCCTTGCCATCAGGGAAATAGCATTTTGAGGTGATAACCAGTTCATCGCGTTCAGCCTGCATGAACTGGCCGAGCATCTCCTCGGCCTTCCCGCCATTATAGATATTGGCGCAGTCGAAAAAGTTGATGCCTGCGTCCCGGCAGCTTTTGAACAGGGCGGACGCGGCGTTGATATCGGCATCGCCGCCAAAGGACATGGTTCCAAAACACAGTTCGGACACCTTGACGCCGGTGCGGCCCAGAAATTTGTAGTCCATGTTCACTCCTGCTTGTTCGCAATTGCCGCTTCTCGCAGGTATGCAATGGCCCGGAGGATTCAGGTCAATGGGGCAAGCGAGAACGAAATATCACGGCTTTTGGCCAATGAGACCAGCATAGAATGCTCAGGCAGGTCTTTCAATCGGCTCCGCGCTGATCGGAAGTGTCGATATTGAGGGTTCCGGCAGGGCCAGAACAACGATATCCTGCGGTGCATCAAGATCGTCAAGATTGGCAACCTGGAATGTCGGCTGAAGGCTGCCTTCGTAGTGTTTTTCCAATGCTTCACGATAGGTATTGCCCGCCGCAATCAGTCGGGAGCCCAGCACCTTGTTGTATTTTTCCAGCTTGGCCGAATAATTCACCGCTGATCCGATGACTGTTATTTCGAGCCGGTTTTCCTGCCCGACAGCGCCAAAGGCGACCGGTCCGGACGCCAGACCGATGCCGATGCCCTTGTTGCCGATGGCATGCAAGGTCGGTTCTTCGTCAGCCCATTTTTCAACATCGAGCAGGATACGTTCAGCCGCCTGGATGGCGTGAAGAGAACTGGACGCCTGGTCGTTGTCGATGCTGAAGGTGGCCATGATGCCGTCACCCATGAACTTGTCGATCACGCCACCGCAGTCCTGGACGATCGGCACGATACGGCTTTGATAGCGCGACAGGGTCTGCATGACATCAGATGCTTCCATGGTGGTTGCCATCTGGGAAAATCCGCGAATATCGACAAACAGGATTGCCGCATCGCGTTTTTCGCCCTTGCCGGCCTCCAGTCGATCAGCGTTTTCACGGATGCCGCTGGCTATGCTCGTGTCGAAAAACCGCGACAGGTCCTTTGCCGCTACCTGCTCCGTGACGGCAGTGACCAGCAGGTTGTTGGAGGCATTGACCACAAGTGTCAGAACACCGGTCACCAGCAAGATCGACAGCATCTTGTCGATCTCGGCGCCGATCAATATGGAGTTTGATGTCAGATAGTCGACGTAGGAGCGGGTCAGCATATTGTCGCCGGGATCAAACCGCGTGACATAGATGATGACTGCGGCCCAGCCGGCCACCGCCACAAGGCCGGCGGTGATGACAAATCGCGCTTCGAACCGCAAGGCGCGAATGGCGATGAAGATGAAGACGTAAAGCAGGGTGGGGGCTTTCAGTATAAAGGACGCCGGTTGCATGTACTGAATATGGAAGCTGACCATCAGTCCATAGAGAAGGCCGAAATCGAACAGGATTGACCCATAGACGGACCAGTGCGGCAAGGGTCGACGGATCGACCAGATCAGACCGATGATACTGATGCCGATGTAGGCGCCCAGAACATAGGGCACCGGCGAAAAGGCTTCGTCCGGGCTGGTTTTTGGGCTGATTGTGTAAATGAACGAGAAGGTCACCACGATCGACAGCTGAATCAGGCGCGCCATGATTTCACTGGCGCGTTCGCGCTCGCTCAGCGCCTCGCGTATGCGCTTGGGCAGTTGATCGCGACGGGTAGCGGTGCGGAAATGTTTAAATACGAATTCAATCAGCGCCAAGGTCAATCTCCATCCGGCAGCAGCACCGCCTGACTGGTTAGGGTAATACGCATTGAAGCAACAGCACAATAACTGTTTGCCGAGACAGCGATGAACAATTCTCATGAAGGCTGTGTGATGCAATATTTATCAGGAGGCAGGATGCCAGGGTTCTCTGGAACCATGGCGCGTCGATGCGCATGCCTTGCCCCGTCAGCCTACCTGTCAGCCCAAATGCATCAGAGCCTTGAGATGGCTGACTACGCTTCTGGCCAGCGCGCCATGGTCATAGCCGCCTTCCAGCATGGAGAGTATGCGGCCCTGGCTGTGTGTTTCGGCGATCGAACTGAGTTCTGCTGTGATCCAGCCATAATCCGCCTCAACCAGGCCAAGCCCGGACATTTCATCGAGGACATGGGCATCAAAGCCCGCTGAAATGAAGAGAAATTCCGGCTTGAAAGCGTTCAGAGCCGGAAACCACCGCTCGGCGATTGCGCGGCGAAATTCCGGCCCGGTCGTGCCGCTTGGAAGCGCTACATCAACCAGGTTCTGTGTATCGGAATCAAAGCCCGTATTGGGATAGAACGGGTGCTGGAAACTTGAACAGAACAGGACCCTTTCATCTCTGGCGAAAATATCTTCGGTGCCATTGCCATGATGCACATCGAAATCGACAATGGCGATGCGCTGCAAGCCATAGGTCTCGAGTGCATGGGCAGCGGCAACAGCAATATTGTTGAACAGGCAAAAACCCATGGCCTTGTCATATTCGGCGTGATGGCCGGGTGGACGAATGGCGGAGAAAACCGGATTGGCATCACCCTTGACGATCATGTCTACCCCTGAAACGCCGGCTCCGGCTGCCCTGCGTGCGGCGGCGAGTGAATGGGGTGTCATGACGGTATCGCCGTCAATTTCAATTGCTCCCACGCTGGGCGCCACGTCAAAAATGTGTCTTACATAGGCCGGGTCGTGCGCCCGTGACAGCTGTTCGATAGTGGCCAGCGGAGCATCATGATGCTCGACGAGCATGTCGAGGCCGCTGGCGATAAGCTGATCATTGATTGCATAAAGGCGTCCTGCATCTTCGGGGTGGTGCTGACCGGCATCATGCATCAGGCAATCGGGGTGTGAGATTATGGTGAGCATTTTTCCTGACCGATCTTTAAAGTTGCCGCTCGACAGCGACAAGTGATGGATCCTTGTCCACACGCTTGGTGGTAAATCCGAGCTCGCTCATGAGTTGCAGCATGTCCTTGTTGGTTGAAAGCACCGTTCCTTCCATGACCGAAAGGCCATGGGCACGGGCCGCATCCATGAGAGATTTCATCAATCGTGTGCCTATGCCGCGATGCTGGTGCCTGTCGGAAACCACGATGGCAAACTCACAACTTCTTTCATCCTGGTTGATGGCGTATCGCGCAACACCCTGCTGTACGGGTTTGCCGGCCTCCTCGGTCAATGCCACCAGCGCCATCTCACGGTCGTAATCAATCTGCGTAAAGCGCGCGAGCATGACCGGCGACAGTTCGTTGAGCGTATACATGAAACGGAATTGCTTGACCTGACTGGAAAGGTCGCGAACGAATTTTTGTTCACTCTCGGCGTCTTCGGGCCGGATCGGTCTGATGGTCAGCACCGTTCCGTCTCCAAGATCAAATGTCTGCACCAGATTGCGCGGGTAAGGCACGATGGCCATATGGTCATAGCGACCGGTATCGGGCTTCTGTTCGCTGACGCGTATGCGTGCATCCATGCCAATGACCCCGTCCGGACCGGCAAAAAGCGGATTGATGTCGAGTTCTTCAATCTCCGGCAGTTCGCAAAGGAGGTCGGAAATATGCTGCAGGACCTGAACCACCGCATCACGGTCCACGGCAGGCTGGTCGCGAAAAGCCGCCAGCAGGCGAGAGACCCGTGTACGATCAATCAGCCGGTTGGCCAGCACTTCGTTGAGTGGCGGCAATGACACCGCGCTGTCGCGCAGGACTTCCACCAATGTGCCGCCGGCTCCGAACAGGATGGTTGGGCCGAATACGCGATCGCGGCTGGTACCGACCAGCAGTTCACGGCCCTGTCTTGTCTGGATCATCGATTCGACCGTGACGCCACGAATCTGCGCATCGGGCACGGCGGCCTTTGCATTCGTGGTAACCTGTGACCATGCCGCCGCCAGGCCATCGTCGTCCATGATGTTGAGCCGCACACCTCCGACATCGGACTTGTGGCTGATTCCGGTGGCATTGATCTTCACCGCAACGGGATAACCAAGGCTTTTTGCAGCAGCGATTGCTTCTGCCAGGCTGTTGGCGACCAGGGGCAGGTTGACCGGAATGTCGAACGCCTGGAGGATCTTTTTCGACTCATTGTCCGTGAGCATCGACCGATCGTCGGCAAGGGCTGCCCTGATGATCCGGCGTGCGCCGTCGATATCCGGCACATTGTTTTGGGAAAGCGGGTCCGGTGTCTGCAGCGCCAACTTGCGGTTCTGTGCGTGTCTGGCAAGATGTGAAAAGGCTTCGACCGCCAGCTCCGGCGTATGGAAATCGGCGATGCCGTTTGCACTCAGGATCTGTCGTGCCTCTGTAACGGACGTTTCTCCCATCCAGCAGGCAAGGATCGGTTTTTTGTTGTGGCTTGGCACAGCTTCAACCACGGCGCTAGCCGCTGCGCTTGCATCCGTCATGGCCTGCGGTGTCAGCATGACAAGCACACCATCAAATTGCGGATCAGCCAGACAGGCGGTGACGGCGCTGGCAAATGCCTCTGGCGGCGCATCACCGAGAATGTCCACCGGATTTGCCTTCGACCAATAGGCCGGCAGCACCGTGTCGAGGGTGCTGAGTGTCCTGGCGTCTGGCTGCGGCAGCTCGACATGCAGATCACAGGCCCGGTCTGCAGCCAATACGCCGGCACCACCGCCATTGGTGATGATGCCCAGGCGGTTGCCGCTGGCGCGTGTATTGGATGAGAGGATCTCGGCTGCCGCGAACAATTGGGCGAAGGAATCAACCCGCACCGCACCGGCACGTTCCAGCACGGCATCAAAAACAGCATCTGAACCGATCAGGGCGCCGGTATGGGTATTGGCCGCTTTTGAACTCTGCGCGTGACGGCCGGCCTTGAGGACGACGACCGGTTTGAGCCGGGCAGCCAGGCGCAGGGAACTGATAAAGGATCGGGCATGGCGAACCCCCTCGACATAAAGCAGAATTGCCCTGGTTTTGGGGTCTGTGGCAAGGAATTTCAGCGCATCACCAAAGCCGATGTCGGAGGCATTCCCCATAGAAAACAGGGTGGAGAATCCCAGATGATGCGGCTCGGCCCAATCGGAAATAGCTGAACACAGGGCGCCTGATTGTGAAATCAGTGCGAGACCGCCACTTGGTGTGGACGATTTGAGAAATGTGGCATTGAGGTTGAGCCAGGGGCGCACCAGCCCTACACAATTGGGGCCCATGAAACGGAGATTGCTCTGCCGCGCCGCCTCCATCAATTCGGCGTCCAGTGCCTTGCCCTCGCCGCCCGATTCGCCAAAACCTGCAGATAGGACAATGGCATTGCGAATGCCCGCCTGACCGCATTGCCGGATAATCCCGGCTACGCTCGCCGCCGGGGTGGCGATGATTGCCAGATCAACCTTCTCATCAACGTCGGCGATGGAGGAATAGCAAAGCCTGTCACCGATCTTGTTGTATTTGGGATTGATTGGGAAGATTGGCCCGTCAAATCCCCCTTCCAGCAGGTTCATATAGACCCTGGAGCCAACCGAGCGACCGGAATCACTGGCGCCAAAGATCGCCAGGGAACGAGGATTGAAGAGATATTCCAAGCGGCTGGGGCCCATGCAATCCATCCTGATGTGTTAAAAATCGGCTTTGGCTTGTTTCATAGGAGATCGAACGGCCTTGCGTCTTGATCCGCGTCAATCGGGAGGTTTGTTTGGCTGGTCTTCCGCAAGGGCCTGATCCCGCCATAAAATCAGAGATGCACTGATCAGAAGCGTTCCGACCATTTCCAGCGTTTCTTCAAGCAGCATTTCTATCTGCCACAGAATGCCCCGGGGCAGGAATTCCATGATCGATTCCAGCACGATTCCGCCGGTGACCAGTATAATAAAACCCCATAGCATCAGGGACCGGCTTTTGGGAAAGCGTTTCAGGGTATTGTTCAGCAGCAGGAACATCGTAATCAGGAGAATGATAACAAAGGGTCCCCCCAGCAAAATCCAGGGGTGGGCCTCAAAGCGGCTTACGTTGTCGAGGCCCAGATAATCGGAGAGGATTTCGGGTAGTGTTTCGTGGAAACGGGCGATCTCGTCACAGGACATGAAGACAAGCAGAAGACTGAGCAGCAGGAAAACCGATTTGCTCCATTGTCCAAACCGTCCCGCGACAAGACTGCATTCGAATGCCACAAGGCCGGCCAATGCCAGTAGCATGGAAGAAAACCATGCCGGGATGTTGCGGTCGAAATCCATGCTGAAATACACATAAATCAGACCGCTGCGATCCTGGACGAAGATCAATGGTATATTGACAGCTGTCAAAAGGCAGACACCTGCAAACAACCACAGGAGACTTGTCTTGTTCAAAGGGTGTAAGTGCTGCAGATGGTCCTGCCGGCTGTGATCCACGGGCGTGGGGTTGGGGATCAGCCCATCATTTTTCATAGCGAATAATTCCGTCTGGTGGGCTCTTTGTTCAATGGCAACATATACTTATCTGTGTGATCATTCCATAGAGAAGACTGGTGGAATATCAATCCCAGTTTTCAAAGGCCGTCGTCTTGCCGGCACAACCTGTTTCTCTGCCCTTCTGGCCTGCCGCCATACTCTGTCCCGCAATTAATTGGCCATCGACCATTTGCCTCGGCAATGCCGAATGGGGCATATAGATCGTCATGAACCAGGACGATCCATGACGCAGCAATCCTTGCCGTTGAAGACCTATCCCGCCAGACAGGCCGCCCGGCCAAGCGTGGCAATCATTCTGATTTCAATCACCACGATTGCGATTGGCCTTTTGTTCTTTGTGTCACTGACCTACTTCAAGTCGCTTGATCGCGAAGCCGCCCAGACGCGCTTGCTGCTCTACAAGCGATCATTGAATGACACGATAGAACGATACCAGCACCTGCCCTTTGTGCTGGCCCGCGACCCACTCGTCAGCGGGGCGTTGAGCGGATCAACGGTTGATGCACTCAATCCGAGGCTGGCAAGTTTTGCCAGGGAAGCCGGGCTGGAAGCGATCTATCTGATGGACCGCAGCGGATTGGTCGTGGCTGCGTCAAACTTTGATAAAGAACAGACATTTGTGGGCCAGAATTACGGTTTCAGGCCCTATTTCAAGCAAGCCATATCTGGCATACGCGGCAATTACTTTGGCGTTGGAGTGACCACCGGTCGGCCAGGCTATTTTGTCTCAGAGCCGGTACGCGATGGGGCTGACGCCATTATCGGGGTTATCGCCATCAAGCTTGATGCCAGCGAATTGCAGCAGACCTGGGAAAATGGTGGTGAAAATGTGCTTGCCTCCAATCCGGACGGCATCGTGGTTCTGGCCTCCAACCGCGACTGGCTGTTTCGCACCATCGAACCGGTCTCTCCGGCGCGGTTGAGCACGATCCGGCAGAGCAAGCAATTCGGCGCGATCGCGGTGGAGCCGCTGGAATGGACCAGGCCGGATGGCGCTTCTGTCGCGCTTGGCGAGCGGACCTACATTTATGCGGGATCACAAGCGGATCATCTGAACTGGAAATTGCATTATCTTTTAAGCGAGGCCCGTGCCTATGAACGGGCCTGGCTGGCTACCATTGTCTTCGGTTCGGCCATATCGCTGCTGGTGGGTTTTGCTGCCTATCAGCGATCAAAGCGCATTCAGGCTGCCCTGTTGACCTCCCAATCGGACCGGGATCAGTTGCGCGAAGCGAACAGGCGACTGGAAAAGGCCCATTCGGAACTGGCCAGATCCAGCAAATTGGCAGCGCTCGGTCAGATCTCCGCGTCGGTTGTCCATGAACTCGGCCAGCCCATATCGGCGTTTCGCAACTATCTGACGGCGGAAGAACTTGTAGGCAACGGCATATCCCATCCGACATTGGCGAAATTGAACGCCGTGGCCGCCCGCATGGAGAACATCACCAGACAATTGCGCTTCTTTACCAAACCGGGCGATGAGAAAATCGAGCGCGTGATGCTTGCTGATGTGGTGTCAGGTTGTATGGAACTGATGCAACACGACTTCGAGCTGGCAAAAGTGCAGGTTCACCAGCATATTGCAGAGCCGGATCTGGCAATCATGGGCAACAGGCTCAGGCTTGAACAGGTTCTGGTCAACCTGATGCAAAACGGCCTTTACGCTTTGCAGGAGGCATCTGGCGATTGCCTGACCATTAGCGTTTCGCGGTCAGACGATGCGGTCATGATTGCTGTCGAGGACAATGGTTCAGGATTTGGAGAGCGCCAGTTGAATCAGCTGCAGGAACCCTTTCACACGACCCGCGCTTCGGGTGATGGCATGGGGCTTGGCCTGTCGATCGCCACTGGGATCATAAAGGAACATGACGGAACGCTGTCGGCGCAAAGTCTGCCTGGTGGCGGCGCCGTTTTTATCATCCATCTGCCGATAGCGCCGCCCATTGATGCGTTAGCTTCATGAATACCACCTATCGTATCATGGTCATTGATGACGACAAATCGATGCGGGAGTCGCTGGGCCATCTGCTGAAAGCCGCAGGGTTTGAGGTACAATGTCTTTCCCGGGCTGAAAATATCCCTGCGCGGATGAAAGCGCAGGATACGGAGGTGTTGTTATGCGACGTGCGCATGCCCGGCGTGACCGGTATCGAACTGCTGGGCCAGTTGAAGCCGCAAAGCCGCGTGCCGATTGTGCTGATGTCCGCCCATGGTGATATTCCCATGGCTGTCCATGCCATACAGGAAGGCGCCTACAGTTTTCTGGAAAAACCCTTTGATCCACGCCGCCTGCTGAAGCTTTTGGAGAATGCCGCGCAATTGCATCGCCTTTCCCTCAATACGCAAAGGCTGCGCGATCGGTTGGCCGACCTGTCGGGACTGGACCGCATCCTGATTGGCAAAAACAGTGCCATTGATGCATTGCGTGGCGAGATCATGGATCTGAGCACAAGCAATGCCAATGTCATGCTGCTGGGTGAAACGGGAACCGGTAAGGAACTGGTGGCGCGGGCGCTTCATGATCTGGGGCCGCGATCCGGTGATCCCTTTGTCGCGCTTAATTGCGCTGCCGTTCCGGTTCCAAAGTTCGAAGAGACCCTGTTTGGCAGCAGGGAAACCGGTGCGGGGCTGTTGGCGCGGGCCGAGGGCGGGACCCTTTTCATCGATGAACTGGGGGCGATCCCGAAGGAGACGCAGGCAAAACTCCTCCGGGTGATCGAGACCCGGCAATATACGCTGGTGGATTCCCGGGAGCTGAAGCAGGCCGATATTCGCATTGTATCTGCGGGCAATGAGCGCCTCGATTCGATGATCAAGACCGGCGCCTTTCGCGAGGATCTGTTCTTCCGACTGAACACCATCGTGCTGACCATGCCGCCGCTGCGGGACCGCCGTGATGACATTGCCCTGCTCACCACGCATTATCTCGACATGTTTGCCGCGACCTATGAGACCGTGGCGCCGGTGCTCACTTCCAGCGATATCGCCAGTCTGATTGCCTATGACTGGCCAGGCAATGTCAGGGAGCTGCGCAATGTCTGTGAGCGTCATATTCTGGCGACACGGCGCGGCGCTTGTTCTGTCCGCGAAGCCCTGCAGGTCAGCGGGCCTGAGGTTGCAACGCCGGAGACCTTGCGCGAAGCGGTCGCCGCCTTTGAACGCCAGCTCATCGGCAAGGCGCTGGTCAGTCATGACGGCCGGATGGATGATGTTGCCGAGGCCCTGGGGATTGGCAGAAGGACGCTGAACGAGAAGATCGTCAAGCTCGGTCTGGACAAGGCAACGCTTCTGCAATCATGAACCCTGCGGAAATCCGCAGGGTTTTTCTTGGCAATAGGCAATTTCCTTCATAGTATCCTCATGCGTGCCTCCTCTAAACCTGCATCAGGTGCCGTGGAGGCGGCGCTCCAAGGAGGATCCATTATGAAAAAACTCACCACGCTCATGGCAGGCGCCGTTTTCGCCCTGTCCGCAACCGGCATGACCGCAACATCTGCATTTGCCGAGACCAAGGACTATATTCTCACCACAGCTTCAACCGGCGGCACCTATCATCCTGTCGGTACGGCCATTTCCACCCTGTCAAAAATCAAGCTGCTTCCCAAAGAGGATTTCAGCCTGACCGCAGTCAATTCGGCCGGGTCCGGCGCCAATGTGCAGGCGCTTGGTGCAGGCACAGCTGATTTTGCCATTCTGCAGGGTCTCTACGGCTCCTACGCAGCAACGGGTACCGGACCGGTGTCGGCGCCTCAGGAAAATCTGCGATCGATCACGATGCTCTGGCAGAATGTCGAGCAATTTGTCGTTGCGGCTGACAAAGCCAAGACCGGAACGGTCGAAGATCTCAAGGCGCTCAAGGGCATGTCGATGGGCATGGGCAGTCAGAACTCCGGAACGATTGGTTCCAACAAGGTTCTGATGTCGGGTCTTGGTATCGATATCGAGAAGGACTACACATTGGTCTACGCGGGCTATGGACCGACAGTCGATGCCATGGCCAACGGTCAGGTCGTCGGTGCTGGCATTCCTTCCGGCCCACCGACCGGCGCCATTACCAAATTGATGGCGGCCAATGATGGCAAATTTGTCATTCTGGATGTCACCGCCGACGAAGCAAAAGCCATGGATGGTGGCCGTGAACTGTGGACACAATATACGATCAAGGCCGGAACCTATCCGGGCCAGGACAAGGATGTCCAGACGATCGCGCAGCCAAACTTCCTGGCTGTCAATGCCAGCGTTGACGAGGAGCATGTCTATCTGCTCACCAAGACAATCTATGAGAACCTGGGATTTCTGTCGGCCATTCATCCGGCAACAAAGGGTATGGCCGTGGAAGTCGCCATTGCGGGTCTGCCCGTACCCCTCCACCCGGGCGCTGCACGCTATTACAAGGAAATCGGTCTGGATATTCCGGATCGGTTGATGGCCAAGTAACAGCCGGTTTTTGATCCAGAAGCGCTTCGGCAAAGTGCTGAAGCGGTTCTGCAAAAAGAGGGGCGGAAATTATCATTTCCGCTTCTCGTTGTGTGCAGAACGGGGAGGATACCATGAGCGATATCGAACGGGCGGACGCTCTGGATCATCCTGAATGGCTGTCCTGGAATGGCTTGCGCGGTCATCCTTACCGTGCCGCCGTCGCCCTCTTCGCCGTTGTGTTCGGTATCTGGCACATTGCAACGAATGTCTATCTGGTCGAGCCGGGCCTGTGGCAGAACGCCATCCATTTTGGCGGATTCGCCTTTCTCGCAGCGGTGACCATGCCGGCTTTTGCCAAGCGCGGGCAAACGCGCCTGTCGACCACTTTAAATGCGATCTACGGCCTGTTGGTGGCCGCATCGGCTCTGTGGATTGCCGGTGCTGAAAATTCGATCTATGAGCGAACACTGGCGGTGACCGGGCAATCCTGGCAGTTCACCGCCCTCGACTGGGCAGCGGGCTGCCTGCTGATTTTTGCGGCGCTCGACCTGTCACGACGGGTCTCCGGCTGGGTCATACCGATCCTCATTCTCCTGTCGCTTTCCTATATTCTGTTTCTGGGCGAACATCTTCCCGGCGTCTTCCGGGCAGCCAGCCTGCCGGCCAATGACGTTTTGTTTCGAACGCTCTACAATGACGAAGGCATGTTCGGAATATTGGCGAACATTTCCTCGTCGAACATCACCCTGTTCATGATTTTCGGCGGCTTTCTGGTGGCATCGGGCGCCAGTGACTTCGTCATTGAAATATCAAAGGTGGTGGCCGGACGTGTGCGCGGCGGGGCCGCCTTTGTGGCGGTGCTTTCATCGGCATTGACCGGAACCATCAGCGGTTCGGCCATTGCCAATACGGCGTCGACCGGTGTCATTACCATTCCGCTGATGAAGGCAAATGGTTTCAAGGCGAAATTTGCCGCCGGTGTGGAAGCCGCGGCCTCCACCGGTGGTCAGATCATGCCGCCGATCATGGGTGCGGGCGCCTTCGTCATGGCCAGCTATACGGCCATTCCCTACGCAACTATCGTGTCTGTCTCGGTGGTTCCGGCCATCCTCTATTTCCTCTCCGTGGCGTTCATCGTGCGCATAGAGGCCGTCAAGGATCAGGTCGGTGAGGGTGTTGATCTGGTGGTGGACAAAGGCAAGATGATCTCCGGTGGACTGGTGTTTGTGTTGCCGCTGGTTGTGATGATCTGGCTGCTGATGACGGGTGTCACACCCTCCTATGCCGCCTCCTGGGCGATTGCCGCGCTGATCATTGTCTCCTGGTGCACCAGCCTGCTGGCCAGGGTGACCAAGGGGGAGTTTTTCAAACCGGTCTCCATGGGCCCGTCAAAAATTGCCGAGGCCCTGCTGGTCGGGGTGCGCTCCTCGATCATGACGGGCATCCTGCTTGTCGCCATCGGCATCATGAACAATGCGATTGTCACAAGCGGCATCGGCAACGGATTTTCCCTGATGATCGCGCAATGGTCGCAGGGATCGATCGTGCTGGCGATCGTGCTGATCGGTCTGGCGTCTCTGGTGCTGGGCATGGGGCTGCCGGTGACGGCGGCCTATATCATCCTTGCAATTCTGACTGCGCCGGCTCTGGCGGGCATTCTGGCCGATACGATCATTGTCGATCAACTGGTGGCCGGCATTGTCGATCCGGCAAAATCCGCCATGTTCGCGCTGGTGGACAATCCCTTGACGGCGAAGGTTGCCAGCGGCATGACGCGGGACGAGGCTGTGGCGCTTTTGGCGGCCATGCCTTTTGAACTGGCCATCACCATCCGCCCCCTGCTGGTAGATCCGGCCCAGCAGGCCGTGTTCCTTCTGACCGCCCATCTGATCATCTTCTGGCTGAGCCAGGACAGCAATGTGACACCGCCCGTATGCCTTGCCGCCTTTGCCGCAGCCGGCATTGCCGGATCCAAGCCGATGGAAACGGGATTTCAGGCCTGGAAAATCGCCAAGGGCCTCTACATTGTCCCGCTGATGTTTGCCTATACGCCGCTGATTTCCGGTGATTGGATGCAAATCCTGCAGGTGGGCTTTTTTGCTCTGTTCGGCATTTACGCTATCAATTCCATCATTCAGCTTTATGCCGAGGGGCCGTTGAGTCTGATCACCGGGCCGATGATGGCCTTTGGCGTGGTTTGCTGCTTCTGGCCGATGCATCTGGTTGCCAACCTGATCGGCGCGGCCACTGTCATTTTGGCGATTGTTCTGTCGCAACGCAAATTGCGCGCTCAACAATTGGCCTGAAGGCTTCGGGCGGAATTACCCGGCTTTAGCGCCTGACTACTTCACGAAACACGCTTCCTGAATAATGGCGGACTAGGCCCGGGTGTGGAGCGTCATGGTAATACCAGTGTTTCGAGAGGATCTGTGCCGAAAATCCTAACCGCCTTCCAACGCTTTGATTCGCTCCAAAGCCAACGCTGATTGAGGACAGCCAGCGTGTTTTACAGCAAATTCCTCAAGTTTTTCGGTGTTCTTGCTGTCAGACAGAAAACTCCATACAGCGGCGGAAACCTGACATTTGCTCTGACTATCAAGTTCTGCAATTCTGACGGTGGCGTCCTCAAGATGTTCAGAATTCGGAAAAAGCAGTACAAACTCGCGGAAACAGGCACGACCTTCTACTGAAGACGCTTCAGCCGAATTCAGGCACTTATCCCAGGCCCCACGGTGCATCTCTTCAATTTCATGCGCTTTTACGAGGCTCAAATATGTGTCTATCTTATCCGGCATATAATCGCGCCATTCCCCCCAGTAAAAAACAGAATCGGACAACGACTTCAGGTCTCTGTAGCCCAGCGCTCCGCCGCCATCGGGAAAATAGTGCATGTGATTGTTGATTATGTTCCAGATCGTCGAATAATCACTATGTGGACTTTGCGCTCCTGCAATCATCGCGTTGAAAAGGTTTGTCGCGTCGCCTTGAATTGCTTCTGCGGTATATCCCTTTGTCCAAAGAAAATAACCGCAGGTCGTATCGCCGACCCTCAGTTTTGCCTCCAGGGATGAAATGGTTTTGTCTAAGAGTTGCTGTGCAACCCTTCTTGCTTCGGACGTGGCGTCAGATACCCCTATCTTGTACAGGTAGCGTGAGGCTATACGGGTCAAATTGACGTGGGGATCATTCCGACATAATCCGGCGTAACCTGATGCGTCGATTTCCAACGCGTTTTCAAAAAGAGCCTGGAACTTGTCCGCCTCGGCAACACCGAATTTATCAATCGTGTCCTGTCTATTTGTGTTTCCGTCATAAAACTGGTCGAGAAAACCAGCATTTTCCAACGGTCTTTCGATATAGTTTTCCAGACCGCTGAGCCTCACTGCTTCCAGAATTCGGCCTTCAAACTCTTCTTGTTCAAGAAAATGCGCAATTGCGTCACCTAGTCCGGTTAAAGGTACTCTAATCTGCCTGAATTTGCTTTTTACAATACTTTTATATTTATCCATCAAATTCAAAACCAAATAATTACCTTTATATAATTCAGAAAACAAGGATACCGGAAATCGTATAGGGCTATAAGAATTGCAACTAGATGAATAACATTCTACATATAATTTTTGTTCTATTGAATCATTTCTCCAATCCAATATTTCCCTGTTTTGGTCTTCTAAAGTCAGGTCATAATAGATACCGCAGCTCGACTCGAAGCAATTCTTACTCGTTATGGGTTTCAAAAAATCGAGGGAAAATAACAGAAAACGTTGGCTGTCTTCTTCGTCATATTTTGGAAGACCCCATTGGAAGTTTGCAAAGGCTCCGGGTTGGAATTCCTGCCAGATTACGTTGTGATAGGTGCCATGATCCCGATTTTCCCGGTATTTCCAGTAATATCCGGGTTCAAACGTCAGTGTCTCGCCATGGGGTGGGACTGCAAAACGATAGCCTCCAAGGTTCCACACGCCGAAATTTTTCACCGATATCTTTTGCGGATTATCGAACTTGAACACTTGGTTGTTCGCATCGAGAGCCGAGGGGTCGAAATCGGCAAGCAGCCTGCTATTGGTCCATGAGGATTTGCCCTTCTTGAAACTGAATCGGCCCAGAATATTGCCGGCCTGCCAGGGCTCCTGCAGTCCCTCTGTTGCTTTCAATGTCAGTTTTGCAACCTGCTTGAATGTTTCCTCTACGGATTCTCCGGATGATGCGTCGACTGCCTTTGTGAAGGCATTGGCAAACGGGCTGAGATCGCTGCCTTCTCCATCGTCAGCCTGTGCACCGGGTTGAGCCGCGTACCAGATCAATGTACCGGAAGCGCCCTCCACTTCACCCAACCCGCGAGCAGCGGATTTTTTCCGTGCGGGATAGGGGTTATTGCGGCAGGCATCCAGGACGATGATATTCAAGCCCACGGCGTTTATACCCTTGGCCCGGTCTTCATCCGATATCTCGCGGTACATGAAATTCTGTACGTCGTTCAGTGTGAGCGCCTCGGACCGCGCGCGCCTCACATCGTCAAGCTTTGCATCGACAGGGATAAGGTAGTTTTCCCCATCAAACTCTGCCCCATGACCTGAATAATAGACCATTGCGACATTATCGGTTTCACTGTGTTGCCAACCGAAATCGCTTATGGCCTGCCGCATGCCATCCAGCGTCAGATTTTCCATCACCTTGACGCTGAAACCTGCCGCGCTGAGCGTTCGCGACAATTCTCTGGAATCTTTGATGGGGTTGACCAAAGATCCACCGTACAGATAGTCCTTGTTGGCAATAATCAGCGCGTGTTTTTCAGCAGCCAGAACCAGGTTTGTCGATAGCAGACAAAATATGAATAGCAATAATAGATGCGCAAGCTTCACCTGATTTCCTCCGATCAAACCGGCTGAGTTGTCCATCTCAGAACCCCTGCCGATATTTTCCTTGTGCCCCTCATGTTGATCGATTTTATTAAAACATCACGTGTCCGCGAAAGATAGTCCAGCCCAATGAACAGACTTTCTTCGAATCTCATGGAGCCGGCAATACGCCGTTATCGCAGCCATTCTTTTCCTGCCACAATCGCAACCGGCAATATCAACCCTGCCTGCTTGCCTCGGCCATCACCGACGATGTCATGGCAGGATTTGAAGATGCGATTTGACAGCCAAACGGCTCTTTAAAAACGTCCCTGAATCCTGAGAGAAAACTCCGGCATGGAAAATCACAAAGAGCCTCCACAACATTCCGCTGATAAATGCCCATAGGCCGATTGGTTTCGGCGGTGGGATGCAAACCATCCCGGTCTGCTGCTTCTGGCCGATGCATCCGATTGCCAACCTGATCGGCGCGACCGTAGTCATTTTGGCCATTGTTCTGTCGCAACGCAAATTGTGCGCCCAACAATTGGCCTGAAGCCGGATCTGACGGATTGCATCATCGGCAAAACCGGACGTCGCCTCCCGTCGCTTTGTCTGACGGGAAACTGCTGAAGAACGGGACATGATGCAGATGCATAAGGCCAAATTGTCTGCTACATTCGAGGCCTTTCAACCAGCATGAAGTGAGCAAAAAATGTCTTATGTGGATGGATTTGTCGCAGCAGTTCCAAATGCCAAAAAACAGGAATTCATCGAACACGCCCGGGTGATGGCCGAGATTTTCAAGAAATATGGCGCGACCAAGGTGGTTGAAAACTGGGGAGTCGAGGTCCCCGAGGGTGAGGTCACCTCATTTTCCATGGCAGTGAAAAAACAGGACGACGAGACGGTGGTCTTTTCCTGGGTTCTGTGGCCATCAAAGCAGGTCCATGATGAGGGCTGGGCAAAGATCATGCAAGACGACACGATGGGTCCTGACCATAACCCGATGCCCTATGACGGCAAGCGCATCATTTTTGGTGGGTTTGAAACCGTGCTGGAGGTTTAGCCACGCAAGCGCAGTTAAAGCGCGCGAGGTGCCCTAAAGAACCGGACTTCGAAACAGCGTTTCTCCACCCACCGACACGACCACTTCCTGAAGATAGGGGGCCAGGGTTTCGGGGGCGACCTCTATGCCCAGTCCGGGGGCTTCCGGCAGGGCAATCAGCCCGTCATCGTCCGGGGTCAGCCAGTTGCGGGTGATATCCAGTGCAAGCTGTTTGGGCCGCACTGGATATTCGCAAATATCAAACTCCGCGTAGCCAGCGTAGGGCTGCAGGGAAGCGGCGAGTGCCAGGTGTGATGTGAACGTGTGGTTTACATAAGCGACGCCTTTTTGCCGTGCATAGTCCGCGACCTTTTTCGCCGGAGCGATGCCACCTATGCGGCCGCAGTCGATCTGGATGAAGGCAACACCGCCATAATCGATCAGATGACAGGCCATCTCGAAGCTATGTGAGGCTTCGCCTCCGGCAAGCGGCACCTTCGGCTGTTTTTGAGACAACGCCATGTAGGCTGCAAAGCCTGACCCGATGAAGGGTTCCTCCAGCCAGGCGGCCCTGACTTCGTTGAGGGCATCCAGCCGCAGGGCAGCGGCGTCCACGTCGTTGCCCCAGATCTGCCCGGCATCGACCAGCAATGTGGCGTCCGAACCCAGACCCTCGCGCGCGGCAACCAGATGAAGACGGTCCTCCGCCGCAGAAACGGTGCCAAACCCGCCCCAGCCAAACTTGGCCGCCATGAATCCCTGATTGCGTATGTTCTGTGCAAGGTCAAAGGTCTCTTTCGGCACTTGCCCGAACAGGGTCGATGCATAGGCGCGCTTCGGGTGCACCCTGTCAAAACCCAGCAATCGCCAGACAGGTGTCTCGTACATCTTGCCCAGCAGATCCCAGAGCGCCATTTCCACGCCGGACCAGGTGTGCGGCGCCTGCAGAAGGTCCATCGAATTGAACAGGATCAGATCGGAAAGCCGGGCGATGTCTTGTGCCGAATCAATGGTCTGACCCAGCAGATTGTACCCGACCGGCTTGCAGGCCGTGTGCGACATGGGTGCAACAAAGGCGGCAATGGATGTCAAAGGCGAGGCTTCACATTCTCCCCAGCCAACAATGCCACCCGCCGTCACCCGGACCAGCAGCGCATCCTGGCTGCCATCACCAATGTCCTCGACAATTGGCATGCGGGCATAAAAAAGATCAACGGCATCAATGCGCATGGATTTTCCCCGAGACAGCGTTTCAGCCGTCAAAGCGACTGGCTTTCCCTATGCTAGCTCAGGCGGGGGCAGAAGCAATACGCAGTGCAATGAATAGACGGCATAGGGGGACAGGTTCGTACAGGGCACAGGAAGGCGATGGCTTCACCCCGGATCGGCAGCTTGCCGTGAACGCAGTCTCAACTTTGGCCAACAGCGACAATGCTGGAGGATTATTCAGCCTCCACATGACGCTTGAAATTATTGAGAATGGCCTGCCAGCCGTCGCGCTGCAGTTCGATCGGGTTTTCTGTTTCGGCATCGAAAACCGTTGACACTTTCGTACCCGTTCCGACTGTCTCGAATGTCGTCCGGGCCTTGCGTCCGTCGCCCATGGCAACTGTGAGCGCCTTGCAATGCTCGAGTTCTTTATAGACGCCCTCAAAATCGAAACCGACAGAGCCGTCTTTTGCTTCCATGCGCGCCTTGTAAGAACCGCCGACGCGAAGATCAACCTGTGCATTCGGACAACACCAGTCATCGGAAGCGAAATTCCAATGCGTGATGTCGGCCGGCGTCGTGAATGCGTCCCAAACACGCGCAATGTCTGCAGCGATCATCGTATCAATCGTAATTTGCTGTCTGCTCATCCGCAATTTCCTTCTGTACATTTCATGGGATGGGAACGTGAGTTCATTCGGCGATTTCGGGCTCGACAAGCCGCTCCAGCTTGCGCAGGGATTCCTGCCAACCGAGATAGCACGCTTCCAGAGGAATCAGGTCAGGAATACCCTCCTGAACCACCGTCATCTCGGTTCCAACAGAAACCTGCTTGAGGCTCACCGACACCGTCATTTCTCCGGGCAGGTTCGGGTCATCGAATGTATCGGTGTAGACGAGCGTCTCGCCGGGGACGAGTTTCAGATAGGTTCCACCAAAGGCGTGCGTGTTTCCGGTCGTGAAATTGCGAAAGGACATGCTGTGCGTGCCGCCTTCTCTTGCATCCAGTTCGTGAACCGTACAGGTAAAACCGAATGGCGGAAGCCAGCTTACAACAGCATCAGGCTCGAGGAATGCGCGATATATTTTTTCGGGACTGGTGGCGAGAATGCGATGCAGATAAACAGAATTTGACATGGGGCACGATCCTTTCGCGGTGAATGGTTCAAGCGCGGGCTGAGGCGGCGGCATCGAGTGCCGCAATATCGATCTTGGTCATCGTCATCATCGCTTCGAAAGCACGTTTTGCCTCCTCAGGGTCCGCGCTTGTCGTCAGTTCGAGCAGCCGCCTTGGCGTGATCTGCCAGGAAAAACCCCAACGATCCTTGCACCAGCCGCAGGCGCTCGGGGCACCATTATTGCCGATGATCGCGTCCCAATAGCGGTCGGTCTCCTCCTGGTTGTCGGTGACGACCATGAAGCTGACGGATTCATTCGGCTTGAAGTTCGGGCCGCCGTTCAGGCCGACAAACCGCCTTCCCAATAGGGTAAATTCGACAGTCAATTCGCTGCCTTCCTGCCCGCCGGGGAAATCACCGGGAGCAGTATTTGTCCGATCAACACGGCTGTTTGGAAAGGTTGCAGCGTAGAATTCAGCTGCTTTGCTTGCTTCACCGTGGTCGAACCACACGCAGGTTACAAGTTCGCTCATGTCCATTTCTCCCTGGGTCTAAGCTATCATTGTCGTTATCATTCCAATTTACCGCTCTGACGAAATTCCGCAGCGTGCAGGCCGCCTGCAATCGGATCGTCCTCAAATGTTCGCGCCTTGACCTTTCCTGGTTCAACACCGAAGAGCATTTCGATGTAGCGGCGCAGATGATCGATACTGTCTGCAGCGATGGCCGCTCCGCCACTTGCCTTGGCAAGGATGAAGGCGCCCTGAATGACGGCCTGTGTATGCAACGCGAGCGATCTGGCTGTCCAATCGGGTGTCATGCCCCGCGCACGCATGGCAGCCTCGATATCCGGTTCGAGCGTGGCGGCATGGGCGGCGATGCTGCACTCACAGGCCGCGCGAATGGCCGGAGCAGTCTCATAGGATTCCTGGACCATCGTGCCGACAAGGCAGGTGAACTCCGGCACGCCACCCTGCAAAAGCGCCTTTCGGAAGTCGACATAGCTCAGGAATCGATCAAGGGGATCGGCATGTTGATGATAGGGGGCTGTGGCAAACAATCCGCTGGTCGTCTCAGACCAATGGTTCGCTGCGGCAACGCCGAGTTCATCCTTGCTTTTGAAGTGGTGAAAAAAAGCGCCCTTGGTGACGCCCGCCGCTTTGCACAGATCGTCGACCGTGGTGGCCGAGTAACCCTTTGTGCGGATCACCATCAAGGCAGCGTCCAGCAATTTGGCTCTCGCATCCGTTTTGGCGGCATATTTGGGCATTGGGTCCTCCGTAACCGCAACATACCGACCAGTTGGTATGTTGTCAACAAGATTGGATGGAGTGCGATTGTTGCATGGGAATCCAGATGATCGGCGCGGCGAACTGAAACAAGCGATACCGGTGGCAGTGGTGGAGCCGAACCCGCCCCAGCCAGTTTTGCCGCCATGAAGCCCTGTTCGCGGATGCCCTGGGCCAGCTCAAAGGTCTCTTGCGGCGTTTGACCGAACAGGGTCGATGCATAGGCACCCTTGGGGTGCGCCCTGTCAAAACCCAGCAATTGCCAGACCGGTGTCTCAAGCATTTTGCCCAGCAGATCCGAGAGCGCCATTTCCCCGCCGGACCAGGTGTTCGGCGCCTGCAACAGGTCCATGGAATTGAACAGGATCCGATCGGAAAGTCGGGCAATGTCTTGCGCCGAATCAATTTTTTGACCCAGCAGATTGGCGCCGACCGGTTTGCAGGCCGTATGCGACATGGGTGCGACAAAGGCGGCAATCGATGTCAAAGGCGAGGCTTCGCACTCTCCCCAGCCGACAATCCCTCCGGCCGTCACCCGGACCAGCAGCGCATCCTGGCTGCCATCGCCAATGTCCTAGACTATTGGCATGCGGACATAAAACAGATCAACGGCCTTGATGCGCATGGGCATTCCAAAATACGTGTTATCCGACGGGGCGGCAGGACCCGCCAGGCCGGATTGTATCGATCCGCTCGAACAACTCTTTTATCCGGTTGCAAGCATTTGGTCGAGCAATCGGATTTGGCTGCCTCGTTACCGGATATTCGTTCGGATCACTGCATTCGGGTTGGCAGGTTTCATCCAGTGTTGCAGGGATCGCCCGAATTGCACTCCTGTATCCCGAATACCCCAGACAGGATAAACTAGGATTCCTTGCCCTCAAACTGGTCTGCTTCGTAATTGTGCAGAAAATCCTCGGGCAGGGCCGGCCCCCAGACATAGATTCCGTCTTCGGGCGGATGATCCTTGGATTCCCAATCATGATCAACACCAACATAGTCGATATCGGCGGAGTACTCGCACCAACTGCCCCAAGGGTCCTGCATGTAGTGGAAATAGTTGGAACCCAGGACATGGCGCCCCAGGCCCCATCCCTTGACGTATCCCTTGTCGGCCATTTGTGCTGCACCCAGACCGATTCCGTTGACAGAACCGATGTCCCAGCTCAGATGATGCAGACCGGGCGCACGGCCGGCTGAATTGGCGAATGCAAACATGTGATGGTCCGAACCATGGATGCCGTGCATGAAGGCAATCATGTCGCCGGTCCGGTCCGAAAGGCGCATACCCAGTACGCGCTCGTAGAATTCAACCGTCGCCAACACGTCAGGAACGAATGCCAGCATATGTGCGAACCGGGTTGGTCGTGCCTCGGGTTTGGCCTGCCTGCTCCACGAACCCGCCTTGTTTGGAGGCGCCGAACCGTCGATATCGCCGAAAGCGACCTTTTCGTCCGGCGAGGTCTTTTCTCCCACTTTGATTTGAATCAGGAAATTGTTGAGGTCGTAGAAGAAAATGCCGTTGGACTCGAAACCTGGCGGTGGGTCGAGCAGTTTTATCCGCATGTGTTCAATGCGCTTTTTGATCAGCTCAAAATCTTCTTCGAAGATGGCGTAGGTGACCATGTTGATCTTCTTGATCGCGCCTTCGCTGATGGCCCCCCAGCGGTGGGCATTGCCATGGGTATATAGCCCCAGCATGTTGTCTTCTTCACGCACGTCGAGTCCGAATGCAGTATAGAAATCCTGCGCTGCCTTCAGATCAGGAACAACCACGTTGAATTCACTGAGCGAGTGCACCCCCAGTTCACCGGGCCGTTTGTTGATTCCTATTTTTCCGGTAATTGCAGTCATCTTATCCTCCACGACAGTCTGATGGGATGGGCTCAGGCATTTTTTACTGGGTTTGACAAAATCCCGATCTGGTCAATCTCGACTTCGCAAACATCACCGTCCTTCATCCAGAGCTGCGGCTTGCGGGCATGGCCAACACCCGACGGCGTGCCGGTGATAAGCACATCACCTGCATGGAGCGTCATGAAGCTGCTGCAGATGGAAACAAGCTGGTCAACGGGAAACACCATATCGTCGATCAAGGCATCCTGAACGACCTTGCCGTTAAGACGCGTCTGCAGGCGAAGGCCCCTGCAACCGGCGGGCAATTCATCCGCCGTTATGTAGTAGGGGCCAAAGGGGCCGGTTCCGTCGAAATTCTTGCCAGGTGTCCATTGAGGTGTACGGCGCTGGAAATTGCGAATTGAGCCATCATTGAAAATCGAATAGCCGGCAACGTAGTCGAGCGCTTCGTCCACAGAAACGTTCCTGGCCCTCTTGCCAATGACAGCAACCAGTTCGCCTTCAAAGTCCAGCTGCTCTGAAACAGCCGGTCGCAAAATTGGCTCTTCATGTCCGACAAAACTGGAGGAGAAGCGCGCAAACAGCGTCGGAAAGTCCGGTTGCTCGTATGGCCCTTCTTCCGTGTGCGCCCGGTAATTGAGGCCGACACAGATGAACTTGTCTGCCTGAGCAATGGGTGGCAGATACCCGATTTCCGACAGATCGATTTCCGGGCCGCAAGACAGCACCTTGCCTGCCTGTGCGACAGCATCAGGACCATCCTGGATCAGTGCATAAAGCTGGCCGGGATATTCTGGCGCATCGTTCTGATAGCCGCGAAATCTGCCGTCTGCTTCAACCGCAAGACCGATTTGATCGCCTTTGGCAAACGACAGGAATTTCATAATAGCGGTCTCCAGATGTCATCAGAATTCTATGCAGCCATTAATGTATTCGTCAATGGATAATATATTTTTTGTGTTGGTTTTGACAATGACACGTCCCTTCAACGCCGGGCGGTTAGAGTTTTTCCAGACTCTCGCCGTCAAACGCCCGCAATACTGATTCGCGCGCCATCATGCGCTCATGCCAGGCAATCAGATTGTCCGGCAGATCGATCTTTTCGCGCTTTGCCCAATAGGTCAGGAAGAACAGGCATGCATCTGCAATGCTGTAATCTCCCAGCAGCCAGTCCCTGTCGCCAAGGGTTTTGCCAAGGCGCGCCATGCCGAGATCCACTTGGGCTCGACCGTGGGCAACCAGTTCCTGTTGCGTTTCCTTGCTCGTCGAAAATTTCATCGGAACAATGATGAAGGTGAAGCCGCGCATGTGTACCGAGCCGACCATGAAATCGAGGGCTTCGAGCACGCGGGTCTGGCCTTCGAGATCTTCGGGAATGAGGTCTGCCGACATGTGGGACCGCGCAAGCCAAAAGGCAATCGCGGGAAATTCCGTCAGCAGGGACCTGTCTTCACGTATCAGCGCCGGCACCTTGCGCTTGGAATTGACGCTGGCGAAGGTTTCGGAAAACTGCTCACGCGCTGCCAGATCAATCGGAATGGAATCAAAGGAAAGGCCAATCTCCTCAAGGATGATGCGAATGCCGATGCTGCAGGAACCGGTTGAATAATATAATGTCGTCATCACGCTGTTTCCCCTCCAAAACACACCATGGCATCAATGCGCATTGCATTGCGGGCGCTTCATTGACCCGCAATGCAATGACCGATCAGGCCTGTGCAACAATCCTGTTTTCGATGGCACCCAGTTCCTCGATTTCGCATCGAACCACATCGCCGACCTTGAGGTAGCCGTCAGGAGCCGATGCCATGCCAACGCCGCCGGGTGTGCCTGTAAAGATGATGTCGCCGGGCTTCAGCGTCATCACTTTCGACAACTCCTCGATCTGATCCCAGATATTGAAAAGCAGGTGCTTGGTATTCGAATTCTGACGAAGATCGCCATTGACGAAGCACTTGATCTGCAAGCGATGCGGATCGCCTATTTCATCGGCAGTCGTGATCGCCGGACCAAAGGGTGCATGCGTATCGAAGGATTTTCCCAGCACCCATTGCTGGGTTCTCAACTGCCAGTCACGCGCACTTACATCATTGCCGACAGCGTATCCGAACACGCAACCGGGCGCATCCTGTCGTGAAATGTTCTTGCCGCCCTTCCCGATGATGGCAACCAACTCGACTTCGTAGTCAAGCTTTTTGGAAACCCTGGGATACTCCACATCGCCGAAGGGATCATTGATTGAACTCGGGATCTTGCAGAACCAGACCTGATCTTTGGGGGCAACGACACCGGCACTTTTCGATTCCTCGATGTGGTCCTTGTAGTTAAGACCAATGGCCATCATCTTTTCCGGCGCGTCTACAGGAGCAAGCAGTTTCACATCGCAAAGCGCCATGGCGGCCGCGGAATTCTCTGCGCCGCCAAGTGAAGGAGCAATCCTGTCCCAATTTGCGATGAGGGTTTTCATGTCCGTGGGTGCGTCTTTTGCGATCGCAGAAAGCGGGACGACCGTCTCACCCTTCAGAATCCCGATTTCGGCAACACCGCCATTTTTCGAAAAACGTACAATTTTCATCTATCACACTCCCACTCTTGCGCATGTGCAGCCCGCACTTTATCGCAAGTCAGATTCTGTATTCAGCCGACAGACGAGTGACCGGCTCTCGATATTGACAAATAATCAATAGAGTCTGAATAACTATTTGTCGACAAAAAATACATTTTTTCAACTTTTAAGGTGCTGGGGTATATCTGTGACAAACGCGAACATGCAGAACGATCCAGCGCCATCAGGCAACCTGACGCCCAGGCTTGGCAATTCACGATGGATTGCACTGGGCGGCCTGTGGCTTGTCTACGCAGCTTTTGGAGCTATGGTTGCAAGCATTGCGCCCCTGCTTCCGGAAATCCGGACGGAACTTCAAACGGACAATACGACGCTGGGTGCCATTATGGGCGCCTGGCCACTGGTCTATATTGCGGCCGCCATACCAGCAGGAATCCTGCTGGACACCATCGGCACACGGACCGGGCTTTTTTTTGCGACACTGATCATTGCCCTTTCCGGACTGTTGCGGGCCTGTGCAGACACGCCCGGTGCAATGCTGCTTGCCGTGGCCGTGTTCGGCATTGGCGGCCCACTGATTTCGACAGGCGCACCAAAGCTTATCGCCGCATTGTTTTCAGGCCCGAACCGCGGCACGGCAATGGGCATTTATGTAACAGGCCCGGCCATGGGAAGCATCCTGACGCTTTCCACCACGAATGCGTATTTGCTGCCACTTGCCGGAACCTGGCGGGGCGTTATGCTGATTCATTCCGGCATGGCGTTGCTTAGTGGCCTGCTATGGCTGGCCTGCGCAGGGCCGGTTGTTTCAGGTCCTATCGCAACTGTTGCACAACGTTTCGACAGGCGCGCTGTCGGGCTTATACTCTTAAACCCCCAGGTCGTTGCTGTCCTGACCATGGCCGTTGGAATTTTCTATATCAATCATGGCCTCGCCAACTGGCTGCCCTCCATTCTCCGGGCAAAGGGCATGGCGGCGGCCGAGGCTGGCGCCTGGGCATCCATTCCCACACTGTTCGGATTGGCCGCAGCACTGATTGTGCCGCGTTTCGCCGGACCTTCAAGCAGGCTTCCGCTGCTCGCCGTGCTGTTTTCCATGGCGGGCGTTGCAGGGATGGCAATCGCATTCGGTTCGGGCTTCAGTCTGGCTGCCGGCCTTGCGCTGCAGGGCATTGCACGCGGGACGATGATGACCATTGCGATTCTCGTGCTGGTGGAGTTGCCTGCCATACCGGAAAATCGAATTGGCCTTGCCAGTGGCATCTTCTTTTCGGCAGCAGAAATTGGCGGTGTACTCGGGCCTATCTCGTTTGGTTTGCTGCGCGATGCGACCGGTGCGTTCCTGATGCCTGCGCTATCGATAACAATTGTCGCCGCATTGCTGCTCTTGCTGGTCGTCAGGTTGATGCTACGCAGTCGCCAAACAGCCGTAGCCGAAACAAAAAAATGACCCGGCTGAGAAACCGGGCCAAGAAGCTCCAATACCTCTCAGTTCAATAGTTAAGTTCTTCGAATGCCTTACGCACCGGGATTTCTGGAGCATACTGGTTTTCTGCAATCGACAATTCGAATGGGAACTGTTCACCCTTCGACCATTGACCGCCAACGACAGGTGTTGGCGAAACGTTCGGGACCGGCCCACCGGCGAAGTTCACCGGCCCAACCAATGTCTGCATGTTGGTTGCCTTGATCGATTCGATCAGAGCACCGGGATCTGTAGGATCCTCTGCGCGTTTGAGAACATCCATGCAAGCTTCAATCAATGCATGCTTGAATCCCATTGGTTGAACCCACTGGCGGCCCGTCTTCTTTGTAAACTCATTTGCAAACTCGTTGGATGTCAGTCCGGTGATGCTGGACTTGAACGGATGACCTGGAGACCACCAGACTTCTGTCGACAATCCGTTGGCTGGAGATCCGATGGCCTCTACCGAACTGGGGAACAGCAGGGCTTTCGCGATCGTGGCTGCCTTTGGACGGAATCCCAGTTGGGCGGACTGAATCCAGAATGTGGTCCAGTCAGGTGGCAGGAAAATACCGGTGATGATATCAACGCCAGCGTCCTTCATTCGGGCAATTTGTGCAGAGAAATCATCGGAAAGCGGATCGAACAATCCGCCGTCGACGACTTCGAGGTCATGCTTTCTCAACTGGGCGGCAAAACCGACATCCGGGTTTGTCATTGCAACGCCGTCGCTGTCGTTTGACAACAGCAGACCAACCTTTCTGTTGGTTTCGATTTGACCCCATAGAGATGTGTAGCTGTTGATAACCTGCTCACCACCCCAGAAGAAGTGATAGGTCCAATCAAAGCCCTTTGCCGGATCTCCGCCACGACCGAAGAAAAATGCATCCCATGGCGTATCGGCGGACAGGCTCGGCACTTCGTTCAATTCACACTGGTCGGCCACCGGATTTACGGTATCAGCCGAGGAAGATGAAAGCATCAGGTGAACCTCGTCATTGAGGATCAGTTCGGATGCCACTTCTGCAGCGCGGTTTGGGTTCGACTGGCTGTCCTTGCGGATCAGGCGAAAGTCATAATGCTTGCCACCAACATCAATGCCCTTGTCGAAGGTTGATTGCAGCTGGCCCAGCACGTAATCATCGGCGGAGCCGAATCCCGCAATCGGGCCTGTGGTCGGACTTACCCAGCCCACACGGATTTCATTTCCAGCGCCCCATGACCTTCGCGGCAGGATGGCCGGCGCAGCAAGCGCTACCGCGCCCGCTCCCAGAATCTGGCGCCTGGACCATGTTGATTTTAAATTGTGTGACATTGGTTTCCTCCCGTATTTCGCTTGCCTTGAAGGCACTAGTTTCCTCTGCCATCCTGGCAACATCTCCCGCAGCCAGAACAGTACTTCGTTATCTGGGACTCATCCCAAACTGCGAAACAGGTGCAGATTTGCACAAGTCCCATATTCGCACAACAAAAATATATTATATCGTTGACAATGCATTTTCTGATATCGTCTATTCAGGTAAGGGGAGAAGAACATGACCCAAGGCGCATTGCCTTTGTCGATAAGAGGGCTTCATAAAAGTTTTGGAGCCCTTGTGGTCGCTGAGGATATTTCGTTCGATGTGGAAGAGAATTCCGCCTTGGGGATCATTGGCCCCAATGGCGCAGGCAAGACCACCCTTTTCAACCTGATTGCGGGTGCGATGAGCCCGGGTTCAGGCAAAATCAATTCTTTCGGCAAGGATATCGGCTCCATGGATGCCCGTCGCCGATGCCTTGGCGGCATAGCGCGTAGCTTCCAGGTACCTCAGCCCTTTTCCGGCATGACCGCTTTTGAAAACGTCTTGATCGCGGCAGCTTTCGGGCGTGGACTGAACGAACACGCGGCGCGCAAATTCGCCATCAAGGCAATCGACCGAACCGGGCTCGGGGGTTCCTCGAACAGGCTGGCCGGTTCCATGACGCTTCTGGATCGAAAACGGCTCGAGCTGGCACGTGCATTGGCAACGGGGCCGCGCCTGCTTTTGCTTGATGAAATTGCCGGGGGACTCACCGAGGCTGAATGCCGAGATCTTGTATCGCTTATCAAGGAAATTCGAGATCAGGGAATGACCATTATCTGGATCGAACACGTGCTGCATGCTCTGCTTGCCGTGGTCGATCGGGTCATGGTGCTGGACTTCGGCAAGATCATTGCGCAGGGCGCCCCGGATGAGATTATGAAGGATCCGCAGGTCGCGGCGGTTTACCTGGGGCCGGATTCAGAGGAACTGGAGATGATCAATGGCTGAACCACTCCTCAGCGTCAAAGACCTCTCGTCCGGCTACGGTGATTTTCAGGCCCTGTTTGGCGTAAGCCTGGAACTTCAGGAAAACGCGATTCTCGGACTGGTCGGCGCCAATGGTGCGGGGAAATCAACTCTGTTCAAGGCGATTCTGGGCCTTCTTCCGCGCGCTCGCGACATGGTCAATTTTCGCGGCAAACCCATCGGAAACGTGAAAACGGAAGATCTTTCCAGGCTGGGCATCGTCATGGTGCCCGAGGGTAGAAAGCTCTTTCGCTCGCTTTCGGTCGAAGAGAACCTGCAATTGGCTGCAGAATACGGCAGGAAAGGGGAATGGACGCCGGACCGGGTATTCGAACTGTTTCCGATTCTCGGCCAAAGGCGCCGACAGGCAGCAACATCCCTTTCCGGCGGCCAACAACAGATGGTGGCCATCGGCCGGGCGCTGGTCGCCAATCCGGACGTCATCCTGTTCGATGAGATATCGCTGGGTCTGGCCCCGATTGTTGTCAATGACGTTTATGCCGCGATGCCGCAGATCAACGCCAGCGGCATCTCTGCCATCGTCGTTGAGCAGGACGTGGACAGGGTTCGCAAGCTCTCCCATTCGCTGGTATGCCTCAATGAAGGCCGGGTCGTTTTGTCCGGGCCGTCGCAGGATTTTACAAAGGCGCAGCTAACCGCTGCCTATTTCGGAGAATAACGCTATGGGAATAGCCGAAGCCATTGTGCAGGGCGTGCTCCTGGGTGGACTATACGCGATATTTGCTGCCGGGTTGAGCCTCGTGTTCGGTGTCATGCGGCTGGTTAATATCGCCCATGGCGACTTTATTGTACTGGCTGCCTATATCGCCCTCATGGTGGTCAGCCTCACCGGCCTGCATCCATTTGCGTCGCTGTTGATCGTGGTGCCGTTGATGGCATTGATCGGGTATGGCTTGCAGCGGTTCGTGCTTGAAAGAACGCTGGGTGAAGATCTGCTTCCGCCCATTCTGGTGACATTCGGATGTGCAGTCATCATCCAGAACGCTCTGTCGGCACTGTTTTCCACGGATGCACAGCGCCTTAGCGCCGGTTCAATAGAAACCGACAGCCTGCAAGTTGCCGGATTGTCGATTGGTGTCCTGCCCTTGCTGACCTTTGCCATTGCGGTGGCCATCATTGCAGCGCTTGAGTTCGTGTTTTTCCGCTCCCGTATCGGCCGTGCTTTCCGGGCCACATCCGATGATCCCGAGACAGCACAGATCGTGGGTGTTTCCACCAAGCATGTGTTCGGTCTGGCAATGGCGCTTTCTTTTGGTGTCATGGCAATTGCCGCAGTGCTGCTGGCGGCGCGTTCCAGCTTTGACCCCTTCTCCGGACCGGCGCGGCTGATCTACGGCTTCGAGGCGGTCATCATCGGTGGACTGGGCAATTTGTGGGGAACGCTTGCTGGCGGGATTGTGCTGGGTATTGCCCAAACACTTGGCGCGCAGATATCGCCGTCGTTCCAGATCCTCGCCGGGCATCTGGTTTTCTTTGTTGTGCTGGCGCTGAAACCACGCGGCCTGTTTCCAAGGATGGACTGACCCATGTCAAAATCTGCACTTCGTGTTGCTATCGGTTTGACTGTGATTACGGCAATTCTCGCAGCAGCCCCCTGGTTTGCGGGGCGCGCGGATTTGCGTCTTATCGGCGAGATCATGAGTTATATGGCGCTGGCGATTCTGTGGAACCTGTTGGCCGGATATGCAGGGCTTGTATCCGTCGGCCAGCAGGCCTTCGTCGGCCTGGGTGGCTATTGTCTGTTTATCTGCGTGATCTGGTTCGATTTTCCACCCCTGGCGGCCGTGCCCCTGGCAGCGCTGGTCGCCGGTGCGGCAGGCGCCATCTTTGCCCCTCTGCTGTTCAGGCTTGAAGGCGCCTATTTTGCAGTCGGCACATGGGTGGCGGCCGAAACCGTTGCCTTGATTTTTGCGGCCATTCCCTCGCTTGGCGCTGGGGCAGGCATGTCACTGCCCACTGCTGCGGTAAAGGCAATCGCGTCCAGCCGGGAACTCAGGGAATGGACTGTTTACTGGCTGCTTCTGGCAATCGGCATGGGTGTGCTTGGCGGCGTCTATCTGCTCATCCGCTCCAAGGCAGGCCTTGCATTGATGGCTCTACGCGACAATCCAACAGCGGCAGGTTCGCTTGGGGTGGATATCTGGTGGACGCGCTTCTGGACCTATCTTGGCGTTGCAGCGGCAACCGGTGCGGTCGGCTCCGTTATTTTCCTTCAGAAATTGCGAATTTCACCTGATGCAGGATTTTCACTGAACGATTGGACCGCAATTGTGATTTTTATGGTGGTTATCGGAGGAATCGGGCGGATCGAGGGTGCAATCGTCGGCACACTGATCTATTTCCTGCTGCGCGAACTCCTGGTCGACTATGGTACGATTTATCTGATCGTGCTGGGCCTGGCTGGAATATTGGTCATGATGTTCTCGCGATCAGGTTTATGGGGCATCGTGGAACGCCGACTGGGCTGGTCCCTGCTGCCAACCCGGCGGTTGCGTGAATAATACGGAGATAGGCTGAATGCAGATCGGGCTGACGAAAGATGCTGGCGCCTCCCAAAAAAGCAGAACGGCGCGCACTTGCAATTTGTTGCGTGAAGCCATTGTGAATGCGCAATTGAGGCCCGGCCAAAAGTTGCGCATTGATGAATTGGGCAAAACGTTTGATGCCAGCATCGGCGCCGTGCGCGAAGCGCTTTCTCGCCTTACGGCCGAGGGTCTCGTGATTGCCCAGCCACAAAAAGGCTTCGTCGTTGCACCGATCTCCCGCCGCGACCTGATCGATCTCACCGAAGTTCGTATCGATATAGAAAACCGCTGCCTTGCCGCTTCGATCCGTAGTGGTGACCTTGACTGGGAAGTTGAGTTGTTGTCGCTGCATCACCGTTTGAAAGCCCTGGGCAGCAAATATCTCGACAAAAATGCTGAAGAAGCCAATCAGTGGCACATTGTCCATGAGCGATTCCACGATCAACTTACAGCCGCGTGCGGAAACAGCTGGTGGCTGAAGCTGCGCAGGCAATTATACACTCAGTCCGAGCGCTACCGCAGGCTTTCCGGTCCTCTGGACAGCAAAGGCCGGGATATCACGGTGGAACACGGTGCCATTGCGGATGCTGCACTGGCCCGTGATGCCAAGACAGCCAAAGCTGCCATGACGGATCATTTGCGCCGCACTTGCGATATCATTTTGCAATCCGATATCCCCTTCTCCGATCCGGATGAGATTACCCGATCCGGAGACACTCGATCCAAGGCGGGTTGAAGGCTGACAACCGCGGATAACATCACTCCACAGGCGCGAGCACGAAATCGAATTCGCAACGCCACACGACGGCGTCTTCATCCACTTTGACAAAGTCGCCGATCAGGGACTGCTTGACACCAAAAACGGTGTCGGAGTCGATATAGGGGTCATCGCCAACAAAGATGTGCGTCACCAGTTTCTGACAGCCGGATGCCGTTACAATCACATGGGTATGGGCAGGTCTGTATGGATGGCGGCCCATGCCGGTCAGCATATCGCCGACCGGGCCGTCGACCGGTACAGGGTATGAAACCGGCTTGATGCCGACGAAATCGTAAGCCCCATCCTCTCCCGTCACAAAGATGCCCCGGTTGTTCCATTTCGGTTGGATGCCGGGCTGCTGAACATCGTAGAAGCCTTCCGCGTTGTCGGACCAAACATCAATTCTCGCGTCCCTGATCGGTTTGCCATCGGTATCGAGTACGCGGCCCCTGAAATGGCAGCTTTCCCCTATGCCATCGAGGCTGATATTCGTGCCCATTGCAAGTTCGGGAGCGCCGGCAACATGGAAAGGTCCGAGAACGGTGTTTTCCGTTGCGTTGGGCGGACGACGGTTGTTGACGGCATCGACCAGCATCGAGACGCCCAGGACGTCGCTAAGAAGAATGTATTCCTGACGCTCAGCAGAACATTTCTGCCCAGTGCGCGTGAGAAAATCGATTGCGCGCTCCCATTCATCGGGCGTGATCTCGATTTCCTTGATGATGTCATGCACATGCTTTGTGACCGTCGACATGATCAATTTGAAACGCGGATCGACATCGTCGGTCATCCGGGAAACAAACGCTTCAACTGAATTCTCTTCGGAAAAATACTGTGCCATTCAGGCCCCCCCAACACGATTGCACGTCAGTCCATGACTGCCGCGCGTTGTTCATTCATTCGATACGCTGCCTGCCCGCATCACAGATATTCGTCGATGTCGTCCCGTATGCTTGAAAAGAGTTTGCGAAGCTGGCGAAATCTTCTCGCACCATAAAGCAGCGTATCCTGGCTTGCTACATGTGCAGTCGCCACAACGTCACCGAAAAGTACGGTATGGGTGGAGTGTTCACTGCTTTCACCAAGCACGCAGTCGAACGCTGCTGCTGCTCCTTCAAGAACCGGCGCTCCCGTTTTCAAGGTCGTCCACGTACCCGTTTCGAAACGGTCCGCATCCTCGCCACTCATACCGGCAAATACCATCGCAACCTTGTTCTGTTCCTCGGCAAGCACATTTACGCAGAATTTGCCAGCAGCCATGATCTTGTCGTGGGTAAAGCCATTGCGATTAATGCAGACGAGCAAACGCGGGGGCTGCGCGCAGACCGAGGAAACAGCTGTTGCAGTCAGCCCGAAGCGCTCACCATCAACCTCCGTGGTGATAACGCAGACTGAGGAGACGTGCTGTGCAATTGCGTTGATATACTCTGGTGCCGGAACCGGGGGCAGAGTCTGTTTTTTGCCTGGCATCTGGATGGCCTCAGATAATCGGCGTGCCGACATCCACGCCCAGCAGGGACCGTCCGTAGATCTCCGCACCGGCATCAAACAGCAACAAACCATGCATGTTGGCCGCCTGAATGTTGCGCGCATTCAACTGTATCGGGCTTTTGAGTGAAAGGCCTGCAGCCCCGCCAATCGTGTAAAGCTTGTTGACCGCATCGCGGCACAGGCGCGGAACCATGGCAATATCCATGCGGTAGCGGGCGCGCAACTGCAATGGCATTTTTTCGCCACGCCGTGCATATTCATCCACATCGTCTGCTGCTTTGTAGAACAGCAATTCAGCCATACGAATCATGGTTTCCGCTTCACCCACTGCGATCTGCAACGGTGACCACTCATGGGAGATATGGCCGGTATACTGAACCATCTTGCCGGGAACCACCCGAAGGAATTCCTCCAGCGCATGTCTTGCGGCACCAATTACCGATGGCACGATGAACATGCCCAGGACAGGCCCAGCCTGGCACTTATGGACAGATGGGGTATCTTCGCTGGCAAAGGCTTGCGTCTCATTTTCGAGAAGCGCCGGCAGGGAAACATAACGGTGTGCTGGTATATGCACATCGGAGCATTTTACCGAATTGGACCCTGTACCCTGCAGGCCTGCCACGTGCCAGTCATCAAGCCGTACAACGTCGGAAACCGGCACGGCAAAATCGCCTTGATCGATCATGTTTCCGTCCTGGTCCTCGACTGCGGCACCAAGTACCAGCCAGTTGGCTGCGGCATTGCCCGAAGCAAATGGCCAGAAGCCGCTCAGGATGTAACTGCCATCCGCCTGTTTGACCGCTTTGCCGCGCGGGCCAATCACGGCAGCAATCGCCTGGTTCGGTCCGGTTGAGTAAATCTCTTCCTGCGCCTGCTCCGGCATGTGGGCAATGATGAAGTCATGTGCGTGATACACACCCAGTACCCATGCGGTTGCCTGGCAGCCTTTTGCAATGGTGGAAACCGCATCCACATGCGCGCGCATGGACAATTCGGAGCCGCCCCATTTCTTGGCCCGGAAAATGCCCAGAAGGCCGCTATCGGCAAGAAGCTTGATGTTCTCCGGCGGGACTTTTCGATCACTGTCAGTTTCGATCTGTCGTGAGCGCAGTTCCGGAACAAGAGATTCCGCAACCGATTTCACATCAGCTTCGGACAGTGTTTTACCTGTGTGGATATTCATTGCTTCCTCCCGATTTCATTCTTGAATGGTATTCAATTTTGAAGGGCTGTCAATAATGAAAATTATTCAATCAGGCTTGCCTGCAGTTGAAAAACCCATCATCCTATGCTGCGGGTCTATTTCCGTAAAATCGTCGCGAGGAATCTGTATGAATATCGCAGATCAGCAAAAACCCGGCCGGGTCGCCCGCCGCCGCCAGCGCAACCATGAAACGCTTATCAAGGCGGGGCAGGACGTAATGGCCGAAAAAGGTATCGATGCTGCAACAATGCAGGAGATAGCAGACCGTGCCGATTTGGGTGCGGGAACGGTCTACAGCTATTTCAAATCCAAGGACGACCTGGCGATAGCCGTGCTGGAAAGACTGATGCATGATCTTGCCACCCGCATCGAGAAGGTCACTGACACGTTCGGCGATCCCGGTCAGGTCTATGCCTATGGCGTCTACAAGGTGATCGAAACGGCGACGGGGGATCTGCGCTGGAAGCAGCTTCTCAGTCGCTCGGAGGTTATCGCAGATGCGATGTATCGCCAGATGGGCCCGTTCGCTATCCGTGATCTGGAGAACGCCACGCGGGCCGGGCGTTTCAGGGTTGAGGATGCAATGCTTACCTTCAAGATGGCTACCTATGCCATTGTCGGCGTGGCACTTGCGGTAACCACCGGCCAGATGCCGGACTCCGTTATCGATGAATCCATTGTCGGCATCCTGTGCATGACAGGCATTGGACGTGATGAAGCAATTGAGCTTGCATCGCGAGAACGCCCGCCCCTGCCCGCCTGAAATGCCTCGATTCCGATATCTTCTTTCATGGCGGCGGTGCACTCGCAGGGCCCGACCACCCTCATCTCAGCATGAAAATATCCATGCTGGTCAGCGAGACCTGGGGAACGAAGGTAATCACCAGCAAGACGATGAGAAACACGAAAAAGAACGGTGACACCCCACGATAGATGTCCGTCGTTCGCATCCCGAGAACGGATTGCGCAACGAAGATGTTGATGCCGAATGGTGGCGTGAAAAGACCGATCGCAAGGTTCAAGGTCATGATGATACCGAAGTGAACCTTGTCGATACCGAGGGAATCCACGACCGGTATCAGCACCGGGGTCAGGAGCAGTATCGCCGACATCGGGTCCATGAAACAGCCCCAGATCAACAGCAGAATATTCACGGCAATGAGGAATTGCCACGGTGTGATTTCCGCTTCCGTGATCCAGGCGACAATAGTCTGGGGAACCTGGTTTACCGTCAGAAGCCATGAGAACAGTCCGGCAACCGCCACGATTACCAGGATCTGCGACGTGAACACCACTGTCGAAACGGCGCAATCAAGTATGTCCCTGGCGCCCAGTTCGCGGAAAATGAAGCATGTCACGAGGATGGAATAGCCACAGGCGACAGCGGCCGCTTCGGTAGGCGAGAAAATACCGCCATAGATACCGCCAAGCACGATCACTGGCGCTCCCAAAGCCCAGATTGCCCGCCAGCTTGCTTTGGCAAACCCACTGAATGTTGGACGGGACCTCGAACCGAAGCCACCTGCGCGGGCGGCAATCATGATGTAAATGGCAAGGATCAATGCAAGCAAAAGGCCGGGAAGAACGCCGGCAGCATAAAGCCGTGGAATGGAGGTCTCGGAAGACGCACCGTAAACGATCATCGGGATGGACGGCGGGATGATGATACCGATTGCACTGACCGAGGTGATCATGCCTGCCGAGAAACTCGGCGGATATGCATCCCGTATCATCGCCGGATGCATGACCTTGCCGACGGATGCAACCGCTGCAGCGCTTGAACCGGAAATGGCACCAAAGACCGTGGCTGTTCCCACCGTTGTCACACCCAGGGACCCGGGAAGCCCACCCACCATTGAGCGAACCCATTCAACGAGGCGAAGGGAGACTGTTCCCCGCGACATGATTTCTCCGGCAAGAATGAAGAATGGAACCGCAAGCAGGCCGGTGGCGTTCAGCGATCCGAAAAGATTCTGATGGATCGCGTTGAGCGGCATGTTCATGTAAAAGGCGATCGCGACAGTGGAGGCAGCCAGCAACACTGTAAAGATCGGGAATCCGAAGATAAGCAGGAGCAGCGGAAGAATTCCAAGGGCGAAAGTCATGTTCCATCGATCCCGATATCATCGGCCCGCCTGTCACTGTCACCATGAAAGTCAGTCGGTTTTCCGGCTAACAAACGGATCAGGCGCAACAAGGCGACAAGAGAGATTGCAACAAGTCCAAGCGTGACAGAGGCGTGAATGATCCAGATCGGGATTTGCGCGGCATCGCTTTTCATGCCGAAGCGATATAATCTGGATACATAACCACTGGAAAGCCAGGCCACCCACAGGCCGAGGCCCGCGATCACAAGCTGCTGGACAATGTTGAGTAAATGACGCGCCCGTGGCGCCAACATGTCTGCTACGATAGCCATGCGAATATCAGCGCCCTGCCAGGTGCATACGATTGCACCCAGCCAGACAAGCGCGATCATCCCGAAGATCGAGATTTCATCTGCCCAGAGTATCGCCTTGTTGAAGACATAGCGGCTGATAACATTCCAGATGCCGAGCGCCACCAGCACCAGCAACATGAGGCCCAACAGATATTGCAGGCCTCGCATCATTCTGTCTACTGCATTCAGCATTGCGCAGACTCACAATCAGGGAATGGTTTGGCAAGAAAACAGCTGGCGCGCGAAGACGGGTTCCGCGCCAGCGTGAATGGTGTTGACTCGTTCAGCGCGCAGCGGCCGCAGCGGCCTTCAGCGTATCGTAATCGGCCTGCAACTGTGAATCGGCGGAGACCACTTTTTCGACTTCCGCGGTCGTTACCGCCAGATATTGGTCACGCTCATCTCCTTCAAGCCGGGCAATCTTGCCACCCTGCTTTGCCCATACAGCTTCGAGCGCTTTTGGACCGGACTCCAGCTTGGCAGCATATGCAACCTTCGCCTTCTCTGCTTCGTCCCGCACGATTGTCTCCAATTCAGGGCCGATACTGGCAAGAAAGTCGCGGCTGACAATCCCGCCAATGACGGTGTATTTGCCGGGAAGGTAGAGTGCTTCTTTGGCAACATCGGCAAACTTGAAACCGACAGCCACCGGAATATTGATGGCAGCGCCATCAATCTGGCCGGTCTGAATACCCGGAAGCGCATCGCCAAGCGGCATTGCGACAGGCGCCACACCAAGAGCTTCGAACGGCTTGATAACCAGTGTGATTGCACCCGGAGTGCGAATTTTCTTGCCCTTGAAATCGGCGATCTTGGTGATCGGATCCTTTGAGACCACGACCATCTGGCCGCTTGTCATCACGATGAGCGGCTCGACGCCGGCTTTGGAACCCATTTCGGCAAGCGCTGCCTTTACTTTCGGGTCGGAGAGTGTCTTGAGAGCATGGGCTTCGCTGTCAAAAAGCCCGTCCGCATCCAGTATCTGGAAGCGCGAATCCACCCCGGTCATGAAACCGATTGCCGGCATGGTCATCTCGATCGTTCCCATGGCCACGCCTTCAATCGTTGCCGGGATCGGACCCAATTGACTCGCAGGATAAAGCTGCACATCAATGCGGCCACCGGAACTTTCCTCAACACCTTTTTCGAAAGCTTCCATCCATGCAGAAAGTGGATCAATCGGCGTTATTGGCGCTGGCGATGAAATCTTCATCACGAAATCAGCTGCTGGAGCTGCAGTAGCCGTGAACATGGCACCGCCGGAAATCATGGCAACAAGCGCCAATCCAAATGTTCTTTTCATTTTGTCCTCCCTGACAATTTTTCCGGTTTTTGCTGCCAGGCGAACACGGGCTGCAGAAAACAGATCGCTTTTTGAATATCGTTCACCAGTGCTGCATGTTAGATGTTAAAAATACCGTACTGATAACGAAAAGTGATCAATGAAATGAAATTCAACCAGTTGCGTGATTTCGTGGCCGTGGCGGAAGCCGGCAGTCTGCGCGGTGCCGCCAGAAAGCTTGGCCTTGCCCAGCCGGCCATAACGCGAAGCATCCAGGAGCTCGAACATTCTCTTGGTTCACAATTATTCATCCGGGAAGCCCGGGGGGTGCGTCTGACCTCCATCGGCATGGATTTCCGCAAGCGTGCAGTCAGCATTCTCAATGAAATCCGCAGGGCGCAGGAAGCGGTGAGTCAACAGCAGGACTCGGTCGAGGGTGAACTGGTCGTGGGACTGTCGGTTGCAACACACCTCGTTCTTCTTGGGGAAATCATTCCTGCCTTTCAGCGGCGCTATCCCAAGGTACGTCTCAGAATCATCGAGGGTTTTCTGCCGACATTGGAAGCGGATCTTCTCCTGGGCGATGTGGACCTGTATTTTGGTCCGGTTTCGGCCGAATACAAACTGGCCGATTTGCAGGTGACAATCCTTTTCAACAATGAACGCGTGGTCGTTGGCCGCCATGGACACCCGATGTCGGATGCACGCACCCTGGCCGATCTGACAAGCGCCGCCTGGCTGGCGACATCGGTGACCCATGACGCCAATGACGAATTCAGCACGGCATTTGTTCAGCGCGGGTTGCCGGCTCCCGTTCCAGCTGCCCGGTGCCAATCAGCCCTTTCCATTCTGACGCTGATGCTCAACTCCGATCTGCTGGCGATGATGCCGATACAGTGGGTCAAATCGCCGATGCTGAAAGGATGGCTGCAGCAAATCAACCTCAATGACACATTTCCCGCTCCCCCCATCGCCATGGTAAGCAAGACAGGACTGGGGCCAACGCCGGCCGGTGAATATTTCGCCCATCTGGCGCAGCGCGCCGCTCTGGACCTTTGGGCCGAGTGATAGTTTTTCGCTATCACAACGTTAAAACTGCAATCTGACGAAAGCCTCCGCACCTTCCTATGACTGGTATCCACCGGGAGAGGTAGCGGGAGAGAAAAGACGTGTCCGATACAGATTTTGACGTATTGATCATCGGTGCAGGCCCTTGCGGTCTCATGCTGGCCAATGAACTCGGGCAGCGCGGCATCCGCACCATGCTTGCCGACCGCGAGGAAACAGTGGCAACGGCCCCCCAGGCCAATGCCACCCAGGCGCGATCAATGGAACACTACCGCAGGCATGGTTTTGCGCACGAGATTCGCATGCTCGGCCTGCCCCAGGATCATCCGACCGACGTCTCTTACTTCACGACCTTCAACGGTTATGAATTGGGACGATTTGCTATGCCGAAGTCCGGCGGAATTGATACTTATGTGCGAGAAAATGCCCATATCTGGAACGCGGCAGAGATGCCGCACCGCATTGCCCAGTCGCTTGTTGAACAGACTATGCTTAAAAACGCGCTCAAGCATCCTTCCATCACGATCGCGTTCAACGAGGAACTGCAATCATTCAAGGATCACGGTGACCGCGTTACCGCCACACTAGCCAACACCAAGACCGGAAATGAGAGGGAAGTTTCCGCGCAATATCTGTTTGCTGCGGACGGACCGCAGAGTCTGACCCGGAAATCGCTCGGTATTCGCTATGATGGAGGCGATCCGTCCAAACGTGATTTCATGGGCGGTGAAATGCTGTCCATCTACATTGATGCGCCCACTTTCTACGATGAAATAAAAATACCGCGCGCATGGATGTACTGGACCTTCAATCCGCGGCGGCGGGGGCTGTTGGCTTCCGTCGATGGTGTGCGCACTTTCACCTTCGCCTCGCAAATGCGACCAGGCGAAAGCAAGGACAGCATGACGCCAGACGACGCTGGCCGCATGTTCATAGAGGCGGTTGGCAAGGAAATTCCGTTCAAGGTTACCGGGTTTGATTCGTGGATTTCCGGCAGGGCTCTTGTCGCACAAAAATTCCAGAAGGGCCGCGTCCTCATGGGCGGCGATGCTGTGCATCTTTTCACGCCCACAGGGGGCATGGGCTACAACACCGCCGTCGAGGATGCAGTCAATATCGGCTGGAAGCTTGCCGCCGTGATCAGGGGCGAAGCGCTCCCCCGGCTTCTGGAAAGCTACGAGACGGAACGCAAACCGGTTGCGGTTCGCAATACGGGTTTCGCAGCCCGCTTTGCCGATTCCGTCGGCCTTTATGCGCCCTCACCGGCAATCGAGGATGATACGCCAGTCGGCGAACTGGCACGCGCACGTGCGGGCGCCTATCTTGCCGAACACGGCAGAAACGAATTCACCATTCCCGGCTTCAGCTTGGGCGCACGATATGACGGCTCTGCGCTGATCATCGATGACGGGACCCGTTCCCCGCCGGACCAGCCTTCGGTCTATGCGCCGTCTGCGAAACCGGGCGGTCGCGCACCGCATTTCTGGATGGACGACGATTCGTCCCTGTTCGACAATTTCGGATTCGAGTGGACCCTGTTGCTGATCGATGCCCGCAGCAAGGCAGCCAAGGCATTTGAAGCCGCCGCAGCAAAGCGCGGCGTTTCACTCAAGGTGCTTGATCTGACAGCCAACGATTTCGCAAGGGATTTTTACGAGGCGCCGGCAGCGCTGGTGCGACCGGATCAGATCGTCGCGTGGCGCGGTGATCTCGTCCGGGAATCGGAGGCTTCCGACGTTCTGGGGACCGCACTGGGCGACAAGGTGAGCGCCGCAGCCGGTCGCGAAACAGATTCTTCCAGACTCGTCAGGCAGGACTCGAGATGAAGACATCGAATTTCATCAGCAATGAAGATGCGGAAATCCACTACGACAAATCGGGTTCCGGTCCGCTTCTGGTCATGATCGCGGGCGGCGGCGGAGACGGTGCGCGTTATGCCAGCGTTGCCGAGGCTCTGTCAGACCGCTATACGGTTATAACCTATGATCGGCGTTGCTGCGGCCGTTCCACCGGAGATCGCACACAGCCCTTCGACGCGGCCCAGCAGGCGCGCGACCTGTCTGCCATTATTCGCAATGAAGGCGCCTCGGCCCATGTTTTCGGCAATTCCGGCGGTGCAGTGGTCGCGTTGAAACTTGCTGAGAATGCGTCCGGACTGGTGGAGAAAATGATTATCCATGAGCCACCTGCCCTGCCCCTGCTGGAAGATGGCGCGAAGTGGATTGCCGAGACCAAAAAGATCGAGGCAACCTATCGCGACAAGGGCCTGATGCCTGCCATGATGCAATTCCTCAGCCACATGAAGGGCGTCAAAGCTCCGCCCGCAGGCCCGCGGCCCGATCCGCGCAATCTGGAATTTTTCCTGTCCCGGGAAATTCACAACATCTGCCGGTTTGAGCCTGACCTCGAAGTCATTTCGAATTCTGGAATCAAGCTTGTTGCCTGCGCTGGAAAGGCAAGCGAAGACGCCTATTATGCCCGGACGTCTCGCGTCATTGCGGAACGCACGGGCTGTGCCTATCATGAATTCCAAGGCCATCATTTCTCGGCTGGTGACAAGCCGGATCAATATGCAGCAGATATTGCCACCGCAATTGGCATGGTCTGAGCGGGCCAAACCGGATCGGACAGACCCGGATCCATTTGACCGGATCAAGCAGGTATGGCGTTGACGATCAGCCGGTGCAGACCGCGCAGCGTATTGTGAGGCCTGCGCTCTTCTTCGACAATCTCAAAGCGGGCAATCCGATCTGCCAGCGCATTGAACATCACGGTCATTTCCAACTTTGCCAGATGCATTCCCGCGCATGTGTGGGTTCCATAGCCAAAGGCCACATGATCTCGGGCCGGGCGTGTAATATCGAACCTGTCGGCTTCTGGATAATGGCGTTCATCGCGATTTGCACAGGCATAGAGCATCATCGCTCGCGTGCCTTTTTTCAGCTCTACGCCGCCGAGTGAATGGTCTTGTGCAACATATCTGGAAAACGCCCTGATCGGCGACTCCATGCGTATGACCTCGTTGATGACACCGGTGACCAGACCCCGGTCAGCTCTCAGTCGTACCCACTGTTGCGGATTTTTCGCAAACAGCCAGATCGCGGATGATATCGCGTTGATCGTTGTATCGAGCGCCGGAGCGACGTAGCCCATCATCATCGAACGCGCCTGCGCATCGGAAATCTCGCCTCTGCCCGCAGCTTCGAAGAGCGAAGCGCCCCAGCTGCCGGGCGTCAGTTTTTGCGGATCAATGCCGCGCGTATAGCTGCCGGCTTCCTGTGCGATCTGCAGGCCGGTCAGCGTTCGCTCATTTCCCATGGGACCGAATGCATCAAAGGAATCCGCGGCCCATTCGAGCATGTGCCGCCGGCCATCCTCGGGCAGGCCGACCAGTTCGGCGACGACATTGATAGGCAGGTAATGGCCGACATCTGCAACCGCATCGAAGCTTTCACGCTTCATCAGCAGATCCACCTGAGCCACGGCCAGTTCTTCCATACGCTCGCGCAGCTTTCTGACCGTTCCCGGCATCAACGGCAAGGCGAAGACCTTGCGCATGTCCAGATGTTCCGGATCATCCGTGCAAAGAATATTGCCCGCAAAGGCCTTGTTCATGGGCTCGTTCATCATGCAGCCGCGCGCCGAGGAAAAAACGCGCGGATTACCGAGGGCTGCGCGCAATTCGGTATGATGCGTGATCGCCCAGGCCTCATGGCGCGCCAGCCATACAACCGGCCCCAGATCACGAAGTTCACGGTAAGTGGGATAGGGATCGAGAATGACCTCATCCGACCAGAAGTCCCGGTCAAAGACCGGGACTGATTCGAGTGTCTGCGTGTCCATGGGACTCTCCCTCGCCATCTGATTTGCAGGCTCTTCCTGCCTCGCGCGCCGAAGGATGATGGTAAGGCTTCGAAAGGATGACAACAAGATGCCCATAATATCCGACTGATACGGTTTCATGATCGTAACGGGCGCAACGCGGATGGAAGCCTCCCCATTGGCGATTTATCGGGGCCTGTCATACCATTCATGCGATCAATCAGTTGACTTGATTTCCGGCAACGACCTTGCCCGTGACGGTGATATTATTGTTCCTGTTGGGCGCCGACTGGTAGCGGCCATCATTGGACATTTTTACCTGCGCGCATTTCTCTTTGCCACCCCGCCGCCTTTTATAGCGAATACAGATCGTCCCCTGCTTGTGTTTGGCAATACGCCAAATGCCGACGTCCCGGTTTGTCTTGCCTGTGTTTTCAAATTTGACCCAATCGACAATTGTACCGTTGGGATCAAAATAGAAGCGGACCTTAAGCGGACCGGCCTGCGGAAAATCATTTGTCCTGCCTATGACCGTATTGCCAATCAGACGTTTCGAAATCTGTTGGCTGCTCTGAATTTTGCCATCGAAATTGTTGGTAGAGCCTCTCTTATCGAGAGGCGCATCGGACGTACTGGTTGTGCAACCGGAAATGAACAAGGCCATAATGAAGAGGCACGGAGCAAAGGTTTTATGCAATTTTTCTCCCCCGGAACAATTCGGGCAACCGAGAACCATTGACCAAATTTGCTTTTAAATGATTCACACCTTCGCCGAAGATTTAAATCATATTGCAGATTGGTTCATTCCCACCCGATAGGCAAGATAAGTGGTCATGGGTATCGGCCAACTTCAAAATCTGGCTGATTCCCAGGCGATCGACCGCTTCTAGAATCTGCCTGTGGCGTCGTGTCAGTTCTCCGTTATCGCACCGGCAGATGTCTGAAATCTTCCCGCAGGGGTTCCGGTGGCACGTCGAATTCAACATTGCGTGCATAGGCGTGACCGGCCTGAACGGCCATCGCGATCAGGCCGGGTGCATAGCAGTCACCGATCCGGGTCACGGAACGCACGCCTGCATCGGCCCAACGGTCTTTTATCGCGTTAAGGTCATGCCAGATCGTGTCGTTCGGTGTGCGTGAGGTCACAAGAACCAGCGTGCCACAGGCAATCTCATGGGCTTTTCCAGTGTATGTACATGCCAGCGTGACAGTCTCCGGAGACATGTCTGACACCGTTCTGAGCGGGATGATCGTCACATTTCGTTCGATCAGGCGTTTCTGAATGCGGGCCTGTTCCAACGTGTTTACAGCCCAGGGGGCCACAATCGGAGTCGGGGTTACAAAAACAACTTCGTGACCAGCATCCGCGATCAGCTCGGCCAAAACACTGGCCATGTAAAAACGGTCATCGTCAAAGATCACAACTGGCCCTTCCTTGTTCACGGCCGCCGCGCCCCTGGTCATCAGGTCGTCCGGCGTGAGTATGCGTTCAGGATCAAGGAACTCCATTGGGCGGCGATGGGCACGACCGACACCGTCAGCCCGCCACGTCGCCCCGGTGGCCAGCGCGATATGCGGCATACCGTATTCCAGCAGATCATCAGCAGTCAGCGGGCTTTCCAGATACAGCTCGGCATTTTGCATCTGCTGCAGCTGCCATAGCCGCCAGTCCCGTACCCGCCCCCAGGTCGCAAGTCCGGGCAGATTTGCCTCGCGTGTGACGCGTCCACCCCATTGTGTGCCTGCCTCCGCCACCGTCACATCCGCTCCGCGTGCTGCCAGAGCGCGGCCAGCCTCAAGACGGGAAGGGCCACCGCCGACGATCAGATATTGTTCAGGTTCAGCAAGGGCAGGAATGCTCTCGGGGTGCCAACCGCGACGCCATTCCTCGGCCATGGTCGGGTTCTGCGTACAGCGAAGTGGTGTGTTGGTGTTGTCCCCCATAACGCAGATGTTGCAACCAATGCACTCTCGGATCGCTTCAAGCGCGCCGGCCGCGATCTTTTGAGGTAAAAATGGATCGGCAATCGAGGGCCGTGCCGCACCGATCAGATCCAGCTGCCCATTCTTGATCACCCGCACCATCGTGTCAGGCGAGGTAAAGCGACCGACCCCGACCACGGGTTTGGTCGTCATTGATTTGACGAAGGATGTATATTCTTGCTGAAAACCCTCCTGTGAAAACCGCGCGGATTGACTGTCATTGGACCAGTCCGACAGGTTCACATCCCAAAGATCAGGCTCCTCAGCCAGCGCCTCGATAATGTCACGGCCCTCCGCATCAAATTGCATCCCACCCGCGCCCAGGAGTTCATCGACGGCCATCCGAACAGCTACGGCGCAGGTGTCTCCCACGGCTTCTTTTGTGTCCTCAATGACCTCACGGAACAGGCGCAAGCGATTCTCCAAGGAACCGCCGTATTCGTCGGTTCGGTGGTTGTGCCGCGCCAGCAGAAAGTGGTGAAGCAAGGTCATCTCATGCCCTGCATAGACATAGATAATGTCGAACCCGGCTTCTTTTGCGCGCTTGGCTGCAGCAACATGCCAGCTCCGGAACTCAGCGATGTCAGCCTTGTCCATTGCGCGCGCTTGAACAGGGTCGTCGACATCCACCAGCGCCGATGACGGTGCAATCGGTATTAGTCGGCTATACCGGTTGGCGGTATGCAGCCCATTGTGAGCCAGCTGGATCGCTGCAAGGCTGCCATGTTCGTGTACCGCATCTGTCACCAGACGCAGCGCCGGAATATCATCGACACTCCATAACCGCGCCTGATTCGATGGCGTCAGATCAGATGTCGGGTGAATTTCGGTTTCCTGTGTTGAAACAACGCCCCAACCCCCTTCGGCTTTGATACCGCGCAACCGCGCCTCGGCCTGCGGATAGCGATGCCCCATACCGGTACAATGCGGCACCTGATAAAACCGGTTGCGGGTTGTCACAGGTCCGATTTTGACCGGTTCAAAAAGAACATCAAAACGTGGGTCACGCATGGCAGGCTTCCCTCTGGTCCATTTTTGATTTGGAAGATAAGGGTTGTAGCGCAAGTGTCGAGATCATTCGCCGCCTGCTTGTATAAGATGTTTCGCCAGAGACATGCCAAATTGCGTTCAATACAAGTTCATAGAATCCCGAATCTGCGCATAGTTTGCTGTTGCACCCGGGAGATGATACCCAGGAACCTGATGTGAACGGCAGGAAGGTCCGGTTTCACGTTGGTGGGTCAGATACTGGCGGTCGTCACTTTTGATTCGCGGCTATGCTGCTGGAATCATTCGGGTTCTCGAAGATCGCACCCTTGGAAAAAACGCTGCAGCTTCGTACCAGCGGTGTGCTGACGCAGCGAATTTCGAAATCCCACACGCTTGAAATCATTGATACTGAATTCTCTGTGCTAGCCGTGTGATCGCACATTCAGCTAAAGTACATGGTCACATAATTGCAATGAGCACTCATGTAAACCATTGAATTATAAAGAAAACTGGAGCGGGCGAGGCGATTCGAACGCCCGACCCCAACCTTGGCAAGGTTGTGCTC
>JARGOX010000026.1 GCA_029233925.1 Rhizobiaceae bacterium
AAATCATCGCCGCCGTCAAAAGAGGGCACCAAATGTTGGAATCAATCCACTAGAAATCAGCACCTCATGAATGACGCTGGAAAATACAGCCTTATCCAGCAAAGCTGACGTAACACCCCTGGGTAAGTTTACTTCACCGTGACAACAAATGTGTCACCATAAAGCTGGAATTTTTCTTTTCCCTTTTTTGTCGCTTTGAAAAGAATAGCCCGTGCCGGGACTTCCTTGTTGCAGGACTTGCTGTTGACTGTCCCTTTGCCGCCATCCTTGAAAACACCGATCTTTACACTGGGAAACTTCGATCTCAAGCTGAAGAAACCGGGTGCGCGCTTTCCATCGCATTTGGTTCTGACACCCTTGAGTATGACAGTCTGGCCGACCTTTAGCGTGGTTTTGGGGTGATAGGGGATTTGGCCTGCCCATGCCGTCGTTGCAACAAGACAAGCCACAGCAAATATGAAAAAACGCATCGTATCCTCCCGTTCAATATCTTTGGATATTTGTGCATTTTTTAAATGCCTTTGCCAGACCTATTTGTCATCTGCCGGGAATAATTTGCCAGCTTGGACGCTGGCTCGGTTCGCGGATCATCGCGCACGTTCCGCCACACAGAAGCGGGCAGAAAACCATACGGGGAACTGCGTAAAACCTTCATCCTGAAAAAATGCACAATTATTGCTTTTGACATTTAGGCTGGCGAAAGGTTGAAATCGCGCATGTTTATTGCTCACATTCCAGCTGGCTATCTGGCTACAAACCTGCTCGTCCGAAAACAGGAAAACCGACGCGGCCTGCTCGCTGTTGGACTGCTCTGCTCCGTTTTACCCGACTTTGATTTGCTCTGGTTCTATCTGGTCGACAATCGGCAGACCGTACACCACGAATATCTCTTTCACATGCCATTGTTCTGGATCTCGCTTGCTTTGGCCGCGTGGTTCATCGCATGGATCGCGGGCCTTAAGGAAATGCGGTCTTACATTGTGGTGGCCCTGGTCAGTGTGTTGCTTCACCTGTTGCTGGACAGTTTTGCAGCGGAGATCTATTGGCTGAGACCATTCTCTGATGTGCATCTCAACCTCATTGAGGTGCCCGCCCGCTTTGGCTGGTGGGTCTGGAATTTTATCTTTCACTGGACCTTCGCAGCCGAACTGGCTATCGTCGCGGCCGCTGCCATTGTGTGGTGGCGCAGAACGAATGGAACAAGCGCCAATTGAGATGATGGCCTGATTTTCAGCCCGGTGCGAGGCACGGCGTCCCGCACCTCTGAGGAGCGTAAGGGAGAACGTGGGAGCCACGCTGACCCCTCGGAATTTTTTTATGTTCACGGCAAGGGGCGGCATTCCTGATCCAACGAGGCACACCATCAGTTCAACGGCCATCTTTGCGAAATCTTTGATAGCTTGTTGCCTTTTCGGAGCTTGCGGACATGCATCCATGCGCGTCGGTGTGATCACCGACGCGACCGGAAATCCGCCCCATTGTGCGGTTCATGCGCGGGCAGAGGAAGGCAGATCAACAGCGATTCCAGGGTCGATTTCCCTTGCGTCCCTGATATCCTGCCTAAATGTGCCAGCGCATTCCCATACCAACAGAATTGCCAAGTCCCACAAATTGCGACGGTCCTGGGGTAGGTAAACTTGGCCTGCCTGTCACCAGCCATGAAGAGACCTTCAGACATCGGCAAGTCTTTGTTTTTATCGACTATTGGGTACTTTACGGTTGCAAAAGTGACGTTGCATATCCCCAAATGGGATTGCACCCGCTCGGCGGAGAATCAGATTGACGCGTCTTGCTGATCGCAGGCCATGGCGTTAGGTTGCAGAATTATTGTTTTGCCTATGTGCGACAGCAGGGCGATTGTGTTGGCCCTGCGTTCTTTTGGAACCTGGGGTTTGCTGGATTTTCAAATACAGGAACCATTTCACAATGAAATATACCATACCCGCCCTATTGCTCGTTCTCCTGTCTGCCCCCGCCGCCTATGCCGACGCTGTTCACGTCAGCCGCGTGGATCTGTTTGCCACCTGCATAGCAAGTCAGAACCAAAAACAGAAGAAATGGATGCCGAATTTGTACACGCCGAGCCAGTTGGAACAGTTGGACCCATATCAGTTGAGATCGATGAGTGAAAGTTGTGCCTGTACGGTCAAAGAAGCCTTTGAATCTCTTTCTCAAGGCACGATTCAAGCCTTCAATACATCCATGAAAGAGGGTGTTGGCGACATTATTCCCAGCAAGACAAAGGCATCAATGGAATTTCAAAAAGCCGGAATGACGGACAAGCAGATCGCTTGCAATGAGCAAAGCCTCAAATCGTCAGGTCTGTCTGAGCAAATAAAGAAATTGTCCAAATGAAATCGGCATGTCTCTAAGCGCTGCGGGTAAATGCCTTTAGGGGCTGGTCCTCAACGCTTGTCAGGTGCGCCTGGTGCGCATTGACCTCAATCGCGGATTCGGGTTTTATCCGGGACGCCCATCATTGACCCAGCCACTTTGAAGAGACAATTGCCATGAATGAACCGACAGTGCTGATCGCCGGTGGCGGGATTGGTGGCCTTGCTTTGGCTCTGACGCTACACCAGATCGGCGTTCGCCCGATCGTTTTTGAATCGGTCAGGCAAATGCGTCCGCTTGGTGTCGGCATCAATATCCAGCCGAACGCGGTAAGAGAATTGCTCGACCTGGGCATCGGCAGGGATGAGTTGGATCAGGTGGGCCTGCCGGCGCTCGAATGGGCATTGGTGGGCATGAATGGCCAGGATATCTATTCCGAAACACGTGGCCTTGAGGCCGGGTACAAATGGCCGCAATACGCCATGCACCGCGGCCAGTTCCACATGCTGCTCTACCGCAAACTTATTGAGCGTGCCGGTAGCGATGCCGTCCGGCTGGGCGCACGGGTGACGGGGTATGAGAAGAATGATGACGGCACGGTCACCGCCATTGTCGAGTCCCAGGATGGCCAGACGCATCACGTGACTGGCACATTGCTGGTTGGCGCCGACGGCATCCACTCTGCCGTTCGGGCGCAAATGCATGCGGATCAACCGCCCATCCATTGGGGCGGAGCGCTGATGTGGCGCGGCACCACGCGCGCCAGACCCATTCGCACCGGATCATCCTTCATTGGGCTGGGCACCCACCGGCAGCGGATGGTGATCTATCCGATTTCTCACCCTGATCCCGATGGTCTTGCCTTGATCAACTGGATCGCCGAAGTGACGGTTGATGATCCGGGCGCGCGCGATTCCGGCTGGTTCAAGCCGGTGGAAATCGACGCCTTCATCCATCATTTCGAGGATTGGAAATACGATTGGCTGGATGTGCCGGCTCTCTTGCGTGGCGCGGACATCGCCTATGAAAATCCGATGATCGACCGCGATCCGGTTTCCACCTGGCGCGATGGTCCCGTCGCCTTGCTGGGCGATGCAGCCCATGCCATGTATCCGACCGGGTCGAACGGCGCCAGCCAGGCGATCATGGACGCCCGGGTCCTCGGTGCAAAATTTGTCAATCAAGGCGTGAACGCAGATGCGCTGGCAGCCTACGACGATGCACTTTGCGGCCCCATATCGGAACTGATATTGCGCAACCGGGGTGCCGGTCCCTTCGGACTGCTCAACATGGTCGATGAACGCTGCGGCGGCACGTTCGAAAACATCGATGATGTCATCGCACCGGAGGAACGGACCGCCTTCATGGCCGGTTACAAGGCCGCGGCCGGATTTGCAATCGAAAAACTCAACAATGCGCCCGCGACGATTGGACCCGGCGCATTGGTTCAGAGGTAAACGCCTCTCGTTCGATCCAGCGCTTTCCTGTGAGGGAGTCCGTTGTTGTCTGAAGATGGACGTCAGAGTGATTTGAGGATTGGGGGCTTTGGCTTATCGGTTGATTGACAGGCTCTAAAGTGTGTGAGAGCCACCAGGACAGCACCTGACGCATTGCCCAATTCCGGTCCACCAGATGCAAACATCCTCGTCGTGACCTGCGTCGGGTGGATCCTGTCACCAGTGCTGGACTTCCTGGCTCTCTTCAGAAGGTGCAGAACTGCTTCAGCTGATATTCGCTAATCAGTTCACGTCTTTTGCTTTGATCGTGCAACGCTGTGACGGGCGCTATCGAGGTGCGCTTTCATCAACTCTGACGCATGCGTGCGGTCGCCCTCCTGCAGAGCGGTCAGGATTCGCAGGTGCTCCTGGCACCATTCACGGATACGGCGACTGTTACTGTAGCTGGCAAATTCCAGCAAACGTCGGAGCCGGTTTTGGTGTTGAATCGACTGGATAACAAATGTGTTGCCAGTGCACTCGGCGATGACTTCATGGAAATTGGCATCGAGATTGAACAATTGTCGCGCCGGCAGACTGTTGAAATCCGGCCGCGCCAACAGATTCAGGTGCTCCAGACGGATTTGCTCAATGGTTGACGGGGCAATGGTGAAGTCTTCCATCAAAATTCCGGCTGGTTCAATCAACATTCGGAATTCGTAGCTTGCATTCAATGCGATCTTGTTATCAAGCGTTGGCTGGAAGATCCAGTTACGACCAGGTCCACGAATAACCAAACCATCAGAAGCCAGCGCCAGAAGCGTTTTCTGCATGGTAATGCGGTCGACGCTGTATCGATGGGATAACTCGGCCTGCCCAACTGTTTCAGCAAGTCGTTGCGCCAATCTATCTTCGACGATTCGCGCGTAAAGATCTTGCTGCGGCGAGTTCGGAACTTCAACTTCGGCCTGCTCCAGCTCTTCCGCGCCAAGCTTCATGATGAAGCCTTTGTTTTTGCGAGCTTCAACGATGCCACGCTCCTCAAGCAACATTAATGCGGCGCGGATCGGGGTGCGAGAGACCTGGAGCATGTCAGCGAGATGTTGCTCGCGAAGATGAAAATTGGCTTGGAAACGCGACGCACGCGCCAGCTCGATGATTCGATTGGCGAGGAGGTAACGGCTTTGGCGAGGGTTGTTGTCCATAATTACAAATATTGTATTGAGAATTGCCCAAAATACAGGCGATGTATGCCTATTATACAGGCAATCTTCAAAAATTCAAACATTTCCTCTCCTTGTATGCGTTCGTGTTCATGATAGCTCAAACAAAAGTGGACGCCAAATTTTTATTTATCCTTATTATTACAAGATGTTATGATGCTTATCGCAAAAAACGCCTCTGCGCGTCAATGTGGGTTGACGTGTTGCTGTTGTGATTGTACATTTTTGCGAAATAAAAACAATGAAAGACAAGATCTGCAACATAGGGGAACTCAAAATGAACAACATTCTTCGTAGTCTTCTGCTCGTAGCCATGCCGCTTTCGGTCTTTGCTGCTTCCGGCCCTGCGGCAGCTCAATCGCTTGACGGTGTAAAGCTCGTCGAGCCCGGCAAGTTAACCTACGGCGTCGCTGCAAGCTTCGCGCCCTTCGAATATGTCAATGAAGGCGAGCTGACTGGCTTTGATATCGACTTCATTCAGGCGATTTCTGAAAAGCTAGAAATCGAACTCCTGGCCATGAACATGGAGTTCAAGGGGCTTATTCCGGCTTTGCAGGGAGGCCGCATCGATATCATCAACTCCGCCATGTACATCAATCCGACCCGCTCCGAGCAGGTCGAGTTCGTCCCCTATCTGAAAATCGGCAACAATGTTCTGGTACAGGCCGGCAACCCCAAGGGGATCACCGGGCGTGACGACTCGATCTGCGGCATGACCATTGCCGTGACTCTGGGCGGCATTTCGGAAAGCCAGGCGCGCGCTGATAACGATCGCTGCGTAGCCGCCGGTCTCGGCGAAGTGAAGGTGCTTACGCTTCCCACTGCGCAGGACAGCGCGCTGTCGCTGAGCCAGGGTCGTGCCGACGCGAACTATGAAAGCACCCCGGGCGCAGTCATGGCATTGGAGAAGACGGGTGGCATTTTCGAGATTGCCGGTGAGCCCTTTGAGATGAACACTCAGATCGGTATTGCAACTCCGAAGGGATCGACGGAACTGCAGGCGGCCCTTGCCGCTGCAATCCAGGCGATGGTTGACGATGGGTCCTACAAAGCGTTGATCGCGAAATGGAAATTCCCGGAGTCGGTTTCCCTGTTCGACTAATACCATACCCTTGCCGGAGGACGCGCCCGCGTCCTCCGGAGCCTGGGTCCGCAACTATCCGGTCGTATGAGGCTCGCTCCAAAACAGGGAACGCTGATTGATGTCATTTGAATTGGTCCTGCAATATCTCCTCTCGCCGACATTCTTTCATGGTGCGGTGATGACGCTGCTGATTACGGTCAGTTCACTCGTCTTTGGCCTTCTGGCCGGCCTGGTCGTCGCCCTGATCAATCAGGTGAAATTTCCGCCGATCCAATGGATTGCGATGTTTTATCTATGGCTGTTCCGCGGCACGCCGGTCTTGTTTCAGATCATTTTCATCTACAATGTGCTGCCGTCCTTCGGTATTCGGCTGTCGGCTTTCGCGTCGGGCGTTATCGCGCTTTCGTTGAACGAAGGTGCCTATATGGCCGAGATCATCCGTTCAGGCCTGCAGGCCATCAAAAGCGGCCAGCGCACCGCCGGTCTGGCTCTCGGCATGACGAAGCTGACAGTGATGCGGTATATCGTGATGCCGCAAGCAGCGCGCATCATGCTGCCGCCGATTGGAAATCAGACCATCGGCATGCTCAAGACATCTGCGCTGGTATCGGTGATCGCAGTGGAAGAATTGCTGCTGATTGCCAATCAGACGGCGTCCGCCACCTTCCGCTATTTCGAGGCTCTCAGCGCTGCCGGCATCTATTATCTGGCGCTGACAACCATCTTCATGGCCGGCCAATACTGGATGGAGCGTTCTCTGGAGCCAATGCGCAAACGCCAGAAAAAACCCTCCATTCTTGCCATCCTGTTTAAGCCCGCTGCCAATGGAACCGAGGACAACCGATGACCAGTTCCCCCTTTCTGGACGTCAAGGGTGTCCACAAATATTTCGACCACTTGCATGTGTTGAAGAACTGCTCATTCTCCGTGGAGAAGGGGGAGACCGTCGTTCTGATTGGCCCTTCGGGGTCCGGTAAATCGACGCTTCTGCGCTGTATCAATCTCCTGAATCCGCCGAGCAAAGGATCGATTCGCTTCGAAGGAAATGAAGTCAGCGCCGATCTTCGCAATGCCCACAAATTACGTGCGCAGATTGGCATGGTGTTCCAGAATTTTGAACTTTTCCAACATCTCAACGCGATCGAGAACATTATGCTGGCACCTATGCGGGTGCTCGGTTATTCGCGACTGGATGCGCACGATCTGGCGGTCGATCTATTGGACAAGGTTCACATGCCGGATCGAGCCGATCATCTTCCCGAAGAGCTTTCTGGTGGGCAACAGCAGCGCGTGGCAATTGCGCGCGCTTTGGCGATGAAGCCAAAGCTCATGCTCTATGACGAACCAACCTCGGCGCTTGACCCGGAGATGATCCGCGAAGTGCTTGACGTCATGGCCGAACTGTCCGCCGATGGAATGACCTCGGTTTGCGTCACTCACGAAATGGGTTTTGCGCGCAAAGCCGCAGACAGGATCATATTCATGGAAGAGGGCTGCATCATCGAGAATACCTCAAGCGATGTCTTCTTCAGTGGTGAAGCCACGGAACGCGTCCGGAAATTCCTCGATCAGATCCTGCATTGAACTGCATTCCGCCAACGGGAAATCCAAAATGAATTTTCACCCTGACGCCCATCGCATGAAGCGTGAGCTTGCCGAGCTCGTCGCGATTAATTCTGAAAATCCGCCCGGCGGTGAGGGCGAGGTTGCTCTCTGGATTCGCGAGGCGCTCGCGCCCCTGGGGTTTGAAATTGCCTTGATTGAATATGCGCCGCGGCGATTTAATGTAGAGGCACGGCTGGCCAATGGGCCTGGCCCGGTCTTCGCGTTCAACACCCACATGGACACCGTGCCAGCCGGCGACGGTTGGACGACGGATGCTTTCATTTTGAACGAACGTGAAGGGTTGCTCTACGGGCGCGGCAGTTGCGATTGCAAGGGACCTCTGGCTGCCATGATCGAAGCGGTGCGCATGTTGGTCACCCAACGGCAAGAATGGTCGGGAACATTGCTGGCCGTATTTACCGGTGATGAGGAAGTGGCGAGCGCAGGAGCGCGCCATTACGCTGCTTCCAAACCAAAGATCGACGCGGTCGTTGTTGGAGAACCCACCGGCAATGCGTGTTTTTCCGCGCATAAGGGTTCGTTCCGGCCGGTTGTCCGTGTATCGGGCAAGGCGGCACATTCAGGCAGTCCGCATCTCGGGGAGAATGCCGTTTATCGCGCGGGCGCGTTGATGCCGCTGGTGGCCGCTTTCCATGCCGAGGAATTGTCCCGTCGCACCCATCCTCTTGTCGGAAGTCCCAGCCTGACAGTCACCCGCATCAACGGCGGGCATGCCGACAATGTCATTCCTGCAGATTGCGAATTGCTGCTCGACCGACGCCTGATTCCCGGCGAAACCGACGCCAGCGCAGAAGCGGAAATCCGAACACTTCTGGTTGATGCACAAAAAAATCACGGTATTCGCGCCGAAATCATTGGCTATCACGCAACGACGGGCGGGGCGACGGATACGCCAGTATCGGCCGCAGTGGTGCAGGCGGCGCTATCGGCTTGCGCAGCGGCGGGCGTGGCCAAACCCGGTCCATTCGGCTTTCAGGGCGCCTGTGATCTGGTGCATTTCATCGAGGCCGGCGCGCAGGGCGTGGTGATTGGTGCGGGTGATATTCGTGTCGCCCATCGTCCGGATGAATTTGTGCCGACGGATGAGTTTGTTACCAGCGCAGCAATCTACGCTGATATCGCCCGGCGTGTATTCAAGGGTTAAGACATGGAACTGCGTCTCTACCGCAACAACCTGTGTTATGCCGGGTTGACCGTGCATACGTCGAGTTCCGGACCGATTGGCGGGCTGGACACGCTGCATCTCGTTATCGACGACGGTTTTCATCAGGCGTTCGGAGAGGTCCGTATCAATTGCGCCTATCTGAATGGATATGAACCTGAATATTTGCTGGAACGTGTGCGTTGGGGCATGCGGGCATTTGACTGGGAGGCGCCGACCGACGAATTGCGCGCAAGTGTGCAGGCAAGCGGTCTACCTGCGCCGGTGCGGATGCTTTTTGATATTGCCCTTTGGGATTTGCATGCCAAACGCGTCGGCTTGCCACTGGCTCATTTGCTCTCCGGCGAAACGCATGAACTCTCATACCCCACCAATCAAACGCTGTTTCTATCGACGGATGCGGCGTTTGATGATCAAGTGGCCAACTATGTTTCCCGCGGATTCCGTGATCTCAAACTGCGTGTGGGACAGGACATTGAGGATGATTGCGCGCGCCATGCACGCATCCGCGCCGTTTATGGCGCAGACGTGAAGCTTGCCGCTGATGCCAACGGTGCGTGGGCGCTCGCCGACGCCCAATTGCGCCTTGCCGCGCTGGCTCCGTTCGACCTTGCTTATGTAGAGCAACCAATTGCGCCCGGCGATTGGGATGCGCTGACACGCCTTGCTATGTCTGCACCAATGCCATTGATGCTGGACGAGAGCCTCGCCACCCCGGCCGATTTGAACGCGTTGATTGCGCGCTGTGATACGGCCTCGGGGAAGCTTCAGGGGCACCTCAAACTGATAAAACTGGGCGGACTGACCCCGGCCCTTGCTGCAGTTCGTCAACTGCAGGCAGCAAAAATCCCCTTTATGATTGGCCAGATGAACGAGAGCGCTGTTGCCACATCTGCTGCGCTCCATCTCGCCGTCGCCGTCCGCCCCTTGCACGCCGAGCTTTATGGTGCAGATGGACTTCTCGATGATCCTGCCGAGGGACTGACCTATTCAGGCGGACGCGTGGCGGTTCGTCATGCCCCTGGATTGGGTGTAGATTTTCGGGCGCCTTCCGCGCCCATTTGCCTGGGAGAATGAAATGAACGCTGAAGGTGTTGTGCAGGGGCAGGAATCGGCCTTTCCCAAAGAAGAATACGAAAAGCGTCAGGCCCACGCGCGCGCCGGTCTGGAGCGCGCCGGGCTGGATGCACTGATCATCACGGGGCCGGAAAACATCTTCTATCTGACCGGCCAGCAAACGCCGGGCTACTATACGTTTCAGGCGCTGGTGCTATCGGCTCAGGGCGACCCTGTGTTTGTCATTCGACAGCTCGAATATTTCAATTTCATCGCCAATACCTTCATTGCGGACGCCGAGATCTATCAGGACCACCAGGAACCAATCAGCTTTCTGACCAAGGTTATTGCGCGCAAGGGACTGTCAGGAAAACGAGTGGCAATCGACAAACGTGGCTGGTTTTTGCCGATCGCGGTCTATGAGACATTGCAATCGACATTGGGTGAGATCCATGACGGTGCGGGCATCATAGAAGCTCTGCGTGCGATCAAATCGCCTCAAGAGGTTGAAAAGCTCGAAATCGCCGCATCCTACGTCGATTCAGGAATGCGGGCAGGTCTGGCTGCCGTTCGTTCGGGAGCCTCTGACAACGATCTCGTGGCAGCAATGATGGAAGCTGCCATCCGTGCCGGCTCGGAATATATGGGTATGGAGCCGCTTGTCTCGACGGGGCGCCGCACGGGTGTGCCCCACGGCACATGGAGGCGCACCCCGCTTTCAGACAACGATCCCGCTTTCCTGGAGATGGCAGGTGTCCATGACCGCTATCATGCCGCACTGATGCGTTCGGCATGGGTGGGTCCGGTGCCACAAGAAGCCGAAGACATGATGAAGGCGTGCCAGGATGCGCTTGCAGCCTCGCTTGCCGAGATACGGCCCGGCGTCGCCTGTGAGGTGCCGCATATGGCCTGCCAGAAGGTCATCGACGCGGCTGGCTACACAGAAAATTTCCGCAAACGCCTCGGCTATTCGGTCGGCATTTCTTTTGCACCGGACTGGGGGGAAGGTGCGATTCTCTCGCTCAACGCCGGAGTGAAAACAGAACTGCAACCCGGCATGACCTTTCATTTGCCGCCAGCACTTCGGATTTACGGCAAATTCACGGTCGGCGTTTCGGAAACAATCGTCATCACGGAAACGGGTTGGCGACAGCTCGGTTCCGTGCCGCGTGAACTCACCCGCGTCGCTGCGTGAATCAACAAACAATAAGGAGAAAAAGATGAAGGATAGAGAAGAGACGAGCGCGCGGTTAAAGGGAATTTTCAATATTACCATGACCCCTTTTGCCAAGGATGGTGCATTGGATAAAGCGGGGCTTGCCCGCAACGTGGAACGCGTGATTTCGGCTGGTTATGACGGAGTCTTGATCGGCGGTACCTATGGCGAATTCCCAACCATGAACGTTGCGGAACGCGCTGATGTCTTTACCCATGTAATGGACGTGATCGGGGATCGCATTCCTGCAATGCTTTGCTCTGCCGGGGCTGATCCAAGAGATGTCAGTGAATTGACCAGGCTTGCGGGCGATCTGGGGGGCGTGCCGATGGTCACAGCGCCTTACGTTTCGGAAATTACCGATGAACAGATCGTCGACTTCTTCCGTGACGTAGCGCCGCTGTCGAAGACCGGAATCATAATCTATAATGCGCCGGGCATTGGCATCACGCTTTCGCCCGCTTTGATCGATCGCCTTGCTGACATTGATGGAATGGTCGGCTTGAAGCAGGGAGACCTCAACCCAACCGCAATTGACCGCATTGCCCATGACATGCGGGGTCGCGTAAAGACCTTCTGCGCCTCGGATTTGGCCTTTCTCGGACCTGTCATGGCTGGTTTTGACGGATTTTCTTCGACCAATAGTGGAGCACTGCCAGAACTCATCCTCGCCACATATAGAGCCCTTGAGCAGGGCGATGCACGTACGGCACGCGAACTGCATGCTCTATGGTACGATTTTCGCTCCCTGGCACGCATCCACGGCCAACCGCAACTGGTCAAGGCGGCAATGAACATGCGCGGCTTTGACGGAGGTTCGGTCCGCCTGCCTTTGCGCGATATCCCCGGGGCGGCGCAGTCGAAGCTGCGGGCTGTTCTTGAGGGGCTTTCAGAAGATACACGGGCCGGCTTCAAACTGGCAGACTAAATGAATTTGGGCCAATAGCCCCGCCCAGGACTTGGGCGGGGCTATTTGCATGTCACGGTACCTCTACATCAGGTGGAGGCCGCTGACTTTCGCAAATTGGTTGTTACGCCAGCTTTGCTATTGTTTCCGTCATCCGGGAAAGGGCCTCTGCCAGCCTGGCGTCATCGATAGCGTAAGCAATGCGAAGGTGTCCTGGCATTCCGAATGCTGAACCGTGCACCATGCCGACATGAGATGTTTCCAGAATGTAGTTTGCCACATCCAGATCAGATGAAAGCATCACCCCAGCCGGCGTTCGTCGACCGAAAAGACCGGTGCAGTTCACAAAGACATAGAAGGCACCAGGCGTGGGAATCGCGGTAAATCCGGGGATTGCCGCAACGGCAGTCAGCACCTGTTCGCGGCGTGCAGAGAGTTGTTGCTTCCAGTCTGCCAGAAACGACATGTCGCCGTCGAGCGCTGCAATGGAGGCCGCCTGTGAAATGGATGAGGGGTTGGATGTGCTCTGGGATTGAAGGATATCCATTGCGTCGATCAGCCATTCCGGTCCACCAGCATAGCCGAGCCTCCATCCGGTCATCGAGTAGCCTTTTGAAACGCCGTTGACTGTGAGGATGCGGTCAAATAGTGAGGGCATGGCTGCCGCAGGCGCTGAAAAGCTGCCATCATGAACGATGTGTTCGTAGATGTCGTCGGCCAAAACCATCGCATCGTGATCGACGAGCACACGCTCCAGTTCCGCGAGTTCGGTGAGGGTGTAGACCGCGCCGGTCGGATTGTTAGGCGAATTCAGGATCACCCACCGGGTGCGCGAGGTGAGGGCCCTTGCAAGATCTGCCGGCGTCAATTTCCAACCATCTTCCGCCTTGCATGGGACGACAACGGGTTCGGCTCCCGCAAGGCGGATCATATCCGGATAACTCACCCAGTAGGGGGCCGGCACGATCACCTCGTCGCCTTCATCGAGGGTGGCGAGGAGTGCATTGAAAATCAATTGCTTGGCTCCAGTGCCTGCAATGATTTCAGAGGGCTTGTAGTGGAGGCCGTTCTCTCGCTTGAACTTCCGCGCGATCGCAGCCTTCAGGGCGGCAGTCCCGGAGACGGCCGTGTATTTTGTGTCGCCAGTGCGTATGGCCGCAATTCCCGCTTCGCAAATATGGGCGGGTGTGGGGAAATCCAGTTCGCCTTCTCCCAGATTTATGACATCTGCACCGCGCGCTGCGATTGTGCGCAGCTTGTTCGAAATTTCCGCTGTCGGGGAAACTCCGACGACGGCCATACGTGGCGATAGTTTGGTATGCATACGGAAGCCCTCTATTGAATTTCATATTGTCCAAGTTTGTAAAAATAATACAATTATTATCTTCCATTTCAAATTTTTTTCTGAAAAAATCATTTGAAATAACCGCATATGATTGTATAAATATGAAATAGTGTGCAATCCTGAGGGGTTCACGACCTAAGGAAAGCATGTGGCTCACACCATCATTGTTCAGCATGAGATAGAGCAGCCTGCTTTGTTCGGCGCGGCAGCAGCACTCATTGCAGCGCGCGAGGGTATGCGTGTTTATTGGCCGGATGCGCGCTTTGATTTTCACCGCCATCCCGATGCCGCACAGCATGTAGCAGGCGAGCAAATGCTTGCTCCCAGCGGCTTGATTTGGGTGGATCGGCTGACCGGCCAACCGGCCCTCCCACTCGAGATGCTTGAAGACGGGGCAGATGCCATCATACCTCTGCATCCGGCCTTTATGGCCGATCCAGACATGATCAGGAATCTTGTCAACTCAGGGGACGTACATCGGACTGTTGTCCTCGACGGCAATCGTTTCAGAGACGAGAATAACAACACGATTGGCTGGTATGATGAGTTTGGACGGGTCAGGCTGGAAAAGCCAACCGAACATCCAGTGTCAACACCACTCGTTTTCGCAATTGCGGGGCCTGCACATCAGTTTTTCGAAACGTGCCCCGCGCCGCTGGCTGCACTTGCTGATGCAATCGATGCGCAAGCGCCCGGCAGCATGGTTCGTTTTATTGATCCGCGCCAGATAGCATCTGCTCCATTGCAGGGCATTGACGGCTTGCTGCTGCCGGGAGGTTCGCAAATGTCCGCAGTCAAGGGCCAGATCGAACTGGCGCGTTTGGCGCGGGCCGAGGCAAGGCCAACGCTTGGTCTGTGTTTGGGCATGCAAAGCATGTCCACAGCGGTGGCTCGCGAGCTTCCCGAGTGGGAAAACACCGACATGGAGGAGGTGGCCGCTGATGCCGTCCGCCACAGCTTCGTCCGAATTGAAACAGGTGAATACAGGCTTGGTTGGCGTGTGACCAGACCTGTTGCAGAGAGCCGTATGGCGCGCATTCTTGGTGACGAACTGCTGATTGCCTGCAATCACCGCTTCAGATTGACGCCGTCATTGCACGAAGGTCTTGCTTCGCGGGGTATTAGGGTATCTGCGCTCGGTGGCACCTTTGAACAGGGTATCGCTGATGCAATTGAGGCGGAGGAAGGCTTCTATATAGGCATGCAGGGGCACCCGGAGCTTTCATCACGAATCGGCCGGCCACACCCGCTCATCAGTGCCTTCGTTGCAGAAACAAAGTATTCCGCTATCAATCGTAGAGCCTTATAGGAGACCAAAATGGATCTTGGACTTGAAAATCGTACTGCCCTTGTGCTGGGCGCCACGGGCGGACTGGGCCGCTCCATCGCCGAAAGCCTGGCTGCCGAAGGTGCGAACGTAATCCTCAGCGGGCGCTCCTCAGAGCGATTGGAATCGGTGCGCAGTGCAATCGCAACGACCGCAAAAGGACGCATCAGGAGTTTGGTGGCTGATCTTGCCGACCCTGCAGCTGTTGATGCTGCTCTTGCGGAGATCAAGGCCGACGATCTGCCGGATATTCTGGTGCTCAATGGCGGTGGACCACCGCCAGGACCGATGGCCTCACTGGATGCCGATAGCCTTGCACCGCAATTCCGAGCGATGGTGGAGGCTCCGATCCGCATAGCCACTTCGCTTCTGCCGCACATGCGCGACCAGCGTTTCGGCCGCATACTTGTGCTTCTGTCTTCCGGGGTCGTGCAGCCCATAGCAAACCTTGGTCTCTCCAATACCTTGCGCCTATCGCTTGTAGGTTGGGCGAAAACGCTGGCGTCCGAGGTCGCGGCCGATGGCGTAACGGTTAACGGTCTGATTCCGGGGCGCATCCATACGTCCCGTGTCGACCAGTTGGACGCGGCCGCTGCCAAGCGAACAAACGCAACAATCGATGAGGTTTCCGCCGCGTCTCGCGCCTCGATACCTATGGGCCGTTATGGAGCACCGCATGAATTTGCCGATGCGGCCTGTTTCCTCTGTTCAGGCCGAGCGAGTTACATCACCGGTACGAGCCTGCGGGTGGATGGTGGCCTACTGCGCAGCCTATAGCATTCCGGGCCGCTATTCGCAGGTTTCTGCGGCGCGGAGAGGGGCCGGTCTCCCATTGGGACCGATTGCCAATGCGGGTACCGCTGGACACAGTTTTGCGGTGCTTGCCGTGACCTGTTGGAATGGTGATTGGCCACTGGTTGAACATCGTTGCTTGCGTGTCTGAGCGCAAGCATAGGGTGAAGACCGCAGATCAGGCTGTCAGAGCGCTCAATATCGAGATGCTTGAGCTTCTGTTCTGCGATTTTACCCAGGTGCCTGATGTTGAAGTGGAGGACTGGATGCAATTTGGAACTGAAATATAAAAAAGGCGGTGGCGCGCGCCAAATCTCCGTTTCTTCGTTCGGTTGATGCAGTGCTTTCAATGAGAGTGGGTACTTGAGGCGCTGCTGACCAGCATGTTGACAGGGGCGATCACACCATGTTTTTGAAAAATCGCTCTGGCTTTCTGCGATTGCCTAAATTTCCTGAACCCCTCCGGATCAGTAAGGTTCATCGACACGGCCACCTGATTGTCGCCCTCGTTATCGACATAGCTTTGATTGATGGATAAATCGGGACAATCAAACTTCTTTGTTCCATATTCTTGCGTATTGATTGATCAGCTCAGGGCCATTGTTAGCAGTGTAGTGGAAGCCGGCTCGTTTTACGCCGCTGCGAAACTGCTGGTCTGCCACCCCCGGTCGTCAGACAGCATGTCAGCCTGTGCAACCTTGTAAAAGGCGGCATTGGAATTACCACCGTTCCAAGGCACATGGTCCGAGACGAACATCAAAACGACTTTCTCATCGCCCTATGACCAAATTGGCGGCTGATGTCGCCAGGTACCTATGCCGTCTGGCCCATAACGTTTCGAAAGACAACCTGGACCACGGATCTGTCACCTTTCTGGTTGACCGAATTTCCTGAACTGCGCGCTGAATGCCAGCCCTGTTGGTTTGCGCTGCATATCATAACACGCCTGATCGGCAATCAGGATCAGTTCGTCCTTACGTGTGATGTGTATGTTCTGCAAAGCAGGCATCAAAGTCCTGCGCGATATCGGCAACTGTGACTGAGCGGAAGCGTTCCAGCAGAAGTGTTTCGGCTTCTTGCAGGGCGTCGTTCAATCGGGCGTCAACAGCCTGTTCGACGAGGCACTCAGGTTGTTCCACTGAGGGGCCGATGGCGAAGAGTGGTGGCGCGCCGATGGCCTGATAGACATCGAAAAGACTGATGTCAGTGAGCTCGCGGGCAAGCTCCCATCCGCCCCCATGGCCCTGTTCGGAGTGGACATAGCCCTGCTTGCGAAGACCCGCCATGGTGCGTCGAACGACGACCGCATTGGTTCCGAGCATCTGGGCAATCGTGTCCGAGGTGGCGCGTTTGTAGTGTCGATCCATATGGATCAGAACATGCAGCATGCGTGACAGTCGACTATCGCGTCTCATCAGTCCTCACTTGTTTGGTCCCACCGGTATAGCCTGCCGTTTTTTCTGTAACAAGACGGGTTACGTGTATTGACAGGATTATGATTTGTAACATATGAAAGTACGAAAGAGGAAGGAATTGAACATGACACATGATGTTATCGTCGTTGGCGGCAGTTTCGCGGGGCAGTCCGCAGCCATGCAATTGGCCCGGGCACGCCGCACGGTTCTGGTGATCGACGCGGGCAGACCGCGCAACCGTTTTGCCGATGCCACCCATGGGTTTCTTGGCCACGATGGCAGGAAGCCGTCCGATATCATCAGTCAGGCATCGCAGCAGCTTGCCGCCTATCCGACCATCAGACAGATCCGGGCGGAAGCCGTTCAGGCCGAAAAAAATGAGGACGGCTTTACGCTGACGCTGGCTGATGGGCAGCAGGAACGCGCCGCGCGCATCGTTCTGGCAACGGGAATAAGCGATGAACTACTCCCCATACCCGGCCTGCAGCAGCGCTGGGGCAAGACCGTTTTGCATTGCCCCTATTGCCACGGTTTCGAATTCGCGGATCGTCAACTCGGAGTGCTGGCCAGCCATCCCTTGTCCGTGCATCAGGCGACACTGATCCCGGAGTGGGGGCCGACAACCTACTTCACGCAGGGCGCGTTTGAGCCCGATCCGCAAGGGGCTGCTGATCTGGCTGCGCGGAAGGTCCGGATCGTCCGCAGCCCGATCATCGAACTGCTTGGCCCGGAGCCGGAGCTTGAAGCCGTTCGCCTCGAAAACGGAGAGACCATTCGGATGGATGCGCTGTATGTCGCGCCCCGGAGCCATTTGACCGGGTCTCTCGCGCAACAGCTTGGCTGCGCTGTGGATGACGGTCCGCTGGGTCCCTTCATTCGTGTCGATGCGCTGCACCAGACAAATATCGCCGGGATATTTGCTGCCGGCGATGCAGCGGCTCCAATGATCAATGCCACGCTCGCCTCCGCGGCAGGTGTTATCGCCGGGTTCAGCGCGCACAGATCCCTTGCCATGCCGGACGCATGATCCATTTGCTGCCTTGGTTTTGGTGGCAGTCCCCAATAACGCGATCGGCGACGGCGTGGACGGTGCTGATGTCATTTGCCAGTGCGTTGCAAACATCATGCTTCTTGGTAACATTGATCCATGACCTATGCCGTTGTGCCGCATAATCCGCTCTGGAAACAGGCCTTTGGCGTCGAGGCCGCGGCGCTGCAGGCCGCTCTTGGTGTCAATGCCGCCAAACTGCATCACATCGGCAGTACTGCGATCCCCAATATCCTTGCAAAACCCATCATCGATATCCTGATTGAAGTTTCCTTGCTCCAGCAGGTCGACGCGCGCGCATTACGCATGCATGCGCTTGGCTACGAAGTCATGGGCGCCTTTGGCATTCCAGGAAGACGGTTTTTCCGCAAATTTGATGGGATGGGCCCCCGGACCCATCACGTTCATATCTTCCAGCAGGGATCAGCGCATGTGGCAAGGCATCTGGCTTTTCGCGATTTCCTCCTTGCCCACCCGCAAAAGGCGCAGGAATATTCACAGCTGAAAGCAGATCTCACGCAGGGCAGTGACATATCGCGGGAAGACTATCTCGATGGCAAGGATCCCTTCATCGAAGAGACGGAAGAACAAGCACTGGTCTGGTTCTCATTTTCCCGTATTGCCGCGGCCCGGCTGAAATGAGGCCAGGCCGCCACAGCGAGGATTGGTCTGTCAGCCCCAGTTTCTGTCATGCGCCGCATGGGTGTCGAGATAGGCACCTGATGTGAAGTGGTGGTCGTAGAAATCCGTGTCCAGCTGGTGGGCCTGCAGGTACATCAGCGTGTGGATCGCCGGCACGGTCGCCGGGAAGCGGCCGAACCTGTCATGAATATACTGCGCCATATCCGTCACGCAGTCGATCATCGCCTCGCTGATCGTCACCGCGCTGCCGCGAATGGTGGCATTGTTCCTGTAGGGGCCATTGGTCGCGGCATTGAAGGGCCCATTGGCGCCGAACTTGCGCAGTACGACGGATTCGACCGCAGCGCGCATATCCTTGAAATGCGGCGGGCAATGGCCTTCGAAAACGCCCTCAAGGCCGGTGACATGAGGCAGGGGCTGACCGGGTATCATGTCGAAGCGAAAGCCGAGGCCGGGCACGTCCGGGTCGCCGCTGGCGCCCAGAACGCTGAACGGGTTGATGCCCTCATACATCCATCCGCCAAGGCCCATGGCCTGCAGCATCAGGGCGCCGGCATAGCAGGCGGTCGACAGTTCCACCGTGACTTCCGTAAGGCCTAATTGTTCGACATAGGACAGCGGATAGGGGTTTTCCACATCGACGATGGATTTGTATTTCTCCATGCCGGGGATCGACTGCCCGGTCACGTCATCATAGAGGCAGGTGCCATTCTGCACCAGGTAGCACATCACCAGCAGCATGTGCTGTGCGAGATCGGCCACCGGAATGACCAGCGTGCTGCCGGGCACATTGGCACACCATTCATTGTGCATTTCCATGTGCTGCGGTGATGCAGGCGTATTCATCCGTCCGTCGGCCAGTTTGATGATGCGGGCCTTGTGCGTGTCCAGATAGGCTTGCAGGTCAGTTTTCCCCTCTGCGGTTTTCGTCGCATGGCCCGCCATGTCGCGCGTCGGAAAAAAATAGCTTCCATGATCGTCGGTAAAGAAGATCTCGCTCGTGTGAAAACCCGCAGCCGATGGAAAGCTCCGTCCGCCTGCGGCACCCGCATAGTTGGGCATTTTGGGAACATAGGAACGATTATAGGGAATGAGGTTTGACCAGCCGGTATTGCCGCCGACCGTCGTCAGCAGCAGCATCTGTTCCATTTCAGACAAGGGTGCGGGCTTGTGTTTCGACGTATAGGCCAATGGTCCGTCCGGGATCGAGGCACCGCGGGCAAACCGCCGCGAACGCCGGCCGTGAATGGCATCGATCAGCGGAAACCGCGTGGCCTCGATCAGCCCTTTGGGAAGGTCCTGCATGCCGTTCAGCAATATCCGGCCCCTGGTGTTGAGCTCCAAAGCAGAAGCGCGAAGGCCAACGCCGCTCAGCACCGCACCAGCGCCCAGCAGACCGGCGCCAAACAATTTTCGTCGTGATGTATCAAACATGGTGTCTCCTTTTGCGAGCGGAAATTCCGGGAGGGGGCTCGCATGGAGATCTTCTGCCATGGACAGGTCAGGCCGCGTCAGATGCGAACCGGACACAATCGGTCCAAATAGGTCATCAGGCGTCGTTGATCTTTCTGCAGGCTGGCCTGTCAGCATGCATTTGGAGCATGTCTCCGATGAGGCCTCAATCGAACCCGTCAAATTGCGGCAGATTGTCGGTGATTTCAAACCACGGGGCCTTGGAGCCGACAAAGATGTGGTGGGTCGGTCGGATGGTCGGATCATCGACAAGGGTTCCCAGTGGAACATGCACATATTCACCATCGCGCACGAGCGAATAGAGCAGCGATCCGCAGGTCCTGCAGTGAATGTCCTTTGCAAGCCCTTTGCCGAAGATGAGAAGATTGTCTGGGCCTTCGACGATCCGCAATTGATCGGTCTCGATCCCGCCCATGGGTTTGAAGGCCGAGCCGGTTGTCTGCCGGCATTTGGCACAATGGCAATTCATCGCATAGGAAAATGCGTCCGCCACTTCATAACGAACGGCGCCACACATGCATTGTCCCTTCAGGATTTGATGGTCGGTCATGGCATCAACATGGAAAGGTTCCGATCAGATGATCTGCAAAAATAGATTATCAGTTATCGATCGTCTTGGTTTCGTCCTTTAGGCCTTCTTCGATTGGCAGAAGTATTGGTTCGGCACCTGCGGTTCCTTTTGATGCAACCTCTGGTCCGTTGGTCAGCCACAGGAAAGCCAGCACGACAACGGAGAGAATTGCAATGCGTCCCAATACAAAGCGCATTCCCGACAGCAAGGCGCGGCGTTTCTCTTTGGTCTTCGATCGCATTATCATTCATATCCAATCACGGTGTCGGTCAGATTTCCACCTCGAAATACAAATTGTCCTCGGGTTCACCCGGCGCCGTTGTTGAAACCTTTTTGGTGAAAGCCTCCCAGACGGCTTTTTTCACGCCTTTTGGCTTTTTCGGAAAGCTGTCGTCATCGGCGCAAAGCAGGCGGCCTCTGGTCTTTTCCGACAGTGCTTCCATCAATTCTTCCAGCGGCATTTCCGTCCATTTTTTCTTTTCCGCAACCGCGCGGTTGACCGGCACCATGGCGATCAGGCCGGGATGCTCCATCATTTCCAGGCCCTTTTCCTTCAGGGTGGCATTGTGGCTGCCGTGATGGCCCACCTTGTAGAAACAGGTGCGGGCAAGCAGGTCTTTTGCACGCTTGTCCTTGCCCAGCCCGGACCATTCAACATCGTGCCAGGAAAGCCAGTTTCCCACTTGCGCGTCGGCAGGAAACAACAGGACATCTCCGTCCGGTTCCAGTTCGATGGCAAAGGCCAGCGATGTATTGTTGGTTGCCGAATCCAGTTTCATGGCAAGATCGGATGCAACGCCCGCCCATTCATGGTCAATTTTTCGCCAGCTTGCGTCACGCAGGATCTTGCTGACAGCCTCTGCCTGCTCATCCTTTTCATTCCCGTCATCTGCATTGTCGAAGGTGGCAGTTTCTTCTGCATTCAGATAATGTTCCTGGAAGAAAGCGATATTCTCTGCTTCAAGCGCCGGGATCTCAAACGCCGGTGAAAACGGGCCGCCGGTTCCATCCAGCAAGGCTGCATTCAGCGTAAGGACGCCGATCATGCCGCCTTCGGCCGCGCCAAATCCATAGGTCTCGGGTGCGCTGCCGGTCGGTGCCGCCTTTTTCAGAAGCTTCCTGTTACGCGGCGGCCCCAGAATGAAAACCCGCGCCTTGTCGACGCCTTCCAGGCGTCTGGGTTCACCACCGGGATCGAGATATTCAATCCTGTCGCCGGCCAGGGTCAGGGCCTTGTCGCGACCGTCCCGTGTGGTGGCCCGAACACCAAATGCTTCCTGGTCGGCCAACGGTCCGACACCAAAGAAGGCAAGCATTTCGTTGACAGTCGCCGCCTCCTGGGTATCGGCGGCGCCAAAGCTGGTGGATGCATTTGTCAGCGCACGCAGCGCCATGCTCTTGGCTTTGTCGAGGCTCCTGGCCTGCTCATCCCGGGGGTTCTCCGTCCAGCCTGCCCAGGCTCCCCTGACCTCAAACCGCTCTTTCCAGTCCGGCACCTGGTTGAATGCCGAAACGTGATCCCAATGCTCATGGGTAATCACCAGAAGATCTATGATTCCGGGCGTTTCGGTATCCGGGTCACCGCCCGTCGCCCGCTGCAGACTGTCAACGACGCGATGCATGATGTTGGTTGCATCAGGTGTCCCCAAAACGACCCCGCAATCGATGACAATCCGGAAGGGCTGGTCACTGTCATCACGCGGCAATTGAACCAGCAGGCAATCACCGATGCCTTGGCGATACATGCGAATGCGCGCTCTGTAGGACTGGCTCATAATGAATCCTCCCCATGTCCCCGGTGGACAAGCGCAAAAGGTTCCGATGGGCTTGCACGGCCACCATAATAGTTGAAGCTCGGGCCACGCCTCAGCGACTGACGGAAATCATGTTCCTGCTGGATACGCCGGCCATTGGAGACCCGTTTGTAGATGATATAGCGGATGGTCCCGGTTTCGGCGTCGACAATCCAGGTGGCGCCGCCGCGATAGGAGCCGCCTTCGCCCGGCACTTTGCACTTCTGGGTAATTTCCACCACCAGATCCAGGCGTTCCTGGCCCACCATCGTGGCGCGTCTTGCAGGTCGGACAGAATGCACCTCAAAGCGGGTTATCTCGCGCGTCTTTCCGAGGATCGCTTCTGAGGTGCGCGTGTCCAGTGTGAAGCCCAGGCGCCCCGCTTCTTCTTCCCCGAAAGGCCGTGATTCCAATAGGGCGCGCAGCTCGATTGCCAGATGTCTGGCGGCCTTGTTGGAGATTTCGAAGGCTTTGCTACGCTCGGTTTCGAGTTTCCAGTCGCGAAAACCGACCACATTGTCCATATCGCGGAAGATACGGCGCAATTCCTCCTGCAGCGCCTCATCGATTTCCGGCGGATACCATCTCAGGCTGTCGGCTGAAATACTCTTGACGCCGTGCGGATGGATGCCCCTTTGGCGAAAGGCGAAAACGATGGCCGTGCGGTATTCATAGGGGTCATCGGGCACAAGATCGAAGTCCGAGGTAATCAGAGCCCGTAGATATTCACCCAATGTGATGCTGACCGGCGGACAATAATCCAGCGCCCTGATCGTCATGCGCAAAAGATGCCCGGCGGTTTTTGCCGCTTCACGGGCCAGACGGTTGACCAGGTCCGGATGCATGTCGCCATCGGGCAGAATGCCGCTTCCCTGCGTGGCAATGCGCAGGAGATCGGCACTGCGGCGATGATAGATGTCCAGAAAGGCATCAAACATGGCTGCAACGAGAACAGCGCCGCGATCATGGGCCTCACTGGAAGTGTTTTGAATGGTCATGAGATCGCCATTCCCGTTGGTGCCAAGGGCAGAACGCAGCGCACCATGCATGCCTGTTGCCAGACCGAACTGTCGAGCAAGACCGGTGAGGTTTGCATCGAAGGATTCACGGCCCGGCCGTGTTCTGCCTATGCTGCTTCGCAGGGCCGTGTCGTGGGTGAAATGCTGGAACAGCGCCACGAGGTCGGAGAAGGCCTCATGGAAGGCGCGTGAATCCGGATTTGACGTTTCGGCATAACGCCGATGCAATCCGTCCAGCAGCGCGTGCGATGTCTCATGGGCAATGATGTCGTAGGACAGGCAGGAAAACACGGTCGATCCCGGCGCAATGCCGGCGGGTGCGTTTTCCGCCTCGGCGAAATAGCCGAACAACAGCGCCTTTTTCATCGGGCTGTAATAGGCATTGGCTTCGCGCATGGCATGGGGATAAATCCGCAGCCGCTGCACAAATTGTTCATGGAAACTGTTGCCGATCCGCACGTGCCGCGCCGACCACAGGGATGGCCTTCCAAGCGCCTCTTCAAAATGGCACACGGTCTTGCTGGCCACGGCAAACACCATCTGCTGATGAAATCGTGGATCCGATTCCGATGGGGTCAGACCATCGGATGCCAGCAGGCTTGAATTGTTGAGGTCGACAGGCGCATAAAATGCCTTGCTGGCGGGATCGTAGTCGACGATTTCGAAATATTCATTGACCGGTCCGACCGCGACATCGCGCCAGGGCAGGTTGATGACGGTATGGGCCAGGGGTTTGGTCCGGGTCGATGCATTGGCTGCCGGATCAGTGGTATATACCCGCAGGCGTCGGATGGTCGGCTGGTCGACGGGCGGATTTTTGGCCCTTTCGATGCGGCGGCGTGCGTAATAGTCGGAATCCGGATCGGGTGCCGCCGCCGGGACGGAGGCCGGTTTTGCATTCAGGTCCAGCCATTTGCGAACACCTTTTGACAGTCCCTTCTGCTCACACAAGGCTTCCTTCAGAGCATTCAGGCGTTTTGCGGGTTCCTTGATCTGCGCGATGTCTTCAATCGCATCGCCGAGAGCAGCCGATGACTGCGATGCCTGCTGGATTTCCAGCGCAAGCATGTTGTCGAAAAGCGTTGCCTGCTCACCGGCAATGCCCAATCCGCCTATGCCGCGGATCAGTGCAAACCAGGCACTGTCCTTCTTGGCTTTCTTCAGGGCGCTGCTTTGCGGCGGGGCAATGCCCAGGGCATCATTGGACTGCAGAATGCCCCGTCCGTAATATTTTCGAACCTCCGCTTCATGTCCGCTCCAGGAACCGGCACTGCCAAACAGGGCGTGGCGGATGGCTTCGACGCGCATCCATTTGCGTGGATATTTTTCCAGAGTCTTGCGGTTTTTCTGAATCCAGTTCGCCGCCGCCGCTGCGATTTGCGGTGTTGCCGCAGAGGTGCCTCCACCATCAAGGTCAACCTTGTCACCGCTGTGAATACGCGCCCAGGGGACATTGGGTGTAAAGGCTGCCATGGCCTCGTCCACCCGGCTGTCAGGCCCATAGTTGCCGGCCATCAGATCCGCACTCAGGTCGGCATAGGGATCGAGCCTGTCGCCATGGGTGCGCGCCTGCACACCGCAGGCGCCGACAACACGGTTGAACCGGGCCGGATAGACCAGAAACCGGGTCGGCAAATTTGCGTAATTGTTGCCCGCTGCGCTGACAATGAAGATGCCCAGATCGTAGGCGCGGTTGATGGCCTCGGCCCAGGCCTGGCTGGCAAGGCCACCCATGCTCATGGTGACGATATCGATACGGCTGGAGGGCTTGTTTGCAAGACTGTTTACATATTCAAAGGCCTGGGCAATGGCGCTGGTGCGAAACAGCACAACGGAATTGGCCACTCGGACCGGCACCACCCGGGCAAAGGGCGCGCCGCCCAGGTCATGTTTCGAAATTCCACTGGTGCGCCAGGCCTTGCCGGCAAGGATACCCAAAGTGCCCGTGCCGTGCCCCACATTGGTAAAAAAACCATCGGTGCGGTCGCGGGCATCATTGGGATGATCACGATCGACAAAATTGCGTTGCAGGTTGAAATCCATGTGGCGCGGCAATGTTGCATGGGCCGGGTCATAGCCGGTGTCAAAATGGGCAATGCGCACCCGCTCATGGTCAGTCGGGTTGCCGCTCGCCTGTCTGGCCAGATCCAGTTGGGAATGGCGCGCGTCGCGAAACCAGTCATCATCCGACAGGGTATTATAGGCCGGGTTCTGCGGATCATCGGGGCGGTGCGGATCATCGCTGCCGCCAAACCCCAGCCCTGCGGCGCTTCTGTCATCCATCATCCATTGCTGTGACAGGTCCGGTTCGGCAAATTCAATCGTTGCATTTCCCACCTGTCCGCCATTTTCGACAATCTGGTGACACAGATCCCAGGCGTTGACGGGTGGCGCTTCCATGCCCATGGAGCCCATATCCACGCTCGCAAGCCACCATCTGCCGGCGCGGCGCATGGAAAACCCTGGCTCTGCAACCTGTCTGGTCAGCGGTTCAAGCGTCAGGCCGAGATTGGTTGACCCAATCGCGAGTTGATCCTTCTGGCTGCGCGGTTTCGCACCGGCAGCAAATTTCAAAAGCAATTGTGGACGTGTTGTAACAGCAAACATTGTCGTATCACCAATTCCTGTGCGCCAGACTGAAGTGTCTGTCATGATGCGTCGTCTGGAGATTACTTTTATGCGCAGTGTTATTTTTAGCTGAACCGAAACCATCCGTGGATAATTCAGTTGATCGGCAACAGGCCAGCCATCGTAGATCAGGGGCTTTGAAACGCAACCTCTTGTTGCGCAGATGATTGCCGTCACTTGTCGATGAATTCGTTGTTTGCGGCATCATAGACCTTGTGTCCCAGAACGTTTTTGCTCTTCATCACATGGATCTTCGCAGCGAGCCTTTGATTGCGCTCCTTGTATTTTTGGTGGTTGACCATCAGCAGCGCCGTTTCCCTGTCCGTCTTCTGCAAGGCCTTTTTCACCGTATCCTTGCTGGCCCGCCCATGATGATGGATATCCGCAATAATCGTGCAGATTGTATCATCCTGACCATTCAGACCATACCAGGGATGATAACGCCGGGTCATCTTGTGTTGCAGGATTTCAGCCGATACCCGCACCTGGGCCGCTCTGCAGTCCGGGTCATGCGCGGTCCAGTGCATAAGCCGTGCCACATGCAATATTTCCTGTTCATCAATCAGCTTGCGCCGGGGGTTGAGGAAATTCATGAAGAGTTGCAGTTGATTGTCAAAGACCTCTTCCAGATCGGTGAGGCCGCCATCGCTGTCTATCCGATGCAGCCGATTATTGTGCATTGTCAGTTCGGGGAAATAATCCCGCGCGTTGGGGAGTTGGAGGAAGGCGCGGAAAAGCAGGATGAGGTTGTCCCGAGGCGTGTGTGCGGCAAGCTGATAGAAGCCGAAGGTAAATTTGGCCCTGTCATAGGTATTGGGCAGGTTCATGAAGCTCTGACTTTCGCAATGGGCCGTTGCATCGATAAGATGCGCCCAATGGTCGATCTGATCGACATGGTCATCGGCCCGATATTTCACGCCGTAGTACTGGTTCACCGGAATATAGATGCCGTGATATTTTTTTGATGGATTGTTCACCTCGCGGCCCACCAGAAATTCGTTTTGGTGATTTCCCGACAGCGCCCTGGAAAACCAGTCGCGATTGCGTTTTTCCAGACTGAACGCAATGCCGCGGACAACAGGCGTGCCCGTCGGCTGTATATTCAGCAACAGATCAGAACCGGGGATGGTGCCGAAAAAAAGCGCCTGATGGCCTGAATAGACCGCTTGAAACGTATCCAGAAATTTTTGCGGCGACCATTTCACCACTTTGTCCGGTGTGTTGGAATAGTGATAGATGCTGCCGTCGCAGTAGATGCCAATGTGCTTTTGCGGAATATTGCCCATTTTTTTCGAGGGCAGATCAACATTGTTCTGCCGCGTCACGAAAACGAGTTGTGTCAGCGATTTGTCAGCGTCATTGAACATGCCCACCTTCGGGCACCGGGCGAAAATTTCATGCACGCGGACATTCCCGGGTTGCTTGTTGCCGCCCTTGAAGTCAGCGCAGTTGAAAGAGAAGTCCAGACCCGTCATATGGCTGACAAAGTGGGCGCAATGGTTCTGTTTGTGGTCGTGGAAATTGTTAGGACAGATCTGGTCGATCGATTTTCCCAATGCCGCTTCAAGTGCTGGTTTGATATCGCTCATTGTACCTTCACCGTGGATCAGCAGCGACACCAAAATGATTCATCCCCGCCTTGAAGACAATCAGGATGCAAGCGGGATGCGTCGCTACTTTGGGCTCTGCCTCGAACCAATCATCCGGCTTGGATAGTGGCAAGATTATTGAAACGCCGTGAACCCAGCGTGAATCCAGTTCTCGGGATCCTTTTCACGCTGTATTTCAGACGAGGCGGTTCGCGAAAATTGGGAGTTTTTGATGGCGGAAAATCAATCCGCTGGAGGCCGCCCGCACTTATTTGCAAATGCGGGCAGTTCGCTGTGAAGGGTGGTCGCCTTGTCCGCCGCTCGCGTTGGATTTTGTCCATGGCGAGGCGCAATGAGACCTGTAATTGACCTTAAGCACTTGGGTCAAACAAGCGGAGGCATGACCGGAGCAACAGCCAAAAGATTTTGCTGGTTCGGCCTTTGAACAGGAAATATTCAGACCGTCAGCGGACCAGATAGAAATCCAGAATAACGCTTGCCTTTTCCCGCGCACCCGTCCCCAAAAATATCATGTTGTTCATCCAGGCATAACGCGGATCACCCGTTTCCATACGGGCCATGCTGCGCATGTAATAGTCTTCCGGCGGACAGTATTCTCCTGCTGCCAGCCGCTTGATCACCTCTTCAGGACCGTGTCGGTGACCAAAATTGATGACTTCGATCAACGCGCCGTCATCGGTTTCAATGGCGTAACGGGCATCAAGTTGTGCAAGGCCGGATGCAAAGATGGTCTGCCAGTCGGCGCCGATATTCAGGATATTTCCCGACAGATGGGGGCCTGATACCCTGCCGCCAAGAATCGGGATGATGCGTCGTTTGCCGCCGCGCCCTTCACCCATTTCTCGAATCGGGCCAAGCTCGACAATCACATTGCAGAAAAGTTCAAGTGTCGGTTCGGGAATGTGCATTTTGGGTCCTTTGGATTTGTTTTTTACACAGTGCACAGCGCGGTCGTTGACATTGCATCAAAGTAGAACCTGAATGCCACCGCATGCGTCAATCCTTCAATTCCTGTAGGCACCGGGAGCCGGAACCCTTTGCCGGCGATATGCCGATGCCGTCATGCCGACCTGTTTGCGAAACAGGCGGCGAAAACTCGAGCCTTCCGCATAGCCGACATCAAGGGCAATGTCATCTATTGGCATATCGGTGGCTTCCAGCATCTGCTTTGCTTCTTCGATGCGCAATGTCTGAACATATTCCACCGGCGATTGCCCGGTGGCGCGGCGAAAACGACGCAGGAAACTGCGTTCGGAGCGACCGCTGCGTTCAGCCATTGTGGCGACCGGATTGGCAGCCGTGTAATTGTCGGCGAGCCAGATTTGCGCGTCTGCCACCAGACGGTCTTCGTGCTGTCGCCCGGCCATCAGGGACCCGTAATGCAATTGGCCGTCATTGTGGGTTTGCAACAGATAGACCCGGGCAATGCGGCGCGCTTCTTCCGGATCGACAAAATGCCCGATCAGGTACAGCAGCAGATCGGCCCAGGCCGATGCCCCGCCTGCGGTGATGACCCGGTGGCCTTCGCCTGAAGGCACCAATATGCGTTCGCGTCGCAATTTGACCTTGGGATAACGCTGTCTGAACGTATCGAAATAGCCCCAATGGGTTGTGGCGTCTGTATCGTCCAGCAAGCCGGCCTCGGCCAGCAGAATTGCGCCCGAGCAGACGGATGCCACCGTCGCGCCGTGTGTGTGGGCAGAGCGGACCCATTGTGCATAAAGGCCAAAATCATTGGGTGGCGGGCCGGTGGGATCGATATGGAAATCCGTGATGATGATCAGGTCGGGATGCGGGCAATCGTCAAGCCCGCCATCGGGAACGATCATGCGTCCGTTCGGATCGCGATAGGGGTCGCCATCAAAGGAAAGCAATCGGGGATGAAAGGCCGGTGGGCGCGTTGGGTGACCATGCAGCATCTGCCAGTCACGCCCCACCGAGGCAAGCACATCCAATATGCTGAAGGTCACCGAAGCGCTGGCACAGGAAAGCCCCAACACGACAGTTTCGATCGCCTTATTGCTGTTGTCCGAGCCGTGGTCTGGCATGGAACGCCCGATAGGAACCGTTGTTTTACAGACACATCCTATCACGTCTTCGCCGCGCAGTCCAAAATGCGGGCGTTGATATTTCCGGCTCTGCACTGGACTGGCCGATGGAAAACTGTTGCTCGCGGGCGTTATGAGGAACGTCAGCCATAAGGCAAGTCGCTTCGGTCTTATGGCCCGCGGATGGTTTCAGGTTGTTTTCCGGGTGTTTATACGGCATCCTATGCGTGTGAAAACGGTCGTGGTTGAAACAATCATTGAGGGCTTCTTTATGACTGCGAATACGTTTGGTTCACATTTTGACCTGAATTTGACGCGCCGGCTTCGGGTCTATTCGGTCGACCCCAGCCTTGCCTCGCGCATCAGTACACGCGAAATCAATGAAATCACCATCGATATTCCATGGGAATCCTATCTCGGCGGCAAAGCTGTCTCAGCCAGTTCCACCCACGCCGATATCGAGGCAATTTCACATGAGGATGTCAAGGAACGGAAAAGCTCCCTCAAGCCGGGCCCTGTTGGCGAATATGTCGAGGTGATCGACTATGATCCGGCCAGTTCGGTGTTTTACGTGCCGGTTGATCTCAATGATCCACGCTTGCTGGCAAGCGACGGATTGGCGCCCTCAGAGGCCGATCCGCAGTTTCATCAGCAAATGGTCTATGCGGTGACCATGGCCACCATACACCGCTTTGTTCAGGCTTTTGGCAGGCCGATCTTCTGGTCCAATCACATCGTTATCGGTGACAAATATGTGGCGCAATTTGTGCGGCGGCTGCGGATCTATCCGCATGCCCTCAGAGCGCGCAATGCCTATTACAGTCCGGCCAAGAAATCCTTGCTCTTCGGCTATTTCCCGGTGACGGCCAAAGACAGCGAGAACACGCCCGGCACGACCGTCTTTACCTGCCTTTCGCATGATATTATCGCCCATGAGGTGACGCACGCGCTGCTGGACGGAATTCATCCGCGCTTCAACGAGCCAAGCAACCCGGATGTCCATGCCTTCCACGAAGCCTTCGCCGATCTGGTGGCGCTGTTTCAGCGCTTTTCCTATGCGGGAATTCTCGAGCGGGAAATTGCCAATACGCGGGGCGACCTTTCCAGCGAGACCATGCTTGCACAATTGGCCGGACAATTTGGGCGTGCCACCGGGCATGGTTCGTCGCTGCGTGATGCGCTGGGGCAATGCGACCGGCAAACAGGCCAATGGAAAATTCGCGAGCCCGATCCCTTTGCACTCGACCGGGAAACCGAGCCGCACAAACGCGGATCCTATCTTGTGGCTGCGGTTTTCAAGGCTTTCAATCTGGTCTATGCCGAACGGGTGGACGACCTTTTTCGCATTTCTACGCAGGGCACCGGTGTCCTGCCGGATGGCGACATCCATCCCGATCTGGTCAACCGCCTGGCCCGAGAAGCGCGCGAAACTGCGGCGCATATTTTACGCATGTGCATTCGTGCAATCGATTATTGTCCCCCCGTTGACATAACCTTCGGCGATTTTCTGCGCGCCATCATCACCGCCGATCTGGACATCAATCCGGTCGATGAATGCGGTTATCGTGTAGCCTTTGTTGAAAGCTTTCGTGCCTGGGGTATCTACCCGCACGGCACCAGGAGCATGTCCATTGAAAGTCTGCGCTGGCCGGGGTTTGCCGAAGCCTTTGCGCGGGCAAAGGCGCTCGCCGACAATGAGGCGGTTCATGCCGAATCCATTCAGGTGGTGGGCACCAAGGGCCGTATGATGGCCCAGCAAAGCCTTGACGGTTTTCTGGATGCCGGTCCCGACGGCAGCGGGACAGATGAAATGCTGCTGCGTGATGTCAGCCGAACCAAACGCAAGTCTTTTGAGGCGTTGGATCTGCGGCAGGACCGCTTTGATCTGTGGAAGCAGATGAAAGCCAATGGATATTTCATCTGGCGCTGGCTGATGCAGGACAATGAACGCGAGGTCGTCGGCACGCTCGGTCTGGTCATTGACGACAACAAGGCACCCGCCACGGTCTATCGCAACAGGAAAAACGAACCGACGATCGAAGTGCATTCGGTGCGCCCGATCGTTCTGAAGACGGATGAATTCGGCGAGCAGAATTTCCTTGTTGTCGAGGTTCTTCAGCGCAGAAGAGGCTATCTGGATCCTGAAAAGCAAAAGAAGATGGATCGCACGAGAAAGCCTCTGTCACGCGATGAGCATGGCGATTTTACCTATCGGGCCGGCTGCACCTTTCTGATCAACCCGGAAAACAAGGAAATCCGCTGGGTCATGAGGACGGCCGGCACCATTGTGGCCGACAGTGAACTGGAGCGTATGCGCCGCTATCTTACAGGCGACAATCTACCCAATCTCAACGAGTTCGCGATCACCAGTCCGGCAACCATGGGGCTGGCATCCACGACCATGCGCGATGAACCTTTTGCCCTCCTGCACGACCAGCATGAGGATTAAGACCAATGCCCTTGATGACAGCCCCAAAATCAGGCGCCAGGATCAGAATGTACCGTCAGGGACATGGTGACTGTTTTCTATTGGCTTTTCCGCGTGAAGGCGGTGGAAAGCCGGTCTATATGCTGATCGACTGCGGATATAAGCCGGGATCGCAAATTACCAGAAAAGGCAAGAAGGTTGATGCCAATCGCATCGTGAAAGACATTGCCGTTGCGACCGGCAAGAAGATCGATATCGTGGTGATCACCCATGAGCATCAGGATCATGTTAACGCTCTGGGCAAGTTCAAGGACTTCGAATTCACAGAGGCCTGGTTTGCCTGGACCGAGGATCCGCATGATGAATATGCGCAGGAATTGCGCAAACGGCACAAGGATCAGCTTCTCGGGCTGCTGGGTGCGCGCCGGGCCCTGAAGCTGGCCGCAGATGGAAACGCTGGCGCATCGGATGCCCTCGAGCGGATCGACGAATTGCTGGCACTGGAACTGGGCAATGACGACGATGACGCAGACGATGCCGATAATGCCATCCTCTCCAGCCTGAATATTCCGGCGGTCTTCGGAGCGGCCTCCGATCCACTCAAGTCAAAAAACAAAAAGGCCATGTCCCTGATCAAGAAACGTGCGGGAAACCGGCTGCGTTTCATCAATCCACACGAAAAGGTCCTGTCGTTGGGAGAGGCGGCAGGTATCCGTGTCTTTCCGCTGGGTCCGCCCAGAAATGTGGACCTTCTGTCCGATGAAGACCCCAAGGGCAGCGAGGGATTTCCCGGTCACGGCATGGCGACATCGCTTTCCTTTTTTGCCGCCGGTGCTAACCGGGCCAATGGCGCTGCGGGCAGGGCGGCAAGCGTGATTGCCGGTAAGGAACAGCCGGAGGCCGAAATGCCCTTCGACCCAACCTTCAGCCTGCCGAAGGATACGGCTCTGGAGCCCTTGAAGCATGACGGATTTTTCTGCCGCAACTATGGTGAAGGCGAGACGGGCAATCCGGATGATGATTTCGAAGCGCCTGCCGCTGCTTCCTGGAGGCGCATCGATGAAGAATGGCTCTATTCGGCGGAGACCTTTGCGCTCAAATTGAATCGCGGCATCAACAATACCAGTCTTGTCCTGGCCATTGAATTGACCAAAACCGGCAAGGTTCTTCTGTTCGCCGGTGACGCCCAGCTCGGCAATTGGAAATCATGGGATGATGGTGTGTTTGTCGTCGACGGCAAGACGCAGACTGCCAGGGATATTCTGGGCCGCACGGTCGTCTACAAGGTTGGCCACCACGGCAGTCACAATGCCACGCTCAATGGCAGCGCGGAGGACGCCTATCCAAACCTTGGCTGGATGGGGCGAGGGCCTTTTGAAGCGGAATTCACCGCCTTCATCACCGCGCACAATCGTTGGGCGCTTGACAAGGCACGCTGGAATCATCCGCTTCCTTCCATCAAGAAGGAACTGCTCAAAAAGGCTCGGGGCCGCGTATTCCAGACGGATGAAGACGCGCCTGAAAAACCCGACAACGTGTCCCAGTCCGACTGGGACGGCTTCATGAACGATGAGCGGGTCAAATGCACCGATCTCTACTTTGAACTGACTGTGCTGGACGATTAGGTCCCTGCCTGCAAAGGAGAAACGCGATGTCTGTCAAAATTAACGGTGAGGATAAACGCCTTGGACTGGCGCTTTCCGGCGGCGGTTTTCGTGCCGCCGCCTATCATCTGGGGGTTTTCAAAAAACTCGATGAGCTGAAGCTTCTGGACAAGATTGACCTGCTTTCCTGCGTCAGCGGTGGCAGTATTGCAGGGGCCTTTCTGTGTGCGAACTGGGGCAAGGACGACACCCTCGACCGGCTTGAAACCTACCTTCGCACCAAATCGATTGCCGTCTCATCCGTGCTTGGCGGTTTGCTGAGCCCCTTTTCTTCACGGCTGGATGAACTGGCCAAGACCTATGACCGCGACCTTTTCGGCAAAAAGAAACTGTCCACTTTGAAAAAGGGGCCGCGCATCTATCTGAACGCCACCAATCTGGCGACCGGCAATATGTTTTTTTTCGTGGCCGGCGGCAATGGCGCCACGGAACTGGGCGAACATGAACTGGGACAGGCGGATGGCTCGAAGATCAGGATCAGTGCCGCAGTGGCCGCTTCATCAGCATTCCCGCCTGTCTTCCCGCCGTTACGACTGGAGGAGGGCGACTTTCCCAGCGATCAGGTGGACTATGTCACGCTGACCGATGGCGGCGTCTATGACAATCTCGGCGTCAATCCGCTGATGCGGGTCAAACGCAACAATCTGGACTACGCGCTCGTCAGCGACGGCGGCAAGCCATTTGCCAATAGTCCGGACCCAACGGAATCCGGTTCCATTGTCCTGAAGGAAGCCATCAACATCCTGATGGAACAGGTGCGTGGATTGCAGTTCGAGCGTCTTAGCCTCGGGCACAAAGCAGGGCAGGGGCCCAAGCCCTTGTGGTTCTCGATTGACAGCGCCGAAGGAGAACTGCATCCGGGCGACGCACATTTCGCTTCGCTGATCGGCACCAACCTGACACGCCTGTCATCGATAGAAATGGATGTACTGATGCGCCATGCCGGGGCCCTGTGTCAGGCGCGGATCGAGAAATATGCGCCTGAACTGATTGCGTAGAACGCCTATGGAAAGACGCACATTGCGGTTTGCAAATGTGGTCTAGTCACCATAACTCAATGCACTATCGGCCATACGCGTCGGCAGCAGGTGCGACCGGAATGTGTCGTGACGATGCCGGTCTTTGAGTGTTTCGGAACCACCGAAATAGAACCGGATGCCACCGTAGGCCCGGTAGAAATCACGATCACCAAAAGCCCCTTCCGCAAACAGGGACAGGCCCGGCAGAGCAGCAAAGCCCGGCCTGTATTCCACGCCGACACGGCCGAGGAAATCATGATTCGGGTTTGTCTCGGCACCGGTTGTCAGCAAGAGGTCATCGTTCAGGTACCATTCGAAATCCAGTCGCCCCATGAAACCGTCATTTCCCTGGCCCTCGGAAAACTGGTAACCGGTCAGACCTGAGAATGTCACCTGTTCCAGATAGTATTCGCCTTCGGCTGCAATCAATCCCGTTCCGCGCGAATCCCCGAACAGATTGCCTGATTCGGTTTGCACGAAACCGGCTGCAAAGCCGAGCAGGCCCATGTCGGGGTTGCGCCAGAACAGATGCAGCGCGCCGCCGCCAAAAAAGTCGCCGTCATGGGCACCCAATGTCCCATCGATGCGGGCGCCAAATTGTTCGGCAAGCGGCATTGTGAATGCACCTTCCGTCACAAAGGTACCTTGATCATCCAGAGCACCGCCCATGATTGCCAGTTCGGCATTGGGAGCCGATACGGCATGGTTGTTATTGGCAGCATCATCAGCATGGGCTGCCGCGACCGAGCCAATACCAAGAAAAGCGGCAACAGCGGACACATTGGCCCTTTTTGCGATACGTTCCAGAATGCCACGGCCAGCCTGCAGCGAACGATTGTCAATGGGTGTGGCGTCGAAGCCCGGGTCGGAGAAACAGACCCGAACCGTGGAAATGAAATCGGTCGCGTCCCTGTCGCAGGTTCCCTGCAAAATTGTTCGGATCAGCGGTTCGGAAACCAGCATATGCGGGTGCCCGGATGATGCATCCTTTGGAAAACGATCACGATCAAGGACCGTGAACAAGGTTCCCGTGCGGCTGTCCCAGAGCAGTTTTTTGACACTAGGGCCAAAAACACGCCTCATCTCATGCGCAAACCGAACAAGTTTACCGGCCCGGTCAAAGACACCTGTGGGGTCAAACAGGATTTCATCGTGCATGAAGGGCGACACAAATGCCTCCAGGCTTTGAGCGCGTTCAAGCGTGCGCACGCTATGTCTTGCAACTTTGCAACGGGCATATCTGCTGTCGGACAACAGGTAGGATGATAATTTTCTGGATTGCTGCCGTGACATGGCGTTGCGTGGCGCGTGAATTTTCAGGACCGTCTTTTTTCCGTTGGCGGACCTGTCGGCACCAACCAGGAAAGCGCGGCCATAATTGCCACCCTTCAAGAGGCGTGAAAATTCTTGAGAAATCCTGGTATGATTATTGGTCGATAATGGCAAACCTGTTCTCCTCGATACGTCTATATGAAAAGCTCCCTCGGCCAGTCGCAAAAAAGACTGTAAGCGCAGAAATGTTACAACAGGAGCATAGGTGTTTCTAGGTAAAAAACTAACCTTTTGTTAACCTTTTCCTGTCTGGCTCCTCTATCCAATATTCAGGATACGGCGAAAAACGTCATTTGCAAATCCCGGTTTGTTTTGCGGATCGGTAGAATTCATGTAACCGATACAACTTTGTGCAAGCCCGAATGCCCGTCGTCGTGCCAATCGCGGTTTCCGCGCCTGTTCGCAGGCTGACAACCAGAATGGCCACCACGGCTTTACCCGCTCTTGCCAGGACCAGCTTCTGATCCTTTCGCGGTTCTCCAGGCAAAGCGCCCTATATTCATCTTCATTGGTCAGTATGTTTTTCAGCGCCAGAGCAAAAGAGTTGGGACTTGAGTTTTTCAAAATATACCGGGATTGCAGTGGCCCGAAGAGTTCCGGAACGATGCCGACATCCGTCGAAACAACTGGCACGCCGCAGGCCATGGCCTCCAGCACCGGATTTGGCGTTCCCTCCATCGAAGATGTACAGGCCAGAATGTCAATCTTGCGATAGAATTGCGGCATTTCATGAAACGGGATGTGTTTGACCTGTGGATCGGCAACCTGCGCAATCGCGGGTATCCCGGTATTTTTCAGATGTTCCAGCGCAGGCGTGAAAAGACGATGATAGCCTTTGGGGTCTCCACCTTGATGTTTGCCCCACTTGCTGTTGCCCACCCAACCAACAATGGGCTGGTCGCGTTCACACGGACCCTGTTCATCCGGATAGAACAGGTCAAGGTCCACGCCATCTGTTATGACGCAGTCAGGCGGCGGAAGATGAGGCACAGATGTATATATTTTCTGCAGCTTTTGGGACGAAACCGAATAGGCATCGATCAGATGAAAAGAGGTCGTCCGCTCGAACAGCGATTCCTGTGAAAGGTGCAGGTGGTCGTAGACTGACGTTGTCAGTGCGCGGTTGCCGATTGTCTCAACGATATCGATGAAATCGACGCCCATCTCGTGGGCTGCTGACAGCATGGTCTCAGGTCTCAAAAATTCAAAAAGGTCCTCTCGCCAGAAAAGATGAACCAGATCAATCTGTTCCGACGCAATAACTTCGAAAAGCCTTGTCAAATCACGGTTCCTGCCTGACATCATGTAATATTTGCTGATGTCCAGATAATCAGGCGCGAATCGAATGATATTGTCGGCAATGTGGTCAAATGCCCAATTGGGTTGATCCGGGCACAACAGAATGCGCAAAGGGCGTTTGAGAAGCGAACGGGCGCGACTGGCGGGATCTGTTGACTGCAGCTTGTCGTTCATTCTTTGCCCCACGCTCTCATCAAACGCTCAGTTGCAAATGGGCCCGGTTGTCCTTGAAAACGGTGTCTGAAGACAAGTTCAGCGGATAGGGTTAAAGTGTCCCTGAATCGGAGCCATTGGTGAAAATGGTATAGGAGCGTTGCAATAGGCGCAAATGGCAGTTTGCGGCTGTAATGATATTCAGTATTGACCGATACGGTCAAATTGATGAGAAGTGCTCATGTTCTCCAGAATTTGGGGCAGGCCCCGTCCATCCCCGGCATTGAGGCCGGATGCGTATTGTGAACAACGCATTTTGTTGCTTTATGATTCGACAGACACCTACGCTGTCAGTGCCTATGAAAACGCAGTAAAGGCGCTGGACTATGCGCGTCTGGAGTTCATGAGCCTCGATTTTTCGCACGAAGAGGAATGGCCTGACCTGACGCGGTTCAGTTCATTGCTGCTCTGTGCAGAATACCTGTTTAATCTTGATGACCGTCAGGTGGTCGCCATTCGCAGTTACGTTGCCCAAGGCGGCGGGCTTGCCGTTATCTACCGCGGCTGGAACGTTGGTCTGGCCGATCTGCTCGGTGTTCCGGATGGGAAGGATTGGCCGACTTTTGTTGCCCTTCCAGTGGAGGCTTTGCACTTTACGACAGACATTTTTCCGGGATTTCAAGGGATTCAACTGTCTCCGGAAGACGCATCTGGCCACGAGCCTTATGATTTTGAACCGAGTTCGCAGGCACAGGTTATCGCGACCTCCGGTCATGGTCGTCCGCTGGCCTGGTTTGTGCGCTTCGGGCAGGGAAGAGTAATCTACTGGAATTCGGCAGTGCTGGCGGAAAAACCGATGCGGGGCTTGATTATCCAGTCGCTGATGTGTGTACAGCAGATGTCTGTCTTGCCAATCGCCAATGTTGCGACGATCCAGATTGACGATTTTCCACCGGCATGCGAGCCGGACTGTGCTGCCCTGGCCGTGTCGGATTATGCGGACACGCATCCCGTCACCTTCTTCCACCGTATCTGGTTGCCTGACATGACGGCATTGGCGGAGGATTTTGGCCTGATATACACCTATCTGCCTATTTTTGACTATGCGGGTGTAGGAGAGCCACCCTTTGAATTTGACAATTGGCACGCCCAGAAGGTCGAAATCCATGGCATGCCTGTTTCATACAAGACCCATACTGCATGGACAGTCGCCCGAACGGGTGAATTGGGATTGCACGGTTACAACCACGACCCACTGACACTGGAATACTGGCCTGACAAAGCTGCAATGGCCAGTGCCCTGAAGGCTGTCGTTGAACACTGGAAGCTCAATGATTTCGGTCCGCTGCCCACAACCTATGTTCCGCCCAACAACATCTATGATGCTGCAGGCGCAAGGGCGATCAGTGAGGCGATTCCAGGATTGCAGGTTATTTGTGGACTTTATCTGTCGGGTGATTTTGAATTGGGCGCAGATAGGGAATTTGGACCCGAACCATGGAACAACCGGCTTTTTTCCATGCCGCGTGCAACATGGGGATACGAGCGCACGGACAAGCAGCGATTTGCCATGGTTTCGCAAATCGCAAATATGGGCGTGTGGACACATTTCCTCCATGCCGACGATGTTTATGATACGCTGGGGAATTATCCGCAAATGCCCTACCACCGCAATCCGGACTCCAAACCCTGGCGAGGATCAGGCACCGGTCAGGAAGACGGACTCTTTTACGCGTTCCAGGCCTGGATGGAATTCACGCGATCAGAATTTCCGTGGCTGAATTTTGTTGAGACCAGAGCGGCTTTGCCCATCGTCAAATCGCATCTGGACAATGCCGTTGACGTGCGTTTCGCTCGAAACAGCCTCTCGCTATCGATGAAGCATCTGACCTGTTTTCAGCTTCGTTTAAACACTGGCCTGCATCTCAATCCAGCAGGCTTGTCAAATGCCGAACTGGTCCATAGTCAAAGTTGTAACGGAAATGAACTCTATACGGTGCGTGCCATAGGGCATGAAGTGAAACTGGAAATCCTGTAAACTACACGCAGCCCGGCCAATTGGCCTGTTTTGTTGACAGGGGTCGCATCGAAAAGAAACGGATGAATGTCGGCGAGGCATTCCCTTGTAAATTTCAAGGAAAATGGAACATGTTGTCGATTGTCGCAGCCGACAACATGTTTTGTGTCAAGTGGATTTTGTAAAGTGGTCGAAAAGGCTTCTGCTCTGATCAGTATTGCGCAAGCAGATATTTGACGAGGTCCGTTGTCGTCACGATACCGACCAGATCACCATCATTGTCCACGACCGCCAGAGAGTGGTGGCCTCCTTCGCTCAGCTTTTCAGCAGCCGATCGGATCGCGTCGTCAGCCTTGATCGTGTTCAGATCGGTCGACATGATCTTTTCGATGGAGAACTGTGAATCCAGATATTCAGCATTGGCTGCATCCGGCGTGCCATAGGCATCAAGGCTGAGCTTCATCATGTCTGAAGAACTGATCATCCCGACCAGTTTTTTGCCATTGACGACCGGAACGTGGTGAATCGGGTTTTCCGTCAGCAGCCGGTAAACCTCGCTGGGCTTCTGAGCGATATGGGCGGTCACTGTCTCAGCGGACATGATATGGGAAACGGGCTCGTTGTGTCGCATTTTCACTCCTTGGTTACCGGGTAAATCCGGAATGTGTGTATGCATAAAACGATATCTTATTCGCCAGGTCGTTGCTTGACCTGTATCAAGTTCATCCGCTGTATTGTGTTGAACGCGAAGGCAGGCGGCGTGGTTTGCGGTGGTATCGGGTGCAGACCACAGCGACTATTGACTTCCATTATGGCGCTGGCCTAAGAATCCAGTAGAATTTTCAGGATAGGTGGACGATCACGATCTTCCTGCATTGATGATCGATGGGGAAGCTGTGGTCAAAATGTTCGTCCGCACATATCGTGACAGGCCAGTCCATTTCGAAACCGTCGCAACAAGCAGGCTGTACATGTCCTCGCGATTGTATGCGACAGGCGGTCACTGCCTGCGAGCAAGGGAAAGCAGCGGCTTCAAAATATTCGTTTCAAACTGCGACAAGAGTTCAATTCCAGCGGATATTGTTCGCGATCATTTCAACCGGAGGAAACCATGACGAAAATCAACAGAAGACAAACCATTGCCCTGATGGCAGGCGTTGCCGCATCGGCGCTGATAGCTCTGCCGGCTCAGGCCAAGACAAAGATCAAGGTTGGCGCCCTGCGTTTTACCAGCCATGCCGCAAGTTTTGTGGCGTTTGAGCGGGGTTATTTTGACGACGCCGGCCTTGAAGTCGAATTCGTCTTTTTCGATGCCGCGCAGCCCATGGCCATCGCGGTTGCCTCCGGCGATGTCGATTATGCGGTGACGGCAATTTCGGGTGGTCTGATTTCCCTGGCTGAAAAGGGTGCTGCAAAGGTCGTTGGCGGGGCGCTATCGGAAGAAAAGGGCATTGATGGCCAGAAAATCCTGGTCTCGGACGCCGCCTTCAAATCCGGCGTCACCGACCCATCGAAGCTTGATGGCAGGTCCTTTGCCATTACTCAGGCTGGATCGTCTTTCCATTACATGGGCGCCAAGATCGCCGCCAAGGAAGGCATCACGCTGAAATTTGTACCCCTGCAGAAAACCGGTGCCATCATCGGTGCGATCAAATCCGGCCAGGTGGATGCCTGGTCCATCGTGCCGCATATTGCCAAGCCACTGGCTGCCAGCGGTGCTGTTCATATCATCGGTGATGTTGCCGACTATGTGGATGACTACCAGGTGACCACTGTATTCACGTCAGCCGGCAATGCCGCCAATGAACGCGAACAGACGCAAGCCTTTTTGACGGCATTCTCCAGAGGCGCCGCTGACTTTAACGCGGCGCTGGTCGACAAGACGGCTGGCGATGACGGCGCGGAAGACATGGTGAAACTGGTTCACAAATATGTCTATGCAGACCGTCCTTACGAGAAGGCCGCGCCAAGCATCATCAATGGCGCCATGCGCATCAATGCCGATGCCGCGATGAATGTGGCGTCGATCAAGGATCAGCTGGACTGGTTCAAGGCAGAAGACCTGGTCAAGGATACGATTACCTATGACACCCTGGTCGATGGGTCTTACGTCAAAGCCAAGTAATCTGTGCAGGGCAGGCGGTCTCGCCTGCCCTTCTTCTACTTCAGCAGAAAATCAGCGGAACCGGCATGGACCTGCGTCTTGAGAATATCGGTCACTCCTATGGAGACATGGAGGTCATGCAGGGAATGGACCTTGAGATTCCGGCTGGAAAGATCGTCTGCATCGTTGGACCATCGGGATGCGGAAAATCAACGTTATTGCGGCTGATAGGCGGCCTTGAGCAGCCGACCACGGGCCGTGTTCTGCAGATCGGCGAGCCCCCGGTGGAAAGCCTCAATCCGCTTACTTTCGTTTTTCAGGACTTTGCACTGCTGCCATGGCGCACGGTTGAGGGCAATATCAGCCTGGTGCTCGAGGATCATGGCATTCGCGGCAAACAGGCCGATGCCATCATTTCCGGTGTGCTTGCCAGAACCAAGCTGACCGAATTTCGCAAGGCCCTGCCCAAACAATTGTCCGGTGGCATGAAACAGCGTGTCGCGATCTCCAGAGCTCTGGCGGTCAATCCTGCCGTCATGCTGATGGATGAGCCGCTGTCAGCCCTCGACAGCCAGACCCGCGAATTGCTGATGGATGATCTTGTCAGCCTTTGGACCCGCGAACCCTTTACCGCCGTCTATGTGACCCACAATCTTCATGAGGCCGTCAGGCTTGGTCACTTCATTGTGGTTTTGTCCCGGCGACCCGGACGCATCCGCGAAGTGGTCGCCGTCGACAAGCCGCTTGCCGAACGGGAACTCGGCGACGTCGACCTGGAACAGACACAAAAGTATTTGTGGAACCTGATGCGCGAAGAGGCTCTGGCTGCCGACAAGGAGCTGATCAATGTCTGACAGTGTGCAAGCCAAGCAGACAAAATCGGTCGCCTTTCGTGGCGGCGGCTTTTCACCCATACACATCAAATGGGTTGGCCTGTCGGTTTTTGTCACGCTGATACTGGTTCTGGAGGCGGGCACCCGTTCCGGTTTCATTTCCAACCTGACCATGCCGCGTCCCTCCGACGTCGGCTGGACCTTTGTCGAACTGTGGACGAGCGGCCTGTTGTGGAAACACGTCCTGCCCTCCGTTTCGCGGCTGCTCGTCGGCGCCACCCTCGGTGCATCGCTGGGCATCGGCGTCGGGATATTGATCGGTCTTTTCTCCTATATTCGTGCCGGGCTGGTGCCACTGATCTCCGCCATTTTCCCCGTTCCTAAAATCGCCCTTCTGCCGCTTTTTGTCATCTGGTTCGGCATCGATGAAACCTCCAAATATGCCTTGATCGCCTTTGGCACATTCACACCCACCGTGGTCTCCACCTTCGGCGCTGTCGACAATGTCGACCGCTCACTGATCCGCATGGGGCAGAGTTTTTCCCTTTCATGGTTTTCCATTGTCACCAAGATTGTGCTGCCAGGCGCCATGCCCGGCATCCTGTCTGGGCTGCGTGTATCACTGGCAATTGCCATTATCCTGCTGGTCGCCGCGGAAATGCTGGGCGCGGAATACGGCATCGGCGCCTATATATTGCAGGCCGGTTCCCTCTATGATCTGGAGCGCCTGTTTGCCGGCGTTGTCATACTGTCCGTCATGGGCGTGACCGTCAGCGCCGTGATCGGCTTCTTCGAAAAGCGTTTGCTTGGATGGCGGTCGTAGCCGGATCGCTGCGCAAGTCGAGCGGATTTCGGGGCAAGAAATGCGGTAAATTCAAGGGGATGGATGCTCTTGTTGATTCACCCAAATGGGCAGGGCTTCGGAAACTCAACCCGTCATGCCACAAATCAATGTAACAACAACCGGATAGATTGAAATTCGGACTCATTTTCCCGGAAATGACTTCCGGCCTGACATGCCCGAAATCACGCCAGTCAAATGCAACCATAAGATTCTGAAATCAACCCTTTGCAACGGTTTCCTGAATCAGAATGGCAACCGCTTTTGAGGGATGAACCAGCCCGTCAATTGCCCAGAATGCCGGGCAGGCGCAGGTTGTTTTCGCGGGCGCAATCCAGCGCGATCTCATAGCCAGCATCCGCGTGGCGCATGACACCGGAGGCCGGATCGTTCCACAGAACGCGAGCGATGCGCGCGGCGGCGGCATCTGTTCCGTCGCAGCAGATGACCATGCCGGCATGTTGCGAAAAGCCCATCCCGACACCGCCGCCATGGTGCAGGCTGACCCATGTGGCGCCCGATGCACAATTGAGCATGGCGTTGAGCAAGGGCCAGTCGGACACGGCGTCCGAACCATCTTTCATCGCCTCGGTTTCGCGGTTGGGGGACGCGACCGAACCTGAATCGAGATGATCGCGGCCAATTACCACCGGCGCTGACAACTCTCCGGTTCTGACCATTTCATTGAAGGCGAGACCCAGCTTGTCACGCTGGCCGAGACCCACCCAGCATATGCGGGATGGCAGTCCCTGAAAGGAAATGCGTTCGCGGGCCATATCGAGCCAATTGTGCAGGTGGGGATCGTCCGGGATCAGTTCCTTGACCTTGCAATCGGTCTTGTAGATATCCTCCGGATCGCCGGAAAGGGCGGCCCAGCGGAAAGGGCCGACGCCGCGGCAAAACAGCGGCCTTATATAGGCGGGAACAAAACCTGGAAAGACAAAGGCCTCTTCAAGTCCTTCATCCCGTGCGACCTGACGGATATTGTTGCCGTAGTCAAAGGTCGGAATGCCCGCCTTGTGAAAGGCGACCATCGCCGCCACGTGAATTTTCATCGAGGCCCTCGCGGCCTTTTCCACCGATTTGGGATCGCTCTCGCGGCTGGCTGTCCACTGCGCCAGGGACCAGCCCTGCGGAAGGTAACCATTGACCGGATCATGGGCGGAGGTCTGGTCGGTGACCATGTCAGGTCTGACGCCCTTTCGAACCAGTTCGGGAAGGACATCGGCGGCATTGCCCAGAAGACCGACAGATTTGGCTTCGCCTGCTTTCGTCCAGCGCGCGACCATCGCCAGTGCGTCATTGAGGCTTTCGGTCTTTTCATCGACATAGCCGGTGCGCAGCCGCATATCGATCCGTTCCGGATCACATTCAACCGCAAGGCAGCAGGCTCCGGCCATGGTTGCCGCCAGGGGCTGGGCGCCGCCCATGCCGCCAAGGCCGCCGGTCAGGATCCATTTGCCGGTGAGGTTGCCGCCATAGTGCTGACGGCCCGCTTCCACAAAGGTTTCATAGGTGCCCTGCACAATGCCCTGACTGCCGATATAGATCCATGACCCGGCGGTCATCTGGCCATACATCATCAGGCCTCTTCTATCGAGCTCGTTGAAATGGTCCCAATTGGCCCAATGGGGCACGAGGTTGGAATTGGCGATCAGCACACGCGGCGCGTCCGCATGGGTCCTGAAGATGCCGACCGGCTTTCCCGATTGCACCAGCAGGGTTTCATTGTCTTCCAGCGATTTCAAGCTGGCGACAATCTGGTCAAAGGCCTCCCAATTGCGTGCAGCCCGGCCGATGCCGCCATAGACGATCAATTCATGGGGATTTTCCGCCACGTCCGGATGCAGATTGTTCATCAGCATGCGCAGCGGCGCCTCGGTCAGCCAGGATTTGGCATTCAGTTCGCTGCCTGTGGGCGGGTAAATATCGCGGGTGTTGTGCCGAGGGTTTGTCATGATCTGTGAGCCTTTGGCGTTTCGGGCTGTTTCTGTAGCACCTGATCCAGTGCCCATCGCTCGATCGACACAAGGATATCGGACAGATGCCGCTGCAGTTTTTTTGCCTTTGCGGCATCGAGTTCAAACGGATGGGTTTCGCTGGCCAGATGGGATTTTTGCGTCAGTTCCATCTGGATTGCATGCACGCCTCGCTCCGGTTTGCCGTAGTGACGGGTTGTCCATCCGCCCTTGAAGCGACCATTCACCACAAGGCTGTAACCCTCTGCCGCGCGGCAGATCCGGGCGACGATGTCCTCCAGCGCCGGGGCGCAGGTCGTGCTGTCATTGGTGCCGATATTGAAATCGGGCAGGGTGCCTTCAAACAGAAAAGGTGCGACGGAGCGGATCGAATGGCAATCATAGAGGATGGCAATGCCATGCAGGTCGCGCACCCGTTCAATTTCTGCGGCCAGGGCTGCATGATAGGGCGCGTGAAAGGCAGCGCGGCGCGCCTCTATTTCTGCGGCGTCAGGTTCCATGCGAACACGATAGAGCGGCCTGTTGTCGAAATCCGTCAGCGGGCACAGCGACGTCGTATTCTGGCCCGGATAAAGGCTTTTGCCCGATGGGTCCCTGTTGGCATCAATGACGGTTCGATGAAATGTAGCGCGCACCGTCGTCACTTCGGGCAGCAGGCCCCGATAGAGATCATGGATATGCCAGTCCGTATCGGTCAGCGCTTTGCCTGTCTCGTTGAGCCGCACAAAAATGGCTTCAGGCACATCAAGGCCCGTATGGGGCAAGCCCAGAATGACGGGACTGTCGCCGCGCGCAATCTCTACCGGGTTCATGGTGACACGTGCCTTTCTGCGCCCAGCGGCGGTATCAGCTGAATGCCGCTGGCGTTGACCAAAGCGCGGGTGCGCACGAGCTCAGCCGATTTTTCCAGATCGCCTGCCATATAGCGATCATCGGTGAGAACCGCGATGTCCTGTCGATAGACATCCATAACGCGGGCAAGCGGCGCGCTGGTTTTCAAGGGCGCGCGAAAGTGGATGCCCTGCGCGGCGCACAGCATCTCGATACCCAATATGCGGCCCAGATTGTCATTCATGTCGGCCAGACGGCGTGCGCCATGCGCCGCCATGGAGACATGATCTTCCTGATTGGCGCTGGTCGGCGTGCTGTCGGTTGAGCAAGGGTTGGCGCGTTGTTTGTTTTCACTCATCAGGGCGGCGCTGGTGACTTCGGCAATCATCAGACCGGAATTGAGGCCGGGCTTGGGTGTCAGGAAGGGCGGCAGGTCGAAACTCAATGTCGGATCCACCATCAGCGCAATGCGGCGCTGCGAGATGGCGCCGATCTCGGCAATGGAAAGTGCGATCTGATCGGCGGCAAAAGCGACGGGTTCAGCGTGAAAATTGCCTCCGGAAATCACATCTCCCGTTTCGACGATGACCAGCGGATTGTCTGTCACCGCATTGGCCTCGATTTCGAGCGTCGTGCCAACCTGGCGCAACAGGTCGATACAGGCACCGGTGACCTGCGGCTGGCAGCGGATGCAATAGGGATCCTGCACACGGGTATCGCCCTCACGGTGACTTTCGCGAATGGCAGAACCTTCCATCAGGGCCCTTATGGCGCTTGCTGCTTCGATCTGGCCGCGGTGACCGCGCAAGGCATGGATTTCAGGCCGCATGGGGGCGGTGGACCCCATGATTGCATCGGTCGAAAGAGCGCTGATCAGCAGCGCATTTTCCGCGCAGCGCCAGGTTTCGAACAATTCGCCAAGCGCATAGGCGGTGGAAAATTGCGTGCCGTTGATAAATGCCAGCCCTTCCTTCGGGCCCAGCGCAATCGGTTCCAGCCCGGCGGCCTCCAGAGCTGCGCGTCCCGGCAGGATCTGCCCTTCGTGAACGGCTTCGCCCTCCCCGATAATGACCGCAGTCATATGGGCAAGCGGCGCCAGGTCACCGGAGGCACCAACGGATCCTTGAGCGGGAATGACGGGGATGACTTTGCGGGCCAGCATCTGCTCCAGCAAGGTGACCAGTTCGAAACGCACCCCCGAAGCACCACGACAAAGCGAAAGCAATTTCAGCACCATCATCATGCGCACGGTGCGTTCGGGAACCGGGGCGCCGACCCCGCAGCAATGGGAAAGGATGAGATTGCGTTGCAAGGTGGCTGCATCTCTGGGGGCAATCTTGACGCTTGCCAGTTTGCCAAAGCCTGTGTTGACCCCATAGACGGCGGCATCTCCGGCGACGACTTCGGCAATGATGGCCGCAGCGGCATCAATGCCCGGGCGGCAGGCTGGATCGATCCTGATGTCCGGTTCGTTCCAGTAGATGGATTCAAGCTGCGCCAGCGACATGGCGCCGGGTGTCAGGGTTATGGCAGTCATGAAAGGCTCCCGACGATGCGGCGAGTGAGAGGGTTGAACCCCATTCGGTAGGCGAGTTCCGCCGGGTGGGTGACATCCCACAGTGCAAGTTCGGCGCTTTTTCCAGTCTCAATGGTGCCGACATGCGCCAGCCCCAGAGCCCGTGCGGCATTCCGCGTCACGCCTGCCAAAGCCTCTTGCGGCGTAAGGCGGAACAAGGTGCACGCCATATTCATGCTCAGGAGCAGTGAGCTGAGAGGGGATGAACCGGGGTTGCAATCGGTGGCGAGCGCCATGTCGACGCCGTACTGCCTGAAGAGGTCCACCGGTGGCTTCTGTGTCTCGCGCAATGTGTAATAGGCGCCAGGCAGCAGAGCGGCGACAGTCCCGGCATTGCTGAGCGCGATGACACCCTCTTCATCGAGATATTCCAGGTGGTCGACCGACAATGCGCCGAATTCAGTGGCCATTTTGGCGCCGCCGAGATTGGAGAGTTGTTCCGCATGCAATTTGACCGGCAAGCCGAGGCTGCGGGCTTTTTCGAAGACCCGTCTGATCTGCGCCGGAGAAAAAGCGATACCCTCGCAAAATCCGTCGACCGCGTCGACCAGACCTTCGCGAAAGGCGACCTCAAGGGTGGGAATGCACACGTCATCAATATAGGCGTCCGGCTTGTCCGCATAGTCCGGCGGAATGGCATGTGCGCCGAGAAAACTGGTGCGAATGCGAATATTGCGTTCTTTTGAAATGGCGCGCGCCGTGCGCAGCATGCGCAATTCGGTTTCGCAATCCAGGCCGTAGCCGGATTTGACCTCGATTGTCGCTGCACCTTCGGAAATCAGTTGATCGACCCGGGCGAGCGCCGAGGCCAGCAATGCGGCGTTGCTGGCGCTGCGTGTTGCTGTCACTGTCGCGTTGATGCCGCCACCGGCGCGGGCGATGTCCTCATAGGAGGCACCCTGCAAGCGCATTTCGAATTCTCGGGCGCGGTTGCCCCCGGCGACGATATGGGTGTGACAGTCGATCAGGGCAGGGGTGATCAACCGCCCGTCTACATCCTCAATCGGCAAATGGCTGAAAGTTTGCGGAATATCCGTGGCCGAACCCAGCCAGGATATGCTGCCGTCCACAACGACAAGCGCGCCCTGTTCGATGAGGCCATAGTCGGCCCCGCCCTTTGTCATGGTGGCAATTCGGGCATTCTTGAGGATAAATCCAGTCATGGATCATCTGCTTTCGGCTTTTGCTTTCTTCCGTTATTATGTATATTCATAATAAATTATTGTCAACGAAATGGAGTGGGCATGACGCCGCTTTTTGCTGAACAGGCACTTCTTCCCGATGGCTTGGCCAGGGACGTGCGGATCGTCGTGGATGACGCCGGTATTATCGCCAGCGTGACGCGGCACAGCGCGCCGCAGCCATCCGATCTGAACCTGCAGTCAAGGCTGCTGCTGCCCGCCCTGTGCAATGTGCACAGCCACGCGTTCCAGCGGGCCATGTCGGGCATGACGGAATACCGGTCTGCCAAACACGATGATTTCTGGACCTGGCGGAGGCTGATGTATCGTTTTCTGGATGTACTCACCCCGGATCACATCGAGGCGATTGCCGCCCTTGTCTATGTGGAGATGCTGGAGGCGGGTTATGCCGCCGTCGGCGAGTTTCACTATGTGCACCACCAGCCCGGCGGGCGCGTCTATGACAATCGTGCCGAATTGTCTGAACGCATCTTTGCAGCGAGCCAGCTGTCCGGCATTGGCCTGACCCATCTGCCGGTTCTCTATTCCTATGGTGGCGCCGGTAAAGCGCCATTGCAGGGAGGGCAATTGCGCTTTGGCAATGATCTGGAGGAGTTCACACGGCTTTTTGAAGCCGCCAAAAAGGCCATGAACCATCTTCCGCCCGACAGCGCAATCGGTGTTGCGCCCCATTCTCTGCGGGCCATGGACCCGCAAAACCTCGAACAGATCGCCTCACGCTTTAAGCAGGGGCCAATCCATATCCATGCAGCCGAACAGGTCAGGGAAGTTGAAGACGTACAGGCCTGGCTGGGCGCCCGTCCGGTTGAATATCTGTTGGAAGAGGTGGGTGTCGATCCGCGCTGGTGCCTGATACACACCACCCAGATGAATGACACGGAGACCAGCGGTCTGGCGCAATCCGGCGCTGTTGCCGGCCTGTGTCCGATCACCGAGGCCAATCTCGGCGACGGCATATTCAACGGGCAGGAATTCCTGGCGGCAGGAGGCACTTTTGCCATCGGATCGGATTCCAATATTCGCATTTCCCTGTCGGAGGAATTGCGGCAGTTGGAATATAGCCAGCGGCTGTCGCTCAGGGCCCGCAACATCATGGCGTCGAGCGATCTGTCGACGGGGCAATTGCTCTACACGAAGGCTGCTGCGGGCGGTGCGCAGGCCCTGCAGCGCAACAGTGGCGCTCTGCAAGTGGGAAATTGGGCTGATCTGGTGGCCATTGATACGCAGGACATTCATCTGTGCGGATTGTCGCAAAGACAGCTTCTGGATGGTTGGATTTTTTCCGGCAATGACCGGCTTGTAACGGACGTCTGGTCGGCAGGGCGTCATTGTGTGCAAAATGGCCGCCACCGGCAGCGCGATTCGATTGCGCATCACTATCGTGGCGTGCTTCGCGAACTGACCAATCTTCTGTGACGGGATCACCATCGGCATGCGCAGCTACAAGGACATTCACAATATTCTGCTGGAGCGTATCAAGAGCGGTGAGTGGCCGCAGGGCGGTCTGATTCCTGCAGAGGCGGATCTGGCTCTTGAATTTGGCTGCACGCGGGTGACGGTCAACCGGGCGATGCAGGCGCTCGCCGATGGCGGGCTTCTCGAGCGGCGGCGCAAGGCCGGAACGCGGGTTATCCAGCGGCTGACACGCAATGCGCATTTTCAGATCCCGATCGTTCGCCATGAGATCGAAAAACGCGGTGGCAATTACAAATACCTGTTGATCGGCCGGGAAGAAGTGACTGTCCCACAAAAGGTGCAGGCCGAACTGGCCATCGGCCCGGATGAAAGCGCCCTGCACATCCTCAGTCTGCATTTTGCCGATGGCAAACCCTATCAACTGGAAGACCGCTGGATTGCCTTGGGCACCGTGCCCCTGGCGCGGGAGGAAAGCTTTGATGCAATAAGCCCCAATGAATGGCTGTTGCAGCAGGTCCCCTATACAAATGCGGAACATGTTTTTCGCGCCGCACAGCCCACACCGGAAGATGACGACCATTTGAAACTGGCGCCAGGCGAACCGGTTTTCATCATAGAGCGGACAACATGGTTGTCAGACAAGGCGGTGACCCATGTTCGGCTGGTTCACCCGGGCCACAGTTTTCAACTGGTCACCCGCGACCAGAATGCCGCCACGCTTTAGATAAAAACCGGCACCTTGCCAAAAGACATTGACGCTGGGCAATTCGATCGCCAACCTGAAAAGCGATGGAACTGTGCTCCAATTGTGGGACCAGCGCCGGACGCCAGCTTTTGGGAGCCATTGTGAGCAAGCGCTATTACGGTCTGCCATCTCTGACCAGCCTGGCCGTGTTCGAGGCCACGGCACGGCATCTGAGTCTGAAACAGGCGGCCTCGGAGCTTAACGTCACACCCGGCGCTGTCAGTCACCAGATCAAGGCACTGGAAAGCGAAGTCGGCAAACCCCTGTTCAAACGCATCCACAGGGGCGTTGAACTGACGCAGGCTGGTGAAGAGCTTCACTTCGTGCTGGCCTCATCCTTTGCGCAGATGGCGTCCTCCATTGACATGATCAGTTCCGGCACGTCCGAGCGAACGATCACCATCGGCGCAACCACGGCCGTTGCAGGCCTTTGGCTGATGCCAAGGATGGGGCGTTTCCTGCAGGCACATCCCGATGTGCGTCTTAACCACCGGGTTTCCGACACCTCCTTCGATTTGGCGCGTTCGGATGTGGATCTGGTCGTGCGATACGGGTCAGGTCGGCGCGACGGAGAACATTCGATCAAACTGTTTTCCGATACAGTCGTACCGGTTTGCAGCCCGGAATTTGCCGCAAACCATGTGGTGCAGAGCTGTGAAGATCTGCTGGCGCAACCTTTGCTGCAACTGGAAGGCCTGGATACCGGCTGGATGGGCTGGAAGGGATGGTTTGCCGAGTGCGGCGTTGATGCGCCGCGCATTCACGGTCCGAAATTCAACAATTATACCATTGCACTGCAGGCAGCAGAACAGGGTGCCGGCATCGCTCTTGGATGGCAGCGGCTGATTGATCGATATCTGTCAGCTCAAAGGCTGGTTGTGCTGCCCGGCTTTCGCGTGACGCCGCCGGGGGCCTTTTATCTCTCCTGGAGCAGCAAGAAAGAACCTGATTCATCCCTTGCGCTGGTGCGCGACTGGCTGGTGCATGCGGTGTGAAATTTCAGGTGAATCATGCTCACCTGAAAGCGAATTGATTCCGAATTGATCGATACCCGGTTTGTGCGTCATGAATGCAAACAGAGTGCGTTCTCATGGAGGGTGTGATGGGTTTTGTTCAGCCGGTTGATCTGGAGCGTGTCATGAGACCCGTCCATCAGGCGCAGGGTCTTGCCAATGAATTCTATGTGGACCCGAACCTGTTCGAGCAGGAAAAATCAGCCGTCTTCTTTCGGAACTGGACGGCGATCGGTTTCTGCAAGGATGTGCCCGAACCCGGTGATGCCATGCCCGTCGACCTTCTTGGGCAGCCCCTGTTGGTGGTGCATGGACGCGACGGCATGGTGCGGGTTTTCCAGAATACTTGCCGCCATCGTGGCATGATCCTGATGGAGAAAAAGGGCAGACTGCGCGGCGCGATCCGCTGTCCCTATCATTCCTGGTGTTACGATCATGATGGCGCCTTGAAAACCACCCCCCATGTGGGCGGGCCGGGAAAGAATATCCACGAGGATATTGATCGCAGCACCTTGGGGCTGTTTCCCATTCGCTGCCATGTCTGGCGCGATATCCTTTTCGTCAATCTGTCCGGCGATGCACCGGAGTTTGACGATTACGCCGCAGACCTGAAGGCACGCTGGGCAGAATTCGATCAGCCCATGCATCCCGGCGGCGACGAAAGTGCGTTTCGCCTGGAGCTTGATACCAATTGGAAGCTGGCGGTCGAAAACTATTGTGAAAGCTATCATCTTCCCTGGGTTCACCCCGGTCTCAACAGCTATTCCCGGCTGGAAGACCATTACAATATCGAACAGCCGGGACATTTTTCAGGGCAGGGCACCCGCGTCTACCGGTCGATGATCAATGAAGGGGGCGCGCCTTTTGCGGATTTTGAGGGCCTCGGTGATAAATGGCAGGCCGGTGCGGAATATGTAGCGCTCTACCCCAATGTCCTGCTGGGTGTGCACCGCGATCATGCCTTTGCCATCATCCTGCAACCGGTGACCCACGAAAAGACCATCGAGCACGTGCAGCTTTATTACGCCACCGGCGATACGGCCGTGGCAGACCGCTCCGACTTGCGCGCCGCCAATGCCGCGCTTTGGAAAACGGTGTTTGCAGAGGACATTTTTGTGGTGGAAGGCATGCAAAGAGGACGGCACGGAGCAAAATTTGATGGCGGACGGTTTTCTCCCATCATGGACAGTGCGACCCATCTTTTTCACCACTGGGTGGCCAGCCAGTTTGCCGCTTCGCTGCAGGACAAAGAACCCGTGTGATGGTGAATCCGGAAAATTTGAATGCAGCCTTGCTGGATGCCCATGACAGAGCCGAAGGCGGTCGATTGGCTGAACTCTATCATAGGGCTGCAAGCATCAGTGAACAGGCCGGTAAGATGGACCAGGCCTGTTTCTATTTCACCCATGCCTATGTCTTTGCCCTGCAGGAGGGCCTGCCCGTGGCAACGGACCTCCATGCACGGCTGAAGGCGCTCGGTCGCGAAGAATGACAGTCTCGGTCGCGAAGAATGACAGTCCGGCAGATGCAACAAGCCGGCAATCGAAAGTGAACAGATGAAATCACATGCAAAGGTCGTGGTCATTGGCGGCGGTGTCGTCGGGTGTTCGGTTCTCTATCACCTGACCCGCTTCGGTTGGCGTGACGTGGTTCTTGTTGAGCGGTCTGAACTCACATCCGGTTCAACATGGCATGCGGCAGGCGGCATGCATACGATCAACGGCGATCCCAATGTCGCAAGGCTGCAAAAATATACGATTGATCTCTACCGGGAGATCGAAGCGCTGTCAGGGCAGGATATCGGCCTGCACATGACGGGTGGGGTCATGTTGGCGGCCACTCAGGCGCGGTTTGACTGGCTCAAATCCATCGTCGCCAAAGGAAAGATCACCGGGCTTGAGGCAGAGATCATTTCACCGCGCGAAGCCCATGAACTGATGCCTTTGCTGGATCCGGAGCAATTTGTCGGCGCTCTTTACGACGAGGTGGAAGGCCATCTGGACCCCTATGGCACAACCCATGCCTATGCGAAATCCGCCAAAATGGGCGGTGCCGAAATATACACCCGTACAAAGGTTGAAGACCTCGTGCAGCGACCGGATGGCCATTGGCGGGTGATCACCAATGCCGGTGAAATCATCGCCGAGCATATCGTCAATGCCGGTGGTCTATGGGCGCGGGAGGTGGGGCGCATGGTCGGGTTGGAACTGCCTGTTCTGGCGATGGAGCACATGTATCTGATCACCGAAGACATGGATGAGGTGGCCGATTTCAACCAGGCCACGGGCAAGGAAATGCTCCACGCCGTCGATTTCGATGGTGAACTCTATCTGCGGCAGGAGCGCAAGGGCATGCTGATGGGCACCTATGAGAAGGATTGCCGGCCCTGGAGCGAACGCGAAACGCCCTGGTCCTTCGGACACGAATTGCTGGAGCCGGATCTGGACCGGATCATTCCGGAACTGGAGGTCGGCTTCAGGCATTTTCCCGCCTTCAACAATGTCGGCATCAAGCAGATCATCAATGGACCCTTCACGTTTTCGCCCGATGGCAATCCGCTGGTCGGCCCGGTACGCGGCCTGCGCGGTTTCTGGTCTGCCTGTGCTGTGATGGCCGGATTTTCACAAGGCGGAGGCGTCGGTCTGGCTCTGGCAAACTGGATGATCCATGATGATCCGGGCTTTGATGTCTTTGCCATGGATATCGCCCGCTATGGTGATTACGCCACCATGGCCTATACCAATGCACGGGTACGCGAGAACTATGCGCGGCGTTTTTCCATACGTTTTCCCAATGAGGAACTGAAAGCGGCCAGAGGATTGCGCACGACGCCGATCCACGGCGAATTGAAAGCCGCGGGCGCGCAGTTTGGTGCAGCCTATGGGTTGGAGGTGCCCCTGTGGTTTGCGCCGGAAGGTGTGGAAGATACGTTCTCCTGGCATCGCTCGACCGACTTTGAGCATGTCGGGGCGGAAGCCCGGGCGGTCCGCGAGAGTGTCGGCCTGATGGAAATATCCGGTTTTGCAAAATACCGCATATCCGGAGCCGGAAGTGCCGAGTGGCTGGACCGGCTGCTGGCCTGCCGCCTTCCGGGGCAAGGGCGCATGACACTGGCGCCGATGCTCAAACAGGACGGCAAGCTGATCGGTGACTTCACGCTCGCCCGGTTGAACGACAACGAATGGTTCCTTGCCGGATCGGGGATTGCTGAAGGTTATCACATGCGCTGGTTTGAACAGCATCTGCCGGATGACGGTTCTGTCAAAATTGAGGCCCATGGCGGCAATCTTGTGGGCCTGTCGATTGCCGGGCCGAGGGCACGCCAGGTGTTGCAGAAGGTCACACAGACAGATGTGAGCGCCGAGGCCTTCCGCTTCATGCACTTCGCACGAATGGATATCGGCATGGCCGATGCCCTTGTTGGCCGTGTGTCGTTCACCGGAGACCTGGGCTATGAAATCTGGATGAAACCGGAATTGCAGCGTCATGTGTTCAACGAACTGATGGACGCCGGTGCCGCCTTCGGTATCAGGCTGTTCGGGTTGCGCGCGCTCAATGCGTTGCGGCTGGAAAAGGGCTTTGGCGGATGGGCGCGTGAATACCGGCCACTCTATGGTCCTTGCGAAACAGGTCTTGATCGTTTTGTTGCCTATGACAAACTGGCGGACTTCACCGGCAAGGCTGGGGCAATTGCAGAAAGACAGGACGGTGGCGCCATGCGCCTGTGCACATTTGTTGTGGACGCCACGGACGCCGATGTCATCGGTGATGAGCCTATCAGCCTGGATGGTCATCTCTGTGGCTGGGTGACATCGGGTGGCTATGCCCATGCCGCGCAGGTTTCAGTCGCGATGGGTTACGTGCCACGGGAAATGGCAGAGCGCAGCGACGGATGGCAGATCGAAATATTGGGAGAAAAAGTGACAGCCCGGCTGCAGTCCCATGCCTTGTTTGATGACAATGGATCGCGCATGCGATCATAATTCAATGTTGATCCATCGGAGCGGCCTGTCCAGAATAAGAGGACTCAGGACAGGCGCATTGCAACCGCATCATCCGTGCCGTGCGGAATTTCAAGGCCAATCGACAGACCTTGCGGCGCGATCGAGGGCATGATGAGCTTGCGGGAAAGCACCCAATGTTCGTAGGCGAGTTCTTCCGAACGCTGTTCGTCATGCTGCCGAAAAGCCTCAATCATCTGTAAGTGCTGCTCACCGGCAATGATCAGATTTCTCTGCAGTGCAGGATTCTTGGCCTGGTAGTAGGTGTTCGCGATGCGGGCATGGTCAATCAGCAGCCGCTCATAACTCGGCTTGAGGAATTCATTGTCTGCCATTTCACCGATCAAATGGTGAAACTGATTGTTGTAAATGGCCAGATCAATGGTGGAGCCGGCCCTCACGGCTGCAGCGAATTCCTTCTGGAAAATTCCGAGTTCGCCGATTTGGTGCGGCTTTGCATTGCGCGCTGCCAAACGACCGATGGCGGCATACATCATGGGCGCTGCCAGGAAAAAATCACGCAAAGTCTTGTGTGACATGGGAGATACACAGGCACCGCGATTGCTTTCAATGACGAGATATCCCTCGCCGGCCAGATGGCGGAAGACGTCACGCAGAGGCGTACGGGAAATACCGTACTCCCGGCTCAACTGCATTTCATCCAAATTCGCCCCTGGCTCGAGTTCGAGCGTTATGACGCGCCTTTTAAGATCCCGGTAGAGGTCTTCCTTGCCATTATTCAAATCACCACCCGATTTGCTGTATGAGTTCGGCCGCCCCGTCCTGCAAATAAGCGCGCAATAGACAGAGATATTGCCTAGAAGGCAAGCACCATTGCGACACTAAACGTTCGACGAGTGGATTTTGCCCGCGGTTACCGACTGCGGCAAAACAAAAGCGTTGTTACCGGCGGGCACTGCACTGACGCGCAGATTGCATTCAAAAACGCTCTGCAGCAAGTCATTTTTCAAAACAGCATCTGGAGGGCCAAAATCCCGGACTTTTCCCTGATGCATGACAAGGATATTATCGGCATACATGGCCGTCAGGTTCAGATCGTGCAGAATGGCCAGCACACCGCCGCCGCGTTGGGCAAAGTCCCGGGCAATGTCCAGAATGACCAACTGATGGCGAATGTCGAGGCTCGATATCGGTTCATCAAGGAAAAGGTAGCGCGGCATCTCATCCATGACCGGATGCCAGACCTGGCAAAGAACCCGCGCCAACTGAACCCGTTGCTGCTCCCCGCCTGACAACTCTTGATAGAAGCGCGCGGAAAAACCCTGCAGATCAACACGCGCCAAAGCTTCCTCGACGATATCGTCAGTTTGGCTGCGTGACACACCCGTGCGTCCTGCCGTCAGCCCGAGGCGCACGACCTCGCGAATGGTGAAGGGAAATGACAGGCTTGAACTTTGCGGCAGGACAGCACGCATGGCAGCCATTTCCCAGGGCTTCAAGTCGCAGATCTCCCGGCCATGCACCCGGATTGAACCGCCATAGGGCAGATCTCCGGAAATGGCTTTGAGCAACGTGGTCTTGCCGCTGCCATTGGGGCCTATGATTGCTGTGATTGCACCCGGCATCGCATTGAATGCGATGTCTGACAGGATGGGCTTTTTGCCGATCTGCACCGAACCATTCTTGACTTCTATCATAGCGTTACAATGGACCTTTCAAAGATCGAGAAAACCACGACGGCTAAGCAGGATCCACAGGAAAAAGGGTGCGCCGACGAGTGCCGTAATGATACCGATAGGCAGTTCGGCCGGCGCGACAATGGTGCGGGCAATTGCGTCTGCGACGAGCAGCAGGCTGGCACCCAGCAAAGCCGATGCAGGCAGCAGATAGCGATGATCCGGTCCGATCAGCAGGCGCAACAGGTGCGGTACGACGATACCTACAAATCCAATCCCGCCACTGACGGCAACACTGGCACCGGTCGCGGCTGCCACAACCAGTATCGAGCAGGCCTTCAAACCCTGGACAGGAATGCCGATGTGTCGGGCGGTTGCTTCGCCCAGCGTCATGGCGTTCAGTCCGCCGGCTAGAAACGGCACAGTCAGCAGCACCACAATGATGATCGGTGCGGCTGCCAGAATCTTGACCCATGTGGCTCCCGCAAGCGATCCCATGTTCCAGAAGGTCAGGTCACGCAATTGCTGGTCATCGGCCATGAAAATCAGAATACCTGTCAGCGCCAGGGCAAGCGCGCCCAACGCGATGCCCGCAAGCAGCATGGTGGCGACGGAGGTTTTGCCATTCTGTGTCGATACTCTGTAAAGCACCAAGGTTGTAATCAGGGCGCCGGCAAAGGCCGTCAACGGCAGGGCAAAGACACCCAGGAAAGCGGCAATGGGCGCAAGCGTTGAAGACCCCAATACTATCATCGTCACCGCCCCGAGCGCTGCTCCCGATGATACCCCGACAATACCGGGATCGGCCAAGGGATTACGGAACAGGCCCTGCATAGTCGCTCCGCATACCGCAAGGCTGGCCCCGACCAATATGCCAAGCACCATACGGGGTAGCCGGATGTCATGGATGATGATGGAATCGCGGATGCTCAGTTCGATCTGGCCACCGGTCAGCGGCGCTATCCAGGACTGGATAACCGCCAGCAGGGAAGCGTCGGAGGCCCCTGTTGCCAGGCTGAGAAAAGACGTCACGGCCAGAAGGCCGGCAAGCCCGACAAGTGTCAGGCGTGCCTTCACCGACCGGTCACCCCTGGTGTCGTTCCGATTTGCAGGCAAATGTGAGGCCGTGGACAGGGTTTGCAACATCGTTCAGTGTGCCTTGCCGGAAATTGCGTTGGAAAGCTCGCGGACAGCCTCGGCGGTTCGGGGCCCGAATCCGAGCAGATAAAGGCTGTTCATCCGCACCACTTTCCCGGCCTTCGCCGCCGGTGTTGATCCCAATGCGGCATGTGTCAGGACAGAATCATCATCCGTGGAATGATTGCTGTTGCGATCAATCAGCAAGATCACGTCCGGAGCGGCATTTATCACAGCCTCGTCTGAAATCTGTTTGTAGCCGGCAACCCCGGAGATGGCATTTTCGCCGCCAGCCATTTCAATAATGCCTGCAGCGCTTGTCCCGGTGCCGGCAGCCATGACCTTGCCGCCCTGAAGGCTCAGCACGAAAAGAACGCGCTTGGAATGTGTGTGCGAGACGTCATCCTTCTGGACCGCTTCAAGGTCCGCTTCCACCTGCCGTGCCAGCAGATCGGCTTTTTCCTCGACACCCAGGGCTTTGCCGACGATGCGGATTTTCTCCACAATACCCGAGCGGTTATAGTTCTCCGGTACGGTGATGATTGTCAGGCCTGACTTTTGCAGAACGTCGAGCGCTTCCGGTGGACCGGCACCCTCCAGGGTGAGCATCATTTTCGGATTGACCGACAGGACGCCTTCCGGCGACAGGGCTCTAATATAGCCGACATCCGGCAAATTGAGGGCTTCGGGCGGAAACAGGCTGGTCGTGTCCCGGGCAATCAACTGGTCTTCCTCACCCAGAGCGTAAACAATCTCGGTGATGGAGCCGCCTATGGCGACAATTCCGCCATCAGCAGCAACTGCCCCGGCAGTAAAGGAAAAGCCAAATAGTATTGCGGCAACAGCTGTTGCCCGTACGAGGGTATTTACTCCGCGAGCAAGCGTTTGCGTGATCATGATCGTCTCCAGTGCATATCGATAGCTATGAAATTCAGTTGCCTGCTCAGGCCGGTGCGGGCTGCCGCACCTTTGGCAGGCTTTCCATCACAAGGCGCCAGTCATCACGCTCAACCTCGCCCTCGTGGCGTTTGCCGAAAAACTGGATGATCAGTTGATGATTTCTGTCATAGGCTTCCATCGAGGTGACATGACCATCCTTGGTCGGTTTGCGAACCGCCCATAGTTCATGGATGTGATCAAGCCGCAGATGCATGTGAAATTTCGGATCCAGTATATTGATCCAGGGGCCCATGGTTTTGATGTCGTGGATTGGTCCCGAATGGATCTGAACGCAGCCCGGGCTGCTGATGAAACACATGATGGGGATTTCTTCGCTCACCGCCAGATTCAGCATGGCAACGAGGCTGTCGGCTTCAATGCGCCAGGCAAATGCATCGTCGATGGCCGTGACGGCCTGGTGTCTTGTCAGGCTGAATTTACGCAAGATGCCCATGAACTGGTGCACATCAGTCATCGCGGCCCATCGCTCCCGCAGATCGGCGATATCCGCCGTGCTGAGCACAGGCGCGGCAATCACTTCGGTCTCGGGTGGAACAATCGTTATGCTTTGGGACTGATCATCACTTTTGAGACTGGCGACCAATCGATCAAAAGCATCAACATCAGAAGCCGGACGCAAGTGAACCTTGTGGACTGCAACGCCTGCCTCGTTAAAGAACTGCAGGCTGCGTTTGATGCTTTCGCCATCCGGTTTTTCGACGCAAAACCCATGTAACCAGGCCTTGTGAAAAATGCGCAGGTCAATGTCTTCACCCAGGACAATGGCACCACGTTCACTGGTGCGGACTTTGTCATAGACGCCGATTTTTTCATGAACGGCACTCTCATTGCGGGTCAGTGCCATGACCTCTCCCAGGGCTTCAAGACTGCTGAGGATTTCATTGACCCGTGGCTCTATCCTGGTCGTCGTGATGCCGCACCAGGCGGCCACAAATTGCGCTTCTGAAATCCCCAATTGGGAGGCAATTTCGCGCTCACGCATCTTCGGATTGTCGATCCGCGCCTGCCGGATTGCCTCGGGAGAGGGGCCCATTGTCGGCATGGATGGCTGTTCTGATATTTCTGCGATGGTGTTCATGAAGATACCTATTTGTTCAAAACGAGTTTGCCCTGACGGGTGATTTTAAGCCTGTAGAATAGACCCTGATGTTCGATGCCCAGTTCTTTTGCACCTTCGAACAGGTCGTCGCTATTCAGCGTTCGTATTCTAGGTTCCTGTACGCCACCCGAATCGTCCGCCTGGGAACCGCCCGCCTGCGAATGATTGTGTTCGAGTGATGTTTTTTCAGTGCTGCTCATCTGTCCTTGCACGCGAAAATGACCTTTCGAATTCGTTTTCCTGGGTTTCTCATTGCTTGTTTGGAAGCGTGGAAAAACGCTTCAATTAACTTGACATAAACAATCATGTTAATTAGTGAGTGCAATACCGGAGACAAATTGTCAAGTTTTGAAAATTGACTATTTTTGAAAAATCTCCGCCTCAGTTCAATTTAGCCAGCACGCGATTCCGCCAGCCAGCTCAGCCGATAATTATGGAGAAAGATCAAATGAGTTTGGTTGGTCACAGGGCCGCGCTAATGTTGGGAAGCGCCGCATTTATCCTGTCCACAGGCATAGCGGTCGTTATGGCGCAGGACGCGGCAAATACGCCAAATGAAGACGCCATCAAGGCAAGCGAAGAAACCGCCAGTAATGGCGAAAAGAAAGGTCGGGTCACGGCCCTTGATCGTCTTGTCGTCGGTGCGGGCATTGAAAAGGTGGCCATTGATACGCCGCAGGCCGTTTCGGTCGTTGATCAGGCCGATATCGACAATCTGCAGGCAACGGAAATCACCGATATTGTGGACAATGTTGCCGGGGTTAACGCCACCGGCGGGGCAGGGGCTTTGGGCCAGGGCTTTAACATGCGCGGTATCGGCGGCTCTGAAAGTTCGGCGGAAAAGGGCCGGATCATCCTGAACGTCGATGGGGTCAACAAGTATTTCGAGCAATACCGGATGGGTGGGCTGTTTACGGATCCTGAACTCTACAAACAGGTGGAAATCCTGCGCGGGCCTGCGTCGTCGACGCTTTACGGTGCCGGGGCACTTGGCGGCGTCGTCAATTTCACCACCAAGGATGCATCTGATTTTCTGACGGGCGACCTGAACACGGTCGTGCGTTTGAAAGGTGGCTATGAGACCAATGGTGAAAACATGCTCGGTGCGGCGATTCTCGCCCACAGGTTCAATGAAAATGCTGAATTTCTGCTGTCGGGAAACTATCGCAGAGCCGGCAATTACACCACCGGCGACGGCAGCGAAATGGTCGGCATGGAGATGGATTCACCCAATGGTCTGGCCAAGGGTACCTTCCATTTCGGTGAAAATCTGGAGCAGGAACTGCGGGTCTCCTATCAGCAGTATACAGCCACCGAAAATGATCAGGAATACAACAAGATCAATGGGGGATCCCAGGTCTTCGGCCCCATCGACAAACGCGTTGTGACCGACAAGACGGCTATCATCGCCTATCAGAACGAAGCGGCTGACAATCCCTTTCTGGATCTCAATATTCAGGCGTCCTATTCGGATACATTCAATGATCAGACATTGGATGGTGGCGGTTCTGCCTACAACAATTCCGACTACGGTTATGAAACCTATCAGGTCAATGTCGACAATACGTTTGATCATATTGGCAAAAAGTTTGAAAACTATCTGACCATCGGCAATCAGACGGCCTATCTGATACGCACACGCGACGGCTCGGATTCGTCGACGCATCCGGAAGGCAACGAATTTCAATCCGGGTTTTTTGTTCAGAACGAATTTATCTGGGATGAGCGCCTGACCATCATCACCGGGACACGGCTGGACTATCAGCTGTTGAATGCCGATGAAAATACGACCCAGCCTGCAGGCACACCGAATGTGGATGATTGGGCTTTCTCGCCGAAAATTGCCGCCCTGTACAAGGTGACGGACGACTTTTCCGTCTTCGGCTCCATCGCTCATACGGAACGGATGCCGGGCCTCGATGAAATCTATGACAGCGTTTCAGGCCCGGTCAATTACATGGGGTTGGAAAAGGAAAAATCCAACAATTTCGAGATCGGCTTTGCTTTGTCCGGCTATGATCTCCTCGCCGATGGTGACGGTGTTCAGCTCAAGACAACGGCCTACTATAATGACATCACAAACCTGATCGAGGACGGAGGACGCATCGCAAGTCCGCGTTTCACCAACACCGGTCATGCTGTCATTTACGGTGCAGAAGTCGAGCTGTCCTACGATTCGGACGCTTTCTACGCCAATGCCGGATATGCCTTCGCCCGTGGCGAAAACAAGTCGGATGGCGGTGCTCTCAATACGGTCGCACCGGACGAATTCTTCTTCACGCTGGGCAAACGCCTGCCTGAGCAGGGGATCAATTTTGGCTGGACCAGCCGTATTGTCGCCGCCCAGAACGACACTGTTACCAGGCCGACAACGGCTGCCTTCGACACCCATTCAGCCTATTTCAACTGGGCACCGGTCGAAGGTCCACTGGTTGGTTGGGAGACGCAGTTCCGCGTCGATAACATATTCGACGAACAGTACGACGAATATCTCGAAGGCTACCCCAGCAGCGGGCGTTCCTTCAAATTCACGCTTGTCAAACAGTTTGGATGGTCATGAAAAAAAGCAAACGACATTTTCCCGCATGCCTTGGATTGGCAGTCCTGACATTCTGTGGAGCGGCGTCACCCGCCGCTTCACAGGAGCCCACAGCCAAAGGGCAGCTGTCACTCGAACTCAACAATCTTGCAACCACCGATACCGGCTGTCTGGCAACCTTCATGGTCAAGAACGGTTTTGAAAAGCCTCTGGAGAAAGTGGCTTTCGAAATTGTATTGTTCGGTAAAACCGGACTGGTGGATCGTATGTTGATCCTCGATTTCAGCCCCTTGACCGTGGGCAAGACGCGGGTCCGTCAATTTGAACTGGATGGTGCGTCCTGCCCCGATATATCGCGTGTCCTCGTCAATGACACGGCCAGTTGCGAAGCCGACGGTCAGCCGAGCCGTGCATGCTTGCAGGAGCTGAAGACATCAACCCCCCTGTCTGTCGAATTCGGTACCTGATCATTGCTTCGCCAGAGGCCTTTCCAAAGAACCGGAAACACTCCGCATGAATGAAACTGGATCCTGATTGATGATTGATAATCTGTTTTTGACATCGGCCTCGCTGGTAAAGCTGGGCGGTCCCGTGGTGGCAATCCTGATGGTGCTGTCCGTCCTGGCTCTTGCGATCATCCTGATGAAACTCTTTCAGTTTGCGGTTCAAAGAGTTGGTCGGCGCAATCAGGTGCAACAGGCATGGATGCTCTGGTCACATGGTGATACGACCGCCGCGCTTGCCGTCCTCGATCGCGATCGTTCGGCGGTGGCATCCGTATTGGGTGTCGCCATTCGTCTCGGTGCGCAGGCCGGCGTGCCAAGACATGTTGTCGAGGAAGAGGTCGGGCGTGTCGCCGTCACCCGTATCTATGGTTTGCAAAGGGGGCTGCGTGCGCTGGATGCGATTGCACAGATTGCCCCTTTGCTGGGGCTTTTCGGAACCGTCATTGGCATGATTGAAGCGTTTCAGACGCTGCAGCAGGCGGGCAATTCCGTTGACCCCTCGATACTTGCCGGCGGCATCTGGGTGGCCCTGTTGACGACCGCCACCGGGCTGGCTGTCGCCATGCCGGTCTCCCTGGTTTTGACCTGGTTTGAAAGTCGCATCGAAAACGAGCGGATCGCCATAGAAACCATGACGACCAAATTGATGTCTCAGCAGAGCATTCTGGCCGCGAAAGCCTCCAAGAGTGGCGAAAAGCAGGTAGTTCAACTCGGGGAGCGGATTGGTCATGCCTCTTATTGACCAGCCAATGGTGCGGCGCCGCAGGTTGTCTTTGACCTCGTTGATCGACGTCATTTTCCTACTTTTGCTGTTCTTCATGTTGTCATCGACCTTTACCCGCTTTGCCGAGGTTGACATTGTCGCCGGTCGTGCCGGTCAATCCATGACCACTGACAATCTTCCGGACGTTTTTATCCGCCTGGGAAAAGACGGTGACTGGAAGATCAACGGCGCAGCCTTGAGTGATGCCGACGCCATGCAGGAAATTGCCCGGCTGGAAGAAGCCGGCGCCAGGACGGCTGTTCTGGTGGTGCGCGAGGAAGTGTCCTCACAGGCCTTGATCGACGCTCTTGAGACTCTGGCAGAAAATACCGATCTGGCCATAGCGGTGGCGGGCTGAACCATGAAAAAACTGCCTCGCCCGGCCGAAAAGCCACCAAGGGAAAATACCATTGCGCTGATCAATATCGTATTCCTGATGCTGATCTTCTTCCTGATCGCCGGAACGATCGCACCGCCTCTGGACAATGACGTCGAACTGATAAAATCCAGCGATGCAGATCCTGCCGAGCCGCCCCATGCCCTGTTCATCACCGAGGACGGTGTCCTGAGATTTCAGGGCAAGTCGGTGACGCCTGCATCTTACATTGCGCTGGCGCGTGAACAGGGTATCGGCACAGACAGTGATAATGGAGACCTCGATGCTGCACAGGAGGTCGGCCTGTCGGTGAAGATCGCTGCGGATGGAAAGCTGCCGGCAACCGGATTGATCGCAGTCATTGACCAGTTGAAAAATGCCGGTGCGGGCAAGATCACCATTATTACAGAAAGGAAAACGCCATGAGCTTGCGCTGGTGGCATCTGGCCATTGCAACGATGGCGTCTCTGGCAATCCATGGCGCTGCCGACTTCGCGCTGCGTGATGCAAAGGACCCCATCCAGGAGGAGGGCAGCGCACAGGCACAGATCAGCCTGCTCGGCAATGCCAGCCAGGATATGATCCTTGCCGGGCAAACGCCCCAGACGATCGTTGCAAGCGCTGCTGCTGCAGTTCAGCCGGTGCAGGCATCAGTGCACAAGCCGACTGAGACAACAAAGGATCTTGCCAAGGCCAGCGTCCAGGCAATGGCAGCGCAGATCCCGCTCGCCGAGACGGCAAAACCAATCATCGCTGCGGCAAAGGTTGATAGCCCCAAGGGCAGCGCTGCGACGGCGCAACCGGCGGTTCCTGTGCAGCCGTCTCCCACACAAGAAGCTGCGGCCGCAGAACCAGTGGAATCAACCAGCCCCCGCGAACAATCCGTATCCGAAGCAAGGGTCGTCCGTGCACAAACAGCAAAGCCGGTAACCAGCATGCCACAGGACGTCGTGCAGGCACCGGAACCAAAGGTAGTGGAAACCGTAAAGCCGACGGCGGTAAAGCCGGTCGGGAGCCAGAAAACGGTGCAAGCAAAAGAGCCGGAACCTCTCAAGGCGGAAGAAAAGACAGCGAAGGTCAAGCCGCAGGAAAAAAACAAGAAGGTCGTCAAGCCTGCAAAAAAAGCTGACCGAAAGGGCAACACGGGAAACAACAAAAAGAGTGGCAAGGCCGGTCAGGCAGACGGAGGCAAGACAGGCACGGCGCGATCTGCCGGGAACAAGGAAAAGGGTGGTAAAAAGGGCACGGCCGGCAATGCCAAGGTTTCAAATTATCCCGGAATCGTAAGGCGTAAATTGCGGCGTGCGCTGCGTTATCCAAAGAAGGCGCGTTCGAGAAAAATCCGCGGAACGACCGTGGTCCGTTTTAGTGTGACTGGATCCGGCGGCATCGCCAATTTGCGCGTGGCGCGCAGTTCAGGCTCAAAGGTTCTGGATGACGCCGCGCTTGCAACAGTGCGTCGGGCCGCGCCGTTTCCCGGGATACCAGCAGAAGCCAGACGCAAGAGTTGGGTCTTTACGGTGCCTCTCGAATTTACGCCTGGTCGTCGGTGACGCGAGCGACGAATGTTTATTGGGAGGAACTTCAGAATGTCGATTGAGCAGCGATATGCGAAAAACCAGGATCAGGGGCGCACAGGACAAGAGCGGTTTCAAGTCGAACTTCCGAGCAGCCTGAACGCAACGGCGCTTGCGCGGTCCGGCATCAAGACGAAAAAACAGTCGCTGGATGGAAAAAACCTGCTTTGCATCACCAATGGAACGATGCCGGCTCACCTCGAGGAGGTGGCATCGCTCTTCGGCGCAGGCATTATCCTGGCCGATGCCGAACATTGCCTTCGCGCGAACGCAGCGGATCTCATTCTTCCGCATGCCGATTGTGTGCTGTGTCCGCTCAGTTGCATTGATCCTGTCACCAGAACCAGCCTGCGCAGACATTGCCGATTGACCGGCAAATCGTTCATGCCCCTGCGCAACACCAGCAGAACCTGTCTGCGCCATGCCGTGATGCGTTACGCGGATCAGCTGCAGGACGTCAGCAAATAACAGCACAGCTGGCCGTTTTTCATCGCTCCATTATTGCGCCTTGTGCCCGGCCAGAATCATCTCCGCTGCCTTTTCGGCAATCATGACGACCGGTGAAGCGGTATTGCCGGAAACAATTTTCGGCATGATCGACGCATCGATAACGCGCAGGCCGTCAAGGCCGTGGACCTGCAATCTGTCGTTGACGACTGCACGGTCATCCTGCCCCATCTTGCAGGTGCCGATGGGATGGAAAATGGTCGTCCCAATGTCGCCGATTGCGTGGAGAAGATCCTTCTCGCTGGTGACGGCCGGGCCTGGCAGAAGTTCCTTGGGGCTGTAACGCTTCAGGGCTTCGGCCTGCATGATTTTACGCACCTGACCAATGGATTTAAGCGCAACGATCCTGTCGCTTTCTGCTGCCAGGTAATTCAACCGGATGTCGGGCTGCACATCGCAATCAGTTGAGGCGGTATGGGTGCTTCCAACGCTTTCAGGGCGCAGGTTGCACACGGAAACGGTAATCGCCGGATAGGGATGCAGCGGGTCACCCAGCTTGTCCGTGCTCAAGGGCTGCACATGATATTCAAGGTCCGGTGTGTCGCGGGAGTCGTCGCTGCGCGAAAACATGCCCAACTGGCTGGGGGCCATCGACAGCGGGCCTGATCGGCGCAGCGCATATTCCAGCCCCATGGCAAGCTTGCCAAGCACGCTGTTTGCTTTGTGGTTCAAAGTCAGGGCATTGGACACGCCGTAGACCGTTCTGAGCTGCAGATGATCCTGCAGGTTTTCACCAACACCGGCCAGCGCATGGACAATTGGAAGGCCCAGGGAGGACAATATATCCGCACGCCCGATGCCGGAAAGTTCCAGTATTTTCGGTGAATTGATCGCCCCTGCCGTCAGCAGCACTTCACGCTGCGCCCGCACCTCGTGGATCTTGCCATCCTTGCGAAAGGAAACGCCTTCGGCGCGCTTGCCGTTCAGCAGAATGTGGTCCGTATGCGCTTCGGTGATCACCCGCAGGTTGGCCCGGTTGCGGACAGGCTTGAGAAAAGCCTTGGCCGCGTTCCAGCGGACGCCCCTGTTCTGATTCACCTCGAAAAAGCCGGATCCTTCATTCGTCCCGCTGTTGAAATCATCCGTTGGATGAATGCCGAACTCTTGAGCAGCTCTTTGAAAGGCGAGCAGAATATCCCAATTCACGCGCTGCTTGCTGACTTTCCATTCACCGCCGCTGCCATGCTGATCGCTGGCTCCCAGATAATGGTCTTCTGTCTTGCGGAAATAGGGCAGAACATCATCCCAACCCCATCCCTTGTTTCCCATCTGGCGCCAGCCATCATAATCGGCTGCCTGACCGCGCATGTAGATCATGCCATTGATGGATGTGCAGCCACCCAGAACCTTGCCGCGCGGATAAAGCAGGGTACGACCGTTCAGCCCCGGTTCCGGAGCCGTTTTCATCATCCAGTCGGTGCGCGGATTGCCGATGCAGTAGAGATAACCGACGGGAATATGGATCCAATGGTAATTGTCATGCTTGCCGGCTTCCAGCAACAAAACGCGCGTTTGCGGATCAGCTGACAACCGGTTGGCAAGGACGCAACCTGCCGGACCTGCACCGACAATGATGTAGTCGTAGTCGCCTTCAATTGTCGCTGAGCTTGCCATTGCCTGTTCCCTGCTTCTTGCCAAACGTGTCATCCTATGATCACAGGCTTTATGACACGTTTTAATGTCCGTGCGTATTGAAGGATAATCGTGTTTTACCCAAGCTCATTTGTTACGGTAGTGCCATCATTAGCCAGAAGACCGGCTCTGCTCATACGGTTCCACAGCGGTAACAGGACCTCCGACAGATCAGAATAAATCTTGTAGCGCTCGGCGTAGTGTCCGGACAATGACAAATTGGGTACATAGTGGCGATCGGATTGTGTCATGGCGCCGACCGCCGCCTCATAATCAGCGTATTGGCCAATGCCAACCGCCGCAGCGATAGCAACACCCAGCGCACCGGTTTCACTGGCTTTTGCAACCGTTACCGGAATCTCCAATATGTCGGAAAACATCTGCGGCCAGACCTGGCTTCTGGATCCGCCACCCGCAAGAGTCGCTGTGTCAAAGTGTATTCCTGCTGCAGCAAGCTGGTCGCAGTGGCGTTTGTGCTCGAACACAACACCTTCAAAAACCGCCCGTAACATATGGGCTTCCTTGTGCCACCCGGCCATTCCGAAATAGCCGGCCCGCATCTGGGCACCTTTGGCCGCACCATACAGGAAGGGAAGATAGACCGGGTCGTCAATAGACGGGGAAATGGAGGAAACAAGCTGATTGCAATAGGCAAAAGGATCCGCATCAAATCCCGCCCGTTCGACAAATTCGCGTGCATACCATTCAAGGTTTGCTGCGGATGTGGCGCTGGATTCGATGCTGACGAAGCGCTCTTTTCCGAAGGAGGAAACGTGAAATATCTTTTCGCTGACCAGAGGTTTGGCGGAGATGACCTGGTTGACACTCCAGGTGCCGGCAATGATAGACGCCTGGGCATTCTGCACAACACCGGAACCAAGGGCGCAAGCGACAACATCAAAAAGGCCAGCGACGACTGGAGTGCCTTGCGTGAGCCCGGTTGTTTCGGCAACCTCGGCCGTTACGCCGCCGATGACCTGGGTCGGGTCCAGCAGTTCCGGCAACAAGGGCCGTATTTCCGGCAAGCCATACAGGGCGTTGAGATCATCATCATAGCAGCAATCGGGCAACCGAAGCAGTCCGCAGCCGCTCATGTCGGAAATATCCGTTGTCCGTCGTCCCGTCAGTTTGTAGGCAATATAATCCTTGCACAGCATCACAGTGCCAATCTGGCGATAAATCTCCGGCGTGTTTCTTTTAACCCAGGCCAGAAGTGTTGCGGTTTGCGATGGCCACGGTTTTTGCAGACACAACCTATGCAGCGCTTGGGCATTGCCGGATGCGCCAAGCTTCTCAGCGAGTGCGGCACCGCGCGTATCCAGAGACTGGATGCCCAGAAGCGGTTCGTCGGCCTTGTCGAGCAGGTAGAGCCCGTTGCCGTGACCGGAGCATCCGATGCCGATAATCTGATGGGAATTGATCGATGCTTTTTCGATGCAATCCCGGATGACGGTCGATGTATTGCGCCACAACTCGGCCAGGTCACGCTCCACATGACCGGGTTGCGGCGTGCTGGTCTGGCCATCCAGGGCACTGGCCGCGACCTGCCTGCCATTCAGGTCAAACAGGACTGCCTTGATGACAGTATTGCCGGCATCCAGACCCAGCAGATATGTTGTGCGTTCAGCCACTTTGATACAGGTCCCATGCCTCTTCCGCGCCGACGCCATCATGAATCATGGTCATCAGAGAGCGAACAACACGGCCAGGCTGTGCGTGTTGGTAGACATTGCGGCCATAGACGAGACCTTGAGCCCCCTGTGCCAGCAGGGCAGCCGATTTCGTCAACACCGTTTTCAAGTCGTCCTTTCCGCCGCCGCGCACCAGCACCGGGCAGCGTGCCGCTTCGATCACACGATGAAAATCAGCCGGGTCGGTCGTCGGATCCGCCTTGATGATATCAGCCCCCATCTCGGCGGCGAGACGCACCAGCGTTACAATTTTTGATGTATCGCCATCCACTTGGTAACCGCCCCGCACACCATTGGGCAGCATGACCAGAGGTTCGATCATCAGCGGCATGCCATAATGCGAACAGGCTGCGCGTGTGGCCGCGATATTGGCAACACATTGTCTGAAAAGCTCGGGTTCATCCGGCAACATGAAAAGATTGACCACAACACATGCGGCGTCCATTTCCAGAGCGCCGATGATGGGCTCTTCGGCATTTTGCAACTGGGCCCACATCGAACGATGGCGCAAATCATTGTAGGGATTGCCCATATCAATTCTCATGACCAGTGCCGGCTTGTTCCTTTCCGGTCGGGATTGAAGCAGGTCCGAGTTGCCGTAATTCATCTGGATTGCATCCGGACCGGCGGCGACAAGCTGATCAACCACCTTGCCAATATCTTCAAGACCATCCATGAAGCTTGGTTCATTGCAAACGCCGTGGTCGATGGCCACATCCAGGCAACCATTGTTGCTGAACAACCGGTTGAGCCGGGCCTTTTGAGTCACTCGCATTATTGTCTCCTGTTCCTTGCGTCCAGCATGGCTGTTGAAACGCGATGGTGTTCTTCGAGATAGGTTATGAAATTGGCCTTTTGAGAGGCTATGCCCCCGTCGTCCCAGCCAAGTTCAAGCGCCATGATGGCAATGACCGTTTCGATGGCGGTCGTCGAAATGCCCCCGGTGATGCCAATCGAGGTGCGGCGCAACAGAATGTCGGCAGGGGATTGGGCATATTCCGTGCGCACCAGATAGCGGATCTCCGCCTCACTGTAGGGACTGCCCGGGGCAATTTGTCGATCGTCAACCGATTGCGCGCAATACTCCAGGATTGTCCTTGCTGTCGTGCCGTAATGGGACACTGCGTGCCAGGCACGCTTGGTGTCGATTCCAAAATTCTCGCACAGCATAGCCACAAGTTTTTCCTGTCCGTCCTGGTTTGTCGGAAAATCTTTTCCGCCACCTATGGGCATGGTGCTTGTTCCAACCGTTCGGCTTTGCTTCAATTCGGCAAGAACCAGGTCACAGGTCTGTTCGCCGAACGCGCGGAATGTTGTCCATTTACCACCCACCATGCAGAAGACCGGAGGCCTGCCAGCTATGCGATGGGTGAAATGATCTCTTGAGATGCGACCGGTGAAACCAGCATCGCTTTGGGGCAGGGGTCGGATGCCACTATATGTATAGACAATCTGATCCGGTGTGACCTTGATATCCGGAAACACCTCGGCGAGCGAGGTGAGGATATACTCTATTTCCTCATTTTCGCAGCGAACAGGACCGGCACTGTCGACACGAAGATCAGTCGAACCAAGCAGCACGTTTCCGAGATATGGAAACATGATGCACACGCGTCTATCAGAGTTTTCGAAATAGATCATGTGCCCGTCAAGCGCCTCCGACAATTGCCGGTTGGCGACAATCAGGTGTGATCCCTTGGTTCCTTCGACAAATCGTTTGGGTTTGGAGCCTTGCTGCAGCAAATCCCGGTTTGTCGCGTCCAGCCAGGCCCCGGTTGCATTGACGATCGTCTTGGCCATGATGGGATAGGTCTTGCCAGTCAACAGATCCTCAACGGCGAAACTGTCACCGTCGCGGGTAACATGTGCATAATTGAAAGCGGTTGCGTCAAGTTGTTCGCAGTCCTTCAGTATCTCGATACCCAAGCGTTCGGGATGTGAAATCCAGGCATCATGGTAAGTGGCGGAAAATCGCAAGGCCGGGTTGAGTCTCGGCCACCGGGCAAGTGTTTCCTTCCTGTTGAGAAAAACGTGTTTTGGCAACAGGCGTCTGTTGCGGGTGAAAATGTCATAGAGCATCAAGCCGGCCTTGACGACAAGAACCCCACGGCTGGCGGGTCGACCACGTTTTGTCACAAATCCCATCAGACCATTCATGATGCCCGAAAAAATGGATTTGATGGGGACTGTGGTGGGAAGCGGCATGACCAGATGGGGGGCGTTCGTCAAGAGTGCATCTCTTTCATGCAGGCTTTCTCGCACCAGATGGAATTCGCCATTCTCCAGGTAACGCAGGCCGCCATGGATCATTCGCGATGGGGCAGAAGAGCAGCCGCTGCAAAAGTCGTTGCGCTCCACAAGCAACACCTTCAAACCTTGCAACGCAAGTTCGCGATAGGTGCTTATCCCATTAATGCCGCCGCCTATCACCAATGCATCGAAGGGCGGTGCGGTCGGGAGCCTGTCAAATTTTTTCTGCCGCGATTTTGGCATGGGGTCACTACAGGCCGAAGTGATATCTTCGGCGCCTTTTCTTTTCATGTTCGAAATTGAATTACCCTGTCATGCCGGTCAAATGCCGGGGAATCGCCAGGTCAATGGTCTCGATTTCGTCCCTTTGAAGCCTCAGCCGTCCGGCTTTCGCATTTTCCGCAGCCTGCTGTGGATTGCGGGCACCACACAGCGAAAACGTAATTCCGGGCTGTTGCAGGGTCCAGGCAATGACCACCTGCGCGAGGGTCGCCTCATGAGCGTCTGCAATCGGCTGAATTTCAACCATCAGACGCGCAACCTTTTCCCGGTTTTCAAAGGAAAATCGTGGGTTCGTATTGCGCTGGTCGTCGTCTGCGAAGGCACGCTCCGGTCCGATTTTACCCGAAAGCAGTCCGAGTGCCAGGGAGGAATAGCTCAAAGTGGATATGCCGTGTTCTGCACAATAGGGCAGCAAAGTGGTTTCAATTTCGCGATGAACCATACTGTATTCTTCCTGGATGGATTCGAGGTGACCTGCCGAAACGTAGGCCTTCAGGTCATCACCGCTGACATTGCTTGCGCCTATTGCACGAATCTTGCCTTGCTGTTTTAGCAGTTCCAGCGTCTCCATCGTTTCCGCGATCGGCGTGGTGGGGTCCTGCCAATGCGTGATATAAAGGTCGATATAATCGGTTTTCAGACGTTTCAGACTTTGTTCAACTTCGTGCAGGATAGACTGCTTGCCCAGGTAGCGGTGAACCGGCTTGTCTTGTTGATCAAAGAAGTAATTTCCCTCTTGGGTATGCCAGACCAGTCCGCATTTTGTAGCAAGGACAACCTTTTCACGGCGGCCCTTCAATGCGTTGCCCACAATCTCTTCTGCGCGCCCCATCCCGTAGGCCGGTGCCGTATCAATGAGCGAGATTCCTTCGTCTATCGCGGTTTGAATAGCTTGCACGGACTGTGCTTCGTCTGTCCCCCCCCACATCCATCCACCGATTGCCCAGGTTCCAAGGCCCACAGCCGAGCAGTGCAGGTCTGAATGCCCTATCTGTCTGTTGATCATCGTTCCGTTCATCCTACGCATCCTCTTCCAGAGACGCCACGACGCCTTTTGCTGTTGTTTCGTCGATAACGAGCGCATTGAGGTAATTGCCACGCAGCGCCGCGTGAATGGGGGCTACTTTGCTTTTCCCCGAAGCGACACCCATGGTCAGTGGAATACGCGCGAGTTCATTCGGTTTCAGAGCAACGAGCCGGCTGTTCAATTCGTAGTCACACACATTGCCATCGGCATCCATCAGGTGCGCCAGCAGCTCTCCTGCAGCGCCAACGCGTCTGATTTCTTCTTGATCGCCTTTGGGCATCGGGTGCAGGTCATAGTAACTGGAATCCGCCGACAGGATTGAGCCCACACCGACAATGGCGATTGTTGCTTTGCGAGCCCGGTCGAAAATCTCGTTGACTGAGCGCATGGCCATCAACATGTCTTTTTGCTCGACGCTCTCGGCAAAAAGCGGCGCGTGAATCTGGTAGGGTGTGCCGCCCAGCTTCTCCGCCAGCTGCGTCGCAACATGATTGACATCCGTATAATGCTTGCCCTGGACACAGCCAGTCGCCGGCACCACTTCGACATCATAGGTACGATCAGGATTCAGTCCTTCTACAACGGCGCTGACGCCTTTCCCCCCGGTAATGCAAATGGTATCGCCGTCCTTGAGGTTTTCGAGGAGCAGGTTTGCCGCCGAAGCGCCGACATGCTGCAGGACAATGTCGGGGCTGTCCGATGCGGTTGGGGCAACGAGTACGTTGCCAATCTGACCCAGATCCCTGATGCTGCGTTCCAGATCGAACAGACGCTGGAACGGACTGCGGATGGTGATCTCCACCAGCCCCATTTCTCGACCCTGTTTGATCAACCGGTTGACCTTGACAGTGGAGAGGTTTGTCAATGTTGCTATCTCGGACTGCTTGAGCCCTTCCTGATAGTGCATTACCAGCACACTGTGGATCTGTCGCGCCGCTTCGTATCGCTGAAAATCACTGCCGATGGTCATGCCGTTTGCTCCCAGGAAACCATTTCCCACCCTTACGCTTTGTTCTTGTTGAGGTAGTGGTCAAAAGATACGGCTGCCAAAAGGATCGAGCCGCGAATAATATCCTGCCAATAGACCGATACATCCAGAAGTGCGAGTGAGCTTGAAACCACTGACAGCAGCACAGCGCCAAGGATGGCACCCAGAATGGTACCGGAGCCGCCCTTCAGGCTGGCTCCACCTATGACCGCTGCGGCGATGACATTGAGTTCCATTCCAATCCCGAAAGTGGGCTGCGCGGAACCAAAACGCGCCATGTAGATGATGCCGGCGAAACCACTCAGTGTTGAACACAGGACGGTGGAAAGAAAAATGACTTTTTTCGTTCTGATACCGGAATAGGCCGCAGCTTTCTCGTTGCTCCCCGTATAAAATACCTTTCGGAAAACAGTTGAGCGGCGCAGCATGAAATCAAAGGCTATGACAACGACAACGAAAATGACGATGACAAATGGGATCGGGCCAATTGAACCCTGTCCTATGAATTTGAACTCCGGCGGCAGGGTATAGAGCCCTATCGGCCGTCCCTGCGTGATCAGCAAACAGGCACCACGAGCGATCACCATGAAAGCCAGTGAAACGATAAAGTGGTGCAGGCCGATCTTGGTAACGCAAAAGCCCATGGCCATGCCAATACAGGCGCAAGCCGCAATTGCTATGGCCGATGCCACCCATGGGTCCGTGCCGGACAGAAACAACCAGCCGGCCAATACCATTGCAAACGACACGACGGATCCGACTGACAGGTCGATACCGCCGGAAATCAGCAGGATCGTCATGCCCACCACGACAATGCCCTCAACCGCAAAAGCCATGACCATTGCCCGCATGTTCACCCAGGTCAAAAAATACGGTGAGGCAAAACTCATTGCGATAAACAATATGAGAATGATGGCGATCAATCCGGTTTCGCGCATTGATGCAATGCGCATCACGGCGGCCAGAATGCCGGTTTTTGCGATTTTGTTACCGTCTTCGTTCACAGGTATCCCGGCATTGCTCATGGCCTTGCATCCTGCATGTCATGACCTTTCATGGGTTCGCTCCCTGTAATCGATGCCAGATGCATGATGTGTTCCTCGGTCAACGTGTCACCACTAACCTCGCCGCTGATCAATCCTTCCCGCACCACCAGAACCCGATCGCAAACGCCGATCAGTTCTGGCAATTCTGATGAGATGATCACAATGCCGACCCCGTTGCGCGCCAGATTGCGCAATATCCCGTGGATTTCAGACTTTGCGCCCACATCGACACCGCGTGTCGGCTCATCGAGAAAAATAACCCGGGGACTGACGGAGAGCATTTTTGCCAGCGCGACTTTCTGCTGGTTGCCTCCACTGAGCGATGATACCGGTTGGTCCAGATGTCCGCGTTTGAGATTCAGCCGGTCTCCCAGATCTCGGGCCTGTTCGCGTTCACGCGAAGCATCGATCAGACCCCAGCGGGTCGCGACCTGTTCGACACACAGGGCCGAAACATTCGAAGCGATGGACAAATCCAGAAAAATACCGTCACCCTTGCGGTCTTCGGAAAGATACACCATGCCAAGGTTGATGCTGTCCTGATAGTTTTTTACCGATACGGGCTTTCCCCGAAGCCACAATTCACCTTCAATATTGCCTTCCAATCCGCAGATGCCTTTGGCGATTTCGCTGCGGCCCGCGCCGATCAGGCCTGCAAACCCGAGGATTTCACCCTTGAATATCTCAAACGAAATATTCCTGAAACGTGACTTCTCGGTGTAATTGCAGACCTTCAACAGGGTTTCGCCGGTTTTTTCATGTTGTTCCTGCTTGGGCGGATAGAGCTTGTCGATAACGCGGCCGACCATATTCTTGACGATGTCATCTGGAGTGATGTCCTGGACTTCACTGGTGATGATGTGTTGGCCATCGCGGAACACGGATACCCGGTCGCAATGGTCAAAAATCTCAACCATCCGGTGGGAAATATAAATGATCGAAATGCCTCTGGCGGCCAATGATTTCATGATGGCGAAGAGAACCTGCGCTTCCTTTTCCGTCAGAGCAGCTGTCGGTTCATCCAGAATCAATATCTGACAGTCCAGCGTGAGCGCCTTTGCTATCTCGACAAGCTGTTGGTTGGAAATGGACAACTCACGCACCAGGATACCCGGATCGATTGGGCTCAACTGGGCAAATACGGTACGCGCACGCTCATACAGATCTTGGTAATTCATCAGCCGGGCGCTGCTCGCATTGGTTTCGGCCATGAAGATGTTCTCGGCTACTGAAATGTCGGGACAAAGTGCAATTTCCTGATGCACAAAGCCAATGCCCAATTTTTGCGCCTGAGCCGGGGATGTAATCTTCACCTCCTGACCGTTCAGGTGAATAGTGCCACTTGTAGGTTGCAGGATGCCGTCGATGATGTTCATCAGAGTTGATTTTCCGGCGCCGTTTTCACCTGCCAGAGCATGAATCTCGCCCTTGCGCAAATTGAAATCAACGGCCTTCAGGGCTTGGATGGCCCCGAAGGACTTGCTGATTTTGGAGATTTGCAAAATGGTTTCTGCTGGCATGACTCTGCCTGTAACCTTTTTAGAGTTCCTGGCCGCCGGATGGGAGCCATAAAGCTGGACCATACCGGCGGGCAGTCGTTCTATGCATCAATAATTTCTAATAATTTCCGGGTTCATCGCCCTTCCATATATTTACCGAGTTCAAAATCGTCGGCATTGTCCTTGGTGATGACGGCAAAGCCGTTGTCGATGAAGGCAATACCCATCGGGTTGAAACCCGTGCGCTTGTAATCATTGAAGGGGTCGATCAATGCCGGATGCGCGGCCATGAACGTGGCTACGAAACCCATATAACCCTGCATCCCCTGGTTCGGGTTCAAAGCCTTGTGGATGTTTCCGGCCTTGATGTGCTCCAGAGTCGCCGGGGTGACATCCGCATGCATGATGATCACATCTGCCTTTGCCTCAAGAACAGCTGCGACCGCTCCTTCGGCTGAACCTGCTTCCGGAATCCAGATGGCGCCCAGATTGGGGTTCGCCTGTATCATTGACGACACGGCTGTATAGGCCTTCGATGAATCCTGGTTTGTTGCCTGCCGGCCGACCAGTTTCATGTCGGGAAAATTCTGTTCCATATAGTCAATGAAGGCCGTGACCCGGAGGTCGTGGTTGCTTTGCCCGGGATTCTCCAGGACCGCGTATTCGCCCTTTTCGTTTAGCAGTCCAGCAATTTCCTCTGCAGCATATTTGGCTTCGGCCAGATTGTCGGAAGTGATATAGGATACGCGGTTTGACTGCGGCGAATCCGCTGCAAAGGTTACCACGGTCGTGCCGGATTCAATGGCTCGGTTGATCGGTTCGATGAATGGATCTGCGTTCATTGGATGCAACAGGATACCTGCAGGCTTCTTTGCAAGGTCCTGTTCAAACGACGCAATCTGTTTGGTGATGTCATAGTCAGGCGTGCCCGAGAAGATTACGTCACATCCCATGGCTTCAGCAGCCTGCTTCATACCTTGATAGACAGGAACCCAGTAGGGGTGTCCCGAGACCATGACATTCATGATGTAGGTTTCGCCGGGTTCGCAGGCAAATTTGCTTTCTGCTGCTTCGGCAGACCCGAGGCCCGCCAATGAAAGGGACAACGTCACAACCGACGATGCCAACAGTGTATTCAATCTCAAAGGATTCATAGTGCCCTCCCTCATTTCCAACGTTGATTTCCTCCAGAAACACCGTGATTGATAATGTCAAAGACGGTGTTGAAATAAATTTCAATACAAAATATTTATTTCATTTTGGGAAACTAGTTTAGATACGAGCGGGTTGTCAACCGCTCATTTCTCAATGCCTGAATTGTCAGAGCTTCTCCCAGCACCCGAAACGGTCGGCGTACTTGTGGTAAGGTTTGGAAGGCTGATCGGTGAGAAAATCTATAAAATCAATGTCATGGATCAGATGACTGATCCCATTGGAGCGGAGTGCTCTGGTTGCTACGGGTAACCATACCGAACCGTTGTGAATGGTCTGTTGCAAGCCGTTTTTGTACACGGCATTACCCGGTTCCATGACAATTTCACCAGTGAGCGGGACTGGCTGTCAGCGCGTTTCATGTCCAAGCATTCGATATTCCATTGACGGTGCTGGCAACATCCGGAAAACGGAAATGCGCCGACAATGGACAAAATCTGCACAAGCATTTATGTCCATCACCGACGCAGAGCGGGTTTTTGAAAGGCCCTGTTACAGTGATCCCAGGAACCGTGTCAGCGATTCTTCGGCAAAATCCAGGATGGCTGCATCGGTCAGCATGCCGTCTTCCACCTTGCTATTGGCGCTTGTGACCAGAATTTCCTTGTCGGCAAACGGCCGTGACAGCATGCCACTGAGAATATATTTCAAATGTCCCTGGGCGCGCACGCCGCCGAGCGGGCCGCCTGAGACGCTGACGATGAAGCAGGGCTTGTCCTTGAAGACTGACGCATAGGCCGGGCGTGAGGCCCAATCAATGGCATTTTTCAACACACCGGGAACACTGTAATTATATTCTGGCGTGACGAAGACGACGCCATCTGCAGCCGCAACCTGCGCAATCCATGCCGCAACCTTTGGATCATCCGCGATGTCGGCATTGTAGTGGGGCAGAACGCCCGTATCGGCAGTCACTGTTTCAGCCTTGCCTTCCAGACGGGCGATCAGCGCGCGGGCAGTTGCACGGGATGATGAAGCAGCCCGGAGGCTGCCGGGTACAAAAAGCAGAGATTTCATGAATTGGTCCTGTTTGGTCAGAGACGCGCCAACCACGTGGCGATTGACGGGAAGATGGCAATAATAACCAATGCAACAAGCATGGCAAAGACAAAAGGGATGGCACCCCTGAATATCTCGCCAACTCTCAGATCAGGATCATTCATGGCTGATTTGATCGTATAGACCGATAGTCCGAAGGGCGGCGTCAGCAGACCCATTTCGACGGCAACCACGGTCAGAACCCCGAACCAGATCAGATCAAACCCGGCGGCGCTGGCGATGGGCAGCGAGATAGGCAACAAGATCAGCATGATCGATATGGAATCAATAATGCATCCGAGCGCTATGATGAGAACCAGATAGAGAATCAAAAAACCATAGGGGCCAACCGGTCCGGAGAGGAAAAAATCGGCCAGCTCGCGTGGAACACCTGACAGCGCCAGCATGCGGCTGAAAAACGTGGCCGCCATGATCAGAAACAGCACCGAAACGGTAATCTGACCTGTCTCTACAAGCAGACTCCAGAAAGACTTGCCGGAAAGAGACCGGCGCAGAAGGGCGATGACCAGAGCGCCGAATGCGCCTGCGGCACCCGCTTCCGTCGGATTGAAATATCCGCCATAAAGGCCACCCAGCACCAGCAGCATGAGTGACACGATGGGGACAGATTTGCGCAGCATGGCAAACCCGCCGATATCCACATAGCCGGCATTGTCGTCACTTGTCTCGAAGACAAAATCTTTTCGCGTTTTGGCCAGAATGATGATGGTGGCGCAAAACAGGACGGAAAGAAGCAGACCGGGGCCGACACCGGCCAGAAACATCCTGCCAACCGATTCTTCCGCCAGCACGGCATAGATGATCATCAACAGGGAAGGGGGAATCAGCATGCCAAGAACCGACGATCCGGCGACCACTCCCGTGGCGAATTTCTTGGTGTAACCATGACGGGTCATTTCCGGCACGGCGACCCGGCTGAAGACCGTCGCAGAGGCAATGGATATGCCGGTAATCGAGGCGAACACGGCATTGGCAAAAACCGTGGCAATGCCCAGTCCTGCCGTCACCCTCTTCAACAACCGCTCAAAAACGTCGAATGTATCCTTGCCGACCCCTGACACGGTCACCAGAAGTCCCATCAGAACGAACAGGGGAACAACGGCAAACAGGTATTCACGCAAGGCATCATTGGCCACCGCGCCGATCATCCGTGTCGCGATGACCTCGTTGCGGATCAGCGCCACGCCGGCAAATGATACGGACACCATGGCGACCGCTATGGGCATACCCATGTAAATCAGTACCAACAGCACGCAAATGCTGTACCCGCCAACTTCAATCGGACTCATGTCGTCTCTTTCTTCACGGCGCTCGAACGCAACGCAGACACCGCGCGCAGCAAGAACTCCACCGAAGCAACCGCCAGACCCAGCAGGATCAGGATGCGAAAGGGCCAGGTGGGAATGGTGGCGATGCCGGGCACGCCGATAAATTCTCCCGACGCGAAGTCCTTTTCAAAAATTCTGATGGTGGACCAGGCCATCAACCCGATCATGGCAGCACCGATGGCGTCAAAAAGTGCGGTCAGCATGGCGCCGAGACGCGGATAGCTTTGCCGGAAGACCACCAGGAAGATTTCGGTGCGGGCGAGCCTGTCAGCCCTGATTGTGGTGGCCAGTTGAAGATAGACAATCATGACAACTGTCAGTGCACCCAGTTCCGAAATAAGCGGTAGCGAAGCTCCCATCGAGTTGCGGGCAACGATGTCAACACAAATGAGAAGCATCAAAAGACCGATGAGCACAGTTCCCAGAACCGCAAGGCTGTCGACCAGTCGTTGCCAGATCAGTTCTGCAAAAACGAGCCGATGCCCACGATTGTCGTGAGCATCGGTAGATTTTGGGTCATCAAGCACGCGCCGTCGACCTACTTGTCCCAGTCACGCACTGGCGTATCACCGCCCGCGCGAAGTCCGTTCATGTAATCAGACAGGAACGCCTTGGCGGGAATACCGCGGGCTTCGAGACCTTCAGCCCATTCACCAGCCAGGTTCGGAAGACCGTTGACCCATTTTGCCCGTTCTTCTGCCGGCATGGGTACGATGGTGACCGGTGTGCTTTGATCGGCGCCAAGTTCAACCATCTTGTTGAGCGCAAATTCATGACGCTGAACCAGGTCTTCACCATGGGTCTTCGTATAAAGCTTGCCAGCTTCAATCATGGCGTTTTGAACTTCTTCCGGCAGGGCGTCCCAGCTGTCCCGGTTGATGGCGACAGCACCCGAGAATGCCGCGCCTGCATCAAAGCGGTTGATATAGGGCGCGACTTCGTAAAGCTTGATCGGCAATGCGCCGAGAGCCAGCGTCAGGGCGCCGTCCGATACACCGGTCTGAACGTCCGTGTAGAAGGTGGTCAGGGCGCCATCGACAGCATTTGCGCCCGTGCCACGAAGCCAGTTTCCAAGCACGCCGGGTGCGGACAGTTTCATGCCGTTGATGTCGGCAATGCCCTTCAGCGGCACCTTGGTGTAGATGTCATAAAGGTCGGTCCCGGTCAGGCCGAGGACCTTGAGATTATGGCTTTCCCATTCCTTCAGAAATGCTTCGTTGGTCTCCAGCAACTGCTGCATGACAGCCAGCATCACTGGCGGATTTGATGTGGCGAATGGCGAGTTTGTGGAAACCTGGCTGAGGGGCAGCTTGGCCGCTTCCAGAAAGGAGAACACCCAGCCGATATCCGTAATGCCTTCTTCAACTGAAGTCAGCGTCGCATTGGCCTTGTATAGCTGGCCGCCAAAAGCCTCATTCCAGTTGATCTTGTAGTTGCCGGATGTCGCCAGAATCTCGTCCGTGCGCACCATGAAGACCGATTTGATCATGCCCACCCATGGCACAACTGTCGGGTGACTGGATGCCACCGTCAGATTGATGGTTTCCTGTGCGGCAACCGATCCCGGTACCGCGATAATCCCTGCAACCAGCAGGCCAAGTAGATTTTTCATTGGTATTCCTCCCTTTATTGATCAGACGAACGTGAATTTTTGCGTTGAATTGTCCAGTCGTACTGTGATGGATCCCTCATTGATCAGCCATGGCCGTACTTTGAAGGAGCGCGCCCCACTTGTATGCATGGGGTCGCGTTCGGCGATTGCGATGGCCGCGGCGCGTGATTCTGCGCGCACAACCACCATGCCCTCACCCTCCCAGCTCTGTTCATCATCCGTCCACAGCGGGCCGGCCGCATACATGATGCCGTCCTGTTCGAGCTGCACCTGGAAAGCCAGATGGTTCTCGATATTGGCAAATACCGGACCAAGTCCATCTGTCGGCGTGGTGAAAATCGCATAGAGCTGCTTCTGCAACATGCCTTTGCTGGCCTCCAGAACCGCCCCTGCCGGGACAGATTTCGGATTCTCCGCCTCACTCATTTTATTCCTCCCCTGCCGGCATTTTTGCCGCCTTGTTTTTTGCAACCTCTTTGCGGATCGCATCCCCGTGTTCATCAAGGACGGGTGGCGGACAAACGTCAAGCCCGGGTTTCCCGTTGAAATTGTAGGGCGCTCGCACGGTGGTGAATGTTCCCATTTGCGGATGTTCGGCGTAAACGGCCAATTGCAGGTGCTTGGCCTGCGGGTCGTCCAGAGCTTCATTGGAATCATAGGCAGGTGAATGCGGCACTTCGAGCGCCAGCAGTTTTTCGCACCATTGGTCCCGTGTCTGTTTGAGGAAAACCGGCGTCATGATGGCAATCAGATCGTCCTGATGGGTAATGCGCTCCAGCCGTTCGGCAAACCGGGAATCCGCATTGAGGTGCTGCTGCCCCGTTGCTTCCAGAAAACCCATCCAGAATTTGGTTGGCGAAGACAGATGGATGGCGATCCATTTTCCGTCGGTGCATTCGAATGTATAGGACTGCGAAACCACCGGGCGCGAAAGCGGTCCCATGATCTCGCCCTCGGAGAAATAATGGGTAAAACTGTCCAGGTTGAAGTGGCACATGGCTTCCAGCATCGAAATGTCGAGGCGACAGCCACTTCCTGATGTTTTGCGGTCCAGCAGAGCGGCCAGAATGCCCATGGCGGCATATTGACCGGTGACTGAATCGGCGATTGCCGGACCAATCACCCGCGGGTTGGTTGGTGGCGTCAGCAGTCGCAGGTAGCCACTGGCGGCCTGAGCAACCGTGTCATAGACCGGGCGATCACGCGAAGGGCCTGAATTACCAAAGCCCGAAATGGCGCAATAAATCAGCGAGGGATTGATCTTTCGCAAATCATCTTCACCGGCGCCCAGTTTCTCCGCCACGCCGGGCCGAAAATTCTGGATAAAGACATCCGCATCCGCAATCAGTTCATGGAACACGTCCAGATCATCCGGATTCTTGGTGTCCAGCGCAATGGAGCGTTTGTTGCGGTTGTAGGTCTGGTAATGTGGTGAATACAGACCGCCCTTGAAGGCGCGAAACGGATCACCAGTGCCCGGTCGCTCCACCTTGATGACATCGGCGCCGAGATCAGCCAGGTGCATGCCGGCAGCAGGACCGGTGATATAGGTGCCCAGTTCGACGACACGAACGTTTTTTAGAATTTTGACCATGCCGGCTGCTCTAGACCTCGTCTTTCGCGCTGTTGCGATTCGACTGTTTGCCATCATAGGTGATCGCCTGATCGGCCTTGTGGGACATGATGAAACCGATGGACCGCAGTGATTCCTCGTAAAGATGCGCAGCCAGTCCGGCAGTCCGGGCGAGCAGCGGCACGGCTTTGATCGCTTCCAGCGGCCAGCCTGCGTCCAGAATAACAGCCGGGATCGCCCCGGAAACGTTGATTGGCAGGGGGCGCTCAATAATGCCTGGCGCGTGGTTTGCCAGTGTCCGGATTGTCTCGACATAGGTGCCGGAAACACCGAGGCCGTCAGCAATTTCCAAAAGCCGGTTTGCCCTTGGGTCACCTTCATTGTGCTGGGGATGCCCGAGGCCCGGCACCTTCTTGCGGGCCGCCTTGAGTTCCTTGAGACTTGCGATGGCTGCCGTTTCGATGTCAGTTCCGTCTGCTTCAGCACGCGACATGACTTCAGCCAGATACTTACCAGCAATTTCAGAACTGCCTGCAACCACGCTGCCCATGCCCAAAAGGCCCGCTGACATGGCGCCCTGCCAGGCCTCCGGTCCGGAGGCGAGTGTCATCCTTGCGGCCTGAACGCTGGGAACAAGCCCATGCTCGGCGATGGCGACAAGGCAGGCATTCATCATTGTCCGCTGCGCATCTGTGGGCTTTTCTCCCACCACGAGGAGCCAGAAATAGTGGGTGAAATCGATCTGACCGATCAGATCATCACACAGATCATAACCGCGCACCGTAATGGAATCTGCATCCGAACAGGCGATTGCCGTTGATGCCTGGTCCTGTTTGCCAATTCTCATGGTATCTCCAGTTTTCGGATGCCGAAAATGTTTTCTCTTGTCGAAACATATTCGATGGATTAACCTTACGTCAAGCCTGAAAACGGGCGGCACTCGTCTGAAGATCGGCCACAGGTTCGTGGTTCAGGCCTTCGATGTGTTTTGGAAGATGACGGAAGAGGACTTTGAAGCGATTGGAAAACAGGATCATCAGAATATGTATTGAGGCCGCATGCACGACCTTTTCTGATATCGATGCGATGCATGCCACTGTCAGCCAAGGCAACACTGTTGCCAAGGAGAATTAGAACAAGTGGAAGCAGCGATGGACATGGCGCCGGAAAAAGAAAAATCGTCGGATTTTGTAGAAGCTCTGGCAAAGGGCGTGGCCATTCTTGAATCCTTTGATGCGGCCCATCCTGAAATGACCCTGAGTGAGGTCGCCCGCCGGGTGGGTCTGTCACCGGCGGCGGCTCGGCGTAGCCTGATCACACTGACCGCCCTTGGTTATATCGGGCAGACGAAAAAGCGATTTCATTTGAAGCCGAAGATCATGTCGCTTGGCTCCGCACTCTATTTTTCCGCCAGGATTGATGAACTCATGCAGCCTGAACTGCGTGATATCGTCGACAAATTTGGCGATGCATCTTCTGTCGCCACGATGGAGGGCGACAAGGTGATCTATATCGCTCACGTCTCCGTGCAGCGTGCACGGCGTGCGGCCGCCGTGGTGGGTGTCCGCTATCCTGCTTATGCGACATCGCTTGGGCGTGTACTTTTGGCGGGATTGCCAGAGAACCGGCTGAATGACTATTTCAGGACAGTGGAACCCGCTGCGCTGACCTCGAAGACAATGATCGACAAGGTTGCGTTGCGCGCTGAAATCCAGTTGGTCAAGAAGCAAGGCTTTTCGACCACCGTCGACCAGCTTGACTATGGCATCACCGCGATCTCCGTCCCTGTTCGCGACATCGCCGGAAATACGGTCGCGGCTCTCAATTCTTCCGGATACACGGGCATGGTGACACCAAAATCCCTGCGCACACAGCGTCTGCAGGAATTGCATGCCGCAGCATCGCGGATTGCACTTTCCATCGCACGCTATCCGATACTGGGATCAATCATCGGAACCTGAAACCACACAGCAACTTTCTGGGAGGAAAATCATGTGTAGACTATGCAATCCGAAGACGCCTCAAGCGGCCTGTCCGACACGGCGGGGTTTCCTGACGACAGCGGCCATAGGCGGCGCAGCAGCTGTTGCCGGTGCCGGTTTTGCTCAGCCCGCGATGGCGCAAAGCGACACCAAGGCAACCAATATGCCGGAAGGACTTGGAACACCCGGCAGACGCGTATTGCTCAAGGGTGGCGCAGTGCTTTCCATGGATGATGCGGTGGGCAATTTCCCGGTTGGGGATGTTCTGATCGACGGGGCGAAAATTGTCGAGGTCGGCGCCAATATCGACGCCCCTGATGCGGTCATTGTCGATGCAAAGGGCAAGATTGTCATGCCCGGTTTTGTCGATACCCATCACCATCAGTTTGAAACGGCGCTGCGCAGCCAATTGTCCAACGGCATATTGATCAATGATGGACGCCCTGCAAATGAACATAATTATTTTGATACGATCCTGCAGAAATTCTCCATGGTCTATCGGCCTGAGGATGTCTACATCAACGAGCTTTACGGCTCCATCGCGCAGCTTGATGCCGGCGTGACAACCGTCATGGATGTCAGCCAGATCCATCATTCTCCGGAACATTCCGACGCGGCCATCGAAGGCCTGCGCGATGCGGGACGTCGCTCCGTCTTCGGCTATTTCGAAGGCTGGGGCGAAAAGGCCAAATATCCCGGTGATGCCGCACGCATCAAACAGCAATATTTCTCCTCCGATGATCAATTGCTGACCATGGTTATGGGCGGCGAAATCTATCTTCCCGGGTTTGAAAAAGCCTGGGAGGTTGGCCGGGACCTCGATATCCCGATCGCTCTGCATGTGGTCGGCACATTCGGCATGCAGCCCACTTTTGACAAATTGGGGGCGGACGGCCAGTTCGGAGAAGACAATATCTTCATTCACATGACCGGAATGTCTGACGACGGCTGGAAATATGCCGCCGATGCCGGTGCCCATGTGTCCCTTGCAGTGCCGATAGAAATGCACATGCGCCATGGCACGCCGCCTATCCAGAAAACCATCGATCTGGGCATGTCGACATCGCTTTCCACCGATGTGGAATGCACCATGACGGCTGATTTCTTTACTCAGATGAGGGGGCTGATCACCCTGCAGCGCATGTTTGCCAATGAAAAGGCGCTGGCAGGCGCGGAATATCCGGCCCTGATGACCACGATCGAAGCCATCCGCCGCGCCACGGTCGGTGGAGCGGAAGGTTTGAAACTATCGCGCAAGATTGGCACACTCACCCCGGGCAAGGAGGCCGATATCATTCTGCTTGATGCCGAGGCCATCAATGTTGCGCCGCTGAACAATGTTCCAGGCGCCGTTGTCACATTGATGGAACGCAGTAATGTGGATTCCGTCTTTGTTGCCGGTCAGGTGAAAAAATGGTCCGGCGAAATGTTGGGCTTTGATATCCCGCGCCTGACACAGGAACTGGAAAGCAGCCGCGACTATCTGTTCGAGGCCGCCGGAATCAATCGCGACCTTTTCGCCTGATTGGAAAATCACCGGGCGCTTTTGGGCGCCCGGCCGTCCCATTGTCCGGCTTATTGAGGAGAGCAAAATTGGCTGAACTTGTCGCCACCCTGGCATCAACGCACCACCCCTTCTACCTGAAGGCCACGACCATGCCTGTGGAGCAGCAAATGCCCCAGGCGCCGGAGTGGAAACGCAAGGTCGAATCCTACCGGGAAACGCTTGCGAAAACCAAACCCGACATTCTGGTGATGATCGGCTCCGACCATTTTCACCAGATCTTTCTGGACAATTGCCCGCAATTCCTGATCGGCAAGGCCGAGGCCTATGACGCAACCTTCTACAATGAGGAACGTGAATTCGGTATTCCGAAATATCTGCTGCAGGGCGATCCGCAGATGTCGGGTTTCATGCACCAGCATCTGATGGACCAGAATTTCGATTTCGCCTTTTCCAACGAATTGAAAATCGATCATTCCATCATCTGCCCGATCATCACCGTGCGACCGCAAAATGATCTGCCGGTGGTGCCGATCTACACAAACATATTCGCACCGCCGCTTCATTCACCCAAACGGTTCTATGATCTGGGGCGGGCCATCCGAAAGGCAATCGACGATTATCCCACAGACAAGCGCGTTGCAGCCATTGGCACCGGGCATCTGTCGCTTGAACTGGGCGGGCCGCGCCAATTCATGGAAACCGGTCCCGACCCGGAATTCGACCATCAGGCGATCGACTGGCTGCGCACCGGCGATATTGACGCCATTTTGGAAAATGTCAGTCTGGAAAGCATGGAAAAAAGCGGCAATGCTACCCATGGTTTTCTCAACTTTATTCTGATGCTGGGCGTTGCCGGTCCCGAGGCCGCAGACTATGTCGACAATCTCGACCTCTTCCATACGATGGAAGCCTATTTCACCTGGTATCCCAAGGAGCAGGCAGCATGAGCAAATATTATGTCAACAAGTTCCTGTTCACCGTCGACCGCGATCCGGAATACCTGAAACGATATGCCGAAGATCCCCGCACATTCGTGGCGACCTGGGAACAATCGATCGGACCGAAGCTCAATGATGCTGAAATCTCCACGGTGCACAGTTTCACCCCTGAAGAACGCCAGGCGCTGGTCAACCATGACTATGTGGCGCTGTTCGAAATGGGCGCTCATTTTTTCCTCAACCTGACGATTTTCATCGGCATCTATGATGAACCCTATATGGCCAAGGATGGCCCGCTGGCCTTTCAAAAGGAGTTCGCCCGCAAGCTTGAACACTGGAAGGGCAAGGACTATCCCTCAGTGGAAACGTGAGCCTGCCTTGATGCGGTGACGTCAGAGACATCGGTGCGCGAACTTTGCACATTAACTAGACAATGACAGGCGCGGTTCCGATATCTTTCGGAGCCGGCGCCATACAGGAGGAAGGCCATGCTGTTTCCAACATCTCTGGTCGGAAGTTATTGCCAGCCCGATTGGCTGATCGACCGGGCCAAACTGGCTGGTCAGTTCCCGCCGCGTACGCGCGCCAAGGAACTCTGGCGCATACCTGCGGAATTCCTCAGGCAAGCGCAGGATGATGCGACGCGCATTGCCATTCTCGAACAGGAAGAGGCCGGTCTTGATATCATCACCGATGGTGAAATTCGGCGCGAAAGTTATTCCAACCGGTTTGCCACCGCGCTCAGCGGCCTGGACCTCGACAATCACGGCACGGTGCTGACCCGTTCCGGCAAGCCTGTGCCTGTTCCCCGGATCGTCTCAAAAATCAGCCGCATGAATCCGGTTGAAGTTGAGGACATGAAGTTTCTGCGGGCCCATACGGATCGGTTGATCAAGGTCACCTTGCCCGGCCCCTTCACCATGAGCCAGCAGGCGGTCAATGAATATTACCCGTCGCTGGCTGCCGCTGCGATGGATTATGCCGAGGCGGTCAAGGAGGAGATTGCCGATCTGTTTGCAGCGGGCGCAGATGTGGTTCAACTCGATGAACCCTGGCTTCAGGCCCGCCCGGAGGCGGCCGAGGAATACGGACTGGATGCGATCAATGCCGCTTTGCAAGGGGCGGCCGGTAAAACGGCCGTGCATATCTGCTTTGGCTATGCGGCCATGACAAAGGACCGCCCGGAAGGATATTCCTTCCTGCCGCAGATGAAAAATTGTACCTGCAACCAGATCAGCATCGAGACAGCCCAGTCCAATCTGGACACCTCTGTGCTGGAAGAACTGCGCGGCAAGGATATTATTCTGGGCGTTCTCGATCTGGGTGACCAGACGGTCGAAACTCCTGAATTGGTTGCGGCCCGTATCCGTCGCGCGCTGCCCCATGTGGATGCCGACAAGATCATCGTGGCACCCGATTGCGGTCTCAAATATCTTCCCCGTGCCGTGGCATTCGGCAAGATGAAAGCCATGGCCGATGGCGCAGCCATCGTGCGGGCGGAACTTGGGTGATATGAACGGTTGCCCGTTGTATTTTCCGCATCAATTGCCGTGAAGGTTGAGCGGTGGCCACGTAAAAGTGTGCTGCCTGGGGTTTACCCATGCGATCTTGAATAGTAGCTCAGACATGCGTGTCATGGCAGGAGAAAGCCGCTTGGGTGAAATTCATATTGCGACCGAATCCGACGTCACAAACAATCAGTTCTGCAATACAATCTTGATTCGTCGGCGAGGACGCAGGGAACGTCGAATCTTTTATCGGTATTCCGAACCTGATTTCCCAGGCACCAGCAATTCGCAGAATTATGCTGTTGTGGCAGTGCTTCCATACGCTATGGCCACAGGCCTGGACATTCGATGCTCCGGGCCGGTGGATGCAGATCTCATCGAACAGCTTGAGGAATGCCAGGAGGCGTGGGCAATGTGGCGTCCCGACCTGTTTCGCGTGATCCGAATTCTGCCGGACACAATTGCCCCGTCACGTTTGCCCAGCAGCCGAAAAGCCATTATCGCGTTTTCCGGTGGCCTGGACTCGGTCTATTCGCTGCATGCACATAAACGCGGTCTGCTTGGACACCGAGAACTCGATATTGCATCCGCCATACAGGTCCACGGGTTTGATCTTCCCGTCGACCAACCATCCTGGTGCGAAAATGCAGCGACAATGGCGCGGGGCATACTCGACGCCTATGGTGTTCCACTGACGACTGTACAGACCAATTGGCGCGATCTCGAAGATCCATGGAATCTCAGTCACATTTTCGGTTTGGCAGCCGTCCTGCACCAATTCTCGGCAGGTTTTCCCCATGCCATTTTTTCCTCGGATTTCTCCTATCTTCGCGGCAGATTTGATTGGGGAAGCAACCCCATTACGAACCGCCTGGTGAGTGGGCCGTCTTTTCCCATCCATGTGACCGGCACCAACAAGTCGCGGTCGGCCAAGGCAAGGGCTGTCATCAATGAACCGGCTGTCTTGAACAATTTGCGTGTTTGCTGGCTTCGCCCCGAATCCATGGGAAATTGTGGTCGTTGCAAAAAGTGCTTGCTGACCAAATTGAGTTTTGCAGCGGCCGGTCTCACTCATGTGCCGGCGCTTGGGGCGCCTGTCACGGCGGAAGATATTTTGGGTTTCACCTTTAATGAGAAGCAAGAAACCGAAGGTTTCATGGAGGTCCTGGCTGATTGGGAGGGCAATTCCGACCTTCGGTCCGCCTTGGCAGAATTGCTGCAGCGAAGCGACTGGAAAAGCGCTGCACTGTCTGCGCTGCCACAGCCGAAACTTCGAGGCCTGCCGAAAATCCGACACTCCCTTCGCAAACGAAACCCATTCAGGAACAAAAATTCAAATGCGAATGTGTCGAATGAGACCTGAGCTGTCACAGAATTGTTTGTTTCTGCCAGGTTGCTTGATCGTGTCCCGTGGCGTGGTGTAGCTTATTACATCCACGGCGTCTCCGGGTTTT
>JARGOX010000027.1 GCA_029233925.1 Rhizobiaceae bacterium
CCATAGCCCCATAGATTCAGAACATCACCGGTTTGGCAAGGGGGTGAGTAATTACCATCGCGATCTCTCTTGGAGCTATAGGGTGGCGATGAATTTTACATTTTTGGTTTTAAAAGAAAACGATAACGAAATATAAGGCACAAAAGTTGAAATTGCGCTTGATATGTCACGTTTTGCCGTGCCCTATGCTTGACAGAACTCTTTCAAGAAACATAGGTTCGAGCATTATCGGTCGGAGATTCGCTGAGTAAATTCAAGCCTTGCTGATAATAAGATCTTTTCCGTTGCATACGGTCGACAGGCCAAAACGCTGGGACGGAACATTTTTAGCGGGGTTATTGGCGTGGGTTTTTGGTTCTTGTCATCGGGGTCGGATCCCCGCCCTTTGTCACGCCTTGGTCTTGCAGGGATTCCCACATTCATTTGCATTTCCGCCGCCTTGACAGCTGCCGGAGGCCCGGTACGTGCAGATCCTTTACTGACTGAAGACCTGACAGTGAACAGTGGTGCTGTCGGTGTCCAGATCATTGAAACGAACACCATCAACCAGACCTTTGTCAGCCCCGATTTCAATCTTGTCAGTCCAACCGGCGCAGTTGACGTAACGGGCTTTCGGCTTGAAACGACGACCGATCCCGCAGCGGCTCAGACAGGTGCGGTTTCAACAGGGCCGGCCGGCGCGACGGGGACAGCTGCTTATGCGCGATGCGACGACATGTCGTGGGGCGCTGCTTGTGCCCAGTTTTTCGCCTTTGGAAATTTTACAGCCATCGGAGGTCAAAATGGTGCTGACGCCCAAAGCGATCCCAATGCGGTGATAACGGCGAATGATCAACCGGGCGCCTTGACAATCTTGGCAAGCCCCGGCGCGACGCCTGCTTCCTACTCGATAGAAGTGTTGCAACTCGCGAGCGCGCTCCAACTCACCAGCACAGCGTTCGCGGCTGCCAGCACGCCATTGAACGGTGGTGTCCCGTTCAATCTGGTTCTCACGGTAAACGGCGGTACGCCGCTGACCATACCCGTGACTGATCCCACTCCGGAAGGCCTCGTTGAGGCGATCAACGATGCTGATGTGGGGCTGGTGGCTTCAATCGATTCCTATACCGATACAGGTGGTACAAGCTATAATGTCAGCGTCTTGGGACAAACCGGGGCTGAGTTCGGCTATACGTTGACCTCAGAAAGGACATTGATCGATCCCGACTATCCTGACGCTATTGCGGATTTAACCTTCGCCGAGCCGGAACCGGTTGTTGTCGGCGGGGTGACCTACTCTCCACCCGGAGCGCAAAACGCAATCTACGAAATCGACGGCACGCAATACGAGTCGACGACCAATGAAGGCATCGAAGTGCAGGGAAATCCCGGTGTTACGCTGAATTTGCTGGCAGTCAGCACCGGTGGCGCAAATGTCGCAGTGACCGGCCAGTCCGGTGCGGTTGGGATTGGTCTCGACAATGTCACGCCCGGCGGCGACGGAAACAACGTCACAATGACATACGACGCGCCCAATATCGGCCTGCCACTTGATGCAGGCACGACGGCGTTTGATCTGCGCTCTACTGGCGGCCAGGGTGGCCTTGGCGGTACCGGTGGAATTGGCGGACAGGGTGGCACCGGTGGACCAGGCCTATCTGAAACCCTGGTCGAGATTCTTGTTGCCCTTTTCGTGCCTGTTCCCAACACAGCAGCGCTTGCCGCGTCTGGTGGCGATGGTGGAACCGGGGGGCAAGGCGGGGTCGGTGGAACTGGTAGCGATGGCGGTACTGGCGGCGAAGTCACTCTCAATCTGACTGCGGAGACCGCCTCCTCGGGTATTATGGCAGATCTGCTCTCTACCGGTGGCAAGGGCGGCAGTGGTGGTGTCGGTGGTTTGGGCGGACAAGGTGGCACAGGTGCTGCGGCTCCCGGTGCGGTTGGGTCACAAGACCTCCTGCCAGTGACGATCACGGCGCCGGCAGCCGCAGGCGGCATCGGCGGCATCGGCGGCGTCGGCGGCGTCGGCGGCATCGGCGGCGTCGGCGGAATTGTAACGCTGGAGACCAATGCCGCGCTGACTCAGGCTCTGCAGGGCTATATATTGAAGAGCGTTGGCGGACAGGGCGGTGACGGCGGCATCGGAGGCCAGGGCGGTCAAGGTGGCAGCGGTGGCCAGGGCGTTGCCATTACAGATTTCATCCTGAGTGCAGGATCGCAACCGGGCGGTCTCGGCAGTACTGGCGGTGTCGGTGGCATTGGTGGTTTGGGTGGGCAGGGCGGTAATGGCGGCGCAGTAAACGCTACCAGCATTGGAGGCGTGCTGGACGTGTCGGGCGCAGGTATCACGGCGACCAGCATTGGCGGTCAGGGCGGCACAGGCGGAACGGGCGGTGTCGGTGGTACGGGTGGCACAGGCGGTGCTGGCGGGGCAATCACAAATTATGTCACTCAAAGTACGGCCAGCAATGGAGGCAATGCCGGGAACGCAACGACTGGCGGGTTGGGCGGCAAGGGCGGTCGCGGCGGCGACGCTGGAACGGTCAATGTGTCAAATCTTGGGTCGGACGGATCAATCACGGCCGGTACGAATGCAATCCTGGCTGGTGCCTATGGCGGCATTGGCGGCACTGGCGGCATTGGTGGAACAGGTGGCGTTGGTGGAACCGGTGGGTTGCCCGGCTATGTCGCACCGCCGCCAGATTACCCGCTTTATGGTGGAATCGCCGGTCAGGCGGGTGCGGGTGGCAATGCCGGCTCTGGCGGCTCTGGCGGTGATGGTGGTGACGGTGGCGATGGTGGGCATGTCAACGTCATCAATGCCCAGATATTGGCGACCAATGGTGATTTGAGTTCTGCAGCGATCAAGGCCGAAAGCCTGGGAGCGATTGGTGGAGAGGCCGGAATCGGCGGTGGAATCGGCATAGCCGGTGTCGGCGGCGCTGCTGGTGATCTTTGTGGTTCCTTGAATATTGCAAACATCATTACTGAAGATTGCAGCCGCCGCCTGACTTGGGGCGAAGGGGCTGCGGGCTCCATCTCGGGCGCCGTTGAAGGCACTGGAGGCACAGTGAGCGTTGTTGGTGGAGATGGCGGCAAGGTTGACGTTGATAACAGCGGAAATATCGGAACGTCCGGCACCTATTCGCAGGGCATTGTGGCCGCGTCAGTGGGCGGCGTCCACGGTTTGCCGCAAGTTGACATTTCAACGATTTTCTGGCTCGGCGCGCCAACTGGCACCCAAAGTGGAGGCGCCGGAAATGTAACGGTATCAAACAGCGCGTTGATTCAGACCATTGGCGAGCGTTCCAATGGCATTGAAGCGTTCAGTCTTGCCAATGGCACTGGTAGTGCAGGAAATGTGGATGTCACCAATGGCGGCACAGTGGCGGTTTCCGGGGGCAGCGCCTCCGCGCTGAATGCGCGAAGCGAGGCGGTTGATCTTGGCAACGGGGCCTCTGGAAATGCTGGTAGCATCAGGGTCGACAATACAGGCGGCACGCTTGCAGCACAGACAGGTGCAGACACGGTTTCCGCCTACAGCGTTGCCGACGGTGGCGCGTCCGATGATGTCTTGATCATCAATGTCGAAGGATTGATTCAGTCTTCAGATCCGCTCGGGCAACGTGCGTTGCATGCCTACAGCAGCGGCCTCGGCGGCGATTCCGGTTCGATCACGCTGAACAATGGCAATGGCACCATCGAAAGTTACGGCGACGCGGTTGTCCTTGCCAGCACTGCATTAGGCACCACTGGAGATATCACGGTCTCGTCGCAAGGAATAATTCGCGCCACAGGTGACGGGACAACCGCCCTGCACATGTCGCTTTCGGGGCCGACACAGGGAAACATAGAAATCACGAATGCTGGCGCCATCAATGGCGGTGACGGTGGGCACGCACTGGATCTTCAGGGTGGAACGTCAAACCTGTTGCAGAATACCGGAACGATCATGACCTATGGCGGGATCGGTGACCTCGCTATTCGGTCTGCAAGCGGTGACAACACATTGACCAACGGTGTGGGTGGCATCATTATCGGATCGATCAACCTGGCTTCGGAAAATATCGGCGGCGCTACGAATACGATCACAAACCGGGACGGTGCATTCATGCATGCCGGTACGCAGTTGTTTCTCGGGGACCCGTCAAACGCCGGCAATTTGTTGCAGAATAATGGCTACTTTTCGATTGGCGGCGTCGGGCGTACATACGACATGTCAAACGGCGATTACGCCACATACCTGACGGGCAATTACGCGCAATCCGATACAGGTTTTCTGGCATCGGATATTGCCTTTTCGCAGAATGATGCATGGGGCTATATAGAGGACAAAGTTGATACGTTTTATATATCAGGCACTGCCGTGCTTGATGGCTACGTCGAACTCAATCCGGTGACGGGTGCGGCGAAACCAGGCGATTTTGAACTCCTGTTACTGCATGCGGACAACGGCGTTACCGATAATGGCCTGGACATCTATCCCTATTTTGCCACGGGCATGGCGTCAAGGACCGCGGTCTTCCAATCGTCTCTTCGCGTCACCAGCAATGACGTCTATCTGGGATTTGCCGTGGATTACTGCCCTGACGGATTGACTGCCAATCAATCGGCCTATTGCTTCGCAGTCAACGACATCCAGACCTATGGATGGGAAGACTACCAGCCGATTGCTGACGAACTCCTGCAAATCGTCGAGGTTGAAGACCTTGCCAAGGCCTATGATTCGCTGAGCGGGGAAGGCATGGCGGCTGCCCGCGAAACCCAATTGGACCTTGCCCGTTCGTTTGCGTCAGGCTTGCAGGACCTGCAGTCCACTCAGATTGATTGCGATCCTGCAGACAATGCCAAACCGGGCAGTACCGACGGGGACTGCATGCCAAGTATCGGCTGGCTGCAGGTCGATTATGGCGAAAGGTCCATAACAGGTGACGAAAACAGTGCCGGTTCCATGAACGCTATCACCGTCGCGAGCATGGGTTTGAAGACTCAGGTCACCGACCAACTTTCACTGCTTCTGGGCTACGGGTATCTCAACTCGACCTATTCAATCCCCGATCGCTGGATGTCAGGAGATTCGTCTGGCGATGCATTTGGAACGGGGGCGAGCTATGAATTCGATGGCGGTGTCTATCTCAGCGGCATGGCTGGGTTTGTCGACACCATTTCCAAATATGACCGCTATGCTCTTGGTCGGCTGGTTCAGGGCGAATTTGAATCGGTCATCTGGACCGGTGACGTCGAGCTTGGGTATACGTTCAAGGATAGATTTGGTCAGATTCGCCTCTTCGGCGGGATGTCTTATAACAGCGCGCGTACCAGCGCCCATACCGAGGATGATCCCGTCTACGGCAATCATTATCCAAAAACGATTACCAATTCGCGCTTCTCCCGGGTGGGCCTGGAAGCAACTGGCCACATGGTGATGGCACCGGATGTGGTGTTGGCGCCACAATTCAGCTTTGTCTATGAACGTGATCTGGATCAAGGCAGGAACGAGGTCAACGCTTGGTCTCTGGCCGCACCCGACGAAGCTTTTGGCTGGACGACGGAGGGTGTGGAGAAAGCTGCCGAATCCTTCAACATTGAATTTGGCACATCCCTCACCAAAGGACCCTGGAGCCTTGATCTCTCGGGCGGTCGCAAATATCTCGACAATACCTCACAGAACTACGCTCGTCTGAAGCTCCTCGGGGCCTTCTGAGGGGTGTGTTGCAGTTGATAGAGCTCAATCAACTCTCACCTTGTCACGGCAGAGGTAAAAGCAAGCTGATCAGATGTATTTGTGAAGGCCAGAGATGCTCGGAAAAATCAAGTTGATCTAGCCTGCTGCTACGAACGTTTGTTGACGCATGACGAGAACGACCAGCAGCATGGCTGCCAAGGCGCACAGCGCGATGGCCGCAATCATGGGCAGGGCGGTTCCGTCGAAGAAGGGTGATACCAATACAACGATTGCACCGCCTGTCAGCATCTGTATTGCCCCGCCGAGCGAGGAGGCCAGTCCCGCGATATCACCGTGTGGATCGAGCGCCATCACCATTGTCGATGGTATGACCAGACCAAGCCCCGCATTGGCGCAAAACAGCAGGGCAATGATGACCCAAAGGTCGGCAAATCCGGCGAATCCTGCAACGGCGAGAAGACAGGCAAAAAAGGCAAAGCCGAGTGTGCCGAAGAGAACCACCCGGCTCATTCCTATGCGCGATGCAAGAGGTCCCGCTACCTGTGAGGCAGCAAAAAAACCGATGGCATTCACGGCAAAGGCCAGACTGAACTGCGTGGGACTCAAGCCGAATTGACCCGTATAAACGAAGCTGGCGCTGGACAGGAATACAAAGAAGCTGCCCATGCCAAATGCGCCAATGAAGGTCAGACCCATGAAATAGGGATCGCAAAACAAGTGTCTGGAGCCGCGCAACATGGCACCCAGATTGACCGGCACGCGGTTTTCCCTCGCCAACGTCTCCGGCAGCATGACCCGGGCCAGAACCAGGCTCACAAGTGCAGCACCGCACAGGAAATAGAAGATCAAACGCCAGTCGCCAATTGCAATCAAGCCGCTGCCGGCCAATGGCGCCAGCATCGGCGAGACGCTGATCACCATCATGATCATGGCCATCAGGCGTGTCGCTTCGGGCCCGGTGTGCAGGTCTCTGATAATGGCGCGTGGCACCACCATGACAACGGCTGCTCCAAGGCCCTGGACAAAACGCCAGGCGATCAGCCCGTCAATGCTGCTGGTCATGGCGCAACCAAGAGAGCCGACGATGAAAACGGCGAGGCCGAAATAGACCGGCTGCTTGCGTCCGGCCTGATCAGCCCAAGGCCCATAGACCAGTTGCGCGATGCCGAAGGCCGCAAAATAGCTGATGATGGTCGCCTGGATCGCCGCTTCCTCAACGCCAAGCGCGGTGCCTATCGCTGGTAGCGCAGGCAAATACATATCAATGGCAAATGGGCCAACACAGGACATGAGTCCAAGAACGATTGCGGCACGCAGCAGGCTGATTTGCATCTTCTGTCTCTTCGGGTTCGTTGATGGTATTTCGGGAGATATTTCACACAGTGCCAATCGGTCAGATCGGCAACGCGGACCGGCAGAATTTTCCGCCGAATCAAAACCTCGTTCACTGTCTGTCTATAGCTGAAACAAAGAAACCAAAATCAATTTGCATTCACGTTACCATCTTTTTCCGGAGAGTGTCATTGTCAAGGGCAATATCGCTCTATCCTCAAATGCAGTTTTTCCGCGATCAAGGGGCTATGCCGACAGAAAACTCTGCCGGGGCCCTTTCTGTTTTTCCTGAAATATCTTCAAAACCTGCCCCGCTTTTGTATGAGACTCACGGTCGGAGGAGGAATGATGAACGTCTCTGGCAATTGCATGCGTTTGGCGCGCATGCCAGGTTCAAAGCGATCTGAACAACACGCAACCAATGCCCTGCGGCTTGACAATGATGGATATGAAACGATGCCTGAAGAGATGCCAAACAGCGTGCCTGTAGACTCTGACTGGTGGCGTGGTGCGATCATTTACGAGATTTATCCACGTTCCTATCAGGATACGACCGGCGATGGCACCGGTGACCTGAAGGGCATCACGCAACGACTTGCCTATATCGCATCTCTTGGCGTGGATGCTGTGTGGATTGCGCCGTTCTTCACCTCGCCCATGCGCGATTTTGGCTACGATGTTTCAAATTACAGGGATGTCGATCCAGCATTCGGAACCATTGACGACTTCAAGGTGCTGGTCAGCAGGGCGCATGAACTCGGCCTGAAAGTGATGATTGATCAGGTCCTGTCACACTCATCCAGCGACCATGAATGGTTCTGCGAAAGCCGCAGCAGCCGGGACAATGCAAAGGCGGACTGGTATGTCTGGGCTGATGCAAAACCCGATGGGACGCCGCCCAACAATTGGTTGTCGATCTTTGGGGGATCGGGTTGGCACTGGGACACCAGCCGCAGACAATATTATCTGCACAATTTTCTTGCGACACAGCCTGATCTGAATTTGCACAATCGCAATGTGCAGGACGCCTTACTTGATGCGGTGCGTTTCTGGCTGGAACTGGGTGTTGATGGATTTCGGCTCGACACGGTCAATTTCTATTTTCACGACAGGCAATTGCGCAGCAATCCACCGCTTGATGTGCAATCGCGCAACGCCAGCATAGCCCCGGACGTCAATCCCTATAACTATCAGGATCACCAATTCGACAAGAATCAGCCGGAGAATCTGGCCTTTCTGCAACGATTTCGTCAATTGCTGGATCAATACCCAGGCTCTGCGTCCGTTGGTGAGGTGGGAGACGCGCAAAGGGGAATGGAGATTGTCGCGCAATACACCGCAGGCAGTGACAAATTGCACATGTGCTACAGTTTTGACCTGCTCTCGGCGACGCCACCAAATGCCAACTATTTGCGCCAGGTTGTGACAGGATTCGAATTGGGTGTATCGGATGGTTGGGCCTGCTGGGCGTTTTCCAATCACGATGTCGAGCGGCATGCATCACGCTGGTCAAAGACCTTTGGCGGTTCCGATCATCATCTGAAGGTACAGGCCGGCCTGTTGTTGTCACTGCGCGGCTCGGTGTGTCTTTATCAAGGTGAAGAGCTCGGTCTTCCGGAAGCGGAAATTCAGTTTGAAGACTTGCAGGACCCCTACGGAATTGAATTCTGGCCAACCTTCAAGGGGCGTGATGGTTGCCGCACACCCATGGTATGGGACGACAAAGCCCTGAACGCCGGATTTTCTCCGGTCAAGCCTTGGTTGCCGGTCCCGCAATCGCATTACGGGCACGCGGTAAATGCCCAGGTAAAGAATCCTGAATCCGTGCTCAATCACTACCGGCGCTTCATTGGATTTCGCAAGCGGCATCTGCCGCTGATCAAGGGTTCGATTGAACTGGACGGACAGGACGAGCAGCTGTTTTGTTTCCGGCGAAGTCATGGCAATGAGACAATCTATTGCGCCTTTAATCTGTCCTCTGAAACGCGCAATTTTGAAGTTCCCGATGAGGGTGTCCAGACACTGGATGGAAGCGGCTTCGCGGGCTTTCTCCAAGACAAAATGATCACAATCCCGCCCATGGATGCCTATTTCGGTCTCCTTGGATAGTGTCGAAGGGATTCCAGCACACAGGGTTGCACGGGAATTGGGCGGTGTTGGGACTTGCTTCTCACTGCCTGAAAACCGAAAGCCAAAATGGAATGTATTGCTGATCCTTTCGTCCAGGCTGCCTGGTTGGAAATTGTCTCTATTGGCATTAAGGAAACAATCTGTTCGTGATATGTTCGTTTTTTAACCGCGATGAGGGCAGGTATGAAATCGTCTCCGGATTTTCAGGAATGGACGGCCAAGGCCGTTGAATTACGCATCATTGAGGCGACTGAAACACTCATGCTTTGCCCCAAAGTGGTGGGGCCCAAGGCCTTTGGAAGTTCCATGCCGGAACCTCATCGGCGTCATCAAGATGGCGATATTGCAGGCCCCGTGCGCTATCGGCGGCTCCCAAATGCAGGTGCAATAGACCAGATGGAGGAGTGTTGGGCCTGGATCAACGCCCTTGAGGCCGTTGAGGACCGTCGACTTCTTTATGAGTGGGCACGTGTAAAATGTGCGCGTGGACGATCGCTTGGATTGTTTGCGGCACAACAACGAATGAACAGCCGTACCCTGCGCAGAGAGATCAGCCGCCTTTGCCACGAGATTGCCCGGCGCCTCAATGCTGCGCATATCTCACGCAAAGCAGTATCGGTGGCTTGTGACATTGACAGGAGCGGCAATGCAGACCCGTCACCACTCCCAAAAATCTCTTATGAAACCCACTGGCGCGCGGAAAATGCCCGCCCGACGGTCAATCCTGAGTTGCCTGATATCCGCCATATCCAGCGGTGACGGCCTTTCCACGTTTGCCTGTCAGGGGAGCACGCTGCAAAACACAAGTTCAGTATCGGGGCCATGGGAATTTGTTGCGAATTTTTCCGTTCACATTTGCTTTAGTTACACTTGTCAGAAATATTTTTGCCCCCATATCGGTCCTACGATTATTGTCTGGTGGCTTGATTACATTGCGTTATTCAGGGTCGCCGAAGGCAAAGACATATTCTGAATACAGAATCGGAGCGATGCAATGCGCATTTTTACCGTTGCCTCAGCAGTGCTGGTGGCAGGAGGGATTGCTTTGGCCTGTCTGACGCCCGCACAAACCGGGGTTGCACAGGTTCAGACCATAGAAGTGGCAAAGCAAGAATGGGCCACCACCCGCTACAAGCAATACGGAAATTGGGAATCCATCTGTGAAACCAGAACCCATGAATTCGGCATCCAACCGGCCAATCTGGCAGGACCCACCCAGGAACGTTGTTATATCCGTTACATTGATGTGTTCAATCCAACGGAAGCGCCGGACACACAGGACGGAAGCGCAACCATTGCAGCCTTTGTCAGTTCTGACGAAAAGGGACTTAAAGTAGACTTCGGAATAGACGGTTCCATGCCCTTCCAAAAGGTCGGTGTCGAACTATCCCGCGAGGGCAAATCGGTATGGAGTATTGAAGACGATTGCCTCAACAAAGGTGTATGCAGTTTCACCGGTCCGGCAGCCTCGGCATTGGTGGGCGTATTCTCCGATCGGACGGCTGACGCATTGGTGATGCATATCGACTTCACCAATGTGGACGGGCGAACCGGAACGCGGAACTGGCCCATGAGGCCGTTTGCCCAAGCGTTTCAGGATTATCAGCGCAACATTCAGCAATAGACAGTTTCATGATCAAATGTCACATTTGGTCGTGGATTGCTCTTTTCCAGGTTTGTGTCGCCGGTTGACTGACGGTTGTCGTCATATATCCCGCGTCAGGAGCTTTAGAGCCGGGGTATACAGCCATTTGCGACATACCAATTGTAATCGCAAAGCCCAAAGGCCGTGCTATTCAGCAAATACCACTGATTCGATGTTTGCGCCGATTACAATGCTCTTGTGCCATTCGAGATAGCTGTGCAGCGGGCCAATATTCCTATAATTGTTAGGCAAATCCAAACGAAATTGTGAAAATATATTGCGAAGGCGGTTTAGTTAACATATATATTTTCGCCATTGGCGGTTTCCTGTTTCCCTAAAATGCGGGTATTTGCGGTTTCCAATGGAAATTTGAGGGTGTATTCATTCCTCTTATTCGCAATAATTATTTGCATGTACAATATAGTTAAGTACATAAAAAAATATATCAAATTCCTATATTGATAAAATACTATTCGTCTTGTATGCTGGCTTTATGGCTCACCGATGCAAATGCATGCTGGGTGACAACGGCTTTTGGTGCGTCATATAAACTGAATAAGATGAATATTGAGGCGCAAAATGGATGAACATATTGATTCCAGTCGAGATAATCGACTGGTGGAACTGACGGCTGAGGTGGTCGCGGCTTACGTTAGCAACAATGTCGTGCAGACAAGTGATCTTTCGATCCTGATTTCCGAAGTGCATAATGCACTTGGGGCAATGGGTGGAAAAGGTGAAGCTGAAACGCCGATGAATCAGAAACCTGCAGTGAACATAAGCAAGTCCTTGCAGGATCATCAGATTACCTGTCTGGAATGCGGGTTGAAGTTCAAATCACTGAAACGACATTTGATGACCTATCACGAATTGACGCCCGAGGGTTATCGATCGAAATGGAATTTGCCTTCGAGTTATCCGATGGTTGCACCAGCCTATGCTGAAAAGCGCTCCCGACTGGCCAGAGACATGAAGTTGGGTCACAAGCGGGACGAAGAATAAAACAAAATTTAAAGTGCGGGCCGAACAAATTGGTCCGCACCGTTTCTGCCATTGGTCAGCGTGCGCGGATTTTGGCAAAGCAGACGAACAGATGGCAGTTGCCACTTTTCCTGGAACGGGATTGATGAGCTGGCCCACTCAGAGCGGGCCGATAATACCGGCGTCAATCAGCTGTATGCGGTCCGGGTACCATATTGAGCTATAGGTCTCATTGTAGATACGATCCAGAAATGGGGCGGAAATCTTCCTTGCCAAAAAAAACTGCCGGTCCTTTTCCTGTTCCTTGGCGATATCGACGTTGGGAATGAAAGTATCGGTTTCGAGCCGGTAACCGTGAAATCCCAATTTGCCCGTTTGGCCAAGTGTTCTTTTCAAACCAGCCATGAATACGATGGTACAGGCTGAACTGCATTCCTGTTCTGTGTGGGTGTTCAATTGACGTTGCATGATCATGGCGGCCATACCGCGCGCTTCGTAAATATTCCCGCCGTTGCTTCGCAATATCAATTCTGTGACACCTGGGTTGATGTTGAGTGATCTTTGCAATGCTTTGCTGGAACCCAGCGATATGGTTCCGTTGAAGTGCATAGTGTGTCCGTCATCGGAAATTGTCAAAGTGTACCGGGACGCATGGAGACGATCCATGCGGGTCGTGAAAAGCTCGGTTTGAGCGGGTTGCATCGTCAATTGATACAATGCCATCCACTGGGTACCGACAGCAAAAAAGGCGACGATTATCGCCGCATAGGTGCCCCATACCAGCGCCATCCCTCCCTGATTGGCGACATGCTTTTCTCCGCATCGAATGAGGCCGACGGTCTGCCAGATGAACACAAGAAGATCTGTGGCCATCAGACCGAGGCTTATTGCCAGCGGTAGCGGGTTAAGGAGTGTCAGGTTAAGCAGTGTTGGCTGGAGGGGTATGAACCAGATCAACAGGCGCAGACCGACAAAGTTGCCCCAGAAGCATAGAAAGAGCGATTGCTCGCCGCGCCAATGGCGATGGATGTAATACCAAAGATCCATGATTATGCCCCATCCGACTGGTTCGGGAGGTTTTCCGGCAAGAAGCGTGTGACCATGAGATGCATGGGGTGGCGATACGGGGTATCGGTCAAGACGCGCGCCGCCATCCGGAGAGCTTCCCGAACTGGCCTTCGGCGAGTCCAGCCTGTCCGTCGGACGGCGGCGCGCCTGGCCGACGGACAGGCTGGGCTTATTAGATGGGTCATAATCATCGATTTTTGATATAAGTCATGCGGCCTACCCAGTTGCAACAAAACTTGCGGTCGGTTCAATCCGGCAATAATTGCGCTGCATTCCATTATATGCCGGATGCTGCACGCTGCAAATGGTGTTGCCAGACAGTCAAGTTACAACTGTTGGTGAAGAGTTGGTTCCTCATTTCGAAGTTGCCACCGCTTGGGGTGCTTCGAAATATAGCGCTTGTTTCGGGTTGGTTTTGCCGGTCTAATCCAGAGTGAAACACAATGGGATAAACCGCAGGGCTGGTCGTGATCCATGAATAGTCGTTTTCAGAAAATGGTCTATGGCCTGGCATTTGCCATCATGGTGGGTTTTGTCCTGCGCATAGGCAAACCCATTTTCATTCCCGTAATTTCCGGCATCATTTCTGTCTACGTACTCAGCACGGCTGCCAATAGTCTGGGAAAAGTACCAGTGATCGGCGCTCTGATACCCGTATGGCTCAGGCACGTGATTGCATTTCTGGTCTTCATCTTGCTGGTGACCCTGCTGGTTTTTCTCTTTGCAGCCAATATACAGCAGGTTGTCGCGCTCGCCCCGCGTTACCAGGAAACGCTGCTGGGCTTTGTCAGCGAAATTGCCAAGATGCTGGGTGTTGACGATGAACCCTCATGGGGAACGATTCGCAATCTCGTATTAAGCGATATCGACCTGCAGAAAGTTGTCAGCACGACAGTCACCTCGGTATCCAGTCTCGCAGGTCAGGTCTTCGTGGTGTTTTTATATGCCAGTTTTCTGATGGCCGAACGGCTTCATTTCAGTCGCAAGATTGTCATGGCATCCACGTCCCGTGATGGCGCAAAGCGTGTCATGGACATGGTGGAAAAAATCAATCGGCGGATCGGTGATTATTTGACAGTCAAGACCCTGGTCAACGTGCTTTTAGGGCTGATCAGCTATGCCTGCATGTGGCTGATTGGTGTGGACTTTGCCGGGTTTTTTGCGGTTCTCATCGGCGTGCTGAATTATATACCCTATGTGGGCTCCATGGTTGGTGTTGCCTTTCCTGTCTTGCTGACTGCCGCGCAATTCGGATCGATTGAGGCGATCCTGATCGTTCTGATCAGCCTGACGGCATCACAAATGTTCATGGGCGGAGTGGTGGAGCCACGGTTGCTGGGCCGCTCCATGAATTTGAGCCCTTTTGTTGTGCTGATATCGCTGACTGTCTGGTATGCGCTGTGGGGTATTGCCGGAGCCATACTGGCAGTGCCGATGACATCTGTCGTGGTCATCATATTCGCGGCATTCGCCACCACGCGTCCCCTGGCGATATTGTTGTCTCAAACGGGTCAATTTGCGGAAGATGCCAAGGCTGCTCGAAAGTCAAAATAGAACCGGCAATAGGGTTCTGTTCATTGCACAACCAAAGGGCAAGGCACAATGGTCTGCCAACCCTGTCTGAAGCATTGAGAGATTCAATCCGTCAGTAAATGAAGCCGCAAGAGCAAGATTTGCCTATCAGGGGCAACGAGGCAAACAATCATTAATAAGCCTCCAAAACAGTCGGGGTGTAGAAGATCAATTTGCGAAGCGGCTTTCAATGTTCCAATTGTTCGTGATATGTTCCGAACTGGAATCGGAACCGGAGATTGAGCATGGATGCGCAGACAAAAAAATATCAGCGATTTTGTGATCTTCATCAACAAGCCGGCGCCTTTGTCATTCCAAACCCCTGGAATGCCGGTTCAGCGATGATCCTGCAAAGCCTTGGCTATGAAGCGCTGGCAACAACGTCCGCGGGATTGGCATTCTCCCTTGGTCGCCGTGATTCACAAGGAGAGGTCAGCCGCGACGATATACTGACAAATGCCAGCGAGATTGTAGAATCCTGCAATTTGCCGGTATCGGCCGATCTGGAGAACGGCTTTGGTGATCGCCCGGAAGATTGTGCCCGAACCATTCAGCTGGCTGCCGGTATTGGTCTTGTCGGTGGATCCATTGAAGATGCCACCGGCCGATCCGATGCGCCCATCCATGACTTCCAACTGGCCGTCGAACGTGTCGCAGCCGCTGCAGAAGCCAGCAGGCAATTGCCCTTTCTGCTGACTGCACGGTGCGAGAATTTTCTGCACGGTCGTCCTGATCTGGACGATACGATCAATCGGTTGAAGGCTTTTGAGGATGCCGGTGCAGATGTTCTTTATGCACCGGGGCTGCCAGATCTCGACGCCATCAGAACCCTATGCGCATCACTGACAAAACCGGTGAATGTGGTGATGGGTCTGAGTGGACCATCGTGGTCGGTATCGCAACTTGCCGAAGCCGGTGTCAAACGCATCAGTGTCGGCGGATCATTCGCGCGTGCGGCGCTTGGCGGGTTTATCCGCGCTGCTTCCGAAGTCCGTGAGCAGGGAACATTCGGCTATGCACGAGAAGCATTGCCGGATGCGGAGGCGCGTCGCTATATGGTTGGTGCTGTTCGCGGTTAGTCGTCAACATTTTTTCTACTGTTTTCGCAGCGTATCGGCGGAATGGAACCATGGGCGCGTCAGGTAATTTGCCCATGGATGACGCATTCCTCGATAAAATAGAATCTGTATTATTATATTAAATCAATTATTTATGCAGAATGCAGGCTGCAAGGCACTGTTGCAGTCTGTAAGTGGCATAGTGTGCTGTCCGAAAATTCCCTATAAGTGCAGTCATTCCACATAACATAACATCAGTGTGACTGACGCGGTGCTGTATCGTTTGAGAGGCCAGGGCCAAATTCCCCGTGTGCTCTCGGCACCAGCACGCCAGTCAGGTGGGCAAGGCTATCTTGTTCCAACAATGTTCCGTCCGTTGGTCAGGCAGCCGGGGAAAACCATGTCCAATCCTGTAGAGAGATCGACGCCCCGGACTGCGGGACGCCGGGGCAAGAAAGGACCGGACAAATCAACGGTCCTATTGAAGGATGCGCTGATTGAAGCCGCGAAAATGGCCGGGAGTGACAAGCAGGGCACGGATGGCCTTGTAGGCTATTGCCGCTTTCTGGCAACCGAAGAGCCGAGAACTTTCGCCACGTTGATCGGCAAGGTGCTGCCGATGCAGGTGACGGGTGTCGACCACGGCCCCATCAAAACACGTATAGAGTTTGCCATTGTCGACCCCAAGGAGTGACACCCTATCGATTGGTGTTCCAAGAGCGCTGGCACCGCTTCTGAAGGATCTGCGCTACAAGGGTGCCTATGGCGGGCGTGGCGGCGCAAAGTCACATTTCTTTGCGGAAATGCTGCTGGCGCGATGTTACGGCGGGCCAACCAGGGCGGCCTGCATTCGCGAGGTGCAAAACAGCCTGAAGGAATCCGTTCGCCAATTGCTGAAAGACAAGATCGGCAAGCTTGGTCTTGGCTGGTTTTTTGATGTTCTGGAAACAGAAATTCGCGGCAGGAACGGATCCCTGATCATTTTCAGGGGCATGCAGTCTTACAATGCCGAGAACATCAAATCGCTCGAGGGTTTCGATATCGCCTGGGTAGAGGAAGCGCAGACATTGTCGGCGCACTCACTCAAACTGCTTCGGCCGACGATCCGCAAGGAGGGCTCGCAGCTCTGGTTTTCCTGGAACCCGCGCCATGACAGCGATGCAGTCGACCGGTTCTTTCGCGGTGGGCGGACCATGACGGATGGTATGGCCATCGAGGTTAACTGGAATGACAATCCCTGGCTACCTGATGTCCTGAGGCAGGAAAAGGATGACGATTATGCGTCAGACCCGGAAATGGCCGAACATGTCTGGGGTGGCGGCTACGAGATCGTTACCGAAGGTGCCTATTACGCCAAGCTTTTGCACGCTGCAGAACGAGACGGACGAATAGGTGCTTTTCCTCACAGGCCTGCTCTGCCGGTCATGACAGCCTGGGATTTGGGCATTGATGACTATACCGCCATCTGGTTCCTCCAGGACAACGGACGCGAAGTCTTTGCCATAGACTATTTTGAGGTCAGCAATGAAGGCGCCGAACAGATCGTCAGGCAGGCGCTGCCTGAGCTCACCCCGGATACTGCTGAAGCCGCCGCCCAGATGGTTGAAATCGGCAGGGTTAGACCGTTTCGCTACAGCAAACATTTTCTGCCCCACGACGTCAAAGTCCGGGAATGGGGCGCTGGTGGCAAACAGCGCTCGCTGACGCTGATGGGGTTTGGGGTCAAACCCTTGCATATCGGGGTTGCAGCCAATCCTGCAGATCGGATCAATGCTGTGCGCAGATTGCTGCCGATGATGCATTTCAACAATACCCAACGGGTACAGGTCGGATTGTCGCGGCTGCGCAGATATGCGCGCAAATGGAATGACAGCATGCAGTCCTATTCGACCCCGATGCACGACATAAACAGCCATGGCGCGGACGCTCTGGGTGAATATGCCATCAATTGTCAGGTGGTCACGGCAAAACCCAAACCTGTGCCCGAGAGCCGCCAGCAAATCAGTCAGGTGGTTCTTGAGGGGCCACCCCGTCCTGCAAATATAACTCGCATAAGGCTTTGACACATGGATATTGTATCGGCACCGGCAGAATTGCCTGTGGATGTATTTGCAGAAATGCGGGCTTCAAAGCCATGGCTTGATGCCATTGCAAGCCACGAGAAGTCCATGGCCAGATTCCATGAGGTCTGCGACAGGGTCGACACTCTCTACGCAGATCTGGAAAAATCGGCGTCCAGCAATGCGCAGAGGGAATTCCAGATATTCTGGTCCAATATGGAGGTGCTCAAGCCGTCGATCTATGCCCGCGCGCCGGTGCCAATTGTCTCCAGCCGCTTCAAGGATCGAAAGGAATTGCCCCGTCACGCCAGCGAAATTCTCGAGCGGGCGCTGACAACATCCTTTGATGCAGAAGACATTGACGCAACCATGCGCCTGGTGCGCAACGACCTGGCAACCAATGCGCGTGGCGTCCTATGGGTGCGTTACCAGATGGACCAAAGAGGTGAACGGGTTTACTATGATCATGTCGATCGCAAGGATTTCGCCCATGAAACGGCGCGCAAATGGGGTGAGGTTGGCTGGGTTGCACGCCGCTCCTGGTTGAGCCGTGAACAGGGTCTGGCACGCTTTGGTACAGATTGGTTGAGCGCTGTATTTGGCAGCCGGACGGAGCAAAACGATCGTGATGATCAAATGGACGGGAGACAAAAGGCAAGTGTCTGGGAGGTTTGGGATCGGGAAAGGGGTGTCGTTGCCTGGGTATCGCCCGGCATCGAACAGGTGCTGGATATCCAGCACCCATTTTTGACGCTCGAAAATTTCTTCCCCTGTCCGCGTCCGGTCTATGGAACAGTCGAGCGTGGAACTTTGAAACCTGTGCCTGACTTTGTCTATTACAAGGACCAGGTCGAAGAGATCAATGAACTGACCGCCCGCATTTCAGCGCTGGCCGAGGCCCTGCGGATGAAGGGGTTCTACTCCGCCGGCGTCGAGGAATTGAGCGATGCCATCGAGGCGGCGCTCAGGAAGACTGACAACAACGCGATCCTGATTCCTGTGCCCAATACGGTGGCGCTTGGCGGCGCTGCCTTGAAGGACTCTATCGTATGGTTGCCGGTCAATGAGGTTGCAGCGGTCATAACACAATTGATTGGCCTCAGGCGCCAATTGATAGACGATGTTTACCAGATCACCGGCCTTTCCGATATCATGCGCGGTGCGACCAATCCAAACGAGACCCTGGGTGCCCAGCAGCTGAAAAGCCAATATGGCTCAGTACGGGTACGCGATCGGCAATATGAACTCGTTCGCCTGGCACGCGATGTCAGTCGCATTGCGGGGGAGATCATGGCGGAGAATTTCCAGGCGGAAACCCTGCTGGCCATGTCCCAATATGATGGTGTGCCAAGACTGGCGCAGATCGAGCAGCAGATTGCCAAAATCCGTGGGCGCATTCAGGCTGCCGCCGCCCATCCGCAACTGGTCGCAGAAACATTGGCAAACCCGGCAGCAAAACAGCAAGCGGCGTCGCTGTTGCAGCAGGCCCAGGTTGAAATCGGCAAGTTGCAGGGCGTGGCAACACTTGAAATGGTCCTGGGCTTCCTGCGTGACCAGCGCATGCGTCCGTTTACGCTTGATATTGAGACAGATTCTACCATCCAGCCGGATGAATATGCAGCCAAGGCCGCCATGTCGGAATTCATGAACGCCCTTTCACAGGCGTTGAGCCAGTTAGCGCCAATGATCGCCGGCCATCCGGATGCTGCACCCTTTGCGGCAGAAGTCTTGAAAATGGCGGTTTCTCCATTTCGCACAGGCCGCCAATTGGAAGCATCGATTGATGAATTCGCCGATAGAATGAAACAGGCCGCGGGAAAACCGATGCCTGATCCGGGAAAGGACAAGGCAGCGATTGAAATGCAGAAAACCCATGCTGAAATTGCCAGAATCAAGGCCGAGATCGAAAAAATCCAGGCGGCAACTGCTGCCAACATCGCTGAGCAGATGTCTTCAGCGGAGAACGCGGCATGAGGCAGCGCTATTGCCGCAAATGTGGAGAATGGCACGCACTGGAGGCTTGGCCGCCCGATTGCTTTGCCCGCGCCCATGTCTCCTGCTCGAACCTGTCATCACCGAACTTTATAAGTGACACGCTGGATCCCGTGCAGTCGCAACTGGATGGCCGCATTTATGACAGCAAGTCCAGACTGCGTGAGACCTACCGGAATGCCGGCGTCGTTGAGGTGGGTAATGACAGTTCGGTGATGAACCCGGTGCCAAAAAGGCCGCCAGGGATCAAGCGGGAAGATATCAAGGCTTCCGTTGCCAAGGCATTTTCCCGGGCAGGGTTTGGATCCTGAACAGCAATCTCTCAGACAGGTGAACAATGACACACGAGACTGACGCAATGCATCCTGCGGCTGATACCGCATCATTGGTGAACAGGGAACCCCTACGACAAGACGAGGATACATCGCCCAGAAACGCGGTGGACAGGGCCTTTGCCGCTGTTGATGCTCAGCAGGAGACGACACGCGCAAGGCAATCGGACCAAATAGATGCGTGGGGTAGCGCTTCAACTGAGACATCGTCAAACACACTGGCCAGCGTTGATCAATCGGGAGGCGATGGCGAGGGAACACCCGAACCCGCCGACACAAAGGGGTCTGATTCCGAAAAACAGGAAACGGAGGATTTCTCCAGGTCCCAGGATGAACCGCCGGGCAGGTTTTCCGATGAGGCGAAAGACGCATGGCGGCAGGCGCCCGCAAGTGTCCGAGCCGAAGTGCACCGGTTGGAACGCGAACTCACCGAGGGACTTGAAAAATACAGAAGCAATGCCGAGGCTTTCGAAGAATACAGGCCGTTTGCCGAGAAATTGCAACAGACCGGGCAGAAATTTGGCGATGTGGTCGGCTATTATACCGGCATTGAAGATCTGCTGGCAAAAGACCCGTTGCAAGGTCTTGACGTCATATGCCGCAACCTGGGTACCTCGCTATCTGATGTCGCGGCCAGATTAACCGGGAGGGGCAATGGTCGGCAGCCTGGCCCGGTGCCGGATCCACTGTCGCCCAACACGATGAGCCCGCAGGATGTCACAATCCGCGGCCTCCGCGAGGAACTGAGTGGCTTGAAGCGGCAGATTGGTGACGTCAGTCAAACAGTCAGCAGCCAGACACAAAGAACCTTGCAATCACAGATCGATACATTCGCGCAGTCCAATCCACGTTTCCAGGAACTTGGGGACGATGTGGCTTTCTTTTTACAAAGTGGACGTGCGCAGGATCTTCAGGACGCCTACAGGCTTGCCGAACGGCTCAATCCCGTTCCTCCGCCTGCTGTTTCTGCTGCCAATCCGGCCGATGTGGCTCAAACCCGCAAAGGTCAACTCTCCGTAACAGGTGCGCCCGGTTCCGGCTCAAACCCGATCAATCGCCAACCGCCTTCCTCTGCCCGAGCCGCCCTTGATAATGCTTTCGCATCACTGGGCATCGGATAAACCAGTCAAACCATGAAAGGTCATTGAAAGATGGCTCTCAACAGCAACGAACGCCTCCAGGAGGCATTTTCGCTGGCGCTGGAAGACCGCTCAAAAGGCTATCAGGACCTTGTGTCCAACTCCAACGCCATTCTCTATCTGATGAAGCAGAAAAATGGTTTCAAAGCCTTTTCCGGGCCAACCATCCGGGAACGGCTGCTCTACAATGAGTCCGGGACCTATACACGTTACTCCGGCTATCAGTATCTCAATCCGAGCCCTGCTGAATTGTTCAACGATGCAGAATTCACGCCGAAACTGGCGGCTGTCTCGGTCACGCTTTCGGGTGAGGACATCTTGAAGAATTCCGGCGCCAGCCAGCTCAAGGATATCATGGAGGAGCATATCAGCGCGGCGGAGCAGGAACTGGTCGATCGTTTCGTCGAAGATCTTCATGCCGACGGTACGGCCGCCAATCAGATCGGCGGGCTGCAACTGGCTATTCCGACCACTGCGGGGTCGGGCACCTACGGCGGAATTTCACGCGCAGATAATGCCATCTGGCGGACCTCGTCCTATGATGCCCACAGTGCCTTTTCCGGCATTACCCAGGTCACGTCATCGACCATCAAGACGATATTCGACAATGTGATGATTGAACGCAGTCGCGGCACCAAAGGGCCTGATTGCATCACCTGTTCGCAGGAACATTACATTGCCTATACCGGCGCCATGACGGCGATCCAGCGGATTCAGGATGAAAACGAACTGGGGAAGCTGGGCTTTACCAACCTGAAATATTATGGCGCCGGCAAGTCGGTCGATGTGGTGCTGGAAGGCGGTATCGGCTCGGCAATGCCAGCCAACACCTCCTACTTTCTGGACAGTTCCGCATTGCGGTTCCGTTACCATCCGGATCGAAATTTCGTGAAATTCGGCGGCAAACAGGCCCCTGTCAACCAGGACGCCATTGTCCAGCATATCGGTTTTTATGGAAACCTGACGCTGAACAATCCGCTGCATGTCGCAAAACTCCATGACAGCAATGTTGCCGCCTAAAGAAGGGTAAAACCATGACTGCAACTTCAGTGAACCAGAACATGACGGGCGTGGCCTTTACGCGTGTGGAAGCCGCACCCTCCTTTGCCGTTGGCACAATTGTTCGCGGCAATGATGGCCATGATTACATTTACGCCAGGGCAACCGGTGCGATCGCCGATGATGCAACGGCTGTTTTGAGTGAACCGGCCATGAGCGTTGCGGCCGGGGCGGGCAGTTGGACCAACCGCACAGGTGTTGCCTTGGCAGCCAACGATTATGCCTGGATCCAGAAAACCGCGGCCTGACAATGGCGAGATGACAATCAAGGGGCGGCTTTCGGGTCGCCCTTTTGATTCCGACAAATCAATTGTTTCCATGCGCTGAGCTGTTTTCACGCGCGCGCCAAAAGGACTGATGAAATGGATTTTTCGCACCTGCATGTTTCTTTCTTTACAGATGCCGTCGAAAACAAACGCAAATCTGCCGAGGAGGGCAGACCGATCTATGACCAGATTGATATGATCAAAATCCAGGTGGCTGGTGATCCGAAATCGGTATTGGTCAATCCAGCCCATTCGCAAAGTTCGGTGCGTGATGCGGTCACCAACCAGCGCCTGACCTATGCACAATTGCACAAGGCACCGTTTGAGGCCTTCAAGGCTGGAACAGTTTTTGAGGGAAGCGGTACGCCGCTTTGCGAGCTTTCCTTCCTCAATGCGGCCAAGGTCAAGGAACTGCAGGCACTCAACGTCTATTCGGCTGAAGCGCTGGCAGCGCTTGACGGTGCAAACCTGCAACGCCTTGGTATGGGTGCGCGAGAACTGAAGGACAAGGCACAGGCCTGGCTTGAATGTGCGGCGGGTTCTGCCGATGTTACGCGCCTTGTAGGTGAAAATGCAGAGCTGAAAGACCAGATGGCTGCGCTGCAGAAGCAATTGGATGCGATCGCCAACGGCATGGATGTGTCGCCGGAAAACTCCATTGCCGACGATTTGGCAAGCGATACACCCTCGCCATTTGATGACTGGAAAGACGAGGATATCATCAATTGGATTGTGGCCAATGGCGGCAACAAACCACACCATTTCAGCAGCCATGCCACCATTGTCAGCCGTGCCGATGCTTTGAACAGTGCTTTGGCCAAACACGACAGGGCTGCCTAGATGACGATTCTGTCAATCATCCAGGAGGTCTGCAAGGTGACGGGGCTTGATGTTCCGACGGATGTACTGGCCTCAACGGAACGCGAACATATCGAGCTTGTCTCACTCGCCAATGAAATGGCCGAACGGATCGCGCAATCCTATGATTGGCAGGTTCTCAAAAACGTTGCGACGGTGAATGGCGATGGATTGACCGAGAGCTTTGACTTGCCCTCGGATTATCGGCGAATGTTGAAAAAATCGCAGCTATGGTCATCCTCGTCACAGGTCGCGTTGACACCAGTGCCGGATGCGGATTCCTGGCTGGGCATGGGGTTTCCCTCAGTTGGAATGATGTCCCGCGCCTGGACCCTTTATGGCGGGCAATTGCATATCAAACCAGCGCTGGCGAGCAGCGCTACGGCACAATATTTCTACATTTCCAGGCTCATCGTCACATCTGCAACTGACGCAAACAAAGTCGAATTTACTGCAGATGATGACGTGTTCAGGCTTTCCGAACGGCTGTTGAAACTGGGCATGATCTGGCAGTGGCGCGCCAACAAGGGGCTGGCCTACCAGGAAGACATGGATACATACGAACACTTGAAGGAACAGTTGGTATGTGATGACAAGGGATCCCGGTCGATCCGTCTTGGTCGTGCCCTCGATGTAGATACGACCGAATATCAACAGGGTATTGAACCATGAGACGCAACCTGAGGCATGTGGCCGTTCCTGCAACCAATCGCGCCAAGGCCAGGACCCGCACCTTCTCGCCGCCGGTCAGGGGGTGGATCCGAAATGAAAACCTGGCGGCATCGCAGCGCGCCGGGGCGCATGTGCTGGATAATTTTTTCCCCATGAGTACCGGCATACGACTGCGCGGCGGTAGCCGCAAACATGCAACGATTTCAATCGGTGCTGTCAGCAGCCTGTGGGCCTACAAAAGCGGCACTGCGGAATTGCTCTTCGCATCCGATACGACAGGAATCTTTGATATAACCTCTGTGGTTGACCCGGATACGATACCGGAAGCCGTGGTTGCCGGACAGACCGCAGGTTACTATGCAACGGTGCAAATGGGCACGGTTGGAGGCAATTATCTCTACGCAGTGAATGGATCAGATGATGCTCTGCTTTTTGATGGTGCGACATGGACAGCAATCAATGCAGCGTCGTCACCGGCGATAGAAGGTGTTGCAACATCTCGCCTGTCATTCGTCTGGGTGTTTGCCAGCCGCCTGTTCTTTGTCGAAAAGGGCACCATGCGTGTTTGGTATCTGCCGGTTGATGCCATCGGCGGGACAGCCGGCAGTTTCTCACTGGATGGTATCTTCCAAGACGGTGGCGAATTGCTTTTTGGCGGTTCCTGGTCGCTCGATAGCGGCGACGGCCTTGACGACAAATGCGTCTTTGTCTCATCAACCGGCGAGGTTGCGATCTATGAGGGTACCAACCCGGCAAACGCTGCCACCTGGAGCCGGGTGGGCGTGTATGACATCACGCCACCCATGGGCTTCAATGCAACGTTGAAAGCCGGGGGTGATCTTATCATTGCCACCGAAGACGGCATGGTGCCGGTCAGCCAGGCCATCCAGAAGGATGCCGCCGCCCTGTCGCTGTCTGCCGTGTCCAGAGCCATTGAACCGGAATGGAAAGCGGAAGTTGGTGCGCGGCGTTCCCGGCCTTGGGATGTGTTGAAATGGCCGTCCAACAATATGGCCTTGGTTGCTCTGCCAGTGATCAATGCCACGACCGAAGCCAATTGTTTTGTGGTCAACCTGGAGACCGGTGCATGGTCGCGTTATACCGGCTGGGATACGCAGTGCGTGGCGCTGTTCAACGGCATTGGTCATTTTGGCACCAGCGATGGCAGGATCATGCAGATGGAGGTCGGGGGGCAGGATGATGGCTTGCCCTATACGGCTGTCTATGTCGGGCTGTTTGATCACCTGAAAACCCCAGGTGCTGTGAAAACCGTTCATTCTGCCCGCACAGTCCTGACGGCTGATTGTGATGTCAGACCGCGTGTTTCCATATCAGCAAACTACGCCGTCAAGTTGCCAGCCCCGCCAAATTCCATGGATGACTATTTCACCGATACATGGGATTCCGGCCTTTGGGATCAGGCCACCTGGGATGTCGGCGTTTCGCTGGAAACAAACATCAAATGGGCCTCCATTGGCAAGACCGGCTTTGCCGTGGCACCGCAACTGCAAATCACCTCAGGCGTGACGCCGACGCCGCATGTGAACCTCGTCAGCATGGATCTGCTCTACGAGACCGGCTCTGTGATGGTGTGATGTTCGAGATTATCTGGGGCGGTCCAGCAAACCCGAAGGACAAAGAGCTGATGGCGGCATGGTGTGCAAACCATATATGGCCGGGGCTTGAAAAGAGCTTTGGCTCTTGCACAACGATGGGCGTCATCCGCAAGGGCAGATTGATCGCCGTTGTGGTGTTTCACAATTGGCAACCCGAATGCGGGGTGATTGAAATGTCGGCGGCTTCAACGGACAAACGCTGGCTTACCCGTCGTGTCCTGCACGCCATGTTCTCCTATTGCTTTGACACAACAGGCGTTCAGATGGTGGTCCTGCGTACGGCCACTGGCGACACAGCCATGCGCCGCATCATGAAATCCTACGGTTTCAAAAGCTATTGCATTGCGCGTTTGCGCGGCCGCAACGAGGATGAACTGATCAACACTTTGACGGACGATGACTGGAAATCAAACAGATTTGAAAGGCAGCGACATGGGAAAAGCAAAAGCACCGCAACCGCCTGATCCGAGGGAAACGTCGGCAGCATCCACATCCACAAATCTGGGCACGGCCATTGCCAATGCCTATTTGGGCAATGTTGATCAGATCACGCCGGACGGCACACTGACCTATGGTCAAAGCGGCACCTATGATTGGAATGATCCCTATACGGGCCAGACCTATGAGGTTCCGACATTCACGGCGACGCAGACGCTTTCCGGCGCGCAGCAGGCGATCAAGGATCAGAGCGATGGCGCCGAATTTAATCTGGCAAAGCTTGCCAATGACCAGTCGGCTTTCCTCAATGATTATATGACATCGCCAATCGATCTCTCATCGGACAATGTCGGCAATTATGTCAACAATCACTATCTTGATGATTTCAATGGCGAATGGGACAGGTCCTTTGAGGATTATGGATCACGGCTTTCCAATCAGGGGATCAAGCAAGGCTCTGATGCCTATCAACGCGCCATGAGCGAATTCAGCCAGAACAGATCCAATGCGCGCGACAATCTTTATGGCAATCTCTATTCGAGCGCACAGAATGCAATCACGGCGGAACGCAATCAGCCGATCAATGAAATCACGGCTCTGCTTTCCGGATCCCAGGTGAGCCAGCCGAACTATGTTGCCACCGGCCAGCCGACCATCGCGACGACCGACACGGCAGGGATCATCAACAATGAATACAATCAGCGGCTGGGAATATGGCAACAGCAACAACAGGCCAGACAAAACCTGCTGGGTGGCTTGTTCGGCCTCGGCGCATCGCTTCTCGGGGGCTAATGGGGGCGGTTCTTGAGCCTCAGTGGTTTTGCAGGCTTTATCCCAGCATGCGCCTATCCTTTGAAAAAGGCAGGCTGGAGAAAAATATGCCGCTGTGGCACAAGAACAATCATTGTTTTGGAGAGGAGATCCCATGAGTGCCTATGTTATCGTTGACACGAAAATCACAGACGCAGATGCCTATGAGGGCTACAAGGCGCTTGCCCGGCCCCTGGTTGAAAAACATGGTGGCATTTATCGCGCCCGGGGAGGGGAGATGGATCTGGTGGAGACGGAACTGTGGGCACCCACCCGCATCGTTCTTTTGGAGTTTCCGGACATGGCCAGTGCGCGGGCCTTCATAAACAGTGATGAATACGCGCCGATCAAAGCCATTCGTCACGCGAATGCCGAATGCACGACGGTGATTTTTGAAGGGGTTTGATCCGGCCTGAACAGGTTTCGTTTCAGCATGCAGTGGGGTGGCCAATGGGCTGCCCCTTTTTCGTTTCCGGGTCGGAAAATACCCCGTGGGCTTCCTTCAGCGATTTTTCCTTTCGGATTGCAGGAGATAATTCGATTGAATTCTTCTGTGCCCAGCCTGCAGACAAGTCACCGAAGGCCATGCGCGGGTTTGAGATAATGTCGTAACTACAATCAGAAGGACATTTCCATGTCGGATAGGATAAACGCCGATCCAGCAGCTCTGGCTGCTGCCATCTACAAAAGAATGAGCCAAAGATTGGATGAGGAACCGGGTGCTGTCTACGATGCACCAGGCTATCGCTCTGCGCCGAACGGTTCGCGAACGCAGCATACAGGCCAGCCGCTTCCACAGGGGCGCCGTGGCGACCGGAGGAGCGGACAAATAAAAGCAGGGCCCTTCGCTGGTGGAGATGGAAGCAATCGCATCTCCCCACAAACAGATGATACGGCGGATGCGAAACAGAAAATACTGGCGGCACTGATGGCGTCCGGGATATCGGATCAAACACATGGCCAAAATGCTCAGGCAGTCGGACATCAGGGTCCAAAGAGGCCCGACAATGCTCAGACAAAAACGGCGTCCAGCGAAAATCCATTTTTGACCGGCGGACAAAGGGCCGTACTCCAGGCTTTGCTGGAGCGGCAAATGAGGCAAATATCCTAGTTGGCATCACGTGTATTGCTCCTGTTGAGGTGATGCGCAGGTTTTGATGTTTCAGTCTCGCCTATGCCAAAGTTCCTTTGGAAAAATCTATTTCGTTTGTGCTTTGGGTTTTTCCACCCCAACCCAATTCAGGCTCGCTTATGCGGGCCATTTTTCAAGCGAGGTCATGGAGATGCCAAGAAACGGATCCGGTGTCTATTCAAAGCCGGCGAATGCAACGGCCACCGCAGGCACAAAAATCGAGTCTGCGCATTTCAATACATTGATTGACGATATTGCCGCTGATCTGAACGCAGCGCGTCCAGTTGTTGCCGGCGGCACCGGTGTCACCTCAATTGCAGCGTTCAAGACCGCATGCAATCTGGTGATTGGAACAGACGTCCAAGCCTATAATGCAGATTTGACTGCCATTGCCGGATTGACCAGTGCAGCCGACAGCTTGCCCTATTTTACCGGATCGGGCACAGCGTCCCTGGCCGATTTGTCTCCCTTCGGACGAACCCTGATTGACGATCTATCTCCTGCAAATGCGCGAACCACACTCGAACTTGAAACAATTGGCCAGGCCGAAGCAGAAGCAGGAACGGCGACAACGACAAGGGCTTTCACGGCGCAGAGGGTGAAGCAGGCTATCATGGCTTTGGCTGGGGGTAGCGGTGTTCCAAGTGCTGTTGTTGAGGATCAGAAACCATCCGGCACGGCCGGTGGAACCAGTGTTACAGGGATGTGGGCAACCCGTGTTCTAAATACCAAGGTTTATGATCCAGAGAGTTCAGTTACACTTGCTTCAAACCAAGTTACAGTGACCAATGATGGCTGGATAGAATGGGAATCAACTTTCCAAGGAACGGGCGAAACACAAACGCGGCTGTACAACGTTACAGACAATGTTGTTGCGGGAGTTGGTACATCATTTTACAGTACGACTTCAAATATTGAAACAACAATTCATGGTGGTGGAGCACCCGTATTGGCTGGAAAGATGTATAGAATTGAATATAGAGCTGGCTCGGTGCGATCAAATACAGGATTGGGTAACGACGCTGATTACGGCACAGAAGTCTACACAAGACTGAAGTATTGGAACGTATAAAAATTGGAAAAAAATTGAAAGGAATTTCAGGGTAAATATAGATTATGTTTTTGCCTAGCTGAAATGGTTCAAATGTAGATTTATGTTGCCATTAATATTTTCAGAATTCTATATTGATCGAAATTCAAAAATTAGCAATTCCTCATTATTTATACAGCGCTGCTAATTAACTTATCCAGCCGAATATGGCAAAGAACTGCATTGAAAATTCTGCATCAATTTCAAAATTGAAATTTTTGAGATCACTGGTGCTGACGGGAATAGGAAATATTGATTACGGAATTTTGCTCCTATAAAATGGTTTTGCATTCCAAATAATGGGGGCTTCCATGGGTATTGCAAGAAAGTTCATGCAGCGAATTCAAAAATTTAATTTGCTTGAATTTACACACTTCATCTCAAGATCAGATCCGAATATTCTCGAAATTGGAGCGAATGACGGCCTAACCACCGACAAATTTGTCGGTATATTTCCCGACGCAAAAATATACTGTTTTGAACCTGACTGGCGAGCACTACAACTGTTTGAAAAAAGAAAATTTGGTGATCAGATTCACCTTTTCAATTGTGCGGTTTGTGACGTTGACGGAACCGTTGGCTTTTTCGCAAGCGATGGCGCGCCTGATATTATCCCTGATAACATGGATGTATCCAAAGGCTGGCATTGTTCTGGGTCAATTAAAGAACCTACAGGGCATTTAGAGATGCACAAGTGGTGTAGGTTTGATGCGAGAAACAACGTACCTGCAGCACGGTTGGATACTTGGGCTGGTGAATTCCTTGAAGCGGACACAGAAATCGATTTGATTTGGATGGACGTACAGGGGGCTGAAGCCGAAGTCTTTGAAGGTGCAAAAAACACACTGAATCGTGTACAATATATTTTTACTGAATATTCTGATCGAGAATTATACAAAGACCAGCCAAATCTTAATCGCATCAGCGAGTTATTACCTGACTTTCGTCTGGTGAATGTACTGGGCGGCGATGCATTATTTCAACATGCGTCACTTAGCGAAAAGTCGCGGAAACTATCCCGCCTACTTCTCCCGAGAAAGTACGCCCACCAATAAGAAATCTCGGAAGTCAATTTATTACTAGGCTCCCTAACGGGGGCCTTTTTCGTATCAAATTACAGGAAATCACCATGGCTATGAAAACAAGCCGTGAGGGGCTGATTGAAATCGCCTCTCACGAGGGTATTGTGACGTCTCCCTACAAGGACAGTGTGGGTATATGGACGGTGGGAATTGGGCATACAGCCTCTGCCGGAGCGCCGGATCCGGCAAAGAACAGGCGAGACTATTCCATTGACGAGATCATGGAAATATTCGCCCGGGACATCGCCCGGTTTGAAAATCGGGTCAATGCAGCGTTCAAGGTAAAACCGACACAAGCGCAATTCGATGCTGCTGTCTCCTTTGATTACAACACGGGTGGTATCAACAGGGCTGGCTGGCTCAAGGATTTCAATGCTGGCAATGCAAGCGCAGCCAGGCGAGCCTTCATGCGATGGTGCAAGCCACCACAGATCATTCCTCGGCGACAGAAGGAATGCGATCTGTTTTTCGAAGGCCGGTATTCAAGCGCCGGGAAAGCCAATTTGTACCCAGCCCTCAACGGCAAGGTGCATTGGGCGCAGGGAAGGCAGGTCGATATAGCCGCTTTGCTGAATGGGGCTTTTCCACCGCCTGCAGTAACGAGAGACGCGCCCACTGTGAAGCCGTCTTCGCATAAATCACCGGGTGAAACCTTGCCCGCCAAGCCAAAACACCAATGGCGCCGGCTGGTGGAAATTTTTGCTCTGATATTCAATATTTTATTCGGGAAAAGATCATGACCAAATATTTCAAACCCAAATCACTCACCTGGTGGACGGGATTTATTGCCTTGTTGACCGGCGTTATCGTGGCTATCGGAAGCGAGGTGCAGGCACTGGCTCCGACGGCCAATGTTCTCAAGGCCATGACCGATATCCCTCCAGCAGCCATGATTTCCTTTGGACTTGGCATTATCGGTTTGCGTGGGAAGGACGGATAGATGATTTTCAACGCAATACTGAGTTTTCTGGGTAATGGTGCGCTGAAGACCGTAACGCAGGGTATTATTGAAGCTCGGCGCGATGTGCAGCGGGCCAGAAATGCAACTGAGCGTCTTGAAGCCGAGACAAATGTGGCGCAGTTGCAGGCCCAGCAGACTATTCTACTGGCTGAGCAGGGCAGTTGGATGACGCGGCCCATTCGTCCGCTCTTTGCTCTGCCATTCATCATCTACAATATGAAAATTGTGGTTTGGGACAAGGTTCTTGGTCTTGGAGTAACTGACGTTCTTTCAAATCAGATGATGCAGGTCGAGATGATCGTCATTGGTGCCTATTTTGTTGGCAGGCCTCTTGAAAAGGCGGCCCGCAGGTTAACCGGCGGATAATGGATCCGTTGCACGAACCCCTGGACCACGGTGATCAACAAATTTTCAATCTTCAGTGCCCGAAGGAGCGCCTGTTTCATGTCACAATTTGCACAAAGTGGAACTGGCCTGAAGACCCTCCTGACCGTTGGCAGCGCTTTCAGCGCAATAATCGTGGCAGCCGTTGGTTATGGTATTCTGCAACACACGGTGGTGGCCAATGCTGACAATATTGATACGATTGAAATGCGTGTGGATCGGATCGAAAACAGGGCAGGGGATGTGCGCGAACGACTGACCGGCATCGAAGTTTTGCAGCGTGAACAGTCAAAGACGTTGGAAAGGATATTGAGAGCCGTCGAGCGATGAGGGCGGGGAACAGATTTTCTATTTGGCAAACAAGCGGATCTGCTCGGGTTTGATCTGCAGTGCATGTCGTTCGATGAACAAGCGCTCCATCAAACAAGCCGGACGGATCTGCGGAAGAAAATCCATGGAAGACTGTGAGCACCAAACCATGAGTGGAGATGCCAATTTACCACCTGAAAGGAAACGTGGTTTGTCAGAGCGGGATCGCATACACTTCGCGATTGCATCACAATTCATGCCATGCAAGATACGGCCTGCCGGTTTTGCCGTGGGAAATTTGTATGTGTTCAAAGGGTATGGTGCATGATGTTTCTGTATGAAAAGATTAAGGTAAAGCTGGCGAAAAAGCTTGGTCTGGGTTCCTTGGCAAGGAAGAACGCCGGCAACTACTCGATAACAGGGGCGAACCTGAAAGCCGCATCGGATAACAACATTTATCCTGAATATGCATTGAAAGCCGCTCTCGATTTGAGGACTTTTTCGAACTTTCGACAAAATCCGCATTATACGCCCATTCTGGAACATGTACGAAAAGCCCAGGCCCTTGCATACCTGGATCTGATCAAGAATGAGCATGGCATGTCTGCCCCGGATATTCTTGAAATCATAGAACCGCTCCAGCACATCGGTAATCCCAAAAAGGTGATACTGGATGGATTGGACATTCCGGTATCAACCACCGCGTTGCGGTATCTCTATGTCGCACTCGACATCAGGCAGCGATGCGGTGACCGTGTGCCGGTCGTCGCTGAAATCGGATGCGGATATGGCGGGCAGGCTGTTGTTCTCAGTCGGTTGATTGATATTGACAAATATTACTTCCTCGACTTGTGGCAGGTAAATATGTTGATCCAAAGGTTCATTGAATCAGTCGACATCAATTTCGCCTATGAAACGCTGACTTTGAAGCAGATTGAAAAAGAAATACGCTCCGATCTGATCATCTCTAACTACGCTTTCAGTGAATTGCCGCGGAAGATTCAACAGCCCTATTTCGACAAGATCATCAAATCATCCGACCATGGCTATATGACGATGAACTCAGGTGTGGATGGTGTTTATGAAGGGGTGGCCGGGTTTGATCAAAATGAACTGCAGTCGATGATTCGCAATGCTGTGGTAACAGAAGAAAAGCCCAACACATCAGAAAAAAATTACATTATTTCCTGGTGATTCAGATCGGCTGTGACGTGCCAAGCAGCCTGAGGTTTTTCAAATCTGAATTATCGGTGAAGGGACAGTCAGGTCTGGGCACACCTGATGACTTCGACCAATCTGTCACAGAAGTAATCCCATTCATTGTCTTCACGCGCCAGATAATCCGCCAGTATCCGGTCCCGGTTATGCTCCATTTCAGGGACATTGCCATCATCCAGCAGGTAGGCCAGGTTCTCTTTCATTTTCTGTCCTTTACGCGGATCATAACTCCAGACAGTCTGCGGAAATCCGTAGCCATCCCACCAGTCTTCATGTCCGGCAATCAGAAAGCCCTGGGTGAGAAACTCAAGTATGTTGGCGGGACCGGTTTCCGAATAGGACCCGGAAAAAACGATATTGTATTTTTGGGTAAACCGTCTCATGGACAGGGGGTTGTTCTTGTTGACCCAATTGACCACACCAAACTCCCGACCCTGCCGGTAGCCCATCTCCAGTAAGAGATCGATTGCTGCCTGCGAGGATTTGCGCCAATCCTTGTGATAAATCATCATGCGATGGCGTGACATAAATCCATTGCGGCTAAACTTTCTCTTCGGAATACGTCTGAAACGCTGCTTGTCTATCGGATGCGGGGCAACGACATAATTGCCACCTACCAACTGTTTGAAATGCTCGACGTGGCCACAGGTCTCCGGGTCGCCGGATCTCAGTTTCCCCAAGGCAACATCATTGGATAATACGCAATACCCAGCAGCGCGTTTCAACAAAGGTTCGAGCGCACGCAAATCATCCACCGGGGCATCTATACCAAATTTGCCAAAAGTTGGGCTCGACCATCTGGCCGGAATAAGTGTGTCGTTCTCGACACCAATTATTCTGTTTGTGTGATGATAGTTGTTGTTGGGCAGGCAAGTCACCAAGAGGTCGCGATTTTTAACCGGGGCTTTTTCCTTCCATTTTACAAAATCGACATTTTGCCGGCCGAGCCGATTCACCAACCCCCAATAGACGTGGTGGGACAATTGCCCGTGCCAGTGTACTTTTCGTGGAAAGTGGTTCGGCGGTTTTGGAAATGAAACGTAAATCATGGATCGGATGACTATCATGGCAACAGAAAAGATGCACTGTTACAGAAAGGAACATGCAATCTCAGAAACGAAATATGAGCCTGAAGGAGGTTTGGCTTTCGGAGGAATTATGGCAGTTTTATTCGAAAAAAATTGGCTTTGAGAAGTGCAAAGACAACCTGGAATAAAGACTATTCCAGCTTCCTGCGGATATTGCAGGTTGGGAGATGTCCAGTTTTGCAAGCAAATAACAGTTCCCAAAATAGGTCAGTCAATGGCTTGCCTTTTTATTGAACCAATCAACCGCCGAAAGATTTTCTTTTCAGGTACCGTACCATTCGAGGGAAACTGTTTTGGCTCGCCGGTTTGATACAGTGTCCAAACGCATCGACTGCCTGTTGCAACTCCACTTCTTTTTTTGGAAATGAAAGAATTTTTCGGGTATTGAGTACTGGCATCAAGCATTTTTGAATTGGTCCCCTGTTGATGCCTCGTTCACCGCTGCCATCATCGCCGATATTGTTGCAATAGGTGCGAACCGGATTTACACACAAGCCATTATTGCGGAATATTGTTGCGTACCAAAAAATTGCCCAAGTGCTCATTTTTCCGCTTATATTGTCCAGAACCTGCCCCGAATATTTTTCGTATCCGTCCATGTTAAAGCGAAAAATATCTTTGCGATCAAAATCTGACATTATCTTGTCGGCATCGCTCTCCAATTGGCCCCACCGGTTTCCCCAGGTTGCCCACCCCCAGCACACCATCAATCGCCAAAAAAAGGCATCCTGGTCTGTATCCAAACGCATAGGGTAATTGTAACCACTGATGTGCCATATATTCGGATGAAACTGATAGTAGTCCAATGCCTTATTCATAAAGGTCAGAAATGCTGTGCTGACTACAACATCATCTTCAAGAACAATGATCCGTCCATGCTCATTTATTACTTCGGTGATACCCTCTGTAATTGATCGAGCCAGTCCCCAGTTTTCCTCTCGCTTCACAATTGTCAAAGATTTGAACCCGGAAATATTTCTCAAGTATTGGCGAACCATTTCGACGTTTTCCGAAGCCTCGAAGTTTTTGGCTGCATCGCTGAAAATGTACACGTCGGATTGCGACGCAAGATCATCGCGCTTTAGCGATTCTATGGTCTGTTGAATGTGCCAAGGTCTGTTATAGGCGAAAATAACTATGGGAGCCAAACTGGACATGATTGTTCCGCTGCCAAAAAAGCAATTATAGGTAGGCTTGGAAAAAGCCAACTATCATGCACATGCGACTGTAAGGCAATCAAATTCGGTTAAATAAAGACGCAACCATATCAAAACAAAAATAGTCGACCCGCCACTTCAGTTGCAGCATCAAACAGAAGGCCGGCAACCGCACCTAAGGCGGAATTTGCGGTTTATGAAAAGCAACCCGCGCCGAATCCTGTATTGTTTCTTGTGAAATCGGGTTGGTAATATGTGTTCTTATATATTTGAGAGCGCGTCCGACATCAGGTCACCTCGTTTGAAAGTCACAGCTTAAAAATGGTTATGCGTCGTTGCCGGAGTTCTTGTTAATCACCTGCAGTGATATCCTGCCTAGCCGCGAAGCCACATCTGTAAATGTGGATTCGTAACTTCCGATAATCCTCTCCGTCGCTGCAAGGCAGAAAAGATCAATTACGGCATCTTGCATGGCCTCCAATTCATTTCTTGCATGGCTTCGTTTGCGGTATATCCTCACCCGTTCTCCAAACCGTTCAATCAGTAGGCGTTCTTCCTCGGTGTCATCAGTAGAAAGAAAGAAATTTGTCGCGGGCTCTCGCTGCAGTTCCTCCTTCATCGCATCGAGAAATAGATGTGTAGGGCTGAATTGCCTCGACAATTTGTGATCACTTCGTCGGATGTGAATCCTGACAGTTTTTGAAAAAGTTCTTGTTATTTCGGAAATCTTCTGCTGCAGATCGGGCAGTGGCTCAAAGGGAAAAAAGTCCAATTGGCTGCCGAAGAAAGAGCGACCAGGTTTTAATATGAAATCTTTTCCGGTGCACCAGTGACTCAAAGTCAAAGCCATCCTCAACCATATTCTTGATTTGCAGCGGCTGAAACTTTGGACCTAGGCGTGTCAGAAACAAACTGAGGATAATTTTACGCCTCAGGTATTGGGCAAGATTATCCCTGTTTTTGCAAAATTCATAGGTTCTGAGGAACGCCGCCGATGGTTTGAATAACTGGTCAAATCGCGCACCCAACTCACTGCTCTCCTCCCAGACAAGCGTGAGTGGACAGTTGAATGTTCGTGCGAGGTTTGCTGCGCTGTGTATTGCGTACATTCTGTTGCACAGGCCACCAGCAGGTTCGATAATATGCATTTTGACCATTACCGCTGAAAGGCCTCACGCACGGTGCGAGCCAACATTGTGACAATTGTGATATAAGTGTTGGCCAATGTCGTCATCGTTCTAAATCGACCGGGGATTTTCAAGGTATGGAGATTATGGTCGGCGGTGTCAAATGGCCATGTACCGTTTTCAAGCTTTACAAAAATTACAGGCTGTGATCGCTGGCCGGCGCCAAGCGTTCCAAACAAATTGAACCGGTCAGAACTTGTCCAGGTTCTTTCTGAATGGCCCATGCTGGCGCAGGATTTCGCCCATGCGGTCAACATCATCGCGCTCGTGTTCCAGGTAATCTGCCACTGCATCTCTCAGGCCTGGATGGGTGATGTAGTGAGCCGAGTGTGTGGTGACAGGCAGATAGCCGCGTGACAGCTTGTGTTCTCCCTGGGCGCCGGCTTCCACCGTGCTCAGGCCGTTGGCAATCGCAAAATCTATGGCCTGATGGTAACAGACTTCGAAATGCAGGAACGGGTGATCTTCCACACAGCCCCAGTGCCTGCCATAAAGCGTATCGGAGCCGATGAAATTGATCGCGCCGGCGATGTAGCGACCATTGCGCTTTGCCATGACCAGCAGAATGTCCTGCGACATGCGTTGCGAGATGAGGGAAAAGAATTCCCTCGTCAGGTAGGGCCTGCCCCATTTGCGTGAACCGGTATCGACATAGAATGTGTAGAATGTGTCCCAGACGGTTTCAGTCAGGTCAGATCCTGTCAGCCAGTCGATGGTGATGTCATTTTCAACGGCGTTTCGCCGTTCCTTTTTCAGCGCCTTGCGTTTTCGTGATGCCAGGGTTTCCAGAAAATCACCGTATTGTTCATATCCGGGATTGTGAAAATGGAACTGCTGATCCTTGCGAAGCAGGTATCCATGGTCGGCAAAAATGGAGATTTCGTCTGCCGGTATAAACGTGGCGTGGGCCGAGGACAGGCCATTGCGGTCCGTCAGCGTCTTCAGCCCTTGAACCAATGCACCGCGTACGGCGAGAGGGTCGGGTTGCTGAGTGGCCAAGAGGCGTGGCCCTGTTGCCGGGGTAAACGGCACACAGGATTGCAGTTTTGGATAATAATGGCCGCCTGCACGCTCAAAGGCATCGGCCCAACCGTGGTCGAATACATATTCGCCCTGGCTATGATTTTTCATGTAGCAGGGCAGGGCGCCGTAGAGTGCACCCGTTTCGCTCTCCAGCAGAAGATGCTGCCCCAACCAGCCGGTTTCGGCGGTAGCACAACCCGCTTCTTCGAGCGAGGAAAGATAGGCATGGGAGACAAAGGGATTATAGGATTCGCTCTTTGAGCGTGTCCGCCTGGTGCCCGGAAGCAAGGACCATTTATCTTCATTGATATCTTTGAACGAGTTTACAATTCTGATCAGAAATTCAGCCTGGCCCTTTTGGTCCACTGGCTCTTTGTCTGTCTTTGATGTGTCACGCATTCGCTTTATTTAAGCTTCCATTTTACGCTGGCAAGGCCGAAGGGTCAAAGCCTTCAAAAGTCATCTGATCCGCAAATTCTTCAGTCGCTTTTCTGCTCTGTTCATCATTGACCGTCCAGGTGATCACTGGCAGTCCTTTTGTTCGCGCATCTGCAACGAATTTGCTCGGCAAGTCTTTGACGTGGAATGAAACAAAACTCAGATCGAGTTGCATAGCCGATTCATTGTCCTGTCGCGCTGACTCCGACCCTTCCGAAGTAACAAGTCCAACCGGTCTTTCCGTCCGGCATTCAAGCAGGGTCTCAATCATGTGACGGTCAAAGGACATCAGGGCGACAGGGCCCTGATAGCCCTGCAGATCCGCCAGAACTATTTTGGCAAAGATTTTGGTATCTTCGCCATTCTGGGTCTTGAGTTCGAGAACCAATCCCACTTTTCCGTCGACCTGCCGCAACAGATCCTTCAGCGTGGGAATCTGATCCTGCGTATTGCCGATGTGCAGGGATGTCAGTTGAGCGGCCGTCATCTCCCGAACCTCACCTTCAACACCGCAAATCCTGCCGGTCTTGTAGTCATGGAAAACCACGGCCTGATTGTCCGACGACAATTGCAGATCACATTCGATCGCAAAGCCATGCTGCACGGCCCGGGCAAAAGCGCTGGGAGAATTTTCCCAGATATGCTGGTTCATGTCATGATAGCCGCGATGGGCGATGGGTTTTTGTGCAATCCAGTCCTGATGCGACACGAGATTATTCCTCGCTGATCTCGAATATGGCATCAATTTCCACTGCTGCTCCCATGGGCAGCGATGTCATGCCAACTGCCGCCCGGGCGTGCATGCCGCGTTCCCCCAGAACATCGACAAGCAGGTTGGACGCGCCGTTTATGACCAGATGTTGCTCAATGAAATCCGGGGAGGATGCAACAAACCCCTGAATCTTGGCAAGGCGCACGATGCGCTCCAAATTGCCATCCAATGCGGCATTGACTTGCGCGAGAATATTGACCGCACAGATTTCAGCGGCCCTTTGCCCGGTTTCGACATCCACATCGATACCCAAATGGCCTTTTGTCACCAGTGTCCCGTCTTTGATTGGCAATTGACCCGATACGTAAAGAGTGGATCCAACGCGTGCATAGGACACATATTTGGCAGCCGGTGCAGGCGCTGCCGGTAAAATGATATTCTTCGCGGCTAATCGGGCAGCAATCGTCTCAGACATGAAATTCTCCAGCAATTCAAAGGGGGCCAATTTCTGCGGCCAGTGCTCATTGTGTGGTCAAGCGATACCTGGGGGCGTTCATCGCAAATGAAATTGAACAATAGATGCGGAATAAATGAATCATTCTCTCCATTTTGACGCAATGCCGTGTAACATGGCGGCATCAATGTCAGAAGGAAATTTCGCGTGCGTTCGTCATATCTTGCCTTTGTACTGTTCAATGTCGTTACATTATCCTGCGGCCCTGCTCAGGCTGGCGCTGCAGAAGCCCTGATTCCACATCGGGCAGTCTATGATCTTGAACTGAAACAATCCTCCGAACGTTCGGGGATTGAATCGATGTATGGGCGCATGGTTTATGAGTTCAATGGGTCGCCATGCGCCGGTTATACGGTCGGTTTTCGCTTTGTCACAAAACTGGATACCGGCAAGACGATGCGCCTGACCGACCAGCAGACGACCACCTATGAAAACCTGCAAGAGGGTACGTTCCGGTTTCTGACGAAATCCTATGTCAATCAGAAACTGGACCTGGAGGTTCGCGGCAGTGCCAAGGCTGAAGCTGAAGGCACGGCGGTCGATCTGACGACTCCCAAGGACGACCACCTGGTTCTTGAAAACGCGCAATTTCCCACAGAACAGATGATTTCCCTGATCGAGCGGGCCAAGAACGGTGAACGGTTTTTTCAATCGCGGCTTTTTGATGGATCCGATGAGGGCCGAAAGGTGATGTTCACCTCCAGCATCGTTGGTGCCCCAAAAGTATCTGATGACGGCGAGGACGAACTCGAAGTTGCCGGCAGTCTGGCTGAAGAGCCGACCTGGCCTGTAACGATCGCCTATTTTGATGAATCAAAAAATGAAGACGGAACGCCTCTCTACAAAATATCATTCGAATTATACGAGAATGGCGTGACGCGTGATCTGATCATGGATTATGGCGAATTTTCCCTGAAGGGCACTCTTTCGTCTCTTGAGACATTCGAGAGTGAGCGGTGCTGAGCAGCCAGCAGCGCCTGCCTTGGCCACAAAAACTTGAATAGCCCTGTTGAAGGACTGCGGTCTTGAAACTTTCCATATGTCCAAGCCACAAGAGACGGGGCCTTATTCTTGTCGTCGCCTCGCTGTATCGTTGGAATATAACCTCCCGAATCATGTTTTCCGAGACCGAATTGGATGACCAGACTGTCTGCGATTATGAATAAGTTGAATTCAGCGGCGGAACATTTGAGTCTGATGTTCATTCGCCCGGCTCCGCTGCAATATGCGGCCCTTTGTTACCGCAGAACTGGCCACGGTCAGGAAATATTGTTGATCACAAGCCGTGGAACCGGTCGCTGGGTATTGCCCAAGGGATGGTCAATGAAAAAGAAATCCGGTTCGGGTGCTGCCGCGCGCGAAGCCTATGAGGAAGCCGGCGCGGTCGGTCAGATTGGCCAGCAACCCGTCGGCACCTTTGAATACCGCAAATGGCTGAGGGGAGGCCTGCCGGTGCAATGCATCGTTCGTGTCTATCCGCTTGAGGTGGAGCGACTGGAAGACGATTTTCCCGAGAAAGATCAGCGCCAACGCCAATGGTTCAGTCCACAACAGGCAAGTGAATTGGTTGAGGAACCGCAGCTTCAGGCCTTGATAAGAAGGTTTTGTCCATAGTTTTTTGCATTCATTGCGGGCCTATTGCTTGATCCGGGCAACCGGAATGGCTTAAGCAGGGCAACCCGGTGCGCTGATGTTGACCTTTTCAGGTTCACCTTCCGGAGTTGTGAAGCCCCGAGAGGAACAGGTGGCCATTGCCTAAATCACCGATAACCTACACGAAGCCGACGCTCGACAAGGATCTGGACAAAATTGCCAGACTTGAACTGGCAACGCTGTTCCTGTCACGAGGTTATGTCGGCCTGGGGCTTGCCGCCATATTCCTGGCGCTTGCATTGATCTTTGCCAGCTTCTTTGTCACTGGCCTTCCCGGTTCCTTTATCATTATCGCTGCCGCCGTTATTGGTGCCTATATGGCGCTCAATATCGGTGCGAATGATGTTGCCAACAACGTCGGGCCGGCGGTTGGTTCAAAGGCCATGTCGATGGGGCTGGCTCTTGTCATCGCAGTGATTTTTGAAAGTGCCGGAGCGCTGATCGCCGGTGGAGATGTTGTCGGAACAATTTCCAAGGGGATCATCGATCCCAGCAAGTTTGAAGACAGCAATATTTTCATCTGGGCTATGTTGGCGGCCCTGATCTCATCGGCAGTCTGGGTCAATATCGCCACCTGGGTTGGTGCGCCGGTATCAACCACGCATTCCGTTGTCGGAGGCGTCATGGGCGCCGGTATTGCTGCTGCTGGTCTGGCCAGCGTCAACTGGCCAACCATGGCCAGTATCGCGGCGAGCTGGATCGTATCACCCTTGGTGGGTGGTTTGGTCGCTGCGGCCTTCCTGGCGCTGATAAAGACGCTGATCATTTATCAGGACGACAAGATTGCAGCCGCAAGGCGTTGGGTGCCCCTCCTTATTGCCATCATGGCCGGAACCTTTTCGGCCTATCTTGCTCTTAAGGGCCTCAAGAAGCTGATCAAAATAGACCTGCAGACGGCCCTTCTTGTCGGTATGATTGTCGGAATCATTGCATGGGGCATACTGCGTCCGCTTATTCGTCGCCAATCGCAGGGCATGGAAAACAGAAATCAGTCATTGCGCAAATTGTTTGCCATTCCCCTGATCTGTTCTGCGGCACTGTTGTCGTTCGCACATGGTGCCAATGATGTGGCCAATGCGGTCGGGCCTCTAGCCGCGATTGTGCATACAGCCGGCGCCGGAGAAATCGCTGCGAAGGTCACCATTCCTCTCTGGGTCATGGTCATCGGGGCCTTCGGAATTTCCTTTGGCCTGCTGCTCTTCGGCCCGAAATTGATACGCATGGTGGGTCAGCAGATAACAAAGCTCAACCCGATGCGCGCCTTTTGTGTATCGCTTTCTGCAGCGATAACCGTCATCATCGCATCCGCACTGGGGCTTCCGGTCAGTTCAACCCATATTGCCGTTGGGGCAGTCTTCGGCGTTGGATTTTTCCGCGAATGGTATACGGGAAGATCCGAGCGCAGACGTCGCTACGTCAATGCGCACAAGATCAACAATGACGGGACGCAGGTTCCCGTCAACAAGGCCGAACTCCGGCGACGCAAGCTGGTGCGGCGGTCGCATTTCATGACCATCATTGCAGCATGGGTCATCACAGTGCCCGCTGCCGCCTTGCTGTCGGCCATGATCTTCCTGTTGCTTTCAGCCTTTCTGGGCTAAACAGGCCGGCAAATGCACTGGATCAGCGAACTGTCGTTGTCGAAACGCTTGCTCTTTGGCTGTTTGCCGAGGATATGACTTGATCTTTGGTTTGTGCACCTGTATGGACCGCCTCATTCCACACGTGAAGCTTGGGTCCGACCGGGAGAAATCCGGAAGGTCCCGCCGGTGGCAGTCACACTGCTGACGCTTCACGGAGGTACAACCGGAAAAGGAGACAGGGCATGGCTTTGCCTGATTTCAGCATGCGCCAGCTGCTAGAGGCTGGTGTTCACTTTGGTCACCAGACTCACCGCTGGAACCCGAAAATGAAAAAATACATTTTCGGTGATCGTAACAACGTACATATTATTGACCTTGGCCAGACAGTGCCGATGTTGTCACAGGCCTTGCAGCTTGTCAGCGACACGGTTGCCAACGGCGGACGGGTGCTGTTTGTCGGCACGAAACGCCAGGCATCTGAGCTTGTTGCCGATGCGGCAAGACGTTCGGCGCAATACTACGTCAATGCGCGCTGGCTTGGCGGCATGATGACAAACTGGAAGACCATTTCGCATTCCATTCAGCGCTTGCGCAAACTTGATGAATTGTTGGCTGCCGAAGCGCAGGGCTTCACCAAGAAGGAACGCCTCAATCTCGAACGTGAGCGCGACAAACTCGAACGCGCGCTGGGCGGTATCCGCGACATGGGCGGCACACCGGATCTGATGTTCATCATCGATACCAACAAGGAATCGATCGCAATTCTGGAAGCAAAGCGTCTTGGAATTCCGGTTGTTGCCATTGTCGATTCTAACTGCGATCCGGATCCGATCGATTTCCCAATTCCAGGCAATGACGATGCTGCCCGCGCAATTTCGCTCTATTGTGATCTTGTAGCCAAAGCAGCTCTCGATGGAATTGCACGTCAGCAGGGTGCCTCTGGCGTCGATATCGGAGCTTCTGCCGAAGCACCGGTCGAACTGGCAATTGAAGCTGCACCAGTAGAAGCTGCCCCAGTGGAGGCCGCACCGGCTGAAGCACCGGCCGCAGAAGCTGTTGTGGCTGATGTTCCCGCTGAAGCAGAGGTCAAGTCGACGGACGAAACGCCCGCTTCCTGATTGCGCGCATGCGTCATGTGCATCGCACATGGCGCATGTACGATATTCGAAAATCAAGTTAACGAGGCACAGGTCGGTTTTCTGTGCCGCATTCTTGCAAGAGGCAATTATGAGTATTTCTGCATCTCAGGTTAAAGAGCTGCGCGAAAAGTCCGGCGCGGGCATGATGGACTGCAAAAAGGCGTTGATGGAAAACAATGGTGACATTGAAGCATCCATTGACTGGCTGCGTTCAAAGGGCATCGCAAAGGCGGACAAGAAATCGGGTCGCACAGCGGCTGAAGGTCTGATTGGCGTTGCAGCTGATGGCAACAAGGCCGTTGTTGTAGAGGTCAACTCGGAAACCGATTTTGTCGCGCGCAACGACGCTTTTCAGAAATTGGTCAGCGATGTCGCAACTGTAGCGCTGGGAACTGATGGTTCTGTCGAGGCCGTGGCCGCTGCAGCCTACCCGAAAAGCGACAAGTCGGTTGCCGGTGTCATCACCGACGCGATTGCCACAATTGGCGAAAATATGAACTTGCGCCGTACGGCCATGCTCAGTGTCGATGAAGGCATCGTTGCCAGTTATATCCATAATGCCGCCGCTGATGGTCTTGGTAAAATGGGCGTTCTGGTCGCTTTGAAATCGGCAGGTAATGCTGATGCTCTTACTGCCATTGGCAGGCAAATCGCCATGCACATAGCAGCGACAAATCCATTGGCCGTGACCTCGTCACAGGTCGATAAGGACGTTGCTGATCGTGAGCGGGCAATTTTCTCTGAACAAGCCCGCGAATCCGGCAAGCCTGAAAACATTGTTGAAAAAATGGTTGAAGGGCGCATGCGCAAATTCTTCGAAGAAGTGGCACTTCTGTCCCAGAGTTTTGTGGTCAATCCAGACCTCACTGTCGAGGCTGCCGTCAAGGAAGCCGAAGCCAGTGCCGGTGCACCCATCTCGGTTGAGGGATTTGTGCGTTTCCAGCTCGGTGAAGGTGTCGAGAAGGAAGAGAGCGACTTCGCAGCAGAAGTGGCAGCGGTTGCAAAAAGCTGAACGGACATAAATCGGTTAAAATGCAAGGGCATCGCGTGACAACGCGGTGCCCTTCGTGTATCCGGCATTCATAATCAGGACGCGGAACCAGCCATGACTCAAAAGCCGATTTACAAGCGTGTTTTATTGAAGGCATCAGGTGAAGCCCTGATGGGCGAGCAGGGGTTCGGGATTGATGTTGCCGTTGCCGATCGCATCGCATCCGATATTGCCGAAGCGCGGACCATGGGTGTTGAAGTTGGTGTCGTCGTCGGTGGTGGCAACATATTTCGTGGCGTTGCGGTTGCCTCCAAGGGCGGTGATCGTGTCACCGGTGACCATATGGGCATGCTGGCAACGATCATCAATGCCCTGGCTCTGGCAACATCGCTGAGAAAGCTGGGCGTAGCCACGGAGGTGCTTTCCGCCATTGCCATGCCGGAAATCTGTCAGAGCTTTTCGCAACGCGCTGCATTGCATCATCTCAGAAAAGGCCGGGTTGTCATCTTTGCCGGTGGCACGGGCAATCCATTTTTCACGACGGACTCAGCCGCTGCCCTGCGGGCCGCCGAGATGGGTGCTGAAGCGATTTTCAAGGGCACGCAGGTGGATGGTATCTACTCAGCCGACCCGAAGGAATTTCCGGACGCCGAACGATTTGACAATCTGACCCATGACGAGGTGTTGAATAAGGGGCTGGCGGTCATGGACGTTGCTGCGGTTGCCCTGGCGCGCGAAAACTCGATTCCCATCATAGTCTTTTCCATTCATGAAAAGGGCGGCTTTGCCGAAATACTCAAAGGCAGAGGGCGTGCAACGCTTGTTGATGACAGTTGATCTGGGACATTTCCGGGAAATTATTTGAATTTCCCCGGCAATTCTGTATTTGTCTGCCTGTGTTTGCCGTGTGTGTTAAGAGTGCGTATCACCTAAAACCAAAAGCAGGGTGTGTGATATGGATGCGCATGAGCCAAACGGATTGACTGCGATTTCGGCTCGGTAAAAACACGAAACAGTTTGTATGAATGCAGGCGGCAGATATTCGGCCTGCAATTGATTGGGAGTATTCCACCATGAGTGATGGTGCAGATTTTACTGATTTGAAAAATCGCATGGATGGCGCAGTTGCGGCCTTCAAAACGGACATTGCTGCCTTGCGAACAGGTAGAGCATCGGCAAACATCCTTGATCCGGTTTCAGTGGATGCTTATGGCAGCAAAATGCCGCTCAATCAGGTTGCCAACATCACGGTGCCCGAATCTCGCATGCTCATGGTTTCAGTATGGGATAAATCAATGGTGGGCGCTGTTGAAAAGGCCATCAGGGAATCCAATCTCGGCTTGAACCCCGTGACTGACGGCGCAAATTTGCGTATTCCGCTTCCCGAGCTTAATGAAGAGCGACGCAAATCTCTGGTCAAGGTGGCGCATACCTATGCCGAAAATGGACGTGTGGCCATTCGCCATGTGCGTCGTGATGGCATGGATAAGCTGAAGAAAGCTGAAAAGGATGGCGTATTGGGCAAGGACGAGAGTCACTCTCAGTCAGAGAAGGTCCAAAAAATGACGGATGAAATGATTTCTGAAGTGGACCGTCTTCTCAGTGAGAAAGAAATCGAAATCATGCAGGTCTAGTCATGCTCTATAGCATTTCTGACACTATCTCTGGTGGTTAGCGGAGGCTGGCGATTGAACACGCCACAACATGTCGCCATTATTATGGATGGCAATGGCCGATGGGCCAAACAACGCGGTCAGACGCGGACATCCGGTCATCGCAAGGGCGTTGAGGCCGTGCGTGAGGCTGTGCGTTCAGCCGGTAAATTGGGCGTCAAATATCTGACTCTGTTTGCCTTCTCTTCTGAAAACTGGAGACGTCCGGAAGATGAGGTCAATGATCTCATGGGGCTTTTGAAGTTCTTTATCCGAAGGGATCTGGCGGAATTGCACCGTGAAAAAGTGCGTGTGCGTATCATCGGTGATCGTATATCGCTGAAACCGGACATTCTGTCTCTGCTGACCGAGGCAGAAGATCTGACGAAGGATAATGACGCACTGGAACTCATTATCGCGTTCAACTACGGCGGGCGTGATGATATCCTGCGCGCTGCGCGCACCATCGCCTGCCGTGTCGCTGACGGCGAAATTCGGACGGATGAAATAACGGAAGCGACCTTGGTCGCAGCCCTTGATACCCGTGATATTCCAGATCCTGACCTGATTATCAGAACCAGCGGTGAACAGCGCTTGTCGAATTTTCTGTTGTGGCAAGCAGCCTATGCCGAGTTGGTTTTCATGCCTTGCCTGTGGCCGGATTTCAATCACGACACATTTGTCGAAGCCCTGCAGATCTATCAAGGTCGCGACAGACGTTACGGCAATATTGGCGAAGCTGACATGGCTTTGGGTTCCTGATGCAAAGTGAAGTCATGGTCAGGACCGTATCCGGCGTCGTCCTCGGTGTTCTGGTACTCGCGTTGACCTGGTTTGGCAGTCTTGCCTTTCAGATACTTTCCATCGTGATCATGGCTCTTCTGTTTTTTGAGTGGTTCCGCATTGTCGGCTTGAAGGACTTCGGCAACATTGTATGGATCATTGGCGCGGTAACAATGGCGGCAACCGGTCTTTGTATATTGGCGGGGATGGCTTCCTATGGCGTTGGCGTCGTTGCGGTGGGGGCTGGCTTGACGGCCACTGTTCGTCTGGCGAGCCGACGAGACCTGTGGCCGGCTTTCGGGCTCATTTATGCTGGATTTTTTGGCGTCGCATTTGCTGAGTTGCGCAATTCCGGCGGCGGCTATGGCTTTGCCCTTTTGATTTTCATCTTCGCGATCATCTGGTCGACCGACATCTTCGCGTTTTTTGGAGGGCGCCATTTTGGCGGTCCAAAACTTGCACCGTCAATCTCTCCCAAAAAGACCTGGTCGGGCTTTGTAAGTGGATTGATGGGTGGTATATTGGCAGGGGTGGTCGCAGCTGTCATGCTAACGCAAGCCAATCTCATCTGGATTGTTGGTCTTGCAGCCCTCCTGTCTGTAGCGGGGCAATTGGGCGACTTGTTTGAATCCAGTCTCAAGAGGCGTTTTGGCGTCAAGGACTCCGGCAATATCATTCCAGGACACGGTGGTGTCATGGACCGGATGGACAGCATTACATTTGCAGCTTTTACAGCCTATCTGGTAGGTGTTGCATTGCCCGGAAGCGCGTTTGTTTCAGGTGGCATCGACAATGGTATTGCCCTGCAATTGCTAGGGCCTTGAATGTTCTGAGAGGAACGGATTTACGCACATGGAAATTTTGGTTTCGGTATATGATTTTCTCGTTGGCATCATGTTGCCGTTTTTGATTGTGCTGACTCTGGTCGTATTTGTGCATGAAATGGGACATTATCTGGTCGGACGCTGGTGCGGAATCCGCGTGATGACCTTCTCGATTGGATTTGGTCCCGAGCTGGTTGGTTTCAATGATGCGCACGGAACGCGCTGGCGCCTTTCAGCCATTCCCCTGGGGGGATATGTGAAATTTTTCGGCGACGAAAATGCAGCAAGCGCGCCTGATTTTGCGCAGGTGGATGCCATGGATAAGGCCGATCTGTCGCGATCGTTCCCCGGAGCAAATGTCTGGAAACGTGCCGCGACTGTTGCAGCCGGGCCTATCGCCAATTTTCTATTGGCCATCATGGTCTTCGCAGTCATGTTCAGCATTTATGGAAAGCCGGTTGCTGACCCGGTCGTGGCGCTTGTTCAGCCAGACAGCGCCGCTGAGCAGGCTGGATTGTTGCCGGGCGATATCATCACCGCAATCGACGGCAACCCGATGGTGGTGTTTGAAGACGTGCGACGCTATGTGACACCGCGTCCAGAGGTGGAAATGCGTCTGACAGTCGACCGCGACGGTCGCGCCGTGGAGGTCACCATCACGCCGCGCCGCTCCGAAATCACGGATCAGTTCGGCAACAAGATGGAAGTTGGCCTGATCGGTGTCGGCACTGATGAGACAGCTGGCAATTTCAGGCGACTGGAACTCAACCCGGCAGAGTCTCTGGTCGAAGGTGTAAAATCCAGTTGGTATATTGTGGCGCGAACGGTCGGCTATATCGGAAACATCCTGGTTGGACGTGAAAAACCCGATCAGCTGGGAGGCCCCATAAAAGTTGCCCAGATTTCCGGGCAGGTAGCCACGCTGGGGGTAGGGGCGCTGCTGCAGTTGGCGGCAGTTCTGTCTGTATCCATCGGTTTTTTGAATTTATTGCCGGTACCGGTTCTTGATGGCGGACATCTTGTCTTCTATACTATTGAGATCATTCGCGGCAAACCTGTCGGTGAACGCGTTCAGGAAATTGCCTTTAAGGTAGGTATGAGTCTGGTCTTGATGCTGATGGTTTTTGCGACTTGGAATGATGTGTCGCCATGGTTCGGATAGAAATCTTTGGCAAAAAACAAAATGGCCGATAAACGCAATTGGTAACAAACTGTTAGCTATAATTTCAGACGGTTCGTTGCGGATTAGTCACTAATTGCTGGATAGTAAATAGAAATTAACTCAATGGCTTGCTTGTGGCTGAAAACACTGTAAAAAAGCGTGTAGGCAGGAATCGCCTGTTTGTTCGGTTGGGGACGTCGAGATAAAAGGGTACAAAAGCCAATGAAGGCCGGTTCAAAGTTTATTGGCGCAGTTTCCGCGCTGGCATTGTCCACGTGTGTTGCTGTGAGTGGGGCAGGAGTGGCTCTTATTGCTGCATCGACGGTGGCGCAAGCTGCTGTTGTCAGTGTTATTGATGTGCGTGGAAACCAGAGAGTTGATGCCGCTACGGTGCGTGGCAACATCACGATTTCTCCCGGTAAGAGTTTCAATAATTCCGACATTGATGAATCAATCAAACGCCTGTTTGCGACCGGATTGTTTTCCGACGTGCGCATCAATCAACAGGGTAGCCGTTTGATTGTTTCGGTTGATGAATATCTGGTCGTCAATCAGATCGTCTTCAACGGCAACAAGAAGATCAAGGACAAGCAGCTCGAAGGGATCGTTCAGACCAAACCTCTGGGGCCCTACAGCGAGACGACTGTCGAGTTTGATATTCAGTCTATCCGTGATGCCTATGATCGTATTGGTCGTGGCGATGCGACCGTTACGACCCAGGTGATCAATCTGGCCGGCGGTCGTGTGAATATTGCCTTCGAGATTTCCGAAGGTGATCGCACCAAGATTTCCTCGATCAATTTTGTCGGCAACAAAGCCTATTCAAATGGACGTCTGTCCGATGTCATCGCGACAAAGCGGTCTGGCCTTTTGGCGTTCCTGTCGCGCAAGGATATTTATGATCCGGATAAGCTGAGAGCGGATGAAGAGCTTCTGCGTCGGTTCTACTACAATCGTGGTTATGCTGATTTCCGGATTATTTCATCTTCTGCCGAGTTGGATTCGTCGGGTGACGATTATGTCATCACGATTACCCTTGATGAGGGTGAGCGTTATACCTTTGGTGATATCGAAATCGACAGCACTGTCACAGGTATCGATCCTGAGGCTGTGAGGCGTCATGTGGAAAGCCGTACTGGGGCAGTCTATAGTGCTGAAAAGGTCGAGAATTCACTTGTCGCCATTTCGGAATCTGCTGCTGGCGAAGGCTATCCCTTTGCGCAGGTCACACCGCGCGGCAATCGGGATTTTGCCAATAGAACGATTTCGGTCACCTATCTGATTGACCAGGGGCAGCGCGCCTATATCGAGCGTATTGAAATCCGGGGCAATACAAGAACCTCCGATTACGTCATCCGTCGTGAGTTCGACCTGAGTGAAGGTGATGCCTACAATCAGGTGCTGGTGCGTCGTGCAAAGAAACGGCTTGAGGCGCTTGGTTACTTCAAGGCGGTGAATATTTCCACGTCACCGGGATCAGAGCCGGATCGCGTCATTGTCGTTGTTGATGTTCGTGATCAATCCACGGGTGAGTTTTCGATCGGTGCCGGTTATTCGACCGGTTCGTCGGGTGCGACAGCTGAAATCGCGATTTCCGAGCGCAACTTCCTTGGTCGTGGTCAGTATATCAAGGTGGCTGTCGGTGGCGGCGTGGAGACCAGGAATTACACCTTGTCATTCACTGAGCCCTATTTCCTTGGCTACCGTCTGGCTGCCGGGTTTGATATCGCAAAAACAGAAGACACCTCGCAGGACAATTACGACATTGAGACAACCTCGGTCGTACTGCGTGTCGCAGCGCCGATTTCGGATCGTCTGAGAACTGTATTTGCCTATAATTACAGTCAGGAAGATTATAACCGGAAAACTCTAAACCCCGTCTCTGCGCCTATACTGGATGCAATTAATACCAGTCCGTGGATCAAGTCGTCGGTTTCGGGAACATTGATCTATGACACGATTGATGATCGCAGCATGCCGCGTGAAGGTATTTTTGCCCGTATGACCGCCGAATTTGCCGGGTTGGGTGGTGACGCTCAATTTGCAAAGGTCACAGGTAAGGGCAGCTACTATAAATCAATCTCCGACTATGGGGATGTGGTTGGTATGCTGAGCGCCGGTGGCGGATATGTGACACCAACCTCCGGTGATTTGAGGGTCTTTGACCAACTGTTTGTCGGCGGAGAGACCATTCGCGGCTTCAAGTCACAGGGTATTGGTCCCCGTGACCAGTTTGGTGATGCGCTCGGCGGTACAACCTATTTCAATGCAACTGCAGAAATCGGTTTCCCCATACCAATCGTGCCGCGTGACTTTGGTCTTCGTGGTGCTGTGTTCGCGGATGCGGCAACGCTCTATGGCAGCGGCCTTGTTAACGAGGGTGGTGCCGGTGTTGACGGTCTCAACATGGAGTGGCGCGCATCAGTGGGCGGCAGTCTGATCTGGGCTTCTCCATTCGGCCCATTGCGGTTCGATCTGGGCTTCCCTGTTGTCAAGGAAGAGTTTGACGAAACACAAGTCTTCCGTTTCGGAACATCCGGACGGTTTTAGGCATGATACAATTGGTCGGTTTCGGCGCCTTGAGCGCCGCAGTCGCCGAGAAATGGCGGGGTCTGTCCTTTTGTGACAGGCCCTGAGTTTTCATTGGTATGGAAGATGGCAGATTTTTCTCACGACATGACGGAATAACGCTGGCCGAACTGGCCGGCGCGATTGATGCTGAACTGTCCGACATGGCATCTGGAACTCGTGTTGTAACGGGTATTGCGCCGCTGTCGCATTGCGCACCAGATGATGTAACCTTCATCACTTCGAAGAAGCACGCTGATCTGCTTGTCAACGTCAAAGCGACAGCAATTATATGCCCCCAAAATCTTGTTTCGCTGATACCTCCAGACTGTATTGCGCTCCTTTCGAAAACGCCGCAGCTTGCTTTTGCCAAAGCTGCTGCTCTTCTTTATCCCGAAGCGCAAGTTCCCCGGATCGTCAACGAGACTGACAAAGTGTCTCGATTGGCGAGCATTCATGCTGATTCACAGTTGGAAAACGATGATGTAACAATCGAAGCCGGAGCGACGATTGGTGCGGGAGCAAAAATCGGTTCAGGCACGGTCATTGGACCGGGTGTGGTTATCGGGCCGGGCTGCCGGATTGGTCGCAAGTGTCACATTGCTGCAAATGTAACGCTACAGAACGCCTTGATAGGAAATAACGTCATCATTCATCCAGGTGCCTGTATTGGCCAGGATGGCTTTGGATATGTCCCTTCGAAGACCGGATTGGTGAAAATAGTTCAGATTGGCCGTGTCATCATACAGGATCATGTGGAAATCGGTGCTAATACGACTATAGACCGGGGCGCTCTTGACGATACGGTCATCGGAGAAGGGACCAAAATTGATAATCTCGTTCAGATTGGTCATAACGTCACGATCGGCCGATTCTGTATTATTGTCAGCCAGGTCGGCATTGCCGGCAGTGCGACAATTGGCGATGGGGTAATGCTCGGCGGCGATGTCGGGGTGAATGGGCATTTGACCATTGGTGATGGTGCTCAGATTGCGGCAAAAAGTGCCGTGGCCGGTGATGTCCCGGCCGGTGCACGATGGGGCGGCATTCCTGCCCGTCCGATGCGCGGCTTTCTAAGGGATGTCGCCGAGATGAATGCTAGGGCGTTTGGAAAAAGAGGCAATAAGGGCACTGCAGATGAACAGTGATACAAACCATGTGCTGGAATCCGTAGAACTTCTTGAAATAATGGAACTGTTGCCGCATCGGTACCCGTTCTTGCTGATCGACAAGATCATCGAAATCGACGGTGATAATTCCGCGATCGGCATCAAGAATGTAACGGCCAATGAACCGCATTTTACCGGACATTTTCCGCAAAAGCCAGTTATGCCTGGTGTCCTCCTGATTGAGGGAATGGCGCAAACAGCTGGTGCCATATGCTGTCGTACCCAGACCGCCAAATCCAACCTTGTCTATTTCATGACAATAGACGATGCCCGGTTTAGAAAACCAGTAGTTCCCGGCGACCGGGTTGAATATCACGTGAAGAAATTGAAGCAACGCGGAACAATCTGGAAATTTCAATGCGACGCATTTGTCGATGGCAACAAGGTCGCAGAAGCCGTCATCGGCGCGATGCTGATTCCCGAGGAAGGTAACTGATAATGATCGCGGCATCTGCCAACGTACATTCCTCATCTATCGTAGAAGATGGCGCGAAAATCGGTGAAAATGTCATTATTGGCCCCTTTTGTCATATTGGTCCCGATGTCACTTTGGATGCAGATTCAGAGCTGAAAAGTCATGTGGTGATCACGGGTAAAACGACGATTGGACCGCGAAATACAATATTTTCGGGTGCAATCCTTGGGTCAGAACCCCAAAATGTTCATTACAAGGGCGAGAAGACCGAACTTCTGGTGGGCTCGGACTGTGTTATTCGTGAAGGCGTAACAATGCATACCGGCATGCCTGACGCCGGTGGCAAGACAATTGTTGGCAGCCATTCGCTGTTTCTTGCTTATTCCCACGTGGCGCATGATTGCCGCATTGGGGACCACGTTATCCTGTCCAACAATGTCATGTTGGGTGGCCATGTCACTGTCGGCGACAGAGTTATACTGGGTGGCGGTGCAGCGGTTCATCAATTCTGTCGTATCGGGCATCATGCCTTTATTGGCGGATTGGCAACCTGTAGTCTGGATGTCATTCCCTTCGGTATGCTCAATGGCAATCCGGGTATTCTGGGTGGCCTGAATGTCATCGGCATGTCCAGGTCCGGAATGGACAAGGCGCAAATTCATACGGTCAGACGAGCGTTCAAGCAGATATTTCATGGTTCGGGTACGGTGCGCGAAAACCTCGCTCAGGCCAGAAGCGAATATGATACCATTCCAGCCCTGACTGATCTTTTTTCCTTCATGGACGCAGAAAGTCATCGCGGCCTGGCATCCGCAGCCAGGGAAAAGAGGGCCTAGTCCTGATGAAAAAGCATGGTCAACGGCCTGAAGGAAAAGGGCGTCTGGCCATTATTGCCGGGCGGGGTGCTTTGCCATTGAATATTGCCCGGGCAGCACGCGCCGCCAATGATGAACCGTTCATCATCGGTCTGAAAGGCGAGGTTTTCGACATTTCGCCGGAATTTGATCACGCTTTTGCCGGTGTGGGCGATGCAGCGACGATACTCGGTCTTTTGAAGGAAAAGAATATTGGCCGTGTCATCCTGTCCGGTGCTGTCAACCGTCGCCCTGAGATCGCTGACATACGCTCCCCATTCAGACTGCTGCCTCTCTTTCCAGGTATTGTCCGCGCGGTTTTGAGCGCAGGAGATGACAAGCTTCTGCGTGCAGTTATTTCAGTGATAGAAAAAGCGGGTTGCCGGGTTGTCGGCGCTCAGGAAATAGTCCCCGACCTTTTGGCCAGAACGGGGCCCTTGTCTGCGAAAAAACCCGGCAAGGCAGATATTCAGAATATGGAAGCCGCCTGTGCCGGTGCAATTGCTCTGGGCCAACTTGATGTCGGGCAGGGTGCTGTCGCTGTCGGTGGCCGCATCGTAGCGCTTGAGGGCGCCGAAGGTACAGACAGCATGCTGGAGCGTGTTGCTGCCATGCGAAAGGCGGGTCGCATTTCCAAAACACGCAAAGGCGTTCTGGTCAAATTGTGCAAACCGCAGCAGGATGAAAGGGTTGATTTGCCCTCCATCGGGCCCGATACCATCCAAAACGCCTATCTGGCCAATCTTTCCGGCGTTGCAGTTGAAGCGGGCAGGTCATTTGTTCTTGATCGCGAGGATGTCATTGAGAGAGCTGACAGGCTGGGTCTGTTCGTATGGGGTATTGATCGCACGCAAGTTGATCTTCCATCGGGTAACGGGGTTGATCCATGACCAAGGCGCGGCAAAAACTGAAACTGGCCATCATCGCCGGAGAGCCATCGGGCGATCTGCTTGGAGCTGACCTGATTGCGGCACTGGGAATGCACGTGGAACATCCCATTGAGTTGGTCGGCGTTGGTGGCGATGCCATGAAGGCTGCCGGCCTCAAATCCCTATTTGACTACCATGACCTGTCCATCATCGGCATCAGCGCCATCGTTGCCCAATTGCCCAAATTGATCATGCATATTCGTCGAACGACACGGGCGATTATTGCTGCGCAACCTGATGTTCTGGTCATTATAGACAGTCCGGCCTTTACCCACCGGGTCGCCAGAAATATTCGCAAGGCGATGCCGAATGTGCTGATTGTCAATTATGTCTGCCCGACCGTATGGGCATGGAAACCGGAACGCGCGCCGGCAATGACAGGCTACATTGACCATGTTCTGTCGGTTTTTCCTTTCGAGGCAGAGCTTGTCGCGCGTTTGGGTGGCCCTCCGCTGACCTATGTCGGGCACCGGTTGGCAGGCGATGCGGCACTTCAGGACGTTTCCAATTTGCAGGCGTTAAAGCCTTCTGCAGCGAAGGAGAACGACGATGGTACCATTGCTCCTGCACCCTTGTGTCTGATCATGCCGGGTTCACGGCGCGGCGAGCTCAAACGTCTGCTGCCGGCATTTGCAGAGACAGCGCATCTTCTGGCAGAACGCATGCCCGGTGTAAGATTTCACATTCCAACGCTACCACGTTTGGAGGCAGAGGTGCGTTCTGTTGCCGCCTCCTGGTCTGTACCGGTTGAGGTGACTGCGACGGATGAAGAAAAGTGGCAGGCCTTTGCGCGCGCCGATGCAGCATTGGCTGCCTCAGGAACGGTCTTGTTGGAACTTGCACTTGGAAAAATTCCCTGTGTTTCAGCCTACAAACTTGACTTTCTGGCCAATCTGATCATCAAGCGCGTAACCGTCTGGTCCGTTGCGCTTCCCAACCTCATAGCTGATTATCCGGCTATCAATGAATATATCAATGAGAGCCTTCGCCCCGGACTGATCGCGCGTCGCCTGGAACGATTGATGCAGGAGACAACAGAACGTCGGCAGATGTTGATGGAGTTTGAAAAAGTGCGCGCCGTCATGCGGACAGAACGAGCACCAGCAGAAATATCTGCTGATGTCATTATTGATCTGCTGGCGACCAAAGCAGCCGATACCTGATCTCCGTTGCCCCTTATGGATCCAGTCCGCAAATGGGCAGGCAACAGGACTGGCGCTCAATCGGCGAACTGTTCTATGGGTGGACAGGCGCAAACAAGGTTTCTGTCTCCATAGACATTGTCGACCCGTGCAACCGGCGGCCAGTATTTGCCAGGCAACGTCTGCGCGCCGCCAGGTGCGACAGCCAGCATAGCCTCGTAGCCGTGTTTCCAGTTCCCCGCTATGGCATGTTCGGCGGTATGGGGTGCATGTACGAGCGGATTGTCTTCCCGGCTCCATTCACCATCTGTGATGCGCATGATTTCTCCGTGAATTGAAATCATTGCATCGCAAAACCGATCCAGTTCACCCAGAGGTTCGGATTCCGTCGGTTCCACCATCAAGGTGCCGGCCACCGGCCATGACATTGTGGGGGCGTGGAAACCGTAGTCGATCAGCCGCTTTGCAACATCCTCGACCTGAACACCTGCGCTGTCCTTGAACGGTCGCGTGTCCAGGATACATTCATGCGCCACCCTGCCGTTTTTGCCGCGATAGAGAATATGGAAATTTTCTTCCAGGCGGGCCGCCATATAGTTGGCCGAAAGGATCGCCATTTCTGACGCTTTTTTCAGGCCTTCCGTTCCCATCATGCGAATATACATCCAGGAAATCGGCAGGATTGAAGCGCTGCCATAAACTGTGGCCGCGACAGCGCCACTGTCTGACACAAGGGGATTGCCCGGTAGAAATGGCATCAGGTGTTTTGCAACGCCTATCGGTCCGACACCCGGGCCGCCGCCGCCATGCGGGATACAGAATGTCTTGTGCAGATTCATATGGCACACGTCGGCTCCGATATCGAATGGTCGGGCAAGTCCGACCATCGCATTGAGGTTTGCACCGTCGAAGTAGACCTGGCCTCCGTGCTCATGGACCGCAGTGCATATTTCCTTGATCTCCTGCTCAAACACTCCATGTGTGGAGGGATAGGTGATCATCAGAGCAGCCAGTTTGTCGCTGTGTTGCGTAACCTTCACCCTCAGGTCATCGAGATCCACATCCCCGGCTTGCGTGCATTTGACAACGACAATACGTAGCCCGCACATGGAAGCGCTTGCGGGATTGGTCCCATGTGCAGAGGCAGGAATAAGGCAAACATCCCTGTGTTTTTCGCCTCTGGAGGCGTGGTATTGTCGAATGGCTGTCAGGCCGGCGAACTCACCCTGGCTGCCGGCATTTGGTTGCAGGCTCACCGCGGAAAACCCGGTAATCTCACAGAGCCAATGTTCCAGATCCGCGATCATCTGTCGATAGCCGATTGTATGGCTGTCGGGTGCAAAGGGATGGATATTGGCTATTTTCCCCCAACTGACGGGCATCATTTCGGCTGCTGCATTCAGTTTCATCGTGCAGGAGCCAAGAGGGATCATTGTACGATCGAGTGCAAGATCCTTGTCGGCCAGTCTGCGCAGGTAGCGCATCATGTCCGTTTCACAACTGACGGAGTGAAAGATCGCCTGCGTCAGAAATGCAGTCCGGCGCTGCTGCTGAGGTAGTCTGGAAGGGCAGGGTGCACCGTCGTTTGCTATAGCAAATATTGCACATAGCGCTTTCAGGTCTTCCTCGGTTGACGTTTCATCGAAAGCGACAACAACCATATCGTCACTGACCTGCCGAATCAGATATCCGGCCGATTGCGCGTCGCGGCAAATCCTGTCTGCCTGCCCCGTGACCTCGATGGCGACTGTGTCGAAGAATGAGCCACCGGCGAGCTTGTATCCGCCAGCTTCAACGCTATGGGCGAACCTGCAGGCAAAATCTGAAATGGTGCGGGCAATGGCCTGCAGCCCTTCTGGTCCATGCCAGATCGCATAGGCTGCGGCCATATTGGCGAGCAGCGCTTGCGCGGTACAGATATTGGAGGTGGCCTTGTCGCGACGGATATGTTGCTCACGCGTCTGCAAGGCAAGCCGGTAGGCGGGATTGCCATTGGCATCGATGGATTCGCCCACCAGTCGGCCGGGCATGATGCGCGTCAATGTGTCAGAGACAGCAATATAGGCGGCGTGGGGGCCCCCGAAACCCATCGGGACGCCATAGCGCTGGGCAGAACCGATCACGATATCGGCGCCCCAGTTTCCCGGTGCATCAAGCACCGTGAGCGCCAGTGGATCTGTTACCACGATAACAAGGGCGCCAATCTGCCTGGCCTTCTCCACGATTGCGGTGGGATCCTCAAACCGCCCGAGTGTATCAGGCCAGGAAATGATGATGGCGGCTGTATCCTCGCCAAAATCACCATCAGAAATTTTGATATCAAGCGGGGCCATACGCGTTTCGAGAACAGCGCGCGATTGCGGATGCAGCGCGTTTGCAATGCCAATTGAATGGCGTTTCATGCGGTGGTGCCGGTAGGCCATGCCCGCTGCTTCAGCCACCGCAGTCGCCTCATCAAGAAGAGACGCATTTGCAATCGGCAGACCGGCCAGTTCACTGACCAATGTCTGGAAATTGAACAGCATCTCCAGTCGACCCTGGCTGATTTCCGGTTGATAGGGCGTATAGGCAGTATACCAGGCCGGATTTTCAAACATGTTGCGCTGAATGACCGCCGGAACATGACAGCCATAATAGCCCTGACCAATGAATGACCGGGCTTCAATATTCTGGTCAATCCTTGCCGCCAATTCGGCAAGGGCCTCATGTTCATCTGCGGGTTCCGGCAGGTCGAGTTGACCATCAAAACGAATGGCTTTGGGAATCGTCTGGTCGATGAGCGCATCGACTGACGGAAGGCCAATAACGGAAAGCATGGCGCTGACATCGGCCGGCGACGGTCCTATGTGACGCGACACAAAGGGTCTGATTTTCGGTTCAATTTTTTCTTCGGCTGAGGGTGTTTGTACCAACATGCTGATCCTCGTTATCCCACCAGAGCTGCGTAAGCGGCTTCATCCAACAGTGTTTCAAGTTGCGTGGCATCATCCAGTTTCATTCTGACAAGCCACCCATCCCCTTCAGCTGCTTCGTTGACCAGACCAGGAGAGCCCTCGAGCGCATCATTGACCGCCAGAATTTCTCCATCGACCGGCGCATAGACGTCTGAAGCCGCCTTGACCGATTCAACGACAATCATGGCCTCGCCCCGGGCGACTTTTCGGCCCGCTTCCGGCAACTCGACAAAAACAAGATCACCGAGCTGCTCTTGAGCATGATTGGTTATGCCCACGACGGCCTCATTGCCGTCGACACGAACCCACTCGTGATCTTCCGTGTAAAATGTTGAAGCCATGGTCAGTCTCCTCGATAATAATTGCGTGGAACAAAGGGAAGTTTGTGAATGGTGCAGGCCAGCCTTCGGCCGCGTACATCGGCATAGATTTGATTTCCTGCAAGAGTGGCGGATTGAATCACCCGGCCCATGGCGACAGGATGGCCGCAAGAGGGGCCAAAACCGCCGGAGGTGACGATGCCAATCTGCGGCGAATCCGGTGCCTCGCCAGCAAAAAGCAGTGCACCGCCTCTGACCGGTGCCTTCCCGTCAGGTTTCAAACCGACAGGTTTGTGACTGACCCCGCGGGTGGCGATCTCTGCAAGCGCGGACGCGCCGATATAATCACCACCACCTCTCAATTCTTTTGGAATAGCCCAAAGCAGTCCCGCAAGAACCGGATCGGTTTTTTCATCCATATCCTGTCCGTAGAGGGGAAGGCCTGCCTCGATGCGCAGACTGTCGCGAGCGCCAAGGCCGATCCATTCAACATGTGGGTCCTGCAAAAGCGCTTTGGCAAAATCTTCGGCTATTTCCGGGGACAGTCCGATTTCAAATCCGTCTTCTCCGGTATAGCCTGAGCGGGACAGGAATGTGCCGTCGTCAAGCTCCATAACCTGCATGAAGGTCAGTCCGCCGGACGCAGGAATCAATCTGGCAAGAACCATGGCTGATTTCGGTCCCTGCAGTGCCAGAAAAACGCGCGGTATGTGTTGGACCCTGGCGTTGAAATCGCCTGCCAATGCAACAAGATGGGCAAGATCCTTGTCTGCGCAGGCGCCATTTGCAACCACCAGGAAACGCTCTGGCCCAAGCCGGCTGACGATCAGATCGTCGATCATCCCGCCTTGCTGATTGAGCATATAGGTATATCGGCCGGTTCCCTGTTGCTGCTGCACCGCATGATAGGGGCAGGCGCGCGAAACAAGGTCGGGGCTTTCCGGCCCGGTGATCTCGATATGGGACATATGTGAAATATCAAAAAGACCGGCCTCTGCACGGGTATGAAGGTGTTCCTTCATCACACCGAGCGGATAGGTGATCGGCATATCATAGCCGGCAAAGGCCCCAAAGCGGGCACCTGCAGCGACATGCATTGCGTTGAGCGGTAGTTGTTTCGCCATTTCATCTCCAGACACAAGTGCGCATTATCCACGTTTATACGTGGATTCAAGCGCCCCTCTGTCTGGAGCCTGAGAGACTCGCGCAGCCGGAAAAATTCCGGTTACGCTTACACCTTCGGCGCGGAACGGCTGTTCCGACTTTCCAGAGTGTCTGTCATTCTACGGTCCTTTTGCCTGAGAGATTATGGGCATTTTCCCCTTCGGCGACACGGTGTTTATACACCAACGTCCTCTCCCGCAGATGATTTTCGATGTTCTCGCGAACACCAATAGACCACCTCACGTTACTGGAAGATTTTGGACCTGTCATCTATTGTTCGGGAAAATTGTTGCTAGGGTGGATGCTTGGTCATCGATTCGACGATTATGATGGGAAAGTCACTTGCACATAGCCTCCCGGATTCGACTGTTATTCATTTTCTTCGCCGCGTTTGCGACCGTATCGACAGCGGTTGGCGCCGAATCAGTGCAATTGCGTGCCTATAAGGACAAGTTGTTTGCCTATCCGGGGGTGCTGGAAAACAGGGATGACGGTGCCTTTATCAGGATTGACTACCAGAAAGCCCGTGACATTCATCAGCGCGATGAAATTCCCGAACTTCGGGTAAAGGGAAAATATGTTTCCCTTGGAGCCAAACGCAGGCAACGCGCACTCAATATCAAGGCGCCGGACATCACTGTTGAAGCCTATGAGGTCGGGTTTCGCAAAAAGGCGCGTTTTGCCGTGATTTTTGTTCATGGCCGTGGCGGCGATCGTCGCCTTGGCGTCAAGGACTGGACATTTGGCGGTAATTTCAACCGGCTGAAAAACCTCGCGGTCAAGAATGGTGGCGTCTATTTTGCGCCCACCATTCCGAGCTTTGACGCTGTTGGTCTCAATCATCTCAAGACCCTGGTCACCTATATACGCCAAACGTCACCTGGCGCGCCGGTGATACTGGCTTGCGGGTCAATGGGCAGCATTCTGTGTTGGCAGGGCAGCAATGATCCGGGTATTTCATCCAGCCTTGCAGGCCTGATCATTCTGGGAGGCTCTGGTGACGACAGCTTTATGAAAAGCGCTGCTTTTCAAGCCAGGGTTCCCGTGCTGATTGCCCATGGCAGTGGCGATACGGTCTATGACTGGCGCAACCAGCAAGCCTTGTTCCACCGGATAAGGGATGCCTCGAAAGATCCGTACCCCATTCGCTTTGTGCTTTTCGAAACCGGCAGCCATGGCACGCCGATACGGATGATTGACTGGCGCACCGCTCTCAACTGGATGCTTGGAAGCTAAAGCGAGATCCGAAAAGTGGGAACCGGTTTTCGGATAAATCGAGCGACAGGAAAAGCGAGATCCGAAAAGTGGGAACCGGTTTTCGGATAAATCGAGCGACAGAAAAAGTCGAGATCCGAAAAGTGGGAACCGGTTTTCGGATAAATCGAGCGGCAAAAAAAGTCGAGATCCGAAAAGTGGGAACGGGTTTGCTTATGGATCAAGCGTTCTGCATGTAAAAAAAAGCCGGGCGATGAGGCCCGGCTTCTTTCAATCTCTGCTTTCGATCTAGACCGAATAGTACATATCGTACTCAACCGGATGAGGAGTGTGCTCATACCGGATGACTTCTTCCATTTTCAGGTCGATATAGGATTCGATCTGGTCTTCCGTGAACACGCCACCGGCTGTCAGGAACTGATTGTCATCAGCAAGGCATTCAAGAGCCTCCCGCAGCGATGCGCTGACGGTTGGAATCTGGCTGAGTTCCGCTGGTGGCAGATCATACAGATCCTTGTCCATGGCTTCGCCTGGATGAATCTTGTTCTTGATGCCATCAAGACCGGCCATCAGCATGGACGAAAACGCCAGATAGGGATTAGCTGTCGGGTCAGGGAAACGCACTTCCACGCGCTTGGACTTCGGTGAAGATCCGAATGGAATACGGCAGGAAGCTGAACGGTTGCGGGCAGAATAGGCCAGCAGAACCGGTGCTTCAAATCCAGGCACCAGACGTTTGTAGGAGTTGGTGGATGGATTGGTGAAGGCGTTCAGTGCCTTGGCGTGTTTGATGATACCACCGATATAGAACAGGCAACTTTCCGACAGTCCGGCATACTCGTCGCCGGCAAAGGTCGGCTTGCCATCTTTCCAGATCGACTGATGCACATGCATGCCGGTACCATTATCGCCATAAACCGGTTTCGGCATGAATGTGGCGGTCTTGCCATAGGCATTGGCAACCTGATGCACGACATATTTGTATATCTGCATTTTGTCGCCATTGCGTGTCATCGTATCGAACATGATGCCAAGCTCATGTTGTGCCGCCGCCACTTCGTGGTGGTGCTTTTCAACCGTGATGCCCATTTCAGTCAGAACGGTCAGCATTTCTGAACGCATATCCTGCGCGCTGTCGATCGGTGGGACGGGGAAATATCCGCCCTTCATGCGGGGCCGGTGACCCAGGTTGCCGACTTCATAGGCTGTGTCATTGTTGGATGGCAGCTCGCCACTGTCGACTGCAAATCCCGTATTGTAGGGATCAGTCGAGAAACGGACATCATCAAAAACAAAAAACTCGGCTTCCGGCCCGACCATGATCGTGTCGCCGATACCCGATGCCTGCAGATAGGCTTCTGCCCTTTTGGACGTGCCGCGCGGGTCACGCGCATAGGGTTCACCTGAAATCGGATCCAGAATGTCACACATGATGGAAAGCGTAGACTGCGCAAAGAACGGATCCGTATGCACTGTTGCCGTGTCGGGCATCAACACCATGTCGGATTCATTGATGGCCTTCCAGCCGGCAATGGACGAACCGTCGAACATGACGCCATCGGCAAACATGTCTTCATCGACAATTGTCACATCCATGGTCAGATGCTGCATTTTGCCGCGTGGGTCGGTAAATCGCAAATCAACGAATTTCACATCATTGTCTTTGATCTGCTTGAGAATATCAGAGGCACTGGTCATTCATTATTCCTCGTTCGATAATTGTTGTTTGAATGGTTTTTCTGCGATGCTGACTAGATAGCATCATTTCCGGTTTCACCGGTACGAATGCGGATAACTTCTTCCACATTGGACACAAAAATCTTTCCGTCTCCAATGCGTCCAGTCTGTGCGGCATTGCGTATGGCTTCGATCGCGGCTTCGACCGCATCATCACTAAGAACCACCTCTACCTTGACCTTGGGCAGGAAGTCGACAACATATTCAGCACCCCGGTACAATTCGGTGTGGCCTTTCTGTCGTCCAAATCCCTTGGCTTCCGTAACCGTAATCCCCTGCAGGCCAACTTCCTGCAGAGCTTCCTTCACTTCGTCAAGTTTGAAGGGTTTAATGATTGCTTCGATCTTTTTCATCAGAGAAAATCTCACTGCTAGCTGGATCCACGAACGTGAAGTCATTCCGATCAATACGAAACTGGCTCCACCTGATGACATAAATGCATATGTCATGCCAATTTGCAGGCCATCACAAAAATAATGTCTGAAACTGCGGAATTCGGGTTAATGTTCCTTGTTCAACCAACCTACGAGCGCCCTTTGCCGATTAGAAATGCCTGACTACAGCATAAAACGGCAAATGCCTATAAATTGACCTTCTGGATATGCGTAAATAATGTGCAAATGCCTAATTTTTGAACTTCATGGCCATAATCGCTGCATTTCACATTTCGAGATGATTGCTATGCTCCCAACCGGGCAGGGGCATTGTTGCTGCCAGTCTGGTCGGAAGGTGCAGAAAAGATGAGCGCAAAAGAGATGATTTTATCACCACCTGCGATGACCTGTGTTGATCATGCTGCCATTCAGTCGGGCATTGATGGTTACAATCTGATGGTGATTGCAGGGGCGGCGATCGCTGCCTGCGCCTTTGAACACTATCCGGCAACCGATGAGGTGCTGGTTTTGTGTGGTCCAGGCAACAATGGTGGCGATGGTTATGTCGCGGCTCGTATTCTGTGTTCGAGTGGCATGACGGTACGGCTCTATTCTTCCATTGATCCGGATGCCCTGACGGGCGATGCCGCCAGGGCGCGCAGCGACTGGCCCGGCGCCATTCTGGACCTTGAAGACCTCGAACCAGGGAGGGGGCAAGTCGTTATTGATGCTTTGTTCGGGGCCGGACTTGATCGTCCGGTCGTTGGTTCCGTGGCCAGGGCCATTCAGAAAGTCCGAGAGGCCAAAACCCCGGTCATTTCGGCCGACCTTCCATCTGGTGTTTCCGGCAGGACGGGTGCGGTTGAGGGCGTGGCCATGAAAGCTGCACACTCCATCACGTTTGCGGCCCCCAAACCGGGCCATTTCCTGCTGCCCGGACTGGAACTCTGCGGCAAGGTCACGGTGGTGGACATTGGCATTCCGCATCGGTTGATCAAGGCACATGCAGAAGACCTCTGGGTTAATGATCCGGCACTGTGGTCCAGTGACCTGCCGGCAATTGGTTCTGCAAGTCACAAATACAAACGTGGCCACCTGGCTGTGTTCAGCGGTGGCGCCTTTCAAAGCGGTGCGGCCAGATTGGCCGCAAGTGCTGGTTTGAGAAGCGGTGCAGGGCTTGTCACGATATTGTCTCCGGCGTCCGCCATGGCCGAGGTCGCCAACCATCTGACCGCGATCATGTTGCGCAAAGTTGACAATGACGCGGACCTGCATGCCTTGCTTGCCGACGAACGCCTCAGTGGCTTCGTGCTTGGCCCGGGGTTTGGCGTGGAGGACAAGGCGCGAGCATTTGTCTCGAGCCTGGCAACATCCGGGAGACCACTCGTTCTTGATGCCGATGGTATCAGCGCTTTTTCCGGCGATCCGCAAAGCCTTTTCGGACTATTCAGTGACGGTCCGCCCCGGCTGGTTTTGACGCCGCATGAGGGCGAGTTCTCCCGGTTGTTTCCGGACCTGCATGCCGACAAGACCCTTTCCAAGGTTGATCGTGCGCGGCAGGGCGCCTTGCGGGCAAATGCAGTTGTTATTTACAAGGGGGCCGATACGGTCGTCGCGTCCCCGGATGGCCGCGCGGTCATAAACACCAATGCCCCGCCCTGGCTTGCAACGGCCGGTTCGGGCGATTGCCTGGCCGGGATTGTCGGTGCGCTTGTCGCGCAGAATATGCCGGTTTTCGAGGCCGGAGCGGCTGCGGCTTACATGCACGGCATGGCGGCGATTGCGGCCGGTGAGGGGCTCACCGCCGAGGACTTGCCATCTGGAATTCCACCTCCCGGATTATTGAAAAGACAACAGGGCAGGGAGCAATGAACCAAAAGCCATCTGACTGCCAAAGAGGCAATCTGTTTGAAAATCTGCCAACCAGCCCGCAGAGAGATGAGATTTTCGAATGCCTGACTTCTGCCGCAGGTGTGAAAATTGAACGTATCATCTCCACCGGTCAGGCAACGCCGCAGGGCGAATGGTATGATCAGGAGCAGGATGAATGGGTTGTCGTCATTGCCGGAGCCGCCCGGTTGCAAATCGAAAATGAGGCGGAAGAGCGAGGGCTTGCCGCCGGTGACTGGTTATTGCTGCCGGCCCATTGTCGTCATCGGGTAACCTGGACACAGGCGCAACCGGCCACGCTCTGGCTGGCTGTTCATATGTCACCAGACACCCTGAAATGACACAGCAGACAATGAACGTTCATTGTCTCCAGACGGCTATTCTGCCGCCTGTATGTTTTTGATGGGTCGCCTCTGCAGCAATTCCTTGAGGAACTGCCCGGTGTAGGAACGCGGTTCCTTGACGATGTCTTCGGGTGTTCCGAAGGCAACAACCTCACCGCCGCCGTCACCACCTTCAGGTCCCATGTCGATGACATGGTCGGCCGTCTTGATCACTTCCAGATTGTGTTCGATGACCACAACGCTATTGCCCTGATTGACAATCTCGTGCAGCACATCAAGCAGTTTTGCCACATCATGAAAATGCAGACCGGTTGTCGGTTCATCCAATATATAAAGGGTGCGGCCCGTTGAGCGTTTCGACAGTTCCTTGGCCAGCTTTACCCGTTGCGCTTCTCCGCCCGAAAGGGTGTTCGCCTGCTGGCCGACCTTGATATAGTCCAGTCCGACGCGCCTGAGCGTAACCAGTTTGTCGCGAACGGCCGGCACGGCGGCAAAGAATTCACAGCCTTCCTCCACCGTCATGTCAAGAATATCGGCTATGGATTTCCCCTTGAATGTGACTTCAAGCGTCTCCCTGTTATAACGTTTGCCGTGGCAGACATCGCACGTCACATAGACATCCGGCAGAAAGTGCATTTCTATCTTGATGACGCCATCGCCCTGGCAGGCCTCACAGCGCCCGCCCTTGACGTTGAACGAAAAACGCCCCGGCTGATAACCGCGCACCTTGGATTCCGGCAATCCGGCAAACCAGTCACGAATGGGGGTGAAGGCACCTGTATAGGTTGCCGGGTTGGAACGCGGTGTCCTGCCGATCGGGGACTGGTCAATGTCGATGACCTTGTCGATATGCTGAAAGCCGTCGATCCGCTCATGCGCTGCCGGATGGTCCCGGGCACCCATGACCCGCCGGGCCGCTGCCTTGTAGAGCGTTTCAATCAGCAAAGTGGATTTGCCACCGCCGGATACACCCGTAACGGCAGTGAACACGCCAAGCGGTATGCTGGCGGTCACATTTTTCAGATTGTTGGCACTGGCGCCAATGACCGTAAGCTGCCGCTTCTTGTCTATTTCGCGTCGCTCGGACGGGACGGCAACTTCCAATGCGCCGGAAAGATACTGACCGGTCAGGGAGGCAGGCGACGCCATGATATCGGCCGGTGTGCCCTTGGCAACAACCTCACCGCCATGAATCCCAGCTGCCGGGCCGATATCAACCACATAGTCGGCCGTCATGATGGCTTCCTCGTCATGCTCGACGACGATGACCGTATTGCCGATATCCCTGAGATGCTTGAGGGTTTCCAGCAAACGTGCATTGTCGCGCTGATGCAGGCCAATCGACGGTTCATCAAGGACGTAGAGAACGCCGGTCAGGCCCGAGCCGATCTGCGACGCCAGGCGAATACGTTGACTTTCCCCGCCCGACAGCGTGCCGGAATTGCGCGACAATGTCAGATAATCAAGCCCTACATCATCCAGAAATTTCAAACGCTCGCGGATCTCCTTGAAGATGCGGCCAGCGATCTCATTTTGTTTATCGGTCAGTTTTTCCGGCAGGTCGCCAAACCATTTGCCGGCATCCCGGATCGACATTTCGCTGACTTGGCCGACATGAAATCCGGCAATCTTGACGGCCATGGATTCCGGTTTCAAGCGGTAGCCCTTGCAGGCCGGGCAGGCAGCAGCAGCCATGTAGCGCTCTATTTCTTCGCGCGCCCAGGCGGAATCGGTTTCCTTCCAGCGTCGTTCGAGATTGGGAATGATGCCTTCGAAGGTCTTGGATGTCTTGTAGGAACGCAGACCGTCATCATAATTGAAGTCAATCTTGTCCTTTGTCCCGTATAGAATGGCGTCCTGCGCCGATTGCGGCAATGCGTTCCAGCGGTCACCCAGCTTGAAGTCAAAATGACGGCCGAGCGCTTCCAGGGTTTGTCCGTAATAGGGGGAACTGGATTTTGCCCAGGGCGCAATCGCTCCATCGCGCAATGTGCGTCCCGGCTCAGGAATGATCAGCGCCGTATCGATCTTCTTTTGCGTTCCAAGCCCGTCGCAGGTCGGACAGGCACCGAACGGATTGTTGAATGAAAACAGGCGGGGTTCAATTTCCGAAATGGTGAAGCCGGACACCGGGCAGGCGAATTTCTGCGAGAAAACCAGACGTTCGTGGGTCTCGTTCTTGGATTTGTTGGCACTGCCACCCGATGTGGCCTTTTCCGGCAATGGCTTGTCTGCAAGTTCTGCAACAGCCAGACCGTCTGCCAGAGTCAGGCAGGTTTCAAGACTGTCGGCCAGCCGCATGGCAAGATCGCTGCGCACCACAACGCGGTCGACCACCACGTCGATGTCATGTTTGAATTTTTTGTCCAGCACGGGCACGTCGGCAATCTCGTGGTAGATTCCGTCAACCTTGACCCGTTGAAAGCCCTTTTTCATCAGGTCGGCAAGTTCCTTGCGATACTCACCTTTGCGACCGCGCACCAGAGGCGCCAGGATATAGAGACGCGTCCCTTCTTCCAGTGCCATGACGCGATCAACCATCTGGCTGACCGTCTGACTCTCGATTGGCAGCCCGGTCGTCGGAGAATAGGGGACGCCGACGCGGGCAAAGAGCAGCCTGAGATAATCGTAGATCTCTGTAACGGTGCCCACGGTTGATCGCGGGTTCCGTGACGTTGTTTTCTGCTCGATGGAAATGGCGGGTGACAGACCCTCTATCTGGTCGACATCCGGTTTCTGCATCATTTCCAGAAACTGCCGGGCATAGGCTGACAGGCTTTCCACGTAACGCCTTTGACCCTCGGCATAGATTGTATCAAAAGCCAGCGATGACTTGCCGGACCCCGACAATCCGGTCATGACGATCAGCTTGTTGCGCGGCAGATCCAGGTCTACACCTTTAAGATTGTGTTCGCGGGCTCCGCGGATCGAGATGGTTTTCAGTTCGCTCATGGTCTCCGTCCGGGATCAAGCCGATCATTTTCTGCGCGAGGTATGAACCCCATGCCGTCTGTTGCGAATAATCAATGTGGGTATGCAGGTCATATGTAAGAAGTGCGCGCCATATGTCGAGATGCTCTCGAAACAATTCCACTCAGGTGATTCATTTGACAATACACTATAGTGGAACTAGAACATAATGCGAACAAAAAAGCTCCTGTGGATAGACCAATGGCGGCGAACACAGGGCTGTCATATGGTTTATGGTCGCCGAAAATTGGAGGCCATGTGTTTGCAAGCCAAATACGTGGCCGGTTAATGAGGATGAATCATGGCAGGCAGTGTCAATAAAGTAATTTTGGTTGGAAATCTGGGCGCTGACCCGGAAATTCGTCGGACACAGGACGGCAAGCCGATTGCCAATCTCCGGGTGGCCACTTCGGAAAGCTGGCGTGATCGCAGCAGTGGCGAGCGTCGCGAGCGCACCGAGTGGCACCGTGTCGTCATTTTCAACGAAGGTCTTTGCAAGATCGTTGAGCAATATCTGCGCAAGGGCTCCAAGATCTATCTCGAAGGCCAGTTGCAAACACGCAAATGGCAGGACCAGGCGGGTGTGGACAAATACTCCACGGAGATCGTCCTGCAGGGATTCAATTCCAATCTGACGATGCTGGATGGCCGATCTGAATCCTCTGGCGGCGGCAGTGGCGGCGGCGGCAGCGGTTTTGGTGATTCCAATCAGCAATCGGACCGATCTTCACCATCCCAGGAAAGTAATTTTTCCCGTGACATGGATGATGAAATTCCGTTCTGATCACAAGAGGCAATCCTCTTGACACATCACAGCCCCGCTCGCGTTCAAGTGATTTTACGCGGGTGGGAAAACATGCTTCAGGTAGCCTGAACATTGGAGGTGATGATGGCCGGTTCCCTTAGGCGTGTATCAGGCTTTTTGCCTGTGTGTTTTCTGCTCGTGATGTTTTGCCCTGTAGACAGGGTGTTTGCAGGGGAAGCCGATGTTGTGGCAGTCGAAGCACGACAGGGATCCGATGGTTCCTGGCGTTTTGACGTGACCCTGCGCCATGGCGACGAAGGATGGGACCATTATGCCGATCGCTGGGACATTGTCGGTCCTGACGGCACGGTTTACGGCAATCGGGTGCTCGCCCATCCCCATGTCAATGAACAACCTTTCACCCGAAGCCTCTCAGGCGTGGTCATTCCCGATAATCTGGTTTCGGTGGTCGTGCGCGGCCATGACCTGGTCCATGGTCTGGGTGGTAAAGAGCTTCAGGTTGATCTGCCCCGTTGATCTGCCTCTTTCATCATCTGACATGTAACAGACCAATGTCATGGCGGGCGGGCCACTGACCTCAGCCCGCTGCCAATGTTTTGACACCGTCGGCAACAAATTGCACAGACAGGGCTGCCAGCAGCACTCCCAGCAAGCGTGTCAATATGTTCTGACCGGTCTGGCCCAATAGTCGATCAAGCCGGTTGGCGATCAGAAAAGAAGCAAAAAGCACCAGGACGACGAGCAGCAAGAGTCCGACCAGTTCGGTTCTGGCGACCGGGTCGGCGAATGTCGAGGACAACAGTATGATGGCCGAAATCGAGCCGGGACCGGCAATCAGCGGTATTGCCAGAGGGAAGGTTGCAATATCGCGAATATGGTCGTTGGTAATGGCCAGCTTGGCGCTTTCCTCCCTGCGCTCCTTTCGCTTTTCAAAGATCATTTCAAAGGCGATCCAGAACAATAGCAATCCTCCGGCAACGCGAAAGGCACCCATGGTGATGCCCAATGTCTGAAGGATACCCGACCCGGCAATGGCAAATATGGTCAGGATAACAAAAGCTGTGATGCAGGCGCGCAGCGCCACCTGAAACCGTTGGCCCTGACTCATGCCAGACGTCAGTGCCAGAAAGAGCGGAGCGGTGCCCGGTGGATCAAGCATGACAAGCAATGTGACAAATGCGTTGAGGAACGGATCCAATGCTGTCATTTCCTTCTCCATCGTCTGACCTATGAGGCAGTAACACGGCTGTCATAATGCGCCAAACAACCGTCTACGGTAGGTCTGTTCCACAGTTCAAACGAGGTGCGTCGCCTGCAAAGTGATTCATCTGTTGGAAAACGCAGGAAAGCCATTTGTCCATGGGCTGGCGGTATAAACCGGCTACCTCGTCTATCTGTCGCCAGTTTTGTGTGGATATCAGCGCCCGCATCAGCAAAACAGCTGCAAAAAACACTATAAAAGTCACGATTTTACGACAACGAAAACACTCAACCGCGAGCCAGTCAGCAATAAATAACTAACACATTGAAAATGTTGGAATATTTGCTAAGTACATGGACCCATTGCAATTGGCTTTTCACCGGACGTTCGTCTATAACATGAACAACTGATTCTCAACTTACGACGGGTAACATCCTTGTCAGATAATGACACTCCAATAAATCCGCCATCCGGTACGCCGGGCATAGAGCCGATCTCCATTGTGGAGGAAATGCAGCGCTCCTATCTCGACTACGCCATGAGCGTGATCGTCAGCCGGGCATTGCCCGATGTGCGTGATGGTCTGAAGCCTGTTCATCGGCGTATCCTCTACGCGATGCATGAGAGTGGATTTCACTGGAATAGAAAATATGTGAAATCCTCCCGCATCATCGGTGAAGTCATGGGTAAATATCACCCCCATGGCGACCAGGCGATTTATGATGCAATGGTGCGTATGGCGCAGGACTTCTCCATGCGCGTGCCGCTCATCGACGGTCAGGGCAATTTTGGCTCGATTGACGGTGATCCACCGGCAGCCATGCGTTACACGGAATCGCGCCTGGGCAAGGTTGCGCATGAACTGCTGGAGGATATTGACAAGGATACGGTCGATTTCCAGGAGAACTATGACGCATCGGGCAGGGAGCCCCGCGTGGTTCCTGCGAGATTTCCCAATCTTCTGGTCAATGGCGCCGGCGGTATTGCCGTTGGGATGGCCACCAATATTCCGCCGCACAATCTGGGTGAAGTCATCAATGGCTGCATTGCGCTGATAGACAACCCGTCCATCGAATTATCTGAGTTGCAGGAATATATTCCCGGACCCGATTTTCCGACGGGTGGTCTCATTTTGGGGCGCTCGGGAATTCGTTCAGCCTATGAAACGGGACGTGGCTCCGTATTGATGCGCGGTCTTGTCCATACCGAGACGATCCGCGGTGACCGCGAAGCGCTGATCATCACCGAGGTTCCCTATCAGGTCAACAAGTCAACGATGATCGAAAAGATGGCGGACCTTGTGCGTGAAAAACGCATTGAGGGCATTTCCGACATCCGGGACGAATCCGACCGTGACGGCTATCGGGTTGTCATCGAGTTGAAGCGCGATGCCGTTTCTGATGTCGTGCTCAACCAGCTCTACAGATTTACACCGCTGCAATCATCATTCGGTTGCAACATGGTGGCGCTCAATGGCGGCAAGCCTGAGCAGATGATCCTTCTGGACATGCTGAAAGCCTTCGTCGCCTTCCGCGAGGAGGTGATCAGCCGCCGTACAAAATTCCTGCTGAACAAGGTGCGCGAACGGGCCCATGTTCTGGTTGGTCTTGCCATCGCCGTTGCCAATATTGATGAAGTCATCGCACTGATCCGCAAGGCGCCCGATCCGGGCACTGCGCGTGCCCAGTTGATGGAACGCCGCTGGCCGGCAAGAGATGTCGCGTCTCTGATCCTCTTGATTGATGACCCGCGTCATCGGATCAACGAAGACGGTACCTACAATCTGTCTGAAGAGCAGGCGCGTGCCATTCTCGAGCTTCGTCTGGCACGACTGACGGCTTTGGGCCGAGACGAGATTGCCGATGAACTCAATGCGATCGGCGCGGACATCAAGGAATATCTCGATATTCTGCGGTCTCGTGAACGCATCATGGATATCGTTAAAAAAGAACTGACGGATGTTCGTGAAGAATTTGCCACACCCCGGCGCAGTGAAATCACTGAGGGCGGCGCGGATATGGATGATGAGGACCTCATCCAGCGCGAGGACATGGTCGTTACCGTTTCGCATTCGGGTTACATCAAGCGCGTGCCGCTTGCCATGTATCGCGCGCAGCGCCGGGGCGGCAAAGGCCGCTCAGGCATGTCGACGCGCGATGAGGATTTTGTCACGCGGCTCTTCGTGGCCAATACCCATACGCCTGTGCTGTTCTTTTCCTCACGCGGCATTGTCTACAAGGAAAAGGTCTGGCGGCTGCCCATCGGTTCGCCAACGGCCCGCGGCAAGGCATTGATCAACATGCTGCCTCTTGAACAGGGAGAGCGGATCACCTCGATCATGCCATTGCCTGAAGACGAGGAAAGCTGGAGCCAGCTGGACGTCATGTTCTCGACCACCCGGGGCACCATCAGACGCAATAAATTGTCCGACTTCGTCCAGGTCAATCGCAATGGCAAAATTGCCATGAAGCTTGACGACGAGAAAGACGAAATTCTCAACGTGGAAACCTGCAACGAATTCGATGATGTTCTGCTGACAACGGCGCTGGGACAATGCATTCGATTCCCGACGACCGATGTGCGGGTCTTTGCCGGACGCAATTCCATTGGCGTTCGCGGCATTTCTCTGGCTGAGGGTGATCACGTCATCTCGATGACCATATTGGCCCATGTCGACGCAACGCCGGCCCATCGTGCAGCCTATATCCGATGGAGCAGGGCGGATGACGCCGAACTGGTCGGTGAAGATTCAGATATCCCGTCAACCGACGATCCCGATCCATTGACCGAAGAGCGCGCTCTGGAATTGCAGGCACGCGAGCAATTTGTTCTGACCGTCAGCGAAAAAGGATACGGCAAGCGTTCCTCATCCTACGATTTCAGGGTTTCGGGTCGCGGCGGCAAGGGTATTCGGGCAACCGATACCAGCAAAGTCAATGAAATCGGACCACTGATCGCTGCATTCCCCGTTGAGAATGGAGACCAGATCATGCTGGTTTCCGATGCCGGTCAGCTGATCAGGGTTCCTGTTGACGGTATCCGGTTTGCCAGCCGCGCAACAAAGGGCGTCACCATTTTCTCCACGTCGAAAAAGGAAAAGGTCGTTTCCGTCGAGCGGATCAACGAACCGGATGCTGACGAGGAAGAATTGGACGGCGAAGCTGAAACGGCGGCTGTCTCTGGCGACGCTATTGCGCCGCAGCCTGAGGCTGCTGCAGATACGCCCGATGAAAATCCCGATCAGACGGATACAGATCCAACGGACGCATAAAAAAATCCGGATGGCGTGAGCCATCCGGATTTTCTGGGGACTTGATTGGAGGTCAGAAGTTTCCCAGTCGTTATTGTGTCAAGTGCGCTCTAACGTTTCATTCTGCTGCGGGCGATGGCAGTTGCCTGCCTCTGCTCCTGGCGCATCGCCGCCATCGCGGCACCGAGTGTTGCTAGGAACATCGAAGCAATGAGAACCGCAAGAAGTGTCAGTGCTGATATCATCATAGTCTCCCTTGTTTCCTGTCCATACTGATATGGTGTTGTCTGCCGTCAGGTTCAATATACGCCAATTGTGACGTGATTGCGTGGGTTTGAATGGACACATGATTGTGAATGCGTTCCATCCCTGGCCAACCCCTCATCGTCTCTATCTGCCTCTTTGACGGCGAACCATCTCCATGTCATTGCGTGGCGATCCCAGAGCGACAGCGGCGGCAATTGTCATCGTTGTGAAGAGTGTAGCGATGAAGAATAAAAATATCATTGTCATTTCCTCTCGAATTATCTCCATCACATTAAGAAGTGGCGGCTGAAGCAGACCTGAAGCGCCCATTCAGATTCCGTTCATGTCTGTTTGTCGGCGCCTCGCGTGCTCAAAGAGGCTTGTTTTACTTGCGCCATACGCGCTGCCATGAGAAAAGCGGTTGTAACGTCAGTGCCTTGAACTGACTTTGTTGTGAGATATCCATGCCGATCGCCTTTTTCCCTGGATCCTTCGATCCGATGACCAATGGTCATCTCGACATTCTGCTGCAGGCGCTCAATGTTGCCGACAGGATCGTTGTGGGAATCGGCATTCAGCATTCCAAAAAACCGCTGTTCAGTTTTGAGGAGCGCTCCGCGCTGATCATCGCATCGCTGGCGCAAAGACTGCCGGGCGAGGAAAACCGGGTATCGGTTGTTGCATTCAGCAATCTTGCCGTTGATGCTGCGCGCGAAAACAGCGCAACACTGCTCATCCGCGGCCTGCGTGACGGTTCGGATCTTGATTACGAGATGCAGATGGCCGGAATGAACGGTCAGATGGCAGAAGATATACAAACCGTGTTTTTACCGGCAAGCCCGCTCAATCGGCCTATTACCGCCACATTGGTGCGGCAAATCGCGGCAATGGGCGGCGATGTTAGTGCATTCGTACCCGGCCCGGTATTGGCCGCCCTCCAAAAACGTTAGGGCCCAAGGGCCTCTTTCATCAATCCAAATCCGATCACAAACGGAGTTATCATGAAAATATTGAGAACATTGGCCGCCGCGGCCTTGCTTTTTGTTGGCGTCGTTTCGATGGCCAGTGCGCAGGTCAAACCGGAAGACACCATGACCATCACCTTGAAGGATGGCGACGTGGTGGTTGAATTGTATCCGGAAATCGCTCCTGGTCATGTAGCGCGAATCAAGGAACTGGCGAAGTCCGGTGCCTATGACAATGTCGCCTTTCACCGGGTTATTGACAGTTTCATGGCACAGACAGGCGATGTTCAGTTCGGTGATATGGAAGACGGTTTCAACCTGGCGCGCGCCGGAACGGGAAGTTCGAACCTGCCGGATCTGAAGCAGGAATTCTCCGAGATCCCTTTTGAAGAAGGTATCCTTGGTATGGCCCGTTCGCAGAACCCTGATTCTGCCAATTCCCAATTTTTCATCATGTTCGAAGAATATCCTTCATTGAACAACAAATATACGGTTGTCGGCAAGGTCATCAAAGGCATGGAACATGTAAATAAAATCAAGCGCGGTTCTCAATCAGCCAATGGCGCGGTGAAAAGCCCGGACCGCATGATCAAGGTGCGTATAGGCAAATAGGTTGGTTGCTGTATTTGCAACGGCTTTTCCAAAAGTTGCATCAAAACAAAATCATTGTGCATATCGTTGATTCAGAAAAAACATGATATGTGCCAGCAAAACACACAAAGGAAAACAAATGACAGATCAGATTGACCCGGAAAACACCATCATCATGGAAACAAGCAAGGGGAAGGTTGTTATCAAGCTGTTCCCGGATCTTGCGCCCAATCATGTCGCGCGTATCAAGGAACTTGCACGCGCAGAATTTTATGATGGCATCGTTTTCCATCGGGTGATTGAGGGCTTCATGGCTCAGACCGGCGATCCGACAGGAACAGGCATGGGTGGTTCGGACAAGCCTGACCTGCAGTCAGAATTCTCCAATATGACTCACGCACGTGGAACCTGTTCCATGGCGCGCTCGCAGAATCCGCATTCAGCCAATTCGCAGTTTTTCATCTGTTTTGCCGATTCACCTTTCCTTGACCGCCAGTATACGGTCTGGGGACAGGTCACTGAAGGCATGGATGTGATCGACCAGATCAAGCGCGGCGAACCTGTCAGTGACCCGGACAGCATCACCACGATGCGTGTTGCTGCTGACGCCTGAAGCCAGTTGGAATGAATTGTTGCGCCCGCTTCCATGATGCGGGCGTTTCATGATTTGGCAGTAAAGCGGGCGCAGTCTTGTCTTTTCTGCCGCGCTTTCAAACGCCTGACGCGCCAACACATGCGCAATCGATCCCCTAAATATTTCGATAGAAGTGTGTATTAAAACATAAGTTTAGAGTGTTTCGTTGATTCAAAAAACGATGTTGATCTCTAGCGCAAATCCCCGAGTCCCATCATGCGTGTTGACCTGTTTGATTTCGAGCTGCCCGACAGTGCCATAGCGCTACGCCCTGCTTCGCCGCGCGACAGCGCGGGGCTTCTGGTGGTTGATGCTGCCGGCGGCCTGTCGGATCACCATGTCGCGGATCTCTTGCAGTTTCTCAAAGCTGGCGATGCGCTTGTCTTCAACGATACGCGTGTTATTCCGGCGCAATTGGAAGGCCGGCGGATACGAAGCAGTGAGGCTGGCGAGTCGGTCTCGCGCATATCGGCGACGCTTCATATGCGCATGGCGCCCGACACCTGGAAAGCATTTCTGCGCCCGGCCAAACGTGTCAAAGCCGGAGACCGCTTCAGCTTTGGAGTATTGGGGGATGGCCAGCTGGACGGCATCATCGAATCTCGCGGCGATGGCGGTGAAGTCGATTTGAAGTTCGACCTGGCCGGTGCGGCGCTCGATGAGGCCATCATGCAGGCCGGACATATCCCCTTGCCCCCCTATATTGCTTCCAAACGCTCCGAAGATGATCAGGACCGCACCGATTATCAGACCATCTATGCCCGCCACGATGGGGCCGTTGCCGCACCGACGGCAGGATTGCATTTCACCGACGAACTGCTGGAGCAATTGGATCGCGCTGGCGTGGAACGTCACCACGTGACCCTCCATGTGGGGGCGGGAACCTTTTTGCCTGTGAAGGTGGATGACACGGATGCCCATGTGATGCATTCGGAAATCGGCGAGGTTTCGGCGCACACCGCAGAGGCGCTCAACAAAGTCAAAAAAAACGGCGGCAGAATTGTCAGCATTGGCACAACATCGTTGCGACTGCTTGAGAGCGCCAGCGATGAGAACGGCATCCTCCACCCCTGGAGCGGCCGGACGGATATCTTCATCACGCCCGGCTACCGGTTCAGGTTCATCGATGTATTGATGACCAATTTCCATCTGCCGCGCTCGACATTGTTCATGCTGGTCTGTGCCTTTTGTGGCTATGACCGCATGCAAAAGGCCTATCGCCATGCCATTGATAACGGCTATCGGTTCTACTCCTATGGCGATTCAAGCCTGTTGATGAAGGCGGACGGTTCAAACCCATGACGAACAATTTCGAATTTTCCTTGCTTGCCCGTGACGGCAAGGCCCGCCGCGGATCCATCACCATGCCACGCGGCGAAATACGCACCCCGGCCTTCATGCCTGTGGGCACTGGTGGAACGGTCAAGGCGATGTATATGGATCAGGTCCGGGCGCTGGGTGCGGACATCATTTTGGGCAATACCTACCATCTCATGTTGCGTCCTGGCGCCGAGCGCGTGGCGCGCCTTGGCGGTTTGCATGAATTTGCCCGGTGGCAATACCCGATCCTGACCGATTCCGGCGGGTTTCAGGTCATGTCACTGGCAGGACTGCGTAAAATTGACGAGAAGGGTGTGATCTTCCAGTCGCATATCGATGGCAGCCGCCACGAAATGTCGCCGGAACGTTCCATCGAGATTCAGGGCCTGCTGGGCTCTGACATCCAGATGCAATTGGATGAATGCGTGCGTTTGCCCGCCGATGCCAAAACCATCGAAAGCTCCATGGAAATGTCGCTGCGCTGGGCGGAACGTTGCAAAACGGCGTTTGGTGATCAGCCCGGCAAGGCCATGTTTGGCATCGTTCAGGGAGGAGACTTGCCGCCGCTGCGTGAACGCTCGGCGCTGGCATTGAAGGCCATGGATCTGAAGGGCTATGCCATTGGCGGCCTGGCGGTGGGTGAACCGCAAAATGTCATGCTGGACATGCTGGGCGTCACCTGTCCTTTGCTGCCTGAAGAACGGCCGCGCTACCTGATGGGCGTTGGAACGCCGGATGATATCATCCGGTCGGTGGCTGAAGGCATCGACATGTTCGACTGCGTCATGCCCACACGGGCTGGCCGCCATGGTCTGGCCTATACGCGCCGCGGCAAGATCAACCTGCGCAATGCGCGCCACGCCGAAGACAACCGCCCGCTCGACGAGGAATCGGATTGTCCGGCTGCGCGTGATTATTCACGCGCCTATCTGCATCACCTCATTCGCTCCAATGAGGCGCTTGGCGGCATGCTGCTGACCTGGAACAATCTTGCCTATTATCAATCTTTGATGCAGGGCATACGCGGTGCCATTGAAGCGTCATCTTTTGCCGCATTTACTGCGCAGACTCAGGACGCCTGGGCGCGCGGCGATATTGCCGCACTTTGACGAACGAACCTATCTCAAACGTTCGGCGTGCCAGCGCAAATGGTCTTCCATGAAACTTGATATGAAATAATAGGAGTGGTCATAGCCCTCCTGCATGCGCAGCGTGATCGGAATGCCTGCCTTTTTGCAGGCCTCTTCCAACAGCCAGGGGCGCAGGCCGTCATCCAGAAATCCGTCGGCGCCGCCCTGATCAATCAGGAAAGCCGGAAAACGGGCACTGTCTTCAATCAGGGTGCACGCATCATGGGCACGCCAGCGGTTCTCATCAGCCCCGAGATAGGCCTGGAATGCAGCCTTTGACCAATCTGCGGTGATAGGGTGCACGATTGGAGCAAGCGCCGAACAGCTTTTGAAACGTTGCGCATTTTTAAGCGCGATGGTCAACGCACCATGTCCGCCCATGGAATGCCCGAATATCGCCTGTTTCTTCATATCGACAGGGAAATGTTCGGCAATGACGGATGGCAATTCCTCGGTGATATAGGAATACATCTGGTAATGCTCGGACCAGGGTTCTTCAGTTGCATCGACATAAAAACCCGCACCTTTGCCCATTTGCCAACTGTCGGTATCGTCAGCCACCTGGTCGCCGCGCGGACTGGTGTCTGGACACACGATGATCAGGCCGAGTTCGGCAGCCAAGCGGCGATATTCGCCCTTTTCCATGACATTGGCGTGCGTACAGGTCAGGCCTGAAAGATACCAGACAAGTGGGCAGGGCGCTTTCGCGGCCTGGGGCGGCACGAAGACAGCGAAGGTCATGTCACAGGCACAGGCTTTCGACGTATGGGAGTAGACGCCCTGCACGCCGCCGTGTGATTTGTTCTCGGAGATCATTTTCATAGACATTCTACCCGTTTGATTTTCTGTATTTGGCAAGGATTGGTCGACGCAATGTCAGCCTTCCTTGATCGCCTTGCGCACGAGAGTTTCAAGCGCCTCTAGAAAGCGTGAGCGGTCCTTGGGCGCAAAGGCGGCATTCCTGCCGCTGATCTCGCCGGATTCGCGCAATTGCTGATTGAGGTTCCGCATGGCCGTCACCACGCCGATATTGCCCGTGTCGAAAATCCGGCCCGTGGGGCCGAGCACAAGCGCTCCATTGGCAACACAACGCCCGGCCAGCAGGATATCGGCTGTGACGACGATATCGTCGGTGGCGGCATTCTCCACAATCCAGTCGTCGGCTGCGTCAAAGCCCGCCGACACGACCACATTGCGGATCATCGGGTCGCGGGAGGGACGCAGGCCGCCATTGGCGACGAACGTCACGGGCAAGCCGTGACGTTCTGCCACTTTGATGACCTGTGCTTTCACCGGGCAGGCGTCTGCATCCACGTAAATGACGGGTTTTTCGCGCATTCAGTGGTCAGTACATGACAACGGAACGGATCGACTCGCCGGCATGCATCAGCTCAAATCCCTTGTTGATCTCGTCGAGGCTCAACGTGTGGGTGATCAGCGGATCGATATCGATCTTGCCGTTCATGTACCAGTCAACGATTTTGGGAACATCCGTGCGGCCGCGCGCACCTCCAAAAGCAGAACCGCGCCATGAGCGGCCGGTCACCAGTTGGAATGGCCGGGTGGAGATTTCCTGTCCGGCGCCGGCCACACCGATGATGATCGATTCACCCCAGCCTTTGTGGCAGCACTCCAGCGCATCGCGCATGACTTTGGTATTGCCGATACACTCGAACGAATAATCCGCGCCGCCCTTGGTCAGATCCACCAGATAGGGGACGAGATCGCCTTCCACTTCCGATGGATTAACGAAATGGGTCATGCCGAATTTTTCGCCCCATTCCTTCTTTGAGTTGTTCATGTCCACGCCGACAATCATGTCAGCACCGATCAGTCGCAAACCCTGGATGACATTCAGCCCGATCCCGCCGAGGCCGAAGACCACGGCCCGGCAACCGGGTTCCGCCTTGGCCGTATTGATCACGGCGCCAATGCCGGTGGTCACGCCGCAGCCGATATAACAGACCTTGTCAAACGGGGCGTCAGGACGGATTTTCGCCAATGCGATTTCCGGCACCACCGTGAAATTGGCAAAGGTCGAGGTCCCCATGTAATGGAAGATTTTCTCGCCGTTGATGGAGAAGCGGCTTGTGCCGTTCGGCATCAGGCCCTGTCCCTGAGTAACGCGGATCGACTGGCAAAGATTGGTCTTGGGGTTGAGGCAATATTCGCATTCGCGGCATTCCGGCGTGTAAAGGGGAATGACGTGGTCGCCCGGCTTCAACGATGTGACTCCTGCGCCCACTTCGCGGACGATGCCCGCGCCTTCGTGACCGAGGATGGCCGGAAAAATGCCTTCCGGATCGGCGCCCGAGAGCGTGAACTCATCGGTATGGCAAATGCCCGTCGCCTTGATCTCGACCAGCACTTCGCCGGGCTGAGGCCCCTCAAGTTGCACGGTTGTTATCTCAAGCGGTTTGCCGGCTTCAACTGCCAATGCGGCGCGTACATCCATTTCATTCTCCCAAATCGTTTGGCTCTGCCATATGCTGGCTTTGCTCTACATTGTCAGAGCCCACTGTCGGTCTCAAGGCACGAAAACAGAAAATCAGCTGATGAGACGGTCAGCGACACGCTTTGCTTCTGATTCAATGGCGTTGATCATCTTGCCCATGGCCTCATGGGACCGTTTCAACTTGGCGACCTGAGTAATGAGCACATGCATTTCGGAATGGATCACCGGTGCGCTGGGTGATTCGCCCACGCCATTGAGCAGCCAGGTGGGCGAGACGCCCAGAACACCCGCCAGCATCATCAATCTGTTGGCCCGCGGTTCCGAACGGTCGGATTCCCAGGCGTTGACGGTGTCGGATTTGACGCCCAACCGGCGCGCCAATTGTGCAGTGGAGAGATCCAGCGCGTCGCGCGCCCGGCTTATCCGCCCGCCCAAAGTGTCATCATCGGGGTTTTCATTTGTTATATTTGGTAGTGAGTGCATAAGGTGCTCCAGTTCATGTCATGTCACCAGAAAAGGTGAGATCAGCGTGGAAGGATGTGAATGGGTTTTTCGCGAACAAACGGCGCAAAGTGCCTGGTCGAACATTTCTTTGGGGTATTGGCCCTGTCACCGCAGAACGGATGGCCGCAATGGCAACAGACAGGATAGACAGGTCACAGACAGACAAGCCCTTCGAGGCAGCCGTGATGATGGCCTGGGCAATGCTTTCGCTGCCCTTGATGGATGCGGCGGCAAAATACCTTGCGATGCATGAGGCAATGACACCGGGGTCGATTGCCCTCCTGCGCTTTGCACTGCAAACAATGATCATCATTCCGATTATTCTGGTCTCCGGTGGATTTGCGGCTCTGCGGCCGCATAATTGGTCCTACAATCTGCTGCGTGGTCTGCTCATCGGAAGCGCCAGCACGCTGTTTTTCATATCCGTCAAATATGTGCCGGTTGCCGATGTGATCGCCATATTCTTTGTCGAACCTTTCATACTGACTGCTATGTCAGCATTTTTTCTGGGTGAAAGGGTCGGTTGGCGCAGGTGGTTGGCCATTGCGGTGGGATTCATCGGTGCAATCATCGTCATTCAGCCGAATTTTGCTCGCTTCGGTCTTGTATCGCTCTTACCGCTGGCAACTGCAACCCTCTTTGCCCTCTATCTGATTCTTAATCGGGTGCTGTCGGCACGCGATACATCGCTTGTCATGCAATATTCCGCCGGCATCGGTGGGGTCATCGCCGTCAGCTTTGGACTACTGGCAGGCACAGCATTTGGGGTGGAGGATCTCACCTGGTCCATGCCGAGCAGCGCATTTGCCCTGCTTCTGCTTGCCGTGATCGGCCTGATTTCGGCCTTTGGCCATATGGTTATCGTGACTGCATTTCGCCATGCACCGGCGTCTCTTCTGGCGCCGTTCCAGTATTTCGAGATCGTATCGGCCGTGACCATCGGCTATCTGGTTTTCGGAGACTTCCCGTCAGCCTCAAAATGGCTGGGAATTGCCATTATTGTCGGTTCCGGACTATTCATATTGTGGCGCGAACAACGCAATGCCGCACCACAAACCGGGAGTTCCTGACCCTTGCTGATTAATTTGTTGCTTGGCACGGTCGTCATTTCCATGACCGTCATCGTTCACACACTCGGTCTTGTCGCGGTCGCCAATGTGATGAACAGGGTTGCCGAGCGCCGACCGCTGCATGGCTATCGCCGCAAGGTGACGGCCATGGTCGCCGTCATGTATGGCCTGTTTGCCGTGCATACGGTGGAGATCTGGATATGGGCGGCGGTCTACTGGTATGTCGATGCAATCCCCCACTTTGAGAATGCGCTGTATTTTTCCGCCATCACATTTTCCACATTGGGCTATGGCGATTCCCTGTTGAAGCAGGATTGGCAATTGCTGGCCGGTCTGGAGGGCATTAGCGGCTTTCTTCTGATTGGCTGGTCGACGGCCTATCTGGTTGCCGCATCGACGCGCCTCGGGCCATTCCAGGCCGGAAAGCATTTCTAGAGTCAGTTGCGACCAAACGATTTCATTTGATCGTGAACCTCCCTGATCAGGTGCTTGTCGGACCAAACACCTGTTCAAATGCCGAACGCAACGCCAGGTCCGTGTCTTCCATGCTCACCGGCAGACCAAGATCGACCAGACTGGTGACACCATGGGCTGTCACGCCGCAGGGAACGATCCCGGTAAAATGATCGAGGTCGGGCTCGACGTTGATCGATATGCCGTGAAAGCTCACCCAACGGCGCAACCGTATGCCGATCGCCGCAATCTTGTCTTCGGCGGGTGATCCGTCGGGCAGGGGCGGGCGTTCCGGACGCACCACCCATACGCCGACCCGGTCCTCGCGGCGCTCGCCCTTGACGTTCATATCCGCCAATGTTGCGATGATCCAGGCCTCAAGGGAGGATACGAAGGCACGCACATCACACCGCCGCCGCTTCAGGTCGAGCATGACATAGGCCACGCGCTGGCCAGGCCCATGATAGGTATATTCGCCGCCGCGACCGGTCTTGAACACGGGAAACCGTTCCGGCGTCAAAAGATCCTCTTCGTCTGCGCTGGTGCCTGCCGTGTAGAGCGGCGGATGTTCCACCAGCCAGACAAGTTCTTCCTCGGTGCCGTCACGAATGGCCGCCACACGCGCTTCCATGAAGGCAACGGCTTGCGGATAATCAACCCGTCCTTCAGCAACTTGCCACTGCACGGGCGCAGAGCCTGCTGCTGAAAAAAATCCGCTTTCCATCTCGTCTCGTTGCATTGTCTCGTGCTCTTGACCCGTTGTTCCAAAACCTATGTGGCGCATGCGGGTCGCCAGCGCAAGGTTGGAACTAAGCCCTTCGCAGACTTCAATTTCCCCCGATGTGACAAAGAAGGATAAAAAAGCGTAACAAGCCCTTGTGTGTGTGATGGCGATTTGGTACATGCCGCTCGCCGGTAACGGCTTCTACTGCGTGCGGTCGTGGCGGAATTGGTAGACGCGCAGCGTTGAGGTCGCTGTGGGGTAACTCCCGTGGAAGTTCGAGTCTTCTCGACCGCACCAAAACCACTCCTTGAGGGTGTTGTTTTTTAAGCATAACATGACGTTAGAGTCCCTCCTGAGACACAAAACAGGGAGCATTGGGGACATTTCGCATAGTTGTTGTGATGAAGCTCAAATACGTTGATGAACTGGTTGGGGCCGTAAACGGTTCCGCCGCAGGTATACTAAAGCCTTTGCTCAGGTGCTGGGCGACTCCGTTTTTCAAGTCGCGATGAAGGCATGTGAAGGCGCGGAGTTCTTCACGGAACACACAATACTCCTTTCCGAATATGAGAAAATCGTGGCGAAAGCCCGACGTAAGGCTGCCGAGAAGGGAAGCTTTCTCCCCTTGAACACTGGCGTGATGCGGCAATGGCTGGACCTGTCGCGGTTTGATTCCGCTCCTTTGATAGCATTTACTGCAACAAAGGAGACGAACTATGAGACTGAAACGGACGGAGGAATTTCGCAAGGATGCGGTGCGGATCGCGCTGACCAGTGGGCTAACGCGTAAGCAGGTGGCTGATGATTTGGGTATCGGGATGTCGACGCTGAACAAGTGGATCACGGCGCATCGAGACCTGGATGTGGTGTCAAAGGAAGATTTGAGCCTCGCCCAAGAGAATGACCGGCTTCGACGCGAGAACCGTCTTCTCAAGGAGGAGAGGGAGATCCTAAAAAACCGTTCCGGGTTGGGGCCCGCCTGTGCGCGGTAGAAACAGCCTGTGCTATGGTCGCGCCATGAAGGGCAGCGGCCGTTCGCTTATTGGTGGTCTGCCTTGGGGCAGAACCCCGTTAAAAAACGTGGTCCATGGGTTGATGCGAACTTGAGAGTGGTGACGCCGCTTTGCGGTGATCCCGGTTAGGAAGATGACGGATTTGCATAGCCTACGCCCTTCTGTTGCCGACAGGAGGATAGATGATGGCAAAGCAAAAGACCGGACGGACCCCAGCAATTGAGACCGTGAACATCGGCGCCGCCGCTGTTGATATCGGCTCGCGTGAACATATGGCAGCGGTGAACCCCGACGTAACAGACACACCGGTGCGTGCGTTTGGGACCTTCACGCATGACCTGCATGATCTCGCTGACTGGTTCAAATCTCACGGTGTGACCAGTATCGCGATGGAATCCACCGGTGTGTACTGGATCCCAGCCTACGAGATACTCGAGCAGCATGGCCTTGAGGTTATTCTGGTCAACGCCCGTTACGCCAAGAACGTGCCCGGCCGGAAGACCGACGTCAGCGATGCTAGTTGGTTGCGACAGTTGCATTCTTATGGGTTGTTGCGTGGCAGCTTTCGGCCATCTGCCGAGATCGCCACTCTGCGGGCGTATCTGCGGCAGCGAGAGCGGTTGGTGGAATATGCGGCGGCTCATATCCAGCAAATGCAGAAAGCACTGATGGAGATGAACCTCCAGCTGCATCATGTTGTGTCTGACATCACAGGTATTACGGGGATGAAGATCATCCGTGCGATTGTCGCGGGCGAACGGGATTTGAACGTGTTAGCCGCATATCGCGACGTCCGTTGCAAGGCTTCAACACAGACAATCAAAGCCGCGCTCAATGGCAATGACCGCCCCGAACATATCTTCGCGCTGACCCAGTCGCTCGGACTCTATGACTTCTGTCAGGCCAAGATGCTGGAATGTGATCGTCATCTTGAGGCGACGCTGGCAGCATTGGGTGCAGATGCTGAACACGACCCCAGTCAGCTGCCACGTCCACGCACAAAAACCAAGCAGGTGAGCACGCCCTCATTTGATGTCCGGGCCGCGCTGTTTGGTGTCCTCGGCGTTGATCTGACCGAGATCCATGGGATGGGGCCCTCGCTGTCGCTCAAACTGGTTGGCGAATGTGGAACGGACCTGCGTGCATGGCCGAGCGCCAAACACTTCACGTCTTGGCTGTGTCTGGCACCAGGCAACAAGATATCTGGCGGTAAGGTGCTGTCATCGCGGACAAGGCGATCTTCTAGCCGTGCGGCGGCCCTGTTGCGTTTGGCTGCGGTCACGATCGGTCGCAGCGATACCGCTCTGGGGGCTTTCTACCGGAGATTGGCGGCACGGGCCGGCAAGGCCAAAGCGGTCACAGCGACAGCGCGCAAGATTGCCGTTCTGTTCTACAACACCCTTCGACACGGCATGACCTACAAAGACCCCGGCGCGTCTCATTATGAGGAACGATACCGCAATCGCGTGCTCGGTAATCTCAAGCGTCGAGCCAAGTCATTCGGTTATGATTTGCAAGAATTACCACAAAAGGCAGACATGGCTGTTTCTTAGGAAGCCACCCAGTTCTTCGCGGGCCTAAAGCCATGAGGTTCAGGTTCATCGAAGAACATAGTCGCAGCTTTCCAGCTCATAGATTGTGCGCAGTTGTCGGTGTCAGCACGCGTGGTTTGCGTGCATTCCGCAGTCGTCCCGCTAGCCGCAGACAACGCCGTGATCTGGTGACGTTGGCGCATATCAAAGAACAGTCACGTCTCAGTCTGGGCAGCTACGGTAGGCCGCGGATGACGCAAGAGCTGAAAGAGATCGGCTTAGATGTTGGGCATCGCTGTGTGGGCAGATTGATGCGCCAGAACGGCATATCTGTTGTACGAACCCGCAAACACAAGGTGACGACAGACAGCAATCACAAGTTCAACATCGCGCCCAATCTGCTGGATCGTGACTTCACAGCTGATCAACCCAATCACAAATGGGCTGGCGACATCAGCTATGTGTGGACCCGTGAAGGCTGGTTGTATCTTGCTGTGATCCTGGATCTTCATTCCCGGCGTGTCATTGGTTGGGCCGTCAGCAATCGGATGAAACGTGATCTGGCGATCCGGGCATTGAAGATGGCTATCGCATTCCGTGCGCCACCCAACGGCTGCATCCATCACACTGATCGCGGTAGCCAATATTGTTCTCACGACTATCAGAAGATCTTGCGTCAGAACGGTTTCAGAGGGTCAATGAGCGGCAAGGGTAATTGCTATGACAACGCCGCTGTCGAAACCTTCTTCAAGACCATAAAGGCTGAGCTCATCTGGCGAAGCTCATGGGAAAATCGCAGGC
>JARGOX010000028.1 GCA_029233925.1 Rhizobiaceae bacterium
ATCCAGTCCTCTGGAAAGGCAGCGGTGTCAGATCAAGTCGAGTCTTCTACAAATAATGACACAGACCCCGCACGTGTAAAATCCAGGGAAAACCGGATCGCTGGTAGATGCTGCAAGCGCCCCTGATCAACAGACCTATTGTTATTCGCCTTCAATCGTCCAGCAGGTGCTCATAGCGCGCATCGGTCAATGTCTTCAGGAAAGCCACCAGCGCATCCACCCGTTGGTCATCCAGTGCCGGCCCAGTTGTCAACAACTTGACAGAAAGCGTGTTCTTGAACTCTGTCTCGCCCCAGGGTTTCACGGTTTCCGGATTGATTTGTGCAGACGGCGCATCGGTATTGTAGCGGTTATAAAATTGTACAACCGTGCGAAGATCTTCGAAGATACCATTGTGCATATAGGGGCCTGTCACAGCCACATTGCGCAGCGTTGGGACCTTGAACTTGCCGGCCTGTTTTGGATCGCTGACCTCGGGATTGGCGAGCAATCCCAGGTCCGCGAAATTCTCGCCGCTGCCATTGGCAGATCGCACGGCGACATTCACCGGCGTGCCGATGTTATGGTACTGGTAATTGGAGAATGTCTCCTCGGCCGCACCCGGAATTTTTTGCAACTGGTGACACAGGTTGCAGTTGGTGAACTGCTGCGAGAAAAACAGCACGCGACCAAGCTCTTCCTGATCGGTGAAGCGGGCTTCGCCTTTCAGGTAGCGATCATAACGAGAATCAAAGGGTGACAATTCATCCGTGCGCTCAAAAGCTGCAATGCTTTGCGTCATGGCGGCAAAGGCCGCATCGACATCGTCAAACAGATCGTCTGCGAAATGCGACCTGAAGGCCACGACATAATCGGCATTTTCCTGTAACCGGGCGACAACCTCTGCCTTGCCCTCCATCCCCATTTCCGATGGATTGAGTGGGGGGCCACCCGCTTGCCCTTCCAGATCTTTTTCCCGGCCATCAAGAAACAACCCGCCAATATAGCTGCCGTCGTCCTGACGATGGAAGACGGGGCTGTATCGTGCATAGCTTGCCGTGGGCGCATTACGATCGCCGATCGACTGCCCGTCATCCCCCAGCGAAACGGCCCGCGAGACGGGTTCGGCAAAGCCATTTGGTCTCGGGTCGGTAAATCCCGCATCCGGGGCATGGCATGTGGCACAGGCCTGCGTCCGGTTTCTCGACAGATTGACATCAAAAAACAATGCCTTGCCAAGTTCTTCAACAGACCCGTAGGCTGCATCTTGCGCATCTGCAGACAGACTGTGGCTGCCCAATGCGACGAGCAATGCAGCACCTGCGGTATAGCGACCAATTGCCAGCATCAAACCTGCCCAGTTGAAACAGAATAACCACTTTATTTAGAGCCTTGGGCATGCAATTGAAACATCCTATTTGCCGCAGGCACCCAAGAGCGAATGCGCGGCTGCGGATGCGTTTGCTTGTTGCAAACACGATGAGTGTTTATTATTCACATGGAATTGCGTATTATTCAGATAGACAGAATTACCTTCCACCTGGACAGGAAAAGAGACAGGCATGAAACCGAAGATTTTCATTGATGGAGAGCACGGCACAACCGGTTTGCAGATTCGCACCCGGCTGGCAGAACGTGATGATCTCAATGTGATTTCGATTCCTCAGGCCGAACGTCGCAATGAAAACCTGCGCCAGGACCGGTTGAATGAGGCAGACATTGCCATTCTATGCCTGCCCGACGATGCATCCAGACAGGCCGTATCCCTGCTGGAGGGAAGCAATTCAACACGGGTGATTGATACAAGTTCTGCTTTTCGCACGGATTCGTCCTGGGCCTATGGATTTGCTGAAATGGACAAGAGCCAGGCGAGCAGGATTTCCCATGCGCGGCTCGTTTCCAATCCCGGCTGTTATCCCACCGGTGCCATTTCGCTCATCAGGCCCTTGAGATTGGCCAACCTGCTGCCGGCAGACTATCCGATCAGCATCAACGCGGTTTCCGGCTATACCGGCGGCGGCAAACAATTGATTGCCAAAATGGAAGATGAGTCCAATCCGGAGCACATCACGTCACCGCATTTTGCCTATGGACTGGCGCTCAATCACAAACATATCCCTGAAATCCAGGAGCACGGTCTGCTGCAACGCGTCCCACTGTTTTCGCCCAGTGTCGGGCGCTTCGCCCAGGGCATGATCGTTCAGGTGCCGCTTTTTCTCGACATGCTGAACGGACCGGTTTCATTGGCGGATATCCACACGATCCTGAGCGATCATTATGCAGGCCAGCAATTTGTGCAGGTTGCCTCCCTCGAGGAAAGCGCCGCGCTTGCAAGAATTGACGCTGTAGAATTGGCCGGAAGCGACCATATGAAGCTTTTTGTCTGTGGCAGTGCCAACGGCATTCATGCCAATCTGATCGCCCTGCTGGACAATCTCGGCAAGGGCGCCTCAGGCGCTGCGGTTCAGAACATGAACCTCATGCTGGCGAGCTAACAGCAATTGGGAAGACGTCGTTTCCCTCATTTCACTGAAACAGCCACGATTACCGGTGCAGAAAGCCTGCACCGGTAATCGCTTCTATTCCTGCTTCACAGGCAATGCATAGCTGCCAATGAACGCACGCCAGTGCGCCACAGCGAATGCGAGAACCACCAGAGCCATGCCCTGGTGCAGCAGGGCCCAACTGACCGGCACCTGCAAAAGCAGCGTGGTAATGCCAAAAACGGCCTGTATGGTCACCAGTGCAAACAGCACCATGGAGCGACGTGCATGGGTGGATCCCGGGGCCAGGCGCAGACTGACAACCATATGGCCCAATGCGACCAGCCACACAACATAGGCAAAGGTGCGATGGGTAAACTGTACGGTTTTTGCATTTTCAAACAGATTGACCCAAAGAGGTTTCATCACCAGAAGGTTCGCTGGAACCGCGGCACCATCCATAAAGGGCCAGGTGTTATAGGCAAGTCCCGCATCAAGACCGGCGACAAGGCCGCCAAGATAGATTTGGACAAGCACCATGATGGCGATCATGGCCGCAATCTTGCCTGATGCATCCGAAGGCGCCTTATCGCTGCTGTAATGCGCCAAACCACGTGATACCCAGACAATTGCCGCAACGATGATACAGGCAAGCGTCAGATGTGTCGCCAGCCGGTATTGACTGACATCAACCCGGTCGACAAGACCAGAGGAAACCATCCACCAGCCGATGAATCCCTGCAGTCCGCCGAGCGCCATAATCCCCAGCAAGGGCAGCTTCAAACGGCGCTCGATGCGGCCGGACACCCAGAACACCAGCAATGGGATGGCAAACAGCACCCCTACCCCACGGGCCAACAATCGGTGCGTCCATTCCCACCAGTAGATATATTTGAACTCAGAAAGGGTCATCCCCTTGTTGATCTGCTCGTATTCTGGAATCTGCTTGTAGAGAGTAAGTTCCTCCTGCCACTCATCCTGGGTCAAGGGCGGAACAACACCATGGATCGGCTTCCACTGGGTGATTGACAGCCCCGAATCCGTCAACCGGGTCGCACCTCCGACAATCACCAGTGCAAATATCGCAATTGCCACGATTGCAAGCCAGATGCGAATGCTCAGGCGGTTCCTGTTAACGACACTTTGTGAGGAGGATTCGGTCATTGCAGTCTTTCAGAACAGATAATCTGTGGGTGTGCACGCACATTTGTATCACCCGCCTCCAGAATACAAGGCGCAAGATGTCCCATCCCCGTGAACCAGAATAAACTTGAAAAGGACAGCATTTCCTATATTTGCAGCGTCAACGGAGATATCATGCCCCCTCGCATTCGAAAACTGATAGGCACATTGCTGCTCATCGCCCTGGTTGTCCTCTACGCATTGATTGCAACAACAGTTGCGTCCTATCGCCTGGCGGAATCACCCTGGTGGGTCCATCTGATCTATTTTCTGGTGACTGGTCTCCTGTGGATCTTGCCCGCCATGTGGATCATTCACTGGATGGAAAAGCCCAAAAAACGTCAGGCGAAATAGACGGGCCGGCGGAATCGAAGAACCCGAGAATATGTTTCATGAATAAATTCAAAGCTTTCCCCTGAACTCTTTCTGCGGAATAGAGAACGGCATGGACCCAGCGCCGCTGGTCGGTCTGGTCATTTGATAGCCTGTTAACCGTACAGACAAGCGCATCGCCAGACCCCATACGCGCTCACCAAATATTAGAACTGGCGCGGTTAGAATGGCGGCATCAAGATTTTTAACACACAACGCTGTCATCAGCGGTTCAGTCGCAAGCCTGTTGCATGGACACAGGCGCCCGGCACTGTTCCGAGAATTGGCGGCTTTGGTGGCGGAGACATGCGATGCAGGAAGCTGAACAGCAGGCAGATTTGATCTTGCGGCATTTTGACCGGGTAGAGCCACTTGAGGAAAGCTGGCGCTGTCTGGAGGCTGCACCTGAATGCACCATACACCAGACCTATGACTGGTGTCGCTGCTGGATCGAGGAAACCAATGCCAGACCACTGCTTATTACAGGAGAGTTTGCCTCCGGTCCCCAAAGGGGAAAAACCGCTTTTATCTTGCCATTATGCGTCGAGAAAACCGGCCCCCTGCGGATCGCCAGATATATTGGCGCCGCCTACAACAATATAAATTTTGGCGTCTTTTCGCAGGAGTTCATGAACGGGATTGATGCTGCGCGGATGCGGAAAATCTGGAAAGATATCGCCGCAATGCCGCTGGATGTTGACCTCTTTGTGCTGGACCGTCAGCCGCGGCAATGGAGAGGAATGCCACACCCGATAGCCTGTTTGGCGACTGTGGAAAATCAGAACCATGCCTTTCAGGTCACCCTGGACTGTGCCTTTGAAGACGTCCTGGCCCGTGGCAATGCAAAAAGGCGCAGAAAGAAATTCCGCACGTCCGAGCGGCGGCTGGAGGAATGGGGTGGCTATGACTATGTCACAGCAACAGGCGCCGAAGATGCGCTGTCCCTGTTGGACACGTTCTTCAGGCAAAAGGCGGCGCGTTTTGAAGTTCAGGGCATCCCGGATGTCTTTGAGGATGCAAAAATCAAGTCCTTTTTTCATCGTCTGACGAAGGACAGCATTGATCAGCAGCGCAAGATGATTGAATTATGCGCCATACGTCTCAAGGAAGATGGCACCATCTGCGCGATTTCTGCACTGTCGCGCAAAGACGGCCATGTCATATGCCAGTTCAGCTCAATTGCCACCGGAGAACTGGAAGCGGCCAGTTCGGGTGAATTGCTGTTTTACCTGATGATCCGCAGCGCCTGCGAAGAAAAGGCTGAAATATTCGATTTCGGCATCGGCGACGAACAATACAAGCGCTCCTGGTGTGACGTCGAAACCGTGCATTTTGATGCAGTATTGCCGGTTACCGCAAAAGGATACCTGGGCGCCGTGGGGGCCAGATGGCTGATTGATTCAAAGCGTTTCCTCAAATCAAACAAAAAGATATTCGCTCTGGCAAAGGCCGTACGGATTAGCCTCAAACAAAAGCGATAGCGCAAACCGCTTCACGCAGCACTTCTATCAGGATGCGTCGGAGGTGCTCCGGCACCGGGGCTCATCATCAGCAGGGTTTCAAACCCACCGGCATAAAAGTCCGTGAGATATTCCGTAATCAGTGTTTTTTCAGGATGGATAACCGAAAAAATCATTTCGACGTTGCGCCCGTTCAAAAGCCTTTTGACACCGGCAGAATTGGCCGGACCACATTCGACAATGACAATATCGTAGACGCTCGATATGGAATCCATCACCTCGGGCAATCGAGATGCCTGCCGCATGGCCGACATCGGGTCGGCAGTGCCCTGGGGCAGAATATGCGCATTTGACAGACGGTCGCCATGCAGCGCCTCGGCCGTCCCACAGTCGCCCACCAATATATTGGTAATCCCCGGAAGATCGGATTGTGGCGCCATCATGCGGCTGGGACATGCAGAACCTGTCATATCCAGAAGCAGCGTCTGCTGGCCCTCATTGGCCAGCATGCGCGCCAGCATAACGGACGTAGTAGACCCCTTGTCACCCTCTGGAGACACCACAACGGCGACATGTGTCCCGGTTGCGATCAGGTGGTCGGTCACGGCGCTGACGCTGTATTCCGCGTTCGGATCAATGATCAATGCGCTCGATTCGCGCTTGCCCGGTTGCGCAGGCTCTGCGGATGTCTTGTCATGCGCAGCGAGCGGTGTTGCGACTTCCGGCTGAATGTCGTCGGCTGTATCGACGCTCTGATACCCGGCATGGTCCGACAGGTCATCGCCAGCAGAAACAGGTGGATCAACAGCTTCATCCATTTCGTTATAAGCTGTAGTGCCTGTATCTTCATCTGCCGTGTCGCGCAGATCGTCATCTGCCGTATCACCCTCATCAACTGCAAAATCACTCTCATCGCCGGCTTGTGTGCTTTCGGTCGAAACGGCCATTGGTTCCACGGTGGGTATCTGCGCCAAAGCAGACCATGCCGCATGCTCCCCACTGCTCTTGTGCGCATCAAGAGTCCACCCTTCATCGGGCGAAGGCTCTTTGGATAAAGATGCCGGAGATTGGGCCAAGTGCTCTGGCGAATCGGGCTCCGGTGAAACGGGCTCCGGCGACACCGGTTCAGGCGAAACGGACTGCGAGGAGGCAGACGCATTGACCTTGACCTGATCAACAGGTTTGAACGCTTGTCCGGTAAACAATGCGTGCAGCATGACGACAACCGCTGAAATAAGAGCGGTCAGCAATGCTGCAATGATGAGCATTGGCAGAGTTTTCGGGAAATAGGGCTCGCCGGGAACAAAAGCGCGGGAAATGACTCGTGCATCTGCTGGAAGATTGCCCCTGTCCGATCGGGAGGCGGCTTCGCGATAGCGTGCCAGATAGGCCTCCAGCAACTCACGTTGCGCCGTCGCCTCACGTTCGAGCGCGCGCAATTCGACTTCATCACCACCGGCGCGGGCAGATTCCGTTTTCAGTCTGTTGAGTTGCCCCAGCAATTCCTCTTCGCGCAAACGCGCCAGTTCGGCTTCGCTTTCGAAGGCGCTCAAAACCTTGCGGGTTTCTGCTTTCAATTGCACCTCGATATCGCGAAGCTGCGCACGCAAGGCCTTGATGCTGGGGTGGCCGTCAAGCAGTGTCACCGACAGATCGGCAATATCGCCCTGTATGTCGCCCTGACGATCAAGAAGTCTTTGTATAACAGGCGATTGCAGAACGCTGGTAAAATCATCTGTCGTTTCACCCCGTGCGATAGCGTTTTGAACGGCTGTCCTGCTGGCCAGAGCATTTGCCTTTTCTCCCCTGACGCGACTGAGTTCGGTCGAAATATCCGCCAGTTGTTGCGTGAACAATGTCGCGTTTTCATCCACCATCAGGAGCCCTGAATTTGCCCTGAAGTCTGCAACCTTGGCCTCGGAGATCCGCACCTGCTCTCTAAGATCCGTGATTTCGGGCCCCAGCCAGGCGGTCATATCCGAATTATTGACCAGCTTTGCTCTGCTTTGGATACTCAGGTAGGTACTCGCGACGGTATTGACGACTTTGGCTGTCAATTGCTTGTCGGTCGACCAGAAGGTGACTGCAATGACCCTAGAATTGGCAATCTGATAGACCTTCAGGTGCTCGCGGAAGGTCTCGATCAACCGCTCCTCCGGTTCCGCTTCATTGGGATTGGATGAAAGACCCAGCATGATCAACGCGCTGGACAGCAGCGACGGATTGGCCGCTGCGCTGAATTCGCTGTGATCAGCCAGATTGAGATCTGCCGCTACCGATTTGATAAGATTCGTTGAATTGATAACCTCGACCTGGCTGAGGATACCCTGCTGATCAAGATATTGCGTCTGCCCTCCGTCACTCTGGGTCGACTGTGAAAACACCGGCTCTCGCGATTCGATCAATATTCGGGTTTCGGCGCGATAGCGAGGCGCAATCATGCTGCTGATGACGAAAACCACCGCGCATACAATCAACATCAAGGATACGATAGCCACACGCCGTTGCCATATCGCAGCGAACAGACGCGCAATATCGATGTCTTCATCTTTGCCATTCAATTCCGGGCGGGACATTGCCAATCACTCCAAACCACAACTGAGCGAAAGGTAAATGATTATGGTAACGCAAGAGTTAATGCACAGCGCAATGCCAGTACGGCCCTCCCCCTCACCGCTGATGTTTAAAGGGCCCTGGATGAAAGTTGGCGATGCTTTACCGGCCATTAACCTTAATGGGATGATAACTGAGCCACGTTCGGTCTTTCCAATTTCAAAGAGAATTTACGGAAAATGGCGTTTGGTAAAATGAAATTCATAATTGCCCTGGCCCTTTACGGTCTGATGCTGACACTCGTCGGATGCTCCGGTTATCGACCTGCGCCCGACGCCTTTCATCAGGCTGTCATTGAACCTTACCGATTGGATTCCGGAGACAACCTGCGCATAACAGTTTTCGAACAAAGCGCCCTGACAAATACTTATGCTATTGATCAGGCCGGTTACATTGCCTTTCCGCTTATTGGGTCTGTCAACGCCCGCGGGAAAACCGTTCAGGAACTTGAAGGCGAGATTGCCGGTCAATTGCGCAAGGGCTTTCTGCGCGATCCCGATGTTTCCATTCAGGTTGACCAGCATCGCTCGTTCTTCATACTGGGAGAGGTCAATGCGGCTGGCCAATACACCTATGTTCCCGGCATGAACGTGCAAAATGCCATTGCCATCGCCGGTGGATATTCGGTCCGCGCCAATCAGGTCAACGTCGACATAACCAGAAAGGTCAATGGGGACGTTCTGACCGGTCGCGTTACCATTTCCGATCCGATACTGGCCGGAGACACCATCTATGTCCGCGAAAGACTGTTCTGAGTGCTGAAAGCGCAGTGGCAATGCCGGATCAAAAACCGTTACGCATACTTCATTGCTTCCGTTCACCTGTTGGTGGGATATTCCGCCATGTGCGTGATCTTGCCAGACTGCATCACGAAGCTGGCCATCAGGTTGGTATCCTGTGTGACAGCACAACGGGCGGCGCCCATGAGGATGCACTGTTTGACAGCATCCGTCCCTATCTCGCACTGGGGCTTGTACGAACACCAATCCAGCGATCGGTTGGCCCGGCGGATCTGCTTACGCTTTTCAGATGCATGGGCAAAATCAAGGAAATTCAGCCGGACATCATTCATGGGCACGGTGCCAAGGGTGGCGCACTTGCACGGTTGATCGGCGCACGATTACGGGCATCCAGGTATCGCGTAGCCCGCATCTATACCGCCCATGGCGGAAGTCTGCATTTCAGCGGATCCAGCCCTGCCGGGCGTTTCTACTTCAGGCTCGAGAGATTTTTTGAGAAATCCACAGACGGATTGATCTTTGTCAGCGAATACGAGCGAAGTGCCTATCTGAAGAAAGTGGGCAAGCCGCGCCCTCCCAGCAAGCTGATTTATAACGGACTTGCAAAACGTGAATTTGAAGACGTGGTCGTTCTTCAGGACGCCGCACAATTTCTCTATGTCGGCATGTTGCGCCAACTGAAGGGGCCAGATCTGTTTGTCGATGCCCTTGCAAGAGTGGAGCAATTGGTCGGCAAACCTGTCACGGCTGCGATTGTCGGCGACGGCGCGGACAAGGAAAAACTGGCCAAACTCATCTTGCAGACTGGACGACCGGAACGTGTCAAACTGTATCCGGCAATGCCAATTGCCGAGGCTCTGCAATTGGGCGTAACCGTCGTGGTCCCGTCACGCGCCGAATCAATGCCCTATGTCGTGCTTGAAACATTGGCCGCAGGGCGCCCGCTCATAGCCACGAATGTGGGCGGCATCCACGAGATATTCGGCCAACACAAAGATGCACTCGTAGCCCCGGGTGATGTCGAAGCCCTTGCCCAACGCATGGCACTTGCTATTCTTCAGCCGCAGGAAATCGTCAATTCCCTGCCGAAAAAGAGCGAATTGAAAGAACGCTTCTCTGTGGAGACCATGGCCGATTGCATAATTGATTTTTACCACGAATGCAGCATGCCAACACGCTGATATTTGCCACAATTGCGCTTCATGTCGGGTCAAACAATATTAAGAGCTGTCTGTTAAAACTCCACCACAGGAGTCCTGCCAAAAAAGCTGACTAAATGACCACACCAAAACAATCAATTTTGAAATCCGTGCCCACCGCGCCGTCCGGCGATGATGCGGGCGTGGAAAAACTTGAAAAAGTCAGCCGACTTGCCCGTCAGATAGCCAAACAACTGGGGGATGAAAGTTATTCTCCCAGCCTTGTCACCGGCATTACGCGACTGTTCGAATTCACCGGACTTTTCCTGACCGGCTTCGTCATCTATCTGTTTTATGTCTTCCCGAAAATCGGTTTCGTGCCCTATTATATTGCAACGACTGCCGCTGCTGCCGGGCTTGCGATCATGGTCTTTCAGGCGAGTGACGCATACCAGCTGCAATCTCTTCGCTCAGCCCTGCGCATTTTGCCAAGAATGCTGGTCGGATGGACCATTACCTTCGCGATCATGGCTCTCATCGCCTTTTTCCTGAAAATCAGCGCTGACTATTCCAGGGTCTGGTTTGGAACCTGGTATATCGCCGGATCCTGTTTCCTGGTCATCGGGCGTCAATTCATCGCCTTTGCCATCCGCCGGTGGGCCCGTGATGGAACGATGGAACGCCGGGCGGTGATCGTCGGCGGTGGTCAGGCTGCAGAACAGCTTATTCGCGCGCTGGAGCAACAACTGGACAATGATGTTCGCATTTGCGGCATTTTCGATGATCGCAACAACCGCAGATCCCCGCCGGTCGTCGCCGGCTACCCAAAACTGGGAAACATATCCGAGCTGGTGGAGTTTGCGCGCCTGGTGCGCATTGACATGCTCATACTGTCGCTGCCACTGACCGCTGAAAAACGTGTCATGGAACTGCTCAAAAAGCTGTGGATTCTGCCAGTGGATATTCGCCTGGCGGCCCACTCCACCGAATTGCGGTTTCGGCCAAGAGCCTATTCCAGCATTGGTTCCGTTCAGTTGCTGGACATATTCGACCGACCGATCAACGATTGGGACTCGGTCGCAAAGCGCATCTTTGACATTGTTTTCAGCCTGTTGGGAATCGTGATCTTTTTTCCGGTGATGCTGGCAACGGCGATTGCCGTCAAAGCGACGTCCAGCGGCCCAGTGTTTTTTGTACAAAAGCGGCACGGCTTCAATAATGAAATCATCAATGTTTACAAGTTCCGTTCGATGTTTGCGGATCAAAGCGATCCCACCGCCAAAAAACCGGTGACCAAGGGTGATCCGCGTGTCACCCCTGTTGGCCGTTTCATCCGCAGAACATCAATTGATGAACTGCCGCAATTTTTCAACGCCCTTCGCGGTGATCTCTCACTTGTCGGGCCGCGCCCTCACGCAGTGCATGCGCAATCCCATGACCTGTTGTTCGCCGAAGTGGTGGACGGTTACTTCGCCCGGCACCGCGTCAAGCCCGGTGTGACCGGCTGGGCGCAGATCAATGGCTGGCGCGGCGAAATCGATGATGACGAAAAAATCAAACAGCGCACGGCCTTTGACCTCTACTACATCGAGAATTGGTCTTTGCTGTTTGACCTGAAAATTCTGTTTCTCACCCCGATCCGGTTGCTGAAATCGGAAAATGCCTTCTGATGGAAAATGCCGCTGCCATCCATGCCAGACAATCGGTGCCTGTTGCAGCATTAGGCAGATACGCACTCGCGGTGGGGACCTTCCTCAGTGGTTTTGTACTGTATGAACCGGCCCCCTATGAACTGTTCATGGCCGGTCTCATTGGACTTTGGTTCCTCTTTGGACTGAAGATATCGCGCAGCAACGCAATCCTCATGACCATTCTCATGGTGTTCAACGCTGGCGGCATCCTTTCCCTGACAGTGATGAGCGACATCAGTTCCGACATAGTGCTCTATCTTGGCGTTTCATTCTTTCTGGCGCTCTCGGCGGTATTTTTTGCTGCGGTCATCGAAGACGATGCAACGCGACTCAAAACGATTTTCAACGCCTATCTGGCCGGCACCCTGGCAACGGGCCTGCTTGGCATTCTGGGCTATTTCGGCGTCCTGCCCGCCAGTGAATTGTTCACGCTCTACGATCGCGCCAAGGGTGCTTTCCAGGACCCCAATGTTTTTGGTCCCTACCTTGTCCTGCCTGCCTGCTATCTGCTGCACAATATTCTGGCCGGAAAATTGTCATCTTCGGCGCCGCGTCTTGTCGCATTGTCAATCTTGACGCTGGCGATTTTTCTGTCCTTTTCCAGGGCCGCCTGGGGTCTTTATGGCTTTTCCATATTGATGCTTGTCTTCTTCATGTTGCTGAATGAACGCTCCACAGCCTTTCGCATGCGGATTTTCATCATCAGCATCTGCGGCATTCTGCTGATGGCCATCACAATCGGCATCGCCCTGCAGTTCGAACAGGTTTCCAACCTGTTTTTCCTGCGCGCCCAGCTGGTTCAGGAATATGACATCGAGCAGCTTGGCAGGTTTGATCGCTACCGACTCGGGTTCCTGCTCGCTATGGAGCGGCCCCTGGGCGTAGGCCCCATGGCATTCGGAAAACTGTTCCATCAGGATCCCCACGACATCTGGCTGAAGGCTCTGATGGCCTATGGATGGCTCGGGTTCCTCGCCTATGCCACACTGGTTATCTGGACACTTGCCGCAGGGTTCAAATGCCTCTTGCGCCCGCGTTCCTGGCACCCCTATTTCCTGTGCGCCTATATCGTCTTTTTCGGCCACATTCTGATATCCACCATAATCGACACGGACCATTGGCGGCATTTTTATATTCTGCTGGGGATCATCTGGGGATGCATCGGGCTGGAAGCCCGTTATATGCGCCAGCGACAAAGCCGGGCTTCATCGCAAATTGCTTGAATTGTCGTCCGGCCGCCAATTGCGCCTGATGAACACGGCAACAGCCCCGCAGCACCCACCGAACCGTATCCCATTGGTAAATCGTTTCAGTAGTCGCGTTCGAAAAACACGCCCGCCTTGGTGTTCCCATCCGTATCGGCCTCTCCGCGGACCTTCAGATCTTCTGTCAGGTCGAGGTCGATCGTCACGCGACCGGAATTGCCGGTGAGGCCTTTTTCGACATTGATATAGGTCCGGTCGTTGAGATATTGTCCGACACCAACTGACGAATCTTCAATCCCGTCACCCGTATTGAGTTCCACGTCGGCAAGTCCGGCAACGCCTCTGAGGCGATCAAGCAGACTCGACCCGGAATTGGCGCCGCTGATCGTTGCAACCGCATTGGCCAGTTGCGCGATCTGGAATGCTGAAAGGTTGGAGATTCCCTTGCCAAAAAACAGATTGGCCAATATCTCATCCTGCGGCATGGTTGGAGAGGAACCAAACGAGATCTTTGGAGCAGAGGCCGTGCCACCAACAATGATTGAATAGGTAACGCTGTTGCTGGTTGTCGACGTCTGAAAATTCAACAGGGGATCAGGAGGCCCGGCGAAAGTGATCGTACCCTTGTCGAAATCAAAGCGTTTTGCCAGAATTTCTATGCGTCCTCTCAATAGATTGTAACTGCCCCGGATACGCGGCGCGTCAGTGGAACCGGTAATCTGGATCGACCCGCCGAATTCGGCGTCAATGCCGCGTCCACGCAGATAAATTTGCGTCGGTGAACCCACCGAAATGTCCAGCAGCAACCCGCCATTGCGGCTATTGTCATCAGCCGTTGCCGGTGCCCTTTCAAACTCCTTTGATTGTTCGACCACGCTCTGCGAAGCATTTCTGTGCGTGACATCGACAAAGGGAATGGAAGCGGGCAACTGATCAGGAATACTGATATCTGTGCGCTGAAGCAGTACAGACCCGCCCACTGTCCCCGATTGTGTCAGCGGGCCCACAACCGTCATATCGGCATCAAAACGCGTGGTCACCAATTCCCCATTGGAATAGGTCCCGTCTTTGACTTTCAATGTCAGGTTTGCCGGCAGTCCATTGGCCGGATCTATACCGACAGTACCGGAAACCGATACGGTGCCGCTGGAGCCCATTTTCCCATCAAGCCGAGTAATCCTCACCTCGGCACCATCAAAATCCAGCTCCGCATTGATTTGTCTTATCGTCAAGGCACTGTTTTGCTCCAGGAAATCAGCATCGGAGGTCGTCAAACGTCCATTGATAACAGGGGCAGCGGCGCTTCCACTCACTGCCATTGAGAGATTTGCAATCCCCCGAAGCTGGATACCCGCATCGGACAATGGCAGCGCCGCTATGCCGAATGGTGCCGTGCCGGAAAGGTTCAGATCAAGCCCTGGTCCCTTATCCAGATCAACGGTGCCGGAAACATCAAGCTCCAGCCCGTTTCCCGAAGCCCGGGTTATTGTTGTCAAAACATTGGAGCGCAATGTGCCGTTTGAATTGATCCCGATGGCCGATATCTGAGCCTGGCGCATGGCTTCGACGGAAAAACCCGTGATCGCCAGTTCATAGGAAACAACGGGCTCCGATGTTTTGCCCGAAATGGTCGCGCTGGCCGAGACCGTTCCGCTTTGCCCCAATCCGGTTGCAGCTATATTTTCGATCAGGGAAACCGGTAATCCGTTGACTGCAATATCAAAAGCCAGTTGATCAGCCGCTTTTCCAACGATGCTGACAGTCCCCTCACCCACACGCAAGGTCGCCTTCTCAACATGTGTCGCTGTTTCTGCCAATGTGATTGTGACCGGTTCAGCAAGCTCAATGGGGATTGCCCGCACACGCGCAGTGGCGGTGCGAAGTTCCACCGTTGTCGCACCCGTAGCCGTTGAAACCTCGCCGGTGACGGCCAAAGGTTCATTAAAAAATTCGCCGGTGACGGAAAATGGCAGGGCCTGCAAATTGCCCGACACGGCAGCGCGCAGGTCCTGGATGGCATTGTCACCTATATTGACCGAACCGGCAGCAAGCGTTGCATCCAACGCCAACTGTCCCTGTGGATCGACCAGCTCGGCGGCCACGGCCACCTTGCTCAGGCGGGCGCCTCCTGCCTGCAGATCATCTGCATTGATGTTGGCGCTGACAACCTGTTTGTTGTCTCTGGCCGAAAAGGAAATGGCGCCTTTCAGCGATCCCGCCAGACCGTCCTGCAACAACAATGGCCCCAATTGCGCAAGGGATGTAATGTCCACATCCAGATCGCCTGTCATGATGCCGGCGACATCGCCCCTCATCTTCCCCTGTGCGCGGGCACCCGGTGCGCGCAAATCAAGGGTGTCCACCATGACGATCCCATCGGCGTTGCTTGTCACGATCGCCGAAAGCGATAGCGGCTGGTCTTCATAGCTACCATCCAGCTTGATATTGGCCTGGGGATTGGTGGGTGAAGCAATTCCACTGGCAGAAAAAACAAGGTTTTTCAGCGGCTTTTGAAGAATGGAAACGTCTTTGCCCGTTGCACGAACATCAAATTCCGGCTGATCCATCGTTCCAGTGACATCCAGAGCAATATCCAGCCCCCCCGTCAATTCCTGCTGCAGCATGGACAGCTTGGCCAGCGTTATGCTGGAATCAAGCGATATCTGATCTTCCGTCAGGCTCGCCTTGCCCGTCGCCTGCAGATTGCCACTTTCAACCCGCACATCCGACAGGGAAATCTTTTTGCTGGCGTCCTGCGCAACGCGCCCCGTGAACCGTGCTGTCTGCGCACCGAACAATTGGTGAAGCGGACCTTCGTCCTGTTGCAGCATCTGTGCATCCAACAGGAAATCATAGGCACCATTGGCCATTGAATATTCGCCGGAACCATTGACGGCCAATGCGCCGGCATTGCTGCGAAGAGCCGTTATATCAACGGTTTTCGGATCAAATTGTACGTCTGCAACGGCGCGAACGGATCCCTTGAGCAATTCATCCAGCGCGTCTTGCCCCGTTTCCAGCGAGGCAATACCCAGTTCCATGCTGATGGAGCCCGCGCGCGCCAGAAAATCAATCGCCGACGAACGACCGGAAATATCGGCATTCGTTACCGTAAAGGCTCCATCAGACAAAGATTGCAGGGAACCGGACAATGTCCAGTCCGCCTTATCAAGCCTGCCTTTCAAGGATGTATTGATCTTTGTATAGCCCACATTGAGGGTCTTGCCGTCTGGCAGATCGAAGGCAACCTGACTGTCAGGTGATCCGAAGGTCATGACACCTTGAAAATCAAGATCATCCGTGTCGGGCAAAGCATGACCAGCAATATCGGCCGATAGAAGCGCGGACTTTGCCGTGAACCTGTGCAGGCGCAGAGTCTTGTCGCCGGCACGTTCGGCCGAAAGTTCAATATGCGTATTGCCGGCGAAAAGCGGCGTTATTTCTCGTGGCAACAAGGGGGCGAGGTTTCCGTCCAGGGTCCCGTCTATGGCCTGCTTTTCTTCGCTCAGCGAGAGCAGAACGTTGCCCTCAACGGTTTTGATCCCGTCAAGGCTGACGGCCAGTTGGGCCTTCCAATTGTCCAAAGGTCCCTGGCCGGAGAGATTGAGTTCCACAGCCGGCAGCCCAAATATGTTGACCGCACGGGCGATCAGGCCATCTGATGGCTCCCTTGCGGCAAGCTCCAGTTCCAATTCGTTGCTTTCAGGCGATATTTTCCATTGCGCCGATATTTCACCCTCCGTTCCGTCGGTTCGCACGACATCAAACCTGCCGGAAAGGTCCACCGGCGAATCCTCCAGCAGAACAGAACCGGTTACCTGCAGCATGGCCTCCTCGCCCAGCACCGGTTCGGCGAAATGCATGCGTTGAACGAATATATTTTCAATCTGAATGCCGATTGCAGGCAGCAGGGCGCCGTCGTCCGCTGTCGTATCGGCCTGTGTGGTTGCTACGGGTGGCCTGGCGATATCCACGTCGCCAACGGACAAATGGCTGATATCAATGCGTCCGAACAACAAGGCACCCGGTGAAATACCCGATTGAATGTCCTTTGCCACCAACCAGACGCCAGCGGTATCGCTGACCGCCAGGCTTCCGACCTTGGGTCTTGCGGTCAGAATTCCGGAAAGATCACTGATCTCTATCTTTCTTTCCGGCGTGCTTATCAGCGAATTGACGAATGATGTGGTGATGGCAAGGCCAGGCGTTGTGCCCAGCAATCCCAAAACCAGCACGACAAGACATGCCAGCACGATGGAAATAACAGTCAGGATGCGAAGCGATCGTTTCATCAAGTAGGTCCTGTAAAGGGATTCGCCGTTTCAATGATATCTCAATCCTTGGCAGAACGCCTAATATTCTGATGGGTTCAGCCTTCAAACAACCTGATGTTTCAGGTCGCAAAAGCAGTTTTCACTGATGAAGATGGCTTTAAAAAGCCTGTCCAAGACCTATGTAGACACCGAAGCTCGGTTCGCCACTGATTTTTTTAAGCGGCACAGCCACATCCAGACGCAACGGCCCCACAGGTGTGAGATATCGGATACCGGCACCAACGCCCGTATACCACAGACCGCCCTGACCCGGCGTGGATGCGGAAAATGCGCCACCGGAGTCGACAAAGGCTGCAAGGCCAAAGGATTCGGTGAGTTTCAGTCGGGCCTCAATCGAGGCTTCAACCTTGGACAGACCACCGGTTGGCAGATTGGAATTGTCTCGCGGTCCCGCAGCCTGATAGGCATAGCCGCGAATCGATCCCCCGCCACCGGCATAGAACCGGCGATCGGCGGGCACCTGTGTCAGGTCTGCTCCGACAATCGTTCCGGCAGCAACCCGGCCAGCCAGCACAAAGGATCCGCTTTCATTCAATGCACGATAGGCACTGAAGGCTGCCTGTGTCTTGAAAAAAGCGACGTTATTCAGGGTGTCATAGGCAGGCGCACCGGAAAACAACATTCTGTATCCGGACGTTGGGTCCAATTTATTGTCTCGCGTATCATAGACAATTTCCATCGGTGTCGAGACGATCAGGCTTTCGGACGGTCCATTCGTGTCCTCATATTGTGCGTATTCGACATCAAGACCGACTTCACCGGTCAATTGCTCGTTGAATATTTTGACCAGCCCGACATTGCCGTTCACCGACGTCTTCTTGAAGGCGTCAGTATCCTCAAGGTCCGCTTCAAGACGTGAACGGAAGGTTGTTGTTGGGCCCCATACACCAGGTTTGGTGAAGATGGCAGCGACATGATAATCGAGTGATGTGGAAAAATTCGAGCGGCCGACGCCCGAAGCATCTGCCTCCAGCCGCAGTGATTCAGCTCGCCCGAAGAGATTTCGGTGCAGCCAGAAGGCTTCTGCTCCAAGTCCATCATTCGTGGCGGCCGTGGCGCCGACGCCAAATGTCCGTGGCTTGCGCTCGCTGACCTCGATGTTGATCGCCACGGTTCCATCGGGACCAGGAGCTTCAGCCTCGTTCATCACCACGCTGTTGAACACACCAAGCGCCCGCAACCGCTTGCCTGCAGCCGCAAGTCGTTTGGGACTGAAGACCCCGCCTTGCGGAATATTTGCCTGCTGTATCACAAAATCGGGATCCACATCCTTGGTGCCAGTGACGGTGACGGCGCCGAATATGGCCTTGGGACCCGGATCCAAAAGGACTGAAACGTCGAGTTTGCTTGTCGTGTGATCGGCGGTCATCGTACGATCAACCACCTTGGCGAAGGCATAGCCCATATTACGCCAGGCGCGGACCAGTTTGCCATCCGTCTCGACGACAAGTTCCGAGCGCGCCACCTCACCGCTGGTTATTCCATAGTCGCTCAAATCAATCGGTTGCCCGTCTGTCGTCTGTGCGCTTGGTTGTGCAAATGTAAATACCGGGCCGGACAGTATATGGATCACCACGTGCGCCGTGCCTCCGCGTTCCAATTTGGAATCGATTGGCACGAGTTCAAAGGGGCGGCCATTTATCATTATGCTGACAGTTCCACCGTAATGAGCAGTGGAAAAAAGCGCAGCGATCAACCGCCTCTTGTCATTCCTGGCGCGTGTCAGAAGGCCGATCGTTCCCGATGGCAAGGTGTCTTTTTTCGTCCATAGAATTGAAACGGACTGAAGCAAGGATTCCAGTTCAGGATCATCGACGCTCAGGGTCACATCGTATTGGACAGGGTCACGAACTGGCTCGACGACTTCAACCGCCTTCTTTTTCCCGAACAGGTGAATTCCGAACAGCTCAAAGGCTGATGCCGAGGGTAGAGTCCCGACAACAAGCAGCGACGCTGCAATCTGCAGGATTGCCGCACGTTTCAGCCAAAAAGAGCAATGTCGATTACCTGCCATCGGAAATTCCGCAGTCAGGCCAGATGTCGGTTTCACGGGTACAGTCAACACTGTTTCCGCGACTCCACAAAATGCAACCAGCCGAACTGCAATACCCTTCCTTCCAAATGGCATGACCGGTTGAGCCAAACGGCACAATCGATCATCCTGATTTCTTGTCCGGAAGCAGCAATACCGCCAGTATTCCGGAACGCAATACAAATCCGACAGGGGCACGCGCACACTGATGATGCAAAGCCCCGTAGCGGAGCATAAAGCCCAATTCTGTTTAAATACTCACCAATTATGGCAAGTCTTGGTTAATAATAAATTGTTGTCGTTTTTTCGCCGAAATCAAGGTGCGGAATCGCAAATCTGTCCGATCTCCACTTGCACCAATGAATTGTGGATTTTTGGTCAAAGCAAGGCCTTGATCTCGAGTTCCCAGTTTTCCCATTGAGCGTGGTCGCCTTTCAATCCAAGAATGCCCTCCTTGATTTTGACCATGCCAAAACCCCAGGCCTGTCCAACCGTCACATGAGGCGGCATGACAAACTCGCCCGGTGACACAATCGCATCAATGATGAAGGGCTTGGGTGATGCAATCGCAGCCTTGATTGCCGGCAGCACATCAGCGGCCTTTTCAACACGGACCCCGTCCCCACCACAGATTTTGGCATATTCCGCAAAATCCGGATTGAGCAGATGCGTGGCATCGCGATTATAGGCGTATCCGGAAACCTCCATTTCCATTTTGACGAAACCCAGTTCGCTATTGTTGAAAACCAAGACTTTCAATGGCCAGTCATAACGAACCGCCGTTATGAAATCCTGCATGGCCATACCGAAGCCACCGTCACCACACATGGCCCAGACCTGACGCCTGGGATCGGCAGCAATAGCCCCCAATGCGCTGGGCAAACCAGATCCAAGTGATCCGTGATTGAAGGAACCCACCAGTCGGCGCCCACCCTTCAACCGCATCTGACGAGCAATCCATACGGTGGTTTCGCCAACATCAGCTGCAATGACAGCATCCTCCGAAGCCAGATCGGAAACGGCTTTTGCAAACAACTGCGGGTGCAATGGCTCGGTGCGATTGTCCACTGATCCCTGCTGCTGCATGCTCTCCAGCCACTTCTCGCTGCGCTTTTTCTGCAATTTCAGATATTTTCCATCGGTTTTTTCATGCACCAACGGTGCCAGAATCTCCAAGGTCTCGCTGACAGTGCCGACCAGACCGACGGCGACAGAGGCGCGCCGACCGATATTTTCCACCCGGCAGTCAATCTGAATAATCTCCGGACCGTCCGGCAGGAACCATTCATAAGGGAAATCGGTTCCCAACATGACCAACGCATCACAGTCCCTGACCGCATGGTAGCCGCCGGGATTGCCAATAAGGCCGGTCATCCCCACAACAGGACCATCATCATAGTCAAAAATATCCTTGCCCATGAGCGTATGAACGACGGGTGCCTGAATGCGTTTTGCCAATGCGATGATTGCATCCTTGGCCTCGCGGCAGCCGGCTCCTGCAAAAATAGCAACATTTTTTGACTTGTTTATGACCTCCGCAGCACGCTCAATTTCACCCAGAGGTGGAATGATCGCTGAAGGCTGGGTCACAATATGGTAGCGCGAGCGCAGAGCAGGAACGGTCTTCTCCGTCACATCCATCGGCAACTCAACACGCACAACAGCACGCTCGATCAGCGCCTTCTGAATGGCTATCTGAGCCAAACGCGGCATTTGTTCTTGCGAGTTGATGACCGCCTGGAATCCGCAGACATCATCAAACATCTTTTCCAGATTGACTTCCTGATGATAGTTGGTGCTGCGTTCCTTGTGGGCAATCTGCCCGGTTATGGCCACGACTCCGGCCCGTTCGCGCTTGGCATTGTAAAGCCCGTTGATCAGATGCAGGGCACCCGGACCGACCGTCCCGGCACATACCCCGATTCCGCCGGACAATGCCGCCTGACTATAGGCTGCATAGGCTGCATTTTCCTCGTGTCTTACCGCGATCCATTCAAAACGATCGTCCCGCCTTATGGCTTCCAGCAACGGATTGAGGGCATCTCCCGTCACCCCGAATATCTGTCGCGCACCTGCCGCATGCAGATTGTCCAAAAGAACTTCACAAACGTTTTTTTTCAGTGCCATTGTTCACTCCCGTGTCTACTGCCCAATGGAAACCGCAACAGGCCGTGTCAGATTACTCGAATTGTCTTGGTAAGGCAGCTTCGACCGACGCCAATATGAAACATTGTACAATTTCCAACATGGCTGCCGTCAGCATAAACCTGGCAAATTACAATTTCCTGAATCCGATCGACAGGCAGGTATCAGGGTGATGCGATAAATGGCAGCAGGCTCTCTAAGCGCTGGCAACGGATTGACAGCGTATCGAACGCGGGAGATATGAAAGGCATGACGCAATATGTTCGCCTGCCCTGACGTCTTGGTGTTCGTTTTGCCCGTACTGGCGGCTTACGTCATGACATTTTCACGGCTTTGCCGTCATGACATTTTCACGGCTTTGCCGTCATGGCATCATCACTGCTCCGCAACGAAAGGAACCCGGCATGAAACCTTTGGAACCCTATGACAGCGACAATATTTTCACAAAAATAATTGACGGGTCCATCCCCTGCCACAAGATCTATGAGGACGCCGCAACATTTGCTTTCATGGACATCATGCCCAGGGGAACCGGACATTGCCTTGTCGTTCCCAAGACCGGGGCGCGCAGCATACTGGATGTAAAGAAGGAAGTTTTTGCCGATGTCATGGAAACGGCGCGGCTTGTGTCAAAAGCGGCCATGACTGCTTTTGATGCGGACGGTATCACCCTGCAGCAATTCAGCGAACCTGCCGGTGGCCAGGTCGTCTTTCATATTCACGTGCATATCATCCCGCGCTTCGACGGGGTCAAAATGCTGCCGCATACCGGCAAGATGGAAGATCCTGATATCTTGAAGACCAATGCGGAAAAACTCCGCCGGGTTTTGGCACAATAATCCATACCCAGATCAACTGGCAATATAGGCTTTTATCTCCTCGGCTTCACGTTCAACCTGCTCGATCCGCATGCGAACCACATCGCCAATGGAGATAATGCCACCAATTTTTCCATCAACCTCGACCGGCAGATGGCGAAAGCGCCCCTGCGTCATCATTTCCATCAACTGGATGACCGAATGACTTTCATCGCAGACCTTGACCTTGCTTGTCATGACACTCGAGACCGGAGTCTCGAGAATTGATGGTCCCTTCTCTGCTATGGAACGTACGATATCGCGCTCAGACAGGATGCCACAAATCTTTCCGTCGGTATCCGCAACGATAATCGCACCAATTTTGTGCCTGGAAAGCTCCCTGCCAGCCTCGGCAACGGAGATATCTGGACCGACTGTGACAACATCCCGCCCCTTCTGATCCAATATGGCTTTAACTGTCATTGAGACATCCTTTCACGCGAATAAACCCGACATGAATGCCCCGACAAGGGGACCACACGCCTGCTCGGAAACCATGGTGCGCAGAGAAACATTGAATTGCAAGCGTCACTTGCAGCAATGGCGGCAAATTTGCAGCCTTTGCTGCGCGGCCTGACGGAACCCATTCATTTTTACTGGCAAATCAAAATGTCAGACGCTTTTCATAATCCGTTTGCGTCAAAACGCCTGGTATCAAACAGCGGAAAAAGAAAAAAGCCGAACAGAAATCCACCAATATGCGCCTCCCAGGCAACCTGTGCGCCTTGCGGTGCGCCTGCCGCAAATCCGAAAGCAGCCAGTGCGTTGATTCCGAACCACACCACCACATAGGTCACAACAGTGCGGTTGGTGAATGTTTCGCTCAAACCGAGGCGCGGCAAGAGATGTGCATGAAGGCGGTTGAAACGTCCATTTTTCGGGAAGGCAAAACGTGCAGCAGCACCCATCAGCGCAGAAACCACCCCGGATGCACCGATCATCGGCACATTGCTACCCTGATTGAGCACGCCGTAAAGTGCAGCGGCGCAAATCGATGAGATAAGCCAGAACACCAGGAATCTGGTGGTTCCAATGCGGCGCGCCACAACGGCACCAAAGGCCATTAACCAGATGGAGTTGACCACAAGATGTGCGAATCCTCCATGAAGAAAAGAATAGGTTAGAGGCGTCCAAAGCCATGCGTAGCTTTGTTGCGCGGTTTCCAGCGCATACCTCAAGGGAATAAATCCCCCTTCGACGATGAGATGGAAATCCTGAACCTGTGTCAGAACAAATTCCCGAACGACCTGGATCAACCACATCAACGCGAGAAGCCAGATAACAACGACGGGCAAATTGAACATTGGCTGGCGTATGGGACGGTCCCCGGTCGGGCCAGATGGCACTCCACCGGTTCCGCGGTAATCCAGTTCATCAGCCATGATCGTGCCTTCCATTCACCGCAACAACAGGCGTCATATAGCAGAACTGCATAAAAAAGAAGCCGCCTGACATTGCTGTCAAACGGCCTTGGTCGGGCCCCACCCGAACATCAGTCTGTGCTGATCTCTGCGGCACGTGCCAGCAGTGAACCATTAATACTTTTATGTCATACTGAGTTCAAATCGGCAAAGTAAAGTGATCGTTAACCTTAACGTCAAAATAGTCAGTGAATTGCATAGCTCCCAGAGACCTACCGGTTGACCGGGCTTCTTAAAACTTTCTTTTGCGAACTCACTGCTGCTTACTGCTTGTTAACGGACGCGCCGTATTATGGCCGCATTGGGCGAAACGACTGGATCTGATCGCAATGGAATTAGTCAAAGGGTTGGCAACATCGAATGAACCGAATTTGGTAGAGGATACGGCATTCCAGAATGTCGCTGTCGATCTGCACGGACGACTTATGTGTGCTGACTTCAACGAGTATGAGTGTATCGCCGCCAAGATGTCCCCCGGTGAGGTGCATTTTGTTTGCGCAGCGCGACCGCGTGTTTATGAACGCATCGTCGCCTATATCGATCATATCGGACGCGTTGAAGGAAATGTCACGCAATTGCTGGACAATGGCTTCCAGATCGCAGTCAATGCTACTGACAGGAAACGCCAAAAACTGGCCGCCCAATTGACCTGGTTCGCCAACAAGAATGAGCTTGGCCTGCCAGAAGATCGGCGCCACGAGCGCATTGTCCCACGCAGCCCCAATGCCGAAGTGCGGTTGGCTGATGGCGATAGCTACCCTTGCCGTATTGTCGATTTGTCCATGTCCGGTGCAGCACTGGAGCTGGAAGAACGGCCCGCAATGGGTTCACAAGTTATGCTTGGCAGCATGCGCGCACGCGTCATCCGCCACTTTGATGACGGTATTGCCATTGAATTTGTGACCATCCAGCCACCGGAATCCCTTGAAGGGTTTCTCTGAAAATCAGCGGCAGGCAAACTAATTCATCGAATCAATGCGATTGAACGTGGTTGAGATATGCCTCCCGCTGAAAACTATTTTCCAGGTCTGACCATTTCACAAAATCGATCAGAGCCAATCGTCGCTTATCGAAACTGACGACCCATCTTCTTTTTGGGTTTGGCCAAATTTTTCCCATCATTGTCAAAATTGCTCTGATTTCAATCGGCTGAGCAATGTCGGCCTTTGCCAAACTGGCTGACCCCGCATGGGATTGCCTGTACCCCCGAACATTGGCGCCAACACAATATCGCGCAGTGTTCCCTGACGATTGCCCCGGTTGCTTCCGGACAGGGGCAACATGCATTTTTCAAAGAATAGCCACTGAAAGCTTGCAGCTGAATTGATTTCAGCTGCGGTAGGCGCTCGCGCTGCCGCTGGCCGGACATCAGTCAGACCCTGTCTTTGCCGCCGACAATCATCTGTCGATGAAAACGGAAACATCGGGTTGAACAAATCAACCGCATTTTAGTCAATATTTATACTTGTTTTATTTGAATTTTATATTCTATTTATTCAAACTAATAGAGAATTTATACTTGTTTCTATTGTTTATATTCTCAGGATTTAAAAAAATAAATGTCATTGTATTCCCAACGAAGACGGGGAAACAATAATATGAAAATCGGGACTATTTTAAGATATGCCATCCTGTGTGGAATTTGCCTGATGCCGGTCGAAGTTATGGCCAGAGCATCGAGCATGAAAACCCATGGCCTGACCAGTCAGCCCATCGGACATTACAATTTTTGCAAAAGCAATCCTGGCGAATGCAGCCAGCGGTCGGGCAAAACACGCCCAATGCAATTGACCCGCGAGGCGTGGCGTCAGATGATCGATATCAACCAGCGCGTCAATATGGCCATTGAACCGCGCACCGACATGGAACTGTTCGGGGTGGAAGAATATTGGGCCTATCCGCAATCTGTTGGAGACTGCGAAGATTACGTGCTGCTGAAGAGGCACCTGCTGATGCAGGAAGGCTACAGCCCGTCGGATCTGCTCATCACCGTTGTTCGCCAACCCGATGGTTCCGGACATGCCGTCTTGACGGTTCGGACAGACAACGGCGACTTCATTCTCGACAACATGCGCAACCAGGTACTCCTGTGGTCGGACACGGAATACACTTTCCTGAAGCGTCAATCTTCCCGCCATACCGGCAAATGGACAAAAATCGAACATAGTCGCACGACGATTGTTGGCTCTATCAAGGACAATTAAACTCAGGGACCTGCGGTGATCGCCCGACAAAAGGCGTGAAAACATGCAGTTGAACGCAACCTGCAAGAAAACAGGCAATTGCAAACAACACACAATTGGCAAGCTGACATTCAGTTTGCGGATGAACGACTTGGAATACAAATACAAAGCAATGGCTGCACGTTCAGTGTAAACCGTCTGCTCGAAAAAGGCCTTGGTCAGTCCCCACCCTTCCCGTCTCGGACCTTGGCCTTGGGAGTCGACCTACCCGGTCGGCTCCCACTCTTCAAGGGGTGATCCGGACGAGTTCTTTGGAAAACCGGCGGGCATTTTCCACATAATGCCGGGCGGACCATTGCAGCATTTTCACTGCATCATCATCCAACTGCCTGACCGCCTTGCCCGGCGCACCAATCACCAGAGAGTTATTGGGAATCTCCTTTCCCTCCGTCACCAAAGCGCCAGCTCCTATCAGGCAGTTCTTGCCGATTTTTGCGCCATTCAGAACCGTGGCTCCCATGCCGACAAGGCTGTTGTCGCCAATAGTGCAACCGTGGAGCATGGCCTTGTGTCCAATGGTACAGCCCGCGCCGATCGTCAAAGGGAAACCCTTGTCGGTATGCATCACGCAATTTTCCTGAACATTTGACCCTGCCCCGATGGTGATGCACTCATTGTCACCGCGCAACACGCTTCCGAACCAGATGCCAACATCATCTTCCAGGATCACACGACCTATGATGACGGCCGTATCAGCAATCCAGAAAAATCCCTCGGGCATTTGGGGGCTGTTGGCCTCGAGTTTGTAAAGCGGCATGGTTCTCTCCAATCAATCAGTCAATGTGCAGCGCGCGGTGTATCAGAACCGCAGCCTTTGACACTTCATAATGAAACCCTGTTGAAAATGAAACGCCAGGTCTTCATGTCAGCGTTGTGGCAATGGCGAGAGTTGGTGGAATACGCGATCAAATTTACTTGGTTTTAACCATAATACTGAAAGGTTGAAATAGAATACATAACCCGCAATGCAATCGTGTCGGGTAAAAAGGCGAGTCAGCGAATTCATGCAACAACCCAATGAAACAGTATCGGCAGAGACATACGAGCCTCTGATATCTGCCCGCCTGCTTCGCAGAACAATGGTCGTTGTAATCCTGATCGCAATTCTTACAATTTTACTCAATATCGGCGGCCGATGGTATGGCGAACGCATGGCAACCGGTGGTTACAACGTCGACGAAAGCCTGAAAACAATTACAATCGCTGGCAACAGGATGATTTTTCCCGCCAATACGATCCGCTTTGAAAGCCAACGCACAGGCGGTTCATCCGATCGCCTTGACCTCTACGTTGTCTGGCCGGAACTGGCGGGTTATTCCCTTGCCAATCGGCAGCAATTCAATGATAGCGAAAAATCCGGGAATTTGATTTTTCTGTCTGTGATGCCAAAAACAATGCAACTTGACATGACAGCGCGCCTTGCACCGATTTACCGCAAGCTGACGACGCCAGGTATGGCGTCCGGCATTAACGGGCTCGAAGTTCTGGAATTCACCGAAGATAGCCGTTACGTTGACGAAATACTCTATGTCGGCGCACGAGAAGACAGAAAACCATTTGTTGTTCGCTGCCTGAAAGAGGAAAAACTGCCAAGCGGTTCGCGTTCCTGCATGCGGGACATCAATATCGGTCAGAACCTGAGCGTTACATACCGTTTTTCCAACGGCCTGCTTCCACAATGGCAGGAATTGGACAAGGCAATCAATAATTTTATTGAAAAAGCAATGCTACCGGGTACCGCGCAGTCCCCGGCATGATGACACACGATTGCGGGTGCGGTTGACACATCCTGCCAATCGACCTGGCATTTTCAGTGGTCGTCCAGATCCATTTCCAGAATGGCCATGGAAAAATTGAAAGACAAATCGCCGTCTTCCTCATCGCGAAACAAAACGCCTAGAAATTCATCGCCCTTGTACACTTCGGCGGAGTCGTTTTTGTGCGGTCTGGCGCGCACAGCCATCTGCTGACAGAAGGTCTGTTTAAAATAGGAATCGAGCTTTCGCAGTTCTTCGGGCTTCAAAGTGATCTCCGTTCTGGTGTCTCATCTGCACGGCTTCTCGCACAGCACCAATCAGGCTGTAAAGCCCCGCGGTACGCTTGCCGAGCATTTAATATACAGCGAACCACAATCCCACTGCCCGCCAGCGTGGTCCACGGCGGCGCGTATCTGCCGTATGACTCAATCCTTTCCGGGAATCTGGTCCATCAGTCGTGCGGGTTCCCGGCACCCGGCCTTGCCAACGACACGCGCAGGAACCCCGGCCACAGTCGTTGCTTCAGGCACGGCCTGCAAGACCACCGAACCGGCTGCAATGCGCGAGCAACACCCGATTTCAAGATTGCCAAGGATTTTGGCACCGGCACCAATCAACACACCGTGGCGCACCTTGGGATGCCTGTTGCCCGCATCTTTTCCGGTACCACCCAGCGTCACACCATGCAAAATGGAAACATCATCCTCAATCACCGCTGTGCCACCGACGACCAGACCTGTCGCATGGTCGAGGAATATCCCTTTGCCCATGCGTGCACCGGGATGAATATCGGTCTGGAATACCTCTGACGACCGGCTCTGCAAATAGAGTGCATAGTCCCGGCGGCCCTGTTCCCACAACCAATGGGCAAGACGATGCGCCTGAATGGCGTGGAAACCCTTGAAGTACAAAACAGGTTCGATAAACCGGGCGCAGGCGGCATCGCGGTCGTAGACGGCCTGCACATCAACCCGCAATACGCTGCTCCATTCCGGCCAGTCCGCAAGCATCTCTTCGAATGTCTGTCGCAGCAGATTGGTTGGCATGTCCGGGTGATCAAGCCGTTCACAGACCCGGTGAATCACCGCATCCTCCAACGAACGGAAGTTCAAAATCGTTGAATAGTGATAGGTGGCAAGCATGGGATCATTTTCCACCGCCTGCTGTGCTTCAGTTCGAATGGCATCCCAGATCGGGTCCATCGACTTGATCTGCTCGGTACTGATGGCTTTGTTGGCAATCATATTGCACCCTTCTGATGACCACCCCGTCGAGGCCCAATCATCCCTATCTTCTAAAACTCGCGTATGCTCTATCGCACCTTGAACAACATCCAGTAAAGATAGAGCAGATATGTTGAATTTCAAATGGATAATATTTTCATGAAATCAAGTCACTCATTTTCTGAAAATGCGCTCATTGCCACGACCGAGGATGATCGCGGATATCTCACCTTCAACCGGCCTGAGAGCAAAAACGCCATCAATTTCAGAATGTGGCAGGAAATTCCACTGGCGCTGGACTGGTTGTGCAGCCAGGGCGACATCCGCTGCATCATATTGCGCGGCGAAGGCGGGCGGGATTTTTCCGCCGGTGCTGATATCACCGAGTTTGAGCAAATGCGACAGGCCGCTCCAGATGGGCAGGCCTATGAGCGCTCCAACACGTCCGCTTTCCGGGCTGTTCGCCTGTGCCAACTGCCCGTTCTGGCAATGATCAATGGAATCTGCTTCGGCGGAGCATTCGGGCTGGCAGCGGCGGCAGATTTGCGTATTGCAAGCAACGAAGCGCTTTTCGCCATACCGGCCGGACGGCTGGGACTTGCGTATCCGGTGGACGCCATGAGTGATATTGTCGAAGCGCTGGGGCCACAACGCGCAGGTTCCCTGCTGTATACGGGTGGAAGAATGACTGCACGCGACGCTCACGCTGCTGGTTTTATCCTCTCCACCTGCGGTCTGGCAGATCTCAATCTGACGATGACAGCGCTGGCCGATCAGATCTGCGCAAATGCGCCGATGTCGAACAGGGCATCAAAGGCGGCCATCCGCTCTGTCCTCACTGGAAGCAAGGAAGACCGGTTGCTGGCCGAGGATCTGGCGCAGTCCACTTTTGATAGTTCCGATTATGAAGAAGGTCGATTGGCGTTTCGGGAGAAGAGAAAGCCGACATTCAGCGGGCATTAGAGCATGTCTGGCTTTCATTGAACCACTCTGTTCGTGATCCAGTGAGTCGCTCCGCCAGGAAGGCGGTAAAGAGCCATGCTTTCGCATCGGTCGAGACATCTGACGCAGCGGGCGACCACTGGCCGCGAAGCAACTTGATCCTGAAAAAAACAACTTGCAGAGTGAAACAATCAAAGCCAGACATGCGCTACAGCATCAGGCATGCACCTCCGAAGATATCGGTCCAATCTCCTTCAACCATCGCCTGACCTTCACCCCGCAAGCGTTCCTTGCCGGGTGAAGGCCTGTTTTATGTCAGTAAGGCGAACGGCACTGCTTGCGAGGGCCGTGGTAGGGCTGGAATGTGTTATCCGATACCCGGTATGAACGATAATGATCATGACACCATCTGACGTGGCTGCTGCCATGCTGCGTGTTCTGATTTGAAATGATGCCACCGATAATAGCACCGGTTATGAAAGCTGCGCCTGGAAACCAATATCCATTATGCTGGCGGTATCCCCTGCGCGGCGTGTTGTAACCCCGATGACCATTGTAATAGGCGCGATTTCCGCGACGTTCAAATCTGTTGCTGTTGGCGCGACGTTCGGCGTCGTTGCGCGTGCCGCCACGCTTGACGCGGTTATTTCTTCTGTCGTTTTTATCATTGAGATTTCGGTATTGAACTGGCTCAAAAAGGGAAGATGGCGCCCTCTGGATTTCCAGAGACGTGGGGCCTGCGAACGAGGGAGCGCTCATAACGCCCACATTTGCAAAGGTCATTGCTGCGGCACATAAAACTGAAATAATTCTGGGCATGGATATCTCCTGCTTGGCTGAATAAGACCTGCGATGATCGCTTGAAGCTCCGGCAATCAGCGTTGCCGGCAACATCTCAATCTGTTGAGGAACAACGCCTACTCAAACAGATGGTTCCATCGTCGCATGCCGGAAAGGCGAAATGCGCTGGCACTTGCCAACAGGACAAACGGCTTGATTTACCATTAATGTGAGTAGGTTCGAAGCCAAGGAAACGCTGTATCAAAGAGCAGTTTCCAAGCTTTTAAAGAGATCGTCGCTCTTCAGATAAATCAACATAAACTAAATAGTCAACAATAGATAGCTGAAACCGGTCGTTCCGGATACCAGCGACCTTATGCACCGCCCCCGAGACATCAGCCCGGACAGCGGGCGGCACCAATTCCTGAAACTCCGGCTCCAGCGCCGATGTCACCAGTTCCGATTGCTGTGCGCGCGCCAGCAAGTTCGTTTTCGTCATCGCGCGGGCAGCGTCCCTACGGTCGGTTAAATCAGCGGCAGCCCGGCCATTATCGTTGTGCATCACGTGGCTCAAGTCCTTGCATGATCCTGATAGAATTGCAGCACTGCTGCCTTGTATGTGCGGTCACCCACGGCAAGCATGTGGTCGCGGTTCAAAATATCAAATGCCTGTCCATTCGGCAGCATGTCAGCCAGTGCTCTTGCCGAACCGGCAATATCGTCTTTCGTTCCGACGGCAACCATTGAAGGCATTGTCAGTTTTGCCAGGTCCTGCCGCGCAACCAGGGTACGCGAGAATTCTATGCAGGCCGCTAGCGCTCGCCGGTCGGAACCGGTCTGATCCGCAAAGGCCCGAAACGCGCGGCCCTTGGGGTCGGTGACATCATCAAGGGACGGCGCCAGCAAGGCATCGGCAATCAGGTTCCAGTCACCCACACCATCCACCAGGCCGGACCCCAGCCCACCCAGCACGATTGATTGCACCAGTCCCGGCTCAGCCAGCGCAAGAAACGCACACAGCCGCGCGCCCATGGAATATCCCATGATATGTGCCTGGCTGATGTCGAGATGCCTAAGGATCGCAAGCGAATCACCCGCCATCTGATCGGGCGTGTATAATGTCGGATCATGCGGTTTTGCGCTTTCGCCATGACCACGGTTATCCAGCGCTACAACGCGGTAACCACCGTCGACAAGTGTTTTCACCCAGCCGGTAAAAACCCAATTGACGTGAGCCGTGGATGCAAACCCATGGACCAGAAGGATCGGTATGCCCGATCGCGGACCGACATCCAAATAGGCGATATGCACACCATCATTGCTGACACTGGTCATCGGCAAACGACCTATATCCATGCCCGGATCTCCTCAAAACATAATAAATCAAACGATACAAACCGACGATCAGAGCCGGTTCGGCCTTTTACCCCTATGTGTAAAATGAACGCAGGCGATTTCCCTGTTACATCTCAGCTACATCATGCCTTTCAATAACCAGCAAGCAGCACGCGATAATTCAAACGCATCACAATATCAATCTCGCGGCAACGAACGAAGGAAAGTGTTAACGGGTTATCAGACCAGAAAATATTGCCCCTATGCTTCAAATGGGTACTACACAATTGACAACCATGCGTATATGTTTCGCAAAATTCTGCTAAAATGGAGTGCCAGGATGGCCGGACATCCCATACCATATTTTCACAACGACGCCGGGCATCCCATCATCGAGATTGGGGCCCGAAAGTTCATGTGCGTCGGTGCCCATCCACCCTTTGATCATCCCCATGAATTTCTGGATATGGGCAATGATACGGAAATCGTTTGTCCATACTGTTCGACACTTTATCGTTTTCGTCCTGCGCTGGTCGCTGATGAGACAATTCCTGCCGGCTGCGTCTATGGCGAAAAAGTCGAATAGATCTGCTCAGATTGTACTGGTAACCGCATAAAACCGGCCGTCCTCACCTAACTGGACCAGCAAATATCCCACTGCTGTAACGTGCACACTCTATGTCATGCAACGGGGTAGGCATCATGCAACCAAAAATTGCTATTATAGGAGCCGGCATTGCAGGACTGAGCGCAGCCCTTGCCTGCGCCAAACTGGGATTCCAGACCGATATCTATGAACAATCAGCTTCCCTGACTGAAGTTGGCGCAGGTCTGCAATTGTCTCCCAATGCGACACGCCTTCTCGATGAACTCGGCGTGCTGCAGCACCTTGGCAACCAATGGTACGAACCTGATGCACTTTCATTGGTATCTGGCAAAGATATGCAGACCCTGTGCAACATTCCCATAGGTCCGCAAGCCCGGGAACGCTGGGGAGCCCCCTATGTGGTGGTCCATCGCGCTGACTTGCTGGGCGCATTGACCGAGGCCGTCCGGAGGGAAGCCATATGCCGCCTGCATCTGGGAAAAATAATTGCCACAACAGCCCAAAACGAGCTGACGCAACAACTCACTGCAATTTCAGGCAACGCGCCCGATCTGATCGTCGCCGCAGACGGTGTCTGGTCCAGGACCAGACAGATGCAACAGAACGCATCTGCTGCGACTTTTTCCGGTTCCATCGCCTGGCGGGCACTGCTGCACCATAAGGACTTCCCTGCCCTCGAAGCGCCCGGGAATGTAACCTTGTTCCTTGGCCCGGACACACATCTTGTAACCTATCCATTGGGACAGCGCGGCATGATGAATGCTGTCGCTGTCACGCCCGGTGGAGCCGCGTCGCGCAATTGGGACAATAGCGGTGACAGCGACATTCTGGCCGGGCATTTCCGGCATTGGAACCCCCGGATCACGTCGGTTCTGGCAGCGACGTCGTGGCGTTGCTGGCCGCTGTTCGAAGTCAGGAAGAACGCATGGCAGCGGGCAAGCAAGACCCTACTGATTGGAGATGCCGCCCATGCCATGACGCCACACGCGGCCCAGGGCGCAGCCATGGCGATAGAAGACGCCTGCACGCTTGCCGCATGCTTGAAACGATCCAACGGAGAGATCTCCCCTGCCATTGACGCTTTTGTCTCATTGCGGGAACCGCGAATCAACAAGATCCGCAAGCGTGGAGATTTCAACAAATTCGCCTATCAGACCAGGGGACCCATTCGCATGGCCCGCGATCTTGTTCTATCCCTGCGTTCGCCTGGGAGGCTCGCAGCGGATATGGACTGGATCTACAAATATCGTCTGGACAAACCATAGGGCCGAATCCGGATATCCACTTCGTCACCGTAACAAATGCAAAAGCCGAGTGGCGTCATGTCTTATTGCCGAAACATGACAGCTATCAGTGGAGGATCTGGCTGAGGAAAAGCCTGGTGCGTTCGTGTTGTGGATTGTCAAAGAAGGCAGCGGGTTCATTCTGCTCGACAATCTGGCCCTGGTCCATGAATATCACCCGGTTGGCAACCTGCCTGGCAAATCCCATTTCGTGGGTGACAACCAGCATCGTCATGCCTTCTTCGGCAAGACCAACCATCGTATCGAGCACCTCCTTGATCATTTCCGGATCAAGTGCCGATGTTGGTTCATCGAAAAGCATGATGCGCGGGTTCATGCACAAGGAACGTGCAATGGCCACGCGTTGCTGCTGGCCCCCTGACAGCTGACCGGGATATTTACCGGCCTGCTCGGGAATCTTCACACGCTCCAGAAAATGCATGGCGATTGCTTCGGCTTCCTTTCTGGGCATCTTCCGCACCCAGATCGGTGCCAGCGTGCAGTTTTCCAGAATGGTCAGATGGGGAAACAGGTTGAAATGCTGAAACACCATGCCGACCTCACGGCGCACTTCATCAATTTTCTTCAGATCATTGGTCAATTCGATACCATCAACAATGATCTTGCCCGACTGGTGTTCTTCCAGTCGGTTGATGCAGCGGATAATGGTTGACTTGCCTGATCCCGACGGTCCGGCAATGACAATGCGTTCACCCTGCATCACCTTCAAATTGATGTCACGCAGGACATGGAAGTCGCCAAACCACTTGTTCATTCCGATAATTTCAACGGCAACGTCGGTCTCGGAAACGGTCAGCTTGGCGCGAAGGTCCATTTCTACAGCGTTTACAGACATTCTATTCCCCTGAGTTCAATTCCGTTCATTGCGCGATCGGCATTTGCGGAGGGTTCAACGGTTTGCCACGCCAAAACCAAGGCAGAAAACACAACACCAAAAATCAACAACACACCACGGGCCGTTCCATTGTGAAAACCGCCACAGGTTGGCGGTTCGACCAACTGCGTTGCCAGCCATAAGAATTGGACATTGCATCTGAGGTCAAGTGTCTATGTAAAAAAGACCTGTTGAGACCCTTTGTGCTGAGAGCCTAACGTTGTAAACCCGGCGGCATCAATCCGGTACAGGAACAGCGACATGACGAAAAAAACGGACAAATCAAATTGGGGCAGCAACACCGTTCTGGCGCATGCCGGAAACAATCCACAGGACTATTTCGGTTTTGTAAACCCGCCTGTTGTTCACGCCTCGACCGTGCTGTTCCCGGATTCGGCGACAATGGCTGGCCGCAACCAGAAATACACCTATGCCATCCATGGAACACCAACCTCCGACGCCCTGTCTGAGGCGGTTGATGCGTTGGAAGGGTCAGCCGGGACCATTATCGTGCCATCCGGTCTGGCTGCCGTCACCATTCCCTTGCTGGCGTTCCTGAAGACCGGCGACCATATGCTGATGGTCGATTCCGTCTATCATCCGACCCGTCGCTTCTGCGATACGATGCTGCGCGATATCGGCATTGAAGTGACCTATTATGACCCGTTGATGGGAGCGGATGTCAAATCGCTGATACAGACCAATACCCGTGTGGTGTTCACGGAATCACCCGGTTCGAATACATTTGAGATTCAGGATATTCCGGCTATTTCCAAAGTCGCACATGACCATGGCGCCGTGGTGATGATGGACAATACATGGGCCACACCGCTCTATTTCAAAGCGCTCGACTTCGGCGTTGACCTCAGCATTCACGCAGCCACGAAATATCCCGGCGGCCACTCCGACGTCATGTTGGGGCTGGTTTCCGCCAACGCGCAAAACCTGGCCCGCTTGAAGGAAACACAGATGCTTCTCGGCGTTTGCGGAAGTCCCGATGACAGCTATCAGATTTTACGTGGATTGCGGACCATGGGCGTGCGACTGGAACAGCACGGCAAATCGGCTCTTGAGATTGCCCAGGCATTGAACGGCATGCCGGGCGTTGCCCGGGTCCTCCACCCGGCATTGCCGGATTTTCCAGGCCACGCGTTATGGAAGCGCGACTTCAAAGGCTCAAGTGGCCTGTTTTCCATTGTTCTGGACGGCGGGCCCGATCAGGCAAAATGGGTTGGAAAAGCCCATGCCTTCCTTGACGCACTTGAGATTTTTGGTCTGGGTTATTCCTGGGGTGGCTATGAGAGCCTTGCAGTTCACGCCCATCTGGATGATCGCACAATTGCCAAGAAACCGTCCGAAGGGCCGGTCATGCGCTTGCAGATCGGGCTCGAAGATTCTGCAGACCTGCTGCAGGACCTTCGAGGCGCCATTACCGCCGCAAATGAAATCACCTGAATTGATTGATTCAAATCGACAAGGATCAGGCACAACATACTGATTGTGCGCCTGTATTGATCAGTCGGGACGGTCAGATCTTTTTTGCCGAGATGAGCACATGGGTACCATAGCCCTCTGACACTCAGTTTTTCAGGATACCACCGGCATCCAGAACGGCCTGCTGTGTATCAACATCCAGCAAAGCTGCATCGCCGATATCCACATCAATGATCGGCAATCCGGCGCTGGCGATGACCTGCCGTGCGCCGACATCGCCTTCCAGACGTGACAATGCCTCGAAAGTCTCCCGCGGCAGAATAACCGGATTTCCGCGCAGCTCGCCGCTTGCAGCCCGAACTATCACTTTTGCACCCGCCTGATTGAATGTCTCCAGCATGGTGCGAAGATGCGCTGCTGAAATACCTGGCATATCGGCAAGCATGACCAGAACGCCGGCCACATCTGGGTCCATCACCGACACACCACAGCGCAGCGAGGAGGCCATCCCTTCATCAAAATCGGGATTGTGCACAATGGCAACATCCAGCCCCTCAAGCGCCGCTTTCATGTCATGGCTTCGATAGCCGGTAATGACGTGGACATTGCCAGCAGATTGCGCCGTTTCGACCGCTTTGCGAATCAGCGGGACGCCATCAAATTCGGCGAGCAACTTATGCGGCGCCGGCAATTGTCCTTCCCGGTTCAAGGCCCCTGCAGTTTCCCCTGCACCCATCCGGCTGGCACGCCCCGCAGCAAGGACAACAATATCCACCGGCCGTTTGCCCGTGGAAACCTGTTCACTGGCCAGTCGCGGTTGCGGACGCCCGGGTATTTCCTTGAGCAGACCGCCAACGCCCATTTGCATGATCATTTCAGGCGATGGTGTTTGACCAGCCAGAATGCGCGCCAGAACCCAGTCGAATCCGTTTTCCCTGGGGCTTCTTGCGCAACCGGGGGCACCAATGACCGGCACCTTGCCGACATGTCCCAGCACCAGAAGATTGCCGGGATCCACCGGCATGCCAACCTGATCGACATGCCCGCCGGCATGGAGAATACCGGCAGGCAAAACATCGAGTGGGTCGACAATCGCCGACGCACCAAACGCCACAACAAGATCGCACCTATCAACCAGAGAAAGGATCGCCTCACCCACTGCGACCGCATCATGGGGAATCCGCAATTCACGCAATATGTGACTGCCTGAAGCATTCAGCCGTTCCTGCAAAAGCCGGGCAGTCTTGTCCATGACAGATGGTTTGAGTGAGGGCAATTGTGTCGCGACCAACCCCACCACACGGCTTTCAAAGGGTCGCAACACGAGAATATCCGGTGCGCTGATTGCCTGCATTGCGCGGTTCAAGTGATCGCCGGAAACGGCCAATGGGATGATCTTGACCGTCGCCACCATGTCGCCTGCAGCAACCTGCGTATGATCCGCCAATGTCGCCAGCGTGATGGATGGATGCACAAGATTGAGCCGATCAACAAGTGCCTTGTCGGCAAGGAACAGCCCATTTTGCGTGGCATAGAGATTAACGCGACCGGTTGCCGCCTTGCCCGCTCTTAATCCGTCGGCGACCAGCACATCTGCAAGCCGTTCAGCAGCATCATCCTCACCAACATCATTCGCCTCCAAACACGCTACAATCACCTGCTCAACCTGCGCATATTCCAGAGTTGCCAGATCATCGGCGCTGAGTACCCGGCCCTTTTTCAACCGCACCGTTCCGGCAACGAGTGAATGTGCCAGCACTGCACCCAATGCATCATCGCGTTTGACAGGCCCAAATCTCATGCAGACACCATTGGTCGCTGGCGCAGCGCCGCAATGATTTGCGCCAGAACGGCAACGGCTATTTCTTCCGGGTTTGCCGCACCGATATCCAGACCGATCGGCGATGCAATGCGCCCAATGTCCTCTTCGCTCAATCCGCGTTCGCGTAGCCGCTCAACCCGCTTTGCATGGGTCTTCCTGCTACCCAGCGCCCCGACATAGAAACATCCGGCCTCAAGTGCCGCCTGCAAGGCATAATCATCAATCTTCGGATCATGGGTAACGGCAGCAAGCGCGGTAAAGCTGTCGAGGGGGCTTTGCGCCAGGACATCCTCCGGCCATTCGGCGAGAAGCTCCACACCGTCAAAACGTTCCGGCGTTGCAAAGGCCGTCCGCGGATCTATGACTTTGAGATCAAACCCGGCAATACGTGCCATTGGCACAAGCGCCTGCGATATGTGAACCGCACCAATAATCACCAGTCTGGCGGGTGGCAGATGAACGTTGAGGAAATAGGATCGCCCATCCACCTCGACGCTCATGGATTTGCCGGAACGAAATGAGCGCTCAATGGCCTCGCCCAAAGCACCGGCCACCTCATCACCCGGAGCAAGCAGGCGGTCGCGTCCATCACCAAGATCCGTCAGCAGCAAGGCCGCCCTGCGGGCGTTCCTTTCAACATTGAGTTTTTTCAGAAGATGTGGATCCACAGTTCAACCCAGCCTTTCGACATAGACACGAATACGCCCACCACAGGATAGTCCGACTTGCCAGGCGGTCTCGTCTGCTACGCCGAATTCCAGCATGCGCGGTTCTCCTTCCCGGATAATCTCCGCCGCCTCGCTGACAACCGCGCCTTCAACACAGCCGCCGGATACGGACCCGTGAAAATTGCCATCGCCATCAATGACCAGATGGCTGCCGGTCGGCCTTGGTGCGGAACCCCATGTTTCCACCACGGTGGCAATTGCCACTTCGCGCCCCTCACCCATCCAGCGCTCCGCTATCATCAGCGGGTCACGTGTCTCGTCTACGATATCCATTTGCACGTCACCTTCGCGCCGTTTCCAGTTAACTACAGTCTGCTAATGCCCCAGAAATCGCCTGGGGTCAGCCTTATAGCTGTCATTGCCATCCAAAGCATCGACCAGATCAGCCATGGATTCAAGATTGTGCACCGGCCTGAACTCGTCAACATGTGGCAACATGGCCCTTACCCCCATTGCCCGCGCTTCGAAACCATCGAACCGCAGTAATGGATTTAACCAGATAAGACGCCGGCACGATTTGTGAAGCCTCTCAATCTGATAGGGTAGATCATCAACGCTTTCGCGCTCAAGTCCATCGCTAATCAGCAGCACAACGGCCCCTTGAGAGAGGACCCGGCGCGACCAAAGGCGGTTGAATTGCGACAATGTTTCGGAAATACGTGTTCCACCGGACCAGTCCTGAACTGCGGCCGTACATTCCAGCAGTGCCTCGTCAGGGTCGCGATGGCGCATTTGCCGTGTCACATTGGTCAGGCGCGTGCCAAAAAGAAATGTGTGCACGCGTCGTCGCTTTTCCGTCAACACATGCAGAAAATGCAGGAAAATACGCGTATATTGGCTCATTGAGCCCGATATATCGGCAAGCACCACAAGCGGCGGATGAACCATGCGCTGCTGGCGAAACTTGGGCAGGATCAGCGATCCACCGGTTTTGAGCGCCGTGCGCATGGTTGACCGCGGATCAACCACCGCCTTCCTATGGGTTTGCCGGAAGCGCCGGGTGCGCACCATATCATTCGGCAGAACAAGCTGTGACATTATACGTTTTGCCCGCGCAATTTCATCTGCCGTCATCTGCGCAAAGTCCATTGTGCGCAAAACCTCACTGCCCGAACTGGTAAACCGCGCATCCACCTCGATTTCCGGGTCTTCATTGACCGGGCGGGGCTTTTCCCTGTTCTTGTGGAAGGCTTCATCGACGCGGCTTTGTGCCGCCCGTTGTTTTTCCCGGTTGCGGTAGTCCGGGGCAACCGGGGAAAACATGGCAATCATTTTTTCGATCAGATCACGCGAACGCCAGAAAAGACGAAATGCCTCGTCAAAAACGGCATGATCTTCGTGTCGGTTGACGAATATCGGGTGCAAGGTCCAGTAAAAGTCTTCGCGCGATCCAATCCCGGCAATCGACAGTGCCCTTATGGCATCCGTCACCGCCGCTGGTCCGACCCGCATGCCGGCGCGACGCAGCGTGCGGGCAAAATAGACAATATTGTCCGCGAGCCGTCCTTCAACCAATTCCTGTTTGTTGCCTTCAGCCAAAGCGCCCTGCTCCGCAGATCGTCACGCGTCCGCTATTTCTGACTTCAATTCATCGAGTATTTTTCTGCCGTCACCCTCTTCGATCCGGGCAATATCATCCTGGTATTTCAACAGGGCACCGATCGTATCGGAAATGATTTCGGGATCCAGCGCCACACTGTCCAACTCGGTCAAGGCTGTCGCCCAGTCAATGGTCTCCGCCACACCCGGTTTTTTGAACAGATCAAGTTCACGCAATTTCTGCACATAGGCGACCAGTTCCTGCGAAAGCTGCCTGTTGCAACCAGGCACCTTGCGCCGGACAATCTCCAACTCTGCATCGGCCTGCGGATAGTCAACCCAATGATAAAGACAACGCCTTTTCAACGCGTCATGGATTTCACGGGTACGATTTGTCGTGATGATCACAATGGGTGGCTCTTCGGCCTTGATGACACCGATTTCCGGTATGGTGACCTGATACTCAGAGAGCAACTCCAGCAGGTAGGCCTCAAATGCTTCATCCGTCCTGTCCAATTCATCAATCAGGAATATCGGTGCTGCCCCATCGACCGATGAAAGCGCCTGCAATATCGGACGACGGATCAGATAGCGGTCGGAAAATATATTGTGCTCGATGGCTGAGCGATCCGATATTCCAGCCGCCTCCGACATCCGGATTTCCAGCATCTGAGCGGGATAATTCCACTCATAGACCGCTGTCGAAATATCCAGCCCCTCATAGCACTGCAGACGAATAAGCGGCCTGTTCAGCCCGGCGGAAAGCACCTTGGCAATCTCCGTCTTTCCAACGCCCGCTTCACCTTCCAGCAGTAGTGGACGGCGCATACGCAGACTGAGGAACAGCACGGTCGCAAGCGCCCTGCTGGCAACATAATCCTGGCTCGTCAGCAGCGCCAGCGTTTCATCGATGGAACTGGGAATTGCACTTTGAGGATTGTTCAAAGCTGTATCCTTCGGCAGAGAGTAGAAAGGGCACGGTCAGCGCCCTCATTCAAGGTTCAAGTTTGCAGGCTACAGGCTTCGCCACTCCCGGTCCATGAATAGAAGTGAAGATTGCCGGTTTCCAATGCGCAGTCCGACCACTTCTCCAAAAAGAACCATATGGGTCGCCATGATCGTGTGCTCCTTGATGATGCAGTCGAACACTGCGAGCGCATCAGTCAGCGTCGGAGACCCGCTCGAAAGTGTATCCCACTCACCCATTGCAAAACGGGCATCGGCCAGCTTGTTCTCAAAGCCCGCAAAAGCGGCAGCCATGTCCTGATGCTGAACCGCCAGCGTATTCAGCGCGAACCTGCCGCTTTCCAGGAAGATCGCATTGTTGGGATTGCTCTTGTTGAGGCATACCAGAACGGTCGGCGGATCGTCAGACACCGAACAGGCGGCTGTAACCGTCACACCACGGCGCTGGCCCGCGTGCGCGGTGGTCACAAGTTGCACATGTCCCGCATAATGGGCCATGGCATCCCTGTAGTCGCTGGACCCGACGGTTTTTGTTTTCAACACCCATAGTCTCCAATCGTCATGGCGCCGGTTCCTGGCCAAGCTGCCTTTGTGGCATTGGTCTTTGAGGCCAGACGTGTTTCATTGATGGCATACATAGAGATATCTCTTTTTATTGTAACCATTGGCAGAGTTTAAATTTTGCGAATCGCCATCTTGAAGCCTGTTGCATGGTGATTGACGGCACGTTTGCCTGCCCCCATCACAGCATTGATTATCGTGCTGCACAGAAGCAAATACGCATGTTCGACTTGGTTGCCCTTTGCTGATCTGTTATCGCTGAAGCGGATAATCTATCATCGAGATGAGACGTGAATTCCCGAATGGACGAATGACGCGCACTGGATCGAAATTGATGAAACTCTGGTTACCATATGTCCTCGCAGCCTGTGTCCTGAGTGCAGGCCACACCGTTGTCGCACCGGCCATGGCACAATCTGCCGATCAAGGCCTTCGCATTGGCATCATGAAACCAGAAGATGGTGCATTTTCGATACTGGGAAACCAGATTGTCAACGGCATCAATATGCTCGCCAGCAGCACAAATCTCGATATTTCGGAGGTCCTGATTGAGCCTGACACCTGCGACGCCGCGGGAGGAACCGATGCCGCCAGCGCTTTTGCCGAAGCCGATGTGGATGCCGTCATCGGTTTTTTGTGTATGGAAAGCCTCAGTGCGGCCTTGCCCATTTTGTCGTCGGAGGGGATCCCGGCCATAACACTCGGTGCGCGCGCCCAAATCATTGCCGAAGACAGCGAGCGAAACGGGTGGCTGTTTTATCGACTGGCACCGCGTGCGGACGATGAAACACGCATGATCGCACAAGCCATATCCACACAATGGCACGGCAAACCTGTGGCCCTTGTCGACGATGGAACGATCTATGGTCGCGAACTTGCCGAATCCGTGCGGCTCATGCTTGAGGAAAAGGGACTGTCCCCGATCTTCATAGATAACTTCCGACCGTCGCAGGAAAAACAGTTCGGCCTCGTCAAACGGCTGGAGAAATCCGGTGCCACCCATATTTTCATCGGTGGGGACAGACAGGACACAGCCACGATTGCCCGCGACAGCATTGCCTCCGGTTTCAATCTGACATTCCTTGGTGGTGATGCGCTGAAAGCGGCGAGCAGTGAACCCGACCTTGCCGAAGGCGTTCTGGCTGTGACACTTCCCGAACCACAATATCTGCCCAGTGCCCGGCAGGCCGTTGCACAATTTGACTCGGCCGATCTTTCGGCAAACGGCTATACAATTCCTGCCTATGCCGCTGGTCAGATTTTGCTGGCAGCCAAAGCTGTATCCATCGCCCGTTCTGTACCGATATCGCAGGTACTCAAAAGGGAAAAATTTACGACGGCCATCGGCATGATCGAATTTGATGCCTCCGGTGAGCGTAAAGACAACCCTTTCGAACTTATGGTCTGGAAGGACAACACATTTATTCCAGCCAATCTGGCAGCCAGAATGACGCCGGTCTATTCCAACGGAGAGAACCAATGAAAACAACGGGTCCAGGCAATCTGATCACCGACGTCGAAGGCTTGCTGGTCGGCAATGTGCAGGATACCGATTTGAATTCAGGTGTGACGACCGTCCTTTGCGAGGGCGGCGCTGTGGCATCTGTGCAGGTACTCGGCGGAGCTCCGGGCACCCGGGACACGGACCTTCTGGAGCCCCACAATACCGTGGACAGCGTTCATGCCCTGGTGCTTTCCGGCGGATCGGCCTATGGCCTGGATGCCGCCACCGGGGTGCAGGCGGCCTTGCGCGAGAGGAATATCGGTTTCGAGGTTGCCGGCTTTTGTGTCCCCATCGTGCCCAGCGCCATTCTTTTCGACCTGGCCAATGGCGGCAACAAGGATTGGGGTCGCTACCCTCCCTACCGGGAAATGGGGTACGCATCCGCAAATTCGGCCAGCCGCGCATTCCAGATAGGAACCGCTGGAGCCGGAACCGGCGCCTTGACGGCTGATCTCAAAGCCGGCCTCGGCTCCGCTTCCCTGGTGATGGACAATGGTGTCACACTTGGTGCGCTTGTGGCTGTCAACGCGGTCGGAACCACCAATGTGGCCGGCGGTGCGCATTTCTGGGCGGCACCCTTTGAAGTGGACGGCGAATTCGGTGGGCTCGGGCTGCCCTCCCCCCTGCCCCAATCCACGACGGACCTGCGGATCAAGTTTCGCGACAACCACAGCCCGGAAGGCGCCAGCACGACCATTGCCGTGATAGCGACGGATGCAGTGATGACCAAGGCTGAGGCAAAACGTCTCGCGATAGCGGCTCATGACGGTTTCAGCCGCGCCATTTGGCCCTCGCACACCCCCTTTGACGGTGACCTGATCTTTTCCCTGGCCACCGGAAAGAGCGGCAAACAACTGGACGTCAATGGTTTCCTCGACCTGTGTGCCGGCGCTGCTGCGGTGATGTCACGGGCCATAGCCAGAGGTGTCTACCACGCCACAGCTCAACCCAACGACATGCTGCCCACCTGGAAATCAAAATTCGGCAAGTAGAGCGCTTGCAGCAAAGACAGGCGGCATGTTTTGAAGTTTGTTTCGTCCGCCTGATAGTGTTATGGCCCGATCAAATTGCTATTGCACGGAGCCTGAAATGAATCGCCCGATAAAGATCGCACCGTCAATCCTTGCCGCCGACTTTGCAAATCTTGGCCAGGAAGTGCGCGATGTAACAAGCGCCGGCGCCGACTGGATACATCTTGATGTCATGGACGGGCATTTCGTTCCGAATATTTCCTATGGCGCAGATGTCATCAAGGCTGTGCGCCCCTGCAGCGATGCCATATTTGACTGTCATCTGATGATAGCCCCCTGTGATCCTTTTCTGGAAGCCTTTGCAAAAGCCGGCTGTGACATCATCACAGTCCATGCCGAAGCAGGACCGCATCTTCACCGTTCGCTGCAGGCGATTCGGGCACTTGGAAAAAAGGCAGGTGTCTCCCTTAATCCCGCGACACCGGAAAGCGTCATTGAATACGTTCTGGATGAGGTTGATCTGGTTCTGGTCATGAGCGTCAATCCGGGTTTCGGAGGACAGAAGTTCATCCCGGCCGTTCTGGAGAAAGCCAAAAACATCAAGGCAATGATTGGTGATCGCCCGATTGATCTGGAGATCGACGGCGGCATCAATGAAAAAACGGCATCCCAGGCAGCAGCCGCTGGAATCAATGCATTTGTCGCCGGTTCCGCAATCTTCTCCGGTGGTTCGCAAGATGCGTACAGACAACGCATAACGGCCATCCGGTCCGCTGCCCAAAAGGCACAGGGCAAATGAAGGTGATGAAAAACGGAGTTTTGCGGCTTGCCGCCTGAGGATAGAACTTCGCGCGGGCGCGGCGATCATTTTTTCGCCCGTTCCCGCGATGCACTGCCTTCACCCTTCTCTTTGATATCCGGTGCGCTCTTTTGGGGCTGCGCTATGGCGCTATCACTCTATGTTGGGCTGGAAGTGATGATGGGCGGCTTTACGTCACATAGAGCAAGCCTCGCCGCGCTCTATTTTGCCGGAGGGACAATCGCTTTCCCGATGGCGCTTTGCGCGGCACGATTTCTCGGCCTTCGCAGACCTGCCGAAGTCCGCTTCGCATCGGCATTTGTCTGCCTCATCGTGGCAACCATCGCCTGCACTTCCGGTCTCTACGCCATCATCTACTGGAGTTTTTATGCCGGGTGGAAAGGAGAATTCCTTTCGATCGCATGGGCCTATCAACTGGCTTTTACCACAGCCAGTGCTCTGTTTCAATTTGCAGTTATCGGCCTTCGCTACTTTCTGCCGGTCGGTCTTGTATGTCTGATCGCTACCAGCTTCTGGATCGCCAAAAGGATGCGTTGAGAACAAAGGCGAATTCTGTTAGAGCGCTGCAAAGAAAACATGAAGCAGTTCTGCAGCATGAAGCGCGCAGACAAACCACCGAACCATCCATTGTTTGAAGACACGATGTTTGGTTCTGTTGGCCGGGCAATTTCCCGATCAATTGAAGTGAGCGGTTCACGCCGCCAGATAAATCCAACGATGTCACCAGTGAGTGTTGCCCATGATACCCCGTTACTCCCGTCCCGAAATGGTCGCTATTTGGTCGCCGGAAACCAAGTTCCGCATCTGGTTTGAAATTGAGGCGCACGCTTGTGATGCGCTCGCCGAACTGGGTGTGATTCCGAAGTCAGCCGCGCAGACGATCTGGGACAAGGGTGGCAAAGCCGTTTTCGATGTGGCCCGCATTGATGAAATTGAAGCTGTGACCAAGCATGACGTCATTGCCTTTCTGACCCACCTGGCGGAAATCGTCGGTCCCGATGCCCGTTTCATTCATCAGGGAATGACGTCATCCGATGTACTCGACACCTGCTTCAACGTTCAATTGGTCAAAGCCACGGACATCCTTCTTGCTGACATGGAAAAACTGCTCGACGCCTTGAAAAGGCGGGCCTTCGAGCACAGGGACACCGTTACCATCGGGCGCAGCCATGCCATTCATGCCGAGCCGACGACCTTCGGTCTCAAACTGGCGCTTGCCTTTGCGGAATTCGAACGGTGCAAAAAGCGGCTGTTGGCCGCCCGCGAAGAAATCGCGACCTGCGCCATATCGGGAGCTGTGGGAACCTTTGCCAACATCGATCCGCGCATTGAGGAACATGTCGCCAAAGCCATGGGGCTTGTCGCCGAACCGATCTCGACGCAGGTCATCCCGCGCGACCGACACGCGATGTTCTTTGCGACACTGGGTGTGATTGCCTCTTCCGTGGAGCGGCTTTCGGTTGAAATCCGCCATCTGCAGCGCACCGAGGTGCTGGAAGCAGAGGAGTATTTCTCCCCCGGGCAGAAGGGTTCATCGGCCATGCCGCACAAACGCAATCCGGTGCTCACCGAAAACCTCACGGGCCTCGCACGCATGGTCCGGGCCTTTGCACTGCCAGCCATGGAAAACGTTGCCCTTTGGCACGAGCGCGACATTTCCCATTCATCAGTGGAACGCATGATCGGACCCGATGCAACAGTCACACTGGATTTTGCCCTCGCACGACTGACCGGCGTGATCGACAAATTGCTTGTCTACCCCGAGAACATGATGGCCAATATGAACAAGTTCAAGGGACTGGTTCACTCGCAACGAGTCCTCTTGGCCCTCACCCAGGCAGGTGTAAGCCGCGAAGATGCCTACAGCCTGGTTCAGCGCAACGCCATGCGCGTTTGGGAAGAGGGCAAGGATTTCCTTGCCGAACTGCTGGCTGACAAGGATGTTCGCGCAGTCTTGTCAGAGGCTGAAATCTCGGAACTGTTTGACCTGAGCTATCATACCAAACATGTCGATACGATATTCAATCGGGTCTTCGGCGCAGGCACATCAGGAAAAGTGTGAAATTTTTCATGCATTTGGTCTGAAAAAACACAATGGGACGGATCATCAATTCAACAAACCGATGAGCCGTGCCACAGAAACAAACAGCGCAATAACCATAGCACGGGGTCTGTCATGAAAGCATCTGAGGCCGACATTCTGATTGTGCCCGGATACAAGAATTCCGGTCCGCAGCACTGGCAGAGTCGTTGGGAAACGAAATTGTCCACCGCAAGCCGGGTTGAGCAGCAATCATGGGAAAAGCCGGTTTGTGAAGAATGGACGCAGGAAATAGCCCGCGCTGTCAATGCGTCCGTCAGGCCAGCTGTTCTGATCGCACATTCTCTTGGCGTGGCGGCCTCTGTTCAGGCCATTCCCCAGTTCAGCAAAAAGATTGCCGGTGCCTTGCTGGTGGCCCCGCCAGATGTGGCCAATCCGAAAATCCGCCCGCGGCATCTGATGACATTTGGACCCTACAGCCGTGATCCCTTGCCATTCCCCTCTATCGTGATTGCCAGCAAAAATGATCCCTATTGCAGCCTGGACGTGGCTGAGGACATCGCTGCGGCCTGGGGATCATTGTTCATGGATGCAGGCGAAGCCGGACACATCGATGTCGCCTCGGGCTTTGGGCCCTGGCCGGAAGGATTGATGGTCCTTGCCAAGTTTCTGGGCCAGTTAAAGGCCTGACATCACGACAGCACTGGGTCAGATAGAATAAACTTGGTCAGGTTTTTAAACCCGACCTTCTGATTTGAAGCTTTGCGTTGCGGAAAACCGTTGGAAACGGTTTTCCGCAATTGCACTATTCCGAAATGATCTGTGCCCTGGCGGTTTGCAACAACTCGTCCATGGTGCGGCGGATCTGATGATCGGACTGTTCAACATTGGCCGCTTCAAGATCCCCCTTCACCTTGCGAAAGACGTCCTCGTCGCCAGCTTCCTGAAGATCGGATATGACAACTTCCTTTGCATAGGCCTCAGCCTCTTCGCCAGCTTTGCCCATCAAGGCTGCAGCCCACATACCCAATAGTTTGTTACGCCGTGCCTCTGCTTTGAAACGCAGTTCCGCGTCATGGGCAAATTTATTCTCAAAGGCATCACTGCGATCGTCCATGCCGCTCATAGTCAGTACTCCCGAAGGTCGACGAAATTATCCTGATAAACAGCCGTCCTGGCTGTTCGTTTCATACGTGTAAACCAAAAGCGCGCCGAAAGATCAATCATTGCGTTGGCCGATTATCAAATAACACGGCATTTCGGCCAAAATGCAGACTTCAAGCGATTGTGAAATGCCTGGCTATGGGCTAGATCATACCTAAACTGTCGCCATTCGACGCAGCATGCGACTATCCCGCTGCAGAAACAGAGTGAACCATGAAGCGTCGCCGCCGCATATACGAAGGCAAGGCCAAAATACTTTATGAAGGCCCTGAACCAGGAACCCTCATACAGTTTTTCAAAGATGATGCCACCGCGTTCAACAACAAGAAACATGATGTTGTCGAAGGCAAAGGTGTGCTGAACAATCGTATTTCAGAATATATCTTCAACCATCTGAACCGAATCGGCATTCCGACACACTTCATTCGGCGCCTCAACATGCGCGAGCAGTTGATCAAGGAAGTTGAGATCATCCCGCTGGAAGTGGTAGTGCGCAATATTGCCGCTGGTCAGCTGTCAAAAAGACTGGGTCTTGAAGAGGGTACGGTTCTGCCGCGCTCGATCATCGAGTTCTATTACAAGGCCGATGCACTTGATGACCCGATGGTTTCCGAAGAGCACATTACGGCGTTCGGCTGGGCCAGCCCGCAGGAAATAGATGACATCATGGCGCTGGCCATTCGGGTGAATGATTTTCTCAGTGGTCTTTTCCTCGGCGTCGGCATCCAGCTTGTGGATTTCAAGATTGAATGCGGCAGGCTGTTTGAGGGAGACACCATGAGGGTTGTCATCGCTGACGAAATCTCGCCTGACAATTGCCGCCTCTGGGATGTCGAGACCAAGGACAAGATGGACAAGGATCGCTATCGCCGCGATATGGGAGGCCTCGTCGAGGCTTATCAGGAAGTGGCTCGGCGCCTGGGCATTGTCAACAAGAATGAGCCACCTCGCGGGACCGGCCCGGTTCTTGTCAAATAGCTGCTATTGCTCAAACGGGCATATGGCAACGCATAAGTTAAGGAAAAAGTCTGTGATTAAGGCGCGAGTGACTGTAACCTTGAAAAATGGTGTTCTTGATCCTCAGGGAAAAGCCATCGAAGGTGCGCTTGGATCAATGGGCTTTGAAGGCATTGGCCATGTCAGACAGGGCAAGGTTTTTGATCTGGAACTCTCAACCACTGATGCAGCAGCTGCGCGCCAACAGCTCGATGAGATGTGCGCGAAGCTGCTGGCCAATACCGTGATTGAAGATTACGCCATCGAATTGATCTGAACGACGCTCTCTTTCGACCTTTTTAAAGATCCGTGCGAACAGCCCACAGTTCCGGAAAAAACGTCCGATCCAGTGCCGTTTTGAGATAACCCACGCCCGATGAGCCTCCAGTGCCCTTCTTGTGTCCGATGATTCGCTCGACTGTTTTCATGTGACGAAAACGCCATTGCTGGAAATGATCCTCTACGTCCACAAGCTCTTCGGCCAGTTCATAGAGCTCGAAATATCGTTCAGGCTCCCGGTATACCTGCAGCCAGATATCGTGAAGCGCATCGCTGTAGCTATGTGTCTTCGAAAAATCACGGTTCAGCAGAGAATCAGGCACGTCCAGGCCCGAGCGTTTGACCAGGGCAATGGCCTCATCATAAATGCTTGGTCCTCGAAATGCCGCTTCAAGGCGCGCATAGACCTGTGGTGTATGGCGGTGCGGTGCCAGCATGCGCTCGTCTTTTGCACCCAAAAGGATTTCCACCAATCGGTATTGGTAGGATTGAAAGCCCGAGGCCTGCCCCAGTGTATCGCGAAATGTCAGATAGTCCGATGGTGTCAGGGTCGAGAGCACATCCCATGCGGAGATCAATTGTTCCTGGATTCGAGAGATCCGCGCCAGTGCCTTGAAAGCGATTCCCGCTTTGCCGTCACGCATATTCTGCATGGCAAATTCCAGCTCGTGAATAATCAGGCTGAGCCAGAGTTCCTGCACATGATGGACAATGATGAAAAGTTTCTCATCCTGCTGGTCGCTGAGCGGCACCTGAGCAGACAGCAACGTATCGAGCTTGAGGTAATCGCCATAGGCCATGCGCCCCTTGAAATCGAGTGCCATGTCACTCTCAACCCGGCTGTTATCTTCTGTCAAAATGCTCTCCATCCAATCAGCTGTGCAAACCGCCTCGACCCCCGTCGCTTGGTTGCAACGGTTCGATCGGCATTTATTTTAAGTGTAAACTATCTGGACGATACAAGGCACTCAATAGCAAAGCAACAGCTATCGCAATTGCTGATCATATGCGGTAAAAGGCGGAAGAACCGTACCCAATTCCAGACCCGCAAAGCTTTGACCATGAAATCTGCTGTTCTACTCCTTCCTGGCCTGAACCGTGACCGGGACATGATTGCTGCATTGACCAAAATCTCCGGCGAGGCCCCCGTTACCATCTGGCAGACCGAAACCGAGATTCCCGATGTCGATCTGATCGTCATACCCGGTGGCTTTTCCTACGGCGATTATCTGCGCTGTGGCGCCATCGCCGCGCGCATGCCGGTCATGGATGCGGTCAGGCGCAAGGCCGCCAGTGGAACCCGCGTGCTTGGCGTGTGCAATGGCTTCCAGATTCTGGTTGAAGCCGGTCTCTTGCCTGGCGCGCTGATGCGCAATGCCTCGCTCAAATTCGTCTGCAAGCAGGTTCAGCTTGAAGTCACCAATGCCGACACGGTTTTTACCGGGCAATACAGGCAGGGCGAAATCATACGTTGCCCGGTCGCGCATCATGACGGCAATTATTTTGCCGAGAGCGAAACGCTCAAGCAACTGGAAGACAATGGGCAGGTGGTGTTTCGTTATGCAAACGGCACAAACCCCAACGGTTCCGTCAATGATATCGCCGGTATCATCAACAAGAATGGTAATGTTCTTGGCATGATGCCGCACCCGGAAAATCTGATCGAGGCCGCCCACGGCGGCAATGACGGTTACGCCCTGTTCAGTGCCGCGCTGGGAATCGCTGCCTGACCAGTTAAAATGTCGCTCTGTTGTGAGGAATTAACGTGACCCCGGTTGGCACACATACTGCTGAAGCACCAAGACGTCGCGTTTCGCGTCCGGCCCTTTCCATCATATGGATGGGTCTGCTGGCCACTGGACTTTTGACCGGCTGCCAGAGTGATGGACCGGGCCCCGGCAATCTGACTCTCCAGGCATCGGAACCGGCGCTGCCGGCCATGGAGCGCATCGCCCTGACGGCCAGCAAATGCTGGTTCAGGTCGGGCAACAGGAATTTCAAGCCATACCGGCTTGCCATGGAGCTCAATTCCCTGACCGGCCGCCCACGTATCCTGCTGGTTCCGCGCAACAAGCCCGAAGACCGACCACTTGCCGTCATTGAGGCGGAAGGCGATCCGGCTACGATAAAAGCCTACGGTGCCTTGCTGTTCTCCCCTACCGGCAATCTCATGGTCGCTGACATCAGGGACTGGACCAAAGGGTCCACTACATGCAATTCCGCCACCTGACACAATCAACCTATTGAAACCGGACATGACCATCCCAAACGAAATTCAGATTACCCCGGAACTTATCGAAGCCCACGGCCTTAAACCGGATGAATATGAACGTATTCTCGCATTGATCGGCCGTGAGCCGAGTTTTACCGAACTCGGCATTTTCTCGGCCATGTGGAATGAGCATTGTTCCTACAAGTCATCGAAGAAATGGCTGCGCACATTGCCCACTGAAGGACCTCAGGTCATTCAGGGACCCGGCGAAAATGCCGGAGTGGTCGATATCGGTGACGGTGACTGCGTCGTCTTCAAAATGGAAAGCCACAACCATCCGTCCTATATCGAGCCCTATCAGGGCGCTGCAACCGGCATGGGCGGCATTTTGCGGGATGTCTTCACCATGGGCGCCCGGCCAATTGCAGCCATGAATGCGTTGCGCTTTGGCGAACCCGACCACCCCAAGACACGCCATCTTGTTGCCGGCGTTGTCGCCGGCATCGGCGGCTATGGCAATTCCTTCGGAGTCCCGACAGTCGGTGGCGAAGTCGAGTTCGACGCGCGCTACAATGGCAATTGCCTGGTCAATGCCTTCGCAGCAGGCCTGGCAAAAACCGATGCGATCTTCTATTCCAAAGCCGAAGGCGTCGGTCTGCCGGTTGTCTATTTGGGTGCAAAGACCGGGCGTGATGGTGTTGGCGGCGCCACGATGGCTTCTGCCGAATTTGATGAAATGATCGAGGAAAAGCGCCCCACAGTTCAGGTTGGCGACCCCTTCACCGAAAAATGCCTGCTGGAGGCAAGCCTTGAACTGATGGCATCGGGCGCTGTCATCGCCATTCAGGACATGGGCGCGGCCGGGCTGACCTGTTCGGCTGTCGAGATGGGCGCCAAGGGCGATCTCGGCGTGGAACTGAACCTGGACATGGTTCCGGTTCGCGAAGAAAACATGAGCGCCTACGAGATGATGCTATCGGAAAGCCAGGAGCGCATGCTGATGGTTCTGCGCCCGGAAATGGAAGCGGAAGCAAAGGCCATCTTCGTGAAATGGGGGCTGGATTTCGCCATTGTCGGCAAGACGACTGACGACCTGCGTTTTCGAATCTTCCATGCCGGGGATCTCGTCGCTGATCTGCCAATCAAGGAATTGGGAGACGAGGCACCGGAATATGACCGGCCATGGCGTGAAACCGGATTATATTCTCCGCTTCCGGCGCAAAACATCGAAGAGCCCGAAGATTATGGCAAGGCACTTCTGTCGCTACTGGGTTCGGCGAACAATTCCTCGCGCCGATGGGTCTATGAGCAATATGATACGCTGATACAGGGCAACAGCCTGCAATTGCCAGGCGGTGATGCGGGCGTGGTACGGGTTGACGGCCACCCGACCAAAGCCCTGGCATTTTCTTCCGACGTGACACCGCGCTATTGCGAGGCCGATCCCTATGAAGGTGGCAAACAGGCCGTTGCGGAATGCTGGAGAAACATCACCGCTACCGGTGCGGAACCATTGGCTTCAACCGATAACCTCAATTTCGGCAATCCGGAACGCCCGGAGATCATGGGACAATTGGTCAAGGCCATTGAAGGGATCGGAGATGCCTGCACCACCCTGCGCTTCCCCATCGTTTCGGGCAATGTATCGCTCTATAATGAGACCAATGGCGAGGCGATCCTGCCGACACCGACCATAGCCGGTGTTGGACTCATTCCTGACTGGTCACAGATGGCAACCATCGGCGGCGCAAAAGTTGGCGACACGATTGTTCTGCTGGGCGGCGACGGAACACATCTGGGCCAATCGGTCTATATGCGCGACTGTCTCGGACGGGCCGATGGCCCCCCGCCCCCGGTTGACCTCAATGTCGAAAAGCGCAACGGCGACTTCGTCCGCTCGGCCATTCGCAATGGTCAGCTCAGTGCCTGCCACGATATTTCCGATGGAGGCCTGGCGCTTTGCCTGGCCGAAATGGCCATGGCCGCCAATAAAGGCATGAGAGTGGAAATCGATTGCGAAATCGCTCCGACCCACGGGCAATTGTTTGGTGAGGACCAGGCCCGCTATGTGGTGACCATTTCTGCCGATATGGCCAATTTCTTCTGTATGAGTGCCGAAGGGGCCGGTGTGCCGTTCCGACAGATTGGCACTGTTGGCGATGATCAATTGACGATCAATGACCTGCTCTCCATATCAGTAGAGCAATTGCGCAATGCACATGAATCCTGGTTCCCGGACTATATGGACAGGGATATTGCCCAAAGCCTGATAGACTGATTGCCGGCAACCGAAATGACAATGACACAGACAGGAATGAAACCATGCCCATGAGCGCTGGAGACATAGAAACAATGATCAAGGCAGCCATACCGGATGCCGTGGTAACGATCAGAGATCTGGCAGGCGACGGTGACCATTATGCCGCCGAGGTCGTCGCCGAAAGCTTCCGTGGCAAGAGCCGCGTACAGCAACACCAGATGGTCTATCAAGCCCTGCAAGGCAATATGGGCGGTGTACTGCATGCCTTGGCGCTTCAGACAAGTGCCCCCGATTAATAGGTCAGGAAGCCAGGAATATTCCGGTACACGCTGAGGAAGTTGCCTTCGAAATCCATTCAGCCGGTCTCCATCAGGTGTGTTCTGCACCTATGGTCTGACAAAAAATCCAAGCTGCGGATAAGACTGCAGACGTTTCTTTTTCACGCAAAGACTTTCGCTAGGAAATTCCTTCCCGACACCCACCGCTGCAGCACCTTGTCCGCCGCCCAAAGCATTTTGCAGCGGATCAGGGCTGGAAATCACAACGGTTCGGGTCTATTTACGATGACAGGACAAACTCCGGGCCTTAACCCCGGCAGACACGAGGTATGTGAGATGACGGGCATAAATGATTTTATCGACAACGAAGTCAAAACCAGCGATGTGGTTCTTTTCATGAAGGGCACACCAGCATTTCCGCAATGCGGATTTTCCGGTCAGGTGGTGCAAATCCTCGATTATCTTGGTGTTGAATACAAGGGTGTCAACGTGCTTGCAGATGATGATCTGCGACAGGGCATCAAGGATTATTCAAACTGGCCGACCGTCCCGCAGCTTTACGTCAAGGGAGAGTTCGTCGGTGGATGCGACATCATCCGTGAAATGTTCCAGGCCAACGAGTTGCAGGAACACATGGTTGAAAAGGGCGTAGCCGTCAAAGGCGCAGCCTGATGCGTCAATGGAATGTCTATCTGTCCGGGGAAATCCATTCTGACTGGCGTGAGCAGGTTGAGACCGGCGTAAAAGCCGCCGGCCTTCCCGTGGTTTTCAATGCCCCGGTGACCCATCATGAGGCATCCGATGATTGTGGCGTTGCCATCCTTGGCGCGGAACCGGACAAATTCTGGCATGATCACAAGGGCGCGCAGGTCAACGCGATTCGCACCCGCACACTGATCGGCGATGCCGATATCGTCGTCGTGCGTTTTGGCGACAAATACAAGCAGTGGAACGCGGCTTTCGATGCAGGTTATGCTTCTGCGCTGGGCAAGGCACTGATTGTCATGCATGGTCCCGATCATCAGCACGCCCTCAAGGAAGTGGATGCAGCCGCTCTTGCCGTGGTGGAAACACCCGAGCAGATCGTCAAAATCCTCAACTATGTGATCGATAGCAAGCTGGCCGGTTACACCGGTTAGAACGATAACCTCCAGCGCCTGTCGGCCATCCAGATCGACAGGCGAGCAATCGCTCTATTTTCCGGCATCGTGCAACAGGCCTCAAATTCCTGTTGCACGATGCCGTTGTTTTATGAAAGAATATTCAGGTCGCAACTGTTGATGAGCATCAACCCGGGTGGTGCATTTAGAGTACTGCCCAATCCTGTTGCGGGATCACAGCCGAAAAACCAACGCTTTCAAACACCCACGCCGCGCCATGGCGCAATTCGGGTGGAGAATAGAGGCACGAATGGACATGCAAAGCGCACCTGATTCTGAAGGCAGACCCGTGAGCGCCGGAGAAAGAAAAAATTTCGTCGACCGCGCCGGCATCGGTTTTGGCGAATTCATTTTCCTGATTGCCGCTTTGAGTTCGATTGTCGGACTGTCCATAGACATCATGTTGCCTGTCCTGCCCCTTATTGGCGACAGTTTTGCGGTTACCAATGAAAATGACCGGCAAGCGATCATTGTCGTCTTCATGCTTGGGTTTGGAGGCGCTCAGATCTTTTTTGGCCCGCTATCAGACCGATACGGTCGCAATATCATTCTGATTCCGGCAATATTATTCTATGCAGCCGCCTCGATGGCCGCAATATTTGCCGACAGCTTTGCTGTTCTGCTGGCGCTTCGCCTGGCGCAGGGGGTCGGCGCTGCTGCCGTACGCATTGTTGTCATGGCAATCGTCCGCGACTGTTTTGCCGGGCGCGATATGGCACGGGTCATGTCCTACACATTCACCATATTCATGATCGTTCCGGTTGTGGCTCCAGCTCTGGGACAATGGATTTCAAACATTGCCTCATGGCAATGGATATTCCTGGTGCTGGGTTTTGCCGGAACGGCCCTGGCCGCCTGGAGTGGATTGCGAATCAAGGAGACATTGCGGCCGAATGAACGTCAGCCATTGTCCTTTGCTGGCGTCGGCAATGCCTTTATGGAGATTATGAAAAACCGTCTGGCCATGGGCTATACGCTGGGTGCAACATTGTGTTTCAGCGGGCTGATTGCCTTTGTCGTCTCCGCCCAGCAGATTTTTCAGTCGATGTATGACCTTGGTCAATGGTTTGCATTTGCCTTCGCACTCAACGCTGCGGTCATGGCCGTGCTCAACATTGCAAATGGAGCAATCGTGCGCACCGTCGGCATGCGCCTGATCTCGCACAGCGCTCTCATTGCCTTCGCCCTGCTGGGAACCTTGCTGCTGTTGATCAGCCTTGCCGGTCAACCGCCCTTTTGGGTGTCCTATATCCTTCTGGCTGCAATCGTTGGCGCCTTTGGCCTGGTTCCAGGCAATTTCAACGCACTCGCCATGGAGCCACTGGGGCATATTGCCGGAACCGCATCATCGGTGCTGGGGGTTATAACCTTTACAGTCGGCGCAGTACTGGGCGGTCTTGTAGGGCAGGCCTATAACGGAACCTTGATCCCCTTGGCCGCTGGTCTGGCGCTGTTTGGCTGGTTGGCGCTGGCCATCGTCCTGTGGACTGAAAAAGGCAAGCTGTTTGTCAACCCCGCCGGACCGCGCTAACCCATGACCGCGTTAATCCATGGTTGCGGCCGTCTGGCCCAGTTTCCGACGAGAAGAACCAGTTTCAATTTGCCTCTTCCGCTTCAGGATTGCCTGTAAGATTGGCGAAATCAAACAGGTTGCGGTCCATCAGATGCGAGGGGCGCACATTGGCCAGAGCCCGGATCATGGCATCCTTGCGGCCCGGCATTCTGGTCTCGATATCCGCAATCATCGCCTTCATCGCATTGCGCTGCAGGCCATCCTGCGAACCGCACAGGTCGCACGGAATAATCGGGAAATTCATTGCGACTGCGAATTTTTCAAGATCATCTTCGGCGCAATAGGCAAGCGGCCTGCAAACCAGCACATCACCCTCGTCGTTGAGCAATTTGGCGGGCATCGCCGATAGCCGACCGCCGTGGAAGAAATTCATCAGGAAAGTCTCCAGAATGTCTTCCCGGTGATGGCCAAGGACCAGAGCGTCACACCCCTCCTCGCGCGCAACGCGATACAGGTGACCACGACGCAGCCGCGAACACAGCGAACAATAAGTGCTGTTTTCCGGAACCTTCTCCTTCACGATGGAATAGGTATCGCGATATTCGATCCGGTGGGCGATGCCGTGAAAATCCAGAAAATCCGGCAGGATATGTTTGGGAAAGTTGGGTTGTCCCTGATCCAGGTTGCAGGCAAGCAGATCAACCGGCAATAGTCCGCGCCACTGCATATCAAGCAGAAGGGCCAGAAGACCATAGGAATCCTTGCCGCCCGACAGACCGATCAGCCAGCGCGGCCGGCGACCCTCCACCGGCTCTACCATGCCAAAATCGGCAATGGCCTGTCTGGCCTGTCTCAGCAGCCTTTTGCGCAATTTGTTGAAGCTGACAGAAGACGGTGCGTTGCGGAACAATGGATGACAGGTCCCGGCAAGATCATCAGTGCCTTGACCAACAATCTCCGGCACGGTCGATTGAGACACGCCTGTGCCTGTGTCGTGTATACCCATTGGTCGGCCCTTCATTGTAGCTGCAGCTGTTGATTTGAATGATTTCCCGTTCCGCCGCAATGGGCCGGATACAAAAAAGCCGCCGGTTTGCACCAGCGGCTTTCAATCAGTTGAATGCGCTCAAATCAGCGTGAGTAAAACTCGACCACCAGATTTGGCTCCATGTGCACCGGATAAGGCACATCCGCGAGCGCAGGAACCCGCACGTAAGTGGCAACCATCTTGTTGTGGTCCACATCAATGTATTCAGGAACATCACGCTCGGAAAGCTGCGATGCTTCAAGAACAAAAACCAGCTGCTTGGATTTTTCCCGCACTTCAATCACGTCGCCTGGCTTGCAGCGGTATGAAGGAATGTTCGTGCGAACGCCGTTGACCGTGACATGGCCATGGTTGACGAACTGACGGGCCGCAAACACGGTCGCGACAAATTTTGCGCGATAGACCAGCGCGTCAAGGCGTGATTCCAGAAGACCAATCAGGTTTTCCGGTGTATCGCCCTTCCGGCGGTTTGCTTCATCATAGACCTTGCGGAACTGCTTCTCACGAATATCGCCGTAGTAGCCCTTCAGCTTCTGCTTTGCACGCAGCTGAACACCGAAGTCGGACAATTTGCCCTTGCGGCGCTGACCATGCTGGCCAGGACCGTATTCGCGGCGATTGACAGGAGATTTGGGACGGCCCCAGATGTTTTCGCCCATACGGCGATCAATTTTGTATTTCGAAGAATCGCGCTTACTCATCGCATTCCCTTTCAAAAAGTTGCACCGATCCGTTCCCGGACCGATTTAAGGAAACGCGCCCTCCTCTGCCGGCTGTTTTTACCGACTGACAGAATATCCAACTTTCACATGGAAGCGGTCATTCACGGGACACGTAATTAAAAACCGGGCGCAAGCACCCGGAGACAGGGCGGATTTAGGTCAATGCGCGTTGATTGTCAATGGCGCATCTGCTCGGGAGTCAACCCAAAACCGGACATCAGACGCTTTATCGCAAAATCCGGGTCATTCGACGTGAATATAGCCAGATCAGGCGCGTGTGACACCAATGGACCCGTTGTTACCAGCGACAGCGCGCGCCGGGCAATGGCCTCTGCCGGGTCCAGCCAATCCACCGGCCAGGGTGCAAGACTTCTGAACAGATTGGCAAGAAACGGATAATGCGTACAGGCAAGCACGACAATATCGGTCTTTCGTCCCAGCTTCTCAACAAAACAGGGCATGATCTCAGCCTGTATCGCATCGCGTGAAATTTTCTCGCCGCGAATGTATCTTTCCGCCATGCCCGCCAGATTTTCAGACCCCACAAGCCGCACATGGCATCGTGATGCAAAGGATTCGATCAGGTCACGCGTATAGGCCCGCCTGACCGTGCCGGGCGTCGCCAGGACACTGACCAGACCAGAACGGGTTCGCTCGGCCGCAGGCTTGATCGCCGGAACGGTTCCAACAAATGGCGTATCGGCAAATGCGGAACGCAAAGGTTCAAGAACCAGTGTTGCCGCCGTGTTGCAGGCGATGACACAAAGCGCCGGCCGGAATCTGGCAATCAGCTCGGCAAAGAGCGACAGTATCCTTTGTGTCAGCTCCGCCTCTCCCCAATTGCCGTAGGGAAACCCGGCATCGTCGGCAACATAAATGAAGCGCCGTTCCGGCATGAGCACCCGTGCTTCGCGCAGGACAGTCAACCCGCCGATACCGGAATCAAACACCAGAATGGGTTGCTGGCTCAAGGTCGCTCGTCTCCTTCACTCGGCGCATCCAATGCGTCTGCGTCAGTTGACAATGGCGGTCCGCTACCGCGCGGTCTTTGCCTGCTGTAGAGATCCAGCGAGCGAATGACGCCGCGCAGGAGACGCACCTCCGGTTTGAAAAACCCCTGACGGCTCAGGACAGCCCGGAGCGCCTCAACCATTTTGTGTTTCTTCTGCAACGGTCTGAAATATCCACGCGCGTCCAGCACTTCCTCCAGATGATCAAAAAGACCCTGCATATCCGCCTTTTCAGCTGGCTGCATGTCCGGACCGCGGAAAGCGGTTTCATTTTCGTGAGCAAGCCCGGTTTTCAGCCATTCATAGGACATCAGCAAGACCGCCTGGGCAATGTTCAGCGAAGCAAACGCCGGGTTGACCGGAAAAGTGACAATTTCATCCGCCAGGCTGACCTCTTCATTTTCCAGTCCCCAGCGTTCACGTCCATACAAAATGCCGCATTTCTGTCCCGAATCAAAACGACTGCGCAGTGCCACAGCGGCCTCAACCGGACCACGCACGGGCTTGAAGCCGTCACGCACACGCGCTGTCGTTGCCAGAACGAAATTCAGATCCGAAATGGCATCTTCCAAAGTGTCAAAGACGCGCGCACCCTCAATAACGTGATCCGCCCTGCTCGCTGCAGCCTGTGCCTTGGCATTGGGCCAGCCGTCTCGCGGCTTGACCAGACGCAATTCGGACAGTCCGAAATTGGCCATTGCCCGCGCGACCATGCCAATATTCTCGCCCAGTTGCGGCTCCACGAGAATCACCGCAGGCCCTTCTGTCATCAATGTTCGTAATTTGTCCGTGCCTGCCATCTGTTCCGTCCACTTGACCGTCTGCCTGCCCGTTCACTGCCATATTCACAAGGCGCAGGAAAGGCGACACCCCTTCGAATTTTGTCAAAATTGTCCGTCAGATGGCCTCAATGCACAGGCGTTGCGCATTGTCAGGCAGGTTTGTCGGCAAGCCAAGCGCGCACCAAAGCGGCGACGGCTTCCGGCTTCTCATGTAAAATCCAGTGCCCGGCGCCTGGGACCTTTTTGACAGTGAGGTCACTGCAAAAGCGATCAAGCCCCTCCATACAGACCGGACGCAGCGCCTCATCGAGGTCCCCCCACAAGACAAGGTGCGGCACATGCACGGACATCGCTGCCTGCGGTATAGACAGGATCGGCAGTTTGCCTTCGAGTTCCGAAGCAGACAGATCTACAGGTGGCACGATAATGGGTGACGCCCGATACCAGTGCAACATCGTGTCCATCGCGCCTTCCGCACTCCAGGCCCGCAGGTAATCGGCTTTTGCTTCTGCGCTCATCCATGCGGTGGTTGAGAACCCTGCAATCATGTTGAGCGTGCGCGCATAATTGTCCCGGCTCATCAGTTCGGTGGAATTCCTGCGCCGCAAAGTGGTCATATATTGACTGGCGGCGCGCTGATCCGGGTCGTCGATAATGGCTTTTTGGAATGTATAGGGATGAACACCATTTGCCACGATCAGCGCTTTCAGCCTTTCGGCAAAACCGAATGCATAGGCATAGGCGACAGCCGTTCCCCAATCATGGCCAAACAGCACAAATGGCTGATCTGGACTCAGATGATCTGCAAGTGCGGCAACATCCTCCACCAGATAGCGCGTCTGATAGGCCTCGACACTGGTTGGTTTGAACGATTCGGCAAATCCGCGCTGGTCAGGCGCCACGACGTGATATTCCTCTGCGAGCAGGGGCATGAGATCGCGCCAGGCGCCCCAATATTCCGGAAAACCGTGCAGGCACAGGATCAGCGGTTTCGAAGGGTCACCCATCTGCACATAATGGATGCGGCGCCTGCCGTCGTCAAAAAAGTCCGATTTGAATTCCATGGCGACACACTCGTCAAAAGGGGCAGGAGCCGGGTGAAAATAAACAATATTGGCAGTTTGCCCGTATAATACGAAATCGCAAGGGCGGGCACCTTTGCCTTGGCGCAACACAATGGTATAGGAGCGCAAACTTCACTAAAGTCCAGCGGGCGCGAGGCCCATTCCATTCAAAACGAGGCACTTCAATGGCAAAAATCAAGGTCGAAAATCCGGTCGTCGAACTCGATGGCGACGAGATGACCAGAATCATCTGGCAATTCATCAAGGAAAAACTGATCCACCCCTATCTCGACATTGATCTGAAATATTACGATCTGGGCATGGAATCGCGTGATGCATCCGATGACCAGATCACCATTGATGCAGCCAATGCCATCAAGAAGTACGGTGTCGGTATCAAATGCGCGACAATCACGCCGGATGAAGACCGTGTCGAAGAATTCGGTCTGAAAAAAATGTGGCGTTCTCCCAACGGAACGATCCGCAACATCCTCGGCGGCGTCATCTTTCGCGAACCGATCATCTGCAAAAACGTTCCGCGGCTGGTTCCCGGCTGGACAAAGCCTGTTATCGTTGGCCGCCACGCCTTTGGTGATCAGTACCGGGCAACGGATTTCAGATTTCCCGGCAAGGGAAAGCTGACCATGAAATTTGTCGGTGAAGACGGTGCGGAAATAGAACATGAAATTTACGATGCACCTGCCGCCGGCATTGCCATGGGCATGTACAATCTCGACAAGTCGATCGAAGATTTTGCCCGCGCATCGTTGAATTACGGCCTGCAGCGCAAGGTCCCTGTCTACCTTTCAACGAAGAACACCATCCTCAAAGTCTATGACGGACGTTTCAAGGATATTTTCCAGGAAATCTATGAGGCGGAATTCCTTGATTCGTTCAAGGAAGCCGGCATCACCTACGAACATCGTCTCATCGATGACATGGTTGCCTCGAACCTGAAATGGTCCGGCGGTTATGTATGGGCCTGCAAGAACTACGACGGCGACGTACAGTCCGACACTGTGGCACAGGGATTTGGCTCACTTGGTCTCATGACCTCTGTGCTGATGACTCCGGATGGAAAGATCGTTGAAGCCGAAGCTGCCCATGGCACAGTAACCCGTCACTTCCGCCAGCATGAAAAGGGTGAGGAAACATCAACCAATTCCATTGCCTCGATCTTTGCCTGGACCCGCGGATTGGCGCATCGCGCCAAATTGGACAGCAATGACGAATTGGCACGGTTCGCACAGACACTGGAAGACGTCTGCGTAGCAACAGTTGAGAGTGGCCACATGACCAAGGATCTGGCGCTGCTGATCGGTCCGGACCAGCCTTGGCTGTCCACCATCGGCTTCCTGGACAAGGTTGATGAAAACCTCGGAAAAGCCATGGCGGCCTGATTACAGGTATCTGTTCCAAGCTAAAAAAAGCCCCGGTCTGTGCCGGGGCTTTTTCGTTTGAACAATAAAATGTCCTAACCGGCGATTTGAGTGGCAACCGCTTCGATGGCTTCGTCAGCCTTGCTGCCGTCCGGTCCGCCTGCCTGCGCCATATCAGGCCGTCCGCCGCCGCCCTTGCCGCCAAGTGCGGCTGAAGCAACGCGCACCAGATCAACGGCGCTGAAGCGCTCTGTCAGATCCGCCGTGACGGCAACCACGACGCTGGCCTTGCCATCTTCTGAAACATTGATCAGCGTTACGACACCCGAGCCAATAGTGGTTTTGGCCTCATCGGCAAGCCCTTTCAGATCGCGCGGTTCAACACCCGGCACCGATTTGCCAAGAAATTTGATGCCGGCGATTTCGCGGGTCTCGTCAACACCTTCCGTGCCACCGCCCATCGCCAGTTTCTTTTTCAACTCACCGATTTCGCGTTCCAGCCTCTTGCGCTCATCCATTAGGGTTTCAACGCGTGCAACCACTTCGCCTGGCTGAACGCGCAGTGAAGAGGCCAGTGCTTTGACGCGATTATCCTGTTGCGAAAGATAATCAAGGGCCGCATCACCCGTCAGGGCTTCAAGCCGGCGTACGCCTGAACCAACGGCACTCTCGTCGATAATATGCACGAGGCCAATGTCTCCGGTCGCACGCACATGCGTCCCGCCACACAATTCAACCGAATAGGTTCTGCCCTGTTTTTCGCCGTGCAATGCGGTTCCCATGGAGACCACGCGCACCTCATCACCATATTTTTCACCAAACAGCGCCATGGCACCCTCGGCCCTGGCGTCATCAACGCCCATCAACCGTGTGGTTACAGCACTGTTCTGCAGGACCATTTCATTGGCTATTTTCTCAACAGCTGCCATCTCTTCAGCGCTCACCGGCTTGGGATGGGAAATGTCAAAGCGCAAGCGATCCGGTGCGACAAGCGAGCCCTTTTGCGCCACATGGGTTCCAAGTGTTTCACGCAGTGCTTCATGCAGCAGATGGGTTGCTGAATGATTGGCACGCAAATGGCTGCGACGCTGATGATCAACCGTGAGGATGACTTCGGCTCCGGACTTGATGACACCTTCTTCCACGGTGCCAATATGAACGAAAAGCCCCTCACCCTTTTTCAAGGTATTGGTGACATTGATCCGCACACCGTCACCGGCGATGATCCCCGTATCACCCATCTGACCACCGGACTCGCCATAAAAGGGTGTCTGGTTGACGATGAGCTGTACCGTATCTCCGCGCCCTGCTTGTGCCACTTCCGCGCCGTCTACAACAATGGCTTCGACAATCCCCTCGGCCTGTTCGGTATCGTAGCCGAGGAATTCGGTTGTTCCCAAGCGATCCTGCAGTTCCAGCCAGATGGTATCGGTTGCAGCGTCACCCGATCCGGACCAATTGGCACGGGCCTCGCTTTTCTGGCGCTCCATGGCTGCCTTGAAGCCGGCATCGTCCACGGTGATTCCGCGCTGCCGGAGCGCATCCTGTGTCAGGTCGAGCGGAAAACCGTAGGTATCATAGAGCTTGAAGGCGGTCTCGCCATTGAGTTCATCGCCCTTGCCCATGCTGACGGTTGCTTCTGAAAGCAGGCCAAGGCCCCGCTCAAGCGTTTTTCCAAACCGTGTTTCTTCAAGTTTCAATGTCTCGGAAATAAGCGCTTCGGCGCGCACGAGCTCCGGATAGGCCCGCCCCATCTGGGCAATCAGCGATGGCAAAAGCTTCCACATAAGCGGTTCGCGGGCCCCCAGCATCTGTGCATGGCGCATGGCACGCCGCATGATACGACGCAGCACGTATCCACGTCCCTCATTGGACGGAAGAACGCCATCGGCGATCAGAAAGGACGATGAGCGCAAATGGTCCGCAATCACCCGGTGGCTTGCCCGTGCCTTGCCTTCTGCCCTGACGCCGGTGAATTCCACAGAGGCATTGATCAGCGCCTGAAACAGGTCGATTTCATAATTGTCATGTTTGCCCTGAAGCAGCGCTGCAACTCGTTCCAGCCCCATACCGGTGTCAATGGAAGGCCGCGGCAGGTCAATGCGCAAATCCTTTGTCTGCTGTTCGTATTGCATGAACACCAAATTCCAGATCTCGATGAACCGGTCACCATCCTCACCGGGAGATCCTGGAGGACCACCCTCGATCGTGTCGCCATGATCATAGAATATCTCGGAACAGGGACCACAGGGCCCGGTATCACCCATGGCCCAGAAATTGTCGCTGGTGGGAATGCGGATGATCCGGTCATCGGGCAGTCCGGCAATTTTCTTCCACAGGTCAAATGCCTCGTCATCCGTATGATAGACGGTGACAAGCAGGCGCTTCCGGTCGATGCCGAATTCACCCGTGATCAGTTTCCAGGCCAGTTCGATCGCCTCAGCCTTGAAATAATCGCCGAATGAAAAATTGCCCAGCATTTCGAAGAATGTATGGTGGCGCACCGTATAGCCGACATTGTCGAGATCATTGTGCTTGCCGCCTGCCCGGACACATTTTTGCGCCGTCGTCGCACGCGTATAGGGTCTGTGCTCCAGCCCGGTAAAAACATTCTTGAACTGGACCATGCCGGCATTGGTGAACATCAATGTCGGATCATTGCGTGGCACCAGCGGGCTTGAGGCAACGATCTCGTGTCCATTCTTGCCGAAATAGTCGAGAAATGCCGACCTGATGTCGTTAACGCCACTCATGATACGCCCTTTGATATGGTTTTTAGCGGACCGTTGCCGGTTCCGGCAGCGGACAATCCTTTCGGCTTTTATCGCTCCCATGCGGGACTGTCCAGACAGTCTTGATTTCTGCCACGCGGTTGGATCGCGACAGCCGATACCATTGTCAAAAACAATGGTCGGCAACATCTTCAAATGCTGCCGACCATCATTCAGATCGCGGGTGGTTTTATAAAAACCGATATCGACGAATAGGAGCCGTCCTATGCCTCGGCGGCATCATCCGGGCCTGTATCTTCCAGCAGCTTTTCGGCAATCAGGCCGGCATTCTGCCGCAAGGCCAGCTCAATCTCATCTGCCAGAACAGGATTTTCCCGCAGGAATGTCTTGGAGTTTTCGCGGCCCTGCCCCAGACGTTGGCTATTATAGGAGAACCAGGCACCAGACTTCTCCACAATGCCGGCCTTGACGCCAAGGTCGATCAGTTCGCCAACCTTGGAAACACCTTCGCCATACATGATGTCGAACTCCACCTGCTTGAAAGGCGGCGCCAGTTTGTTCTTGACGACTTTGATGCGTGTCTGATTGCCGACCACTTCGTCGCGGTCCTTGACTGCACCGATCCGCCGGATATCAAGACGAACAGAAGCATAGAATTTCAGCGCATTGCCGCCCGTCGTGGTTTCGGGGGACCCAAACATCACACCAATTTTCATGCGGATCTGGTTGATGAAAATGACCATGCAATTGGATTTCGAAATCGAAGCGGTCAGTTTTCGCAAAGCCTGACTCATCAGGCGCGCCTGCAGGCCCGGAAGGGAATCACCCATCTCACCTTCGATTTCAGCGCGTGGCGTCAGTGCCGCAACCGAGTCGATAACCAGAACATCAATAGCACCGGAGCGAACAAGCGTATCGGTAATTTCAAGCGCCTGCTCCCCCGTATCGGGCTGTGAAATCAGCAGACTCTCAAGGTCGACGCCCAGCTTGCGGGCATAGATCGGATCCAGTGCGTGTTCCGCATCAATAAATCCGCAGATACCCCCCACCTTCTGTGCTTCAGCAATGGTATGCAGGGCCATTGTCGTCTTGCCTGAACTTTCAGGTCCGTAAATCTCAATGACGCGTCCCTTTGGCAGGCCGCCGACACCGAGAGCAATATCGAGCCCGAGCGATCCGGTCGAAATGGTTTCAATCTCGACAATATTTTCATTGGAGCCGAGCTTCATGATCGAGCCCTTGCCGAATGCCCGCTCTATCTGAGAGAGCGCTGCGTCGAGTGCCTTGCCTTTGTCCACCGATTTTTCCTCTACGAGCCGCAATGAATTCTGAGCCATTTTGTCCACCTTTAGGTTATATGGGCACCGCAGGCAATGAAAGCCGCTTGCGAAGTTTGTACTCTATTTGTTCTAAAATTGCAATAGGCATCTAAGAATATGAAAAAAATGAGGAATTAATGGAGTGTTCTATTTTTGTTTTCCGCAGAGAGTTTAACTCAGCGTCTGGAGGAACAGCACACAAGCAGCAAACAAAGCGAAAATCTCTGCCCAAGCGATTCGCCTTCTGTGCGCTTGAGCACTTCAGGCCAGACCTGCAGTCGGCCTTTCAAATGTGTTCTTCAGCCGCTTCGCACCTGCCTTGCAGTGCAGCCAAATTGTAAAACCACCGTTCTTGGCTTAAGCCATGATTGGGTTCATTGGAACATGCCAAGCCCCGACAGAAAAGGCCTCCCAATATGACTTGGTATTCATGACACGTTTTCTTGTTGTTGGCGGCGCGCATATGGACAGACGCGCACGGATAAGCGGGACGACCATTGCCGGTGCGAGCAACCCCGGAAAATGGCAGGACGAGCCTGGTGGCGGCGGCTTTAATGCTGCCCGCAATCTTGCTGCCCTTGGCAATCTTGTGACCATGGTCTGCGTTCGAGGCGGCGATGCCACCGGACAGTTGGTTGAAAACGCCGCGGAAGCGGCCGGCATCAACGATCTTGCGCAGGTCTTTCTGGATCGCGCCACGCCAAGCTATTCGGCTATTCTGGAGCATAGCGGTGATCTGGTGATCGCCGTGGCCGACATGGAACTTTATGATCTTTTTTCCCGCCGTATGTTGTCTCGCAAGTCGATTCGCCACGCCATTGCAGATTGTGACGCCATCCTGTGTGACGCCAATCTGCCGGCTGATACGCTGTTGGCCCTCAGTGAAAGTGCAGTCCGGGAAAACAAGCCCCTTGCCGCCATTGCAATCTCACCGGCAAAAGTCGGCAGGCTTGCAGGCATATTTGAACATCTGACCGCACTTTTCCTGAACCGGGCAGAAGCAGCAGCTGTTTGCGGTGAAACCGTCTCATCCGATCTGTGGCCGCAGGGGCTGAGAGCCCAAGGGATCAAGCGGGCGGTGATTACTCGTGGTGCACAACCGGTATTGGGTTTTGAAGAAAACCGGATCTTCGAAATTTCGCCACCCGAGATCGAGGCCCTCGTCGACGTGACAGGCGCCGGCGATGCCCTTGCAGCTGCCACCATGCACGCTCTGGCCAACGGAATTGAGTTTTGTGATGCCGTACGCTTCGGCATTGCGGCGGCCCGGATCACCGTTCAATCACCTCATGCCTCTCCTCCGGATTTGAATAGTCAGACACTTCATGCCGCTTTCGCGCTTGTCCCCGAAGCCGTTTTTCTGTCATGAGAACCCGACAAACCAGCCCCATCAGGACGACCATGAACCAGACATCTTCTTTTCCTCTCATCTATTCGAACGAAGTCAAAGCAGCCCTCGACGCAGGAAGACCAGTCGTGGCCTTGGAATCGACCATCATCACACACGGCATGCCCTGGCCGGGCAATCTCGATATGGCCAACGATGTTGAAGACATCATCCGTGCGCAAGGCGCAGTCCCGGCTACAATAGCCGTTCTGGATGGCAGCTTGCACATAGGCCTTGAAAAAAAGGCGCTTGAGGTGCTTTCGCATAGCCAAAACGCCATGAAAGTCTCACGCGCTGATCTACCCTTTGCAATTGCCACCAAAAGGACCGGAGGGACAACGGTTGCAGCCACAATGATCGCCGCCGCCCTGGCTGGGATCAGGGTTTTTGCCACCGGCGGTATTGGCGGTGTTCACTTTGGAGCTGAACAGAGTTTTGATATTTCTGCTGATCTGGAAGAGCTGGCCCGCACGCCGGTGATCGTGGTCAGCGCCGGGGCGAAAGCCATTTTGGACATCCCAAAAACACTGGAAGTCCTCGAGACCAAAGGCGTTCCGGTGGTCACCTATCGGAGCAATGAATTGCCCGCTTTCTGGTCGCGCCAGTCCGGCCTCACCAGCCCATTGCGCCTCGATTCAGCGCAGGAGATCGCCCATTTCCAGAACATGCGCACAGCGATGAATATTGGTGGTGGCATGTTGATTGCCAATCCCGTTGCCGCTGCAGACGAGATACCGGCCAGTCAAATGCAGGGCTACATCAATCAGGCATTGGAAAAAGCCAAATCCAAAGGTATCTCGGGCAAGCAGGTCACACCATTCTTGCTGTCGGAAATACTGACGATCACCGCTGGCGCCAGTCTTGTAACCAATATAGCGCTTGTCAAAAACAACGCCCATCTGGCAGCCGCCATTGCCTGCGCATTGTCAAATTGAATCAGAAAAGGCGCTGCCTTTCGGGCAACGCCTTTTCAAATGTCCGTTCTGCGCAAAGCTTACTGGCTGAGCGGAACGATCTGAATTTCCACACGACGGTTCTGGGCGCGCCCGGATTCGGTCGCATTGCTGGCGATTGGCCGCGCTTCGCCAAATCCTGTGACATACATGCGGCGGGGGTCGATACCCTGGCCACTCAGGTATGATGATACCGACTGGGCCCGCTGTTGGGACAGATTGAGATTATACTGATCCGACCCGGTCGAATCCGTGAAGCCGTAAACATCGACGAGTGTCTGATTGTATTTTGACAGCACGATGCCGACTGAATTCAACGTTGCATAGAAACCCGGATCAATCTGCGCCTGGTTCAGTGCAAAGGTAATATTGGATGGCATGTTCAACACGAGATTGTTGCCATTGCGCGTTACGGAGATGCCTGTCCCCTGAAGCTGCGCCCGCAACTCGGCTTCCTGACGGTCCATGTAATTGCCGATCGCACCACCGGCCAGCAGGCCGATGCCGGCGCCAACCAGCGCGTTGCGACGGTCATTGCCGCCAGCCAGCAGGCCAAGCCCTGCACCAGCAGCTGCACCCAGTGCCGCGCCACCTGCCGTGTTTGAAACACGCTGTTGTCCTGTATAGGGATCCGTTGTCATACACGATGACAGAAAAATGCCAGCGAACATTGAAATTGCAATTTTTTGGTACATCCGGCTTTCCCGTCCCAGTTGATTATTGAGTGCCAATTTGCCTTGAACAGCAACAATACGGCGGCTTTGTGTTCATTCTGTCCGTTGATCGACTCTGCTCGTCAATGACGTTCAAATGTCACCTGTCCTGAGGCATCTGGCCATGCAAGCCACACTGTTGCCTGCGGTTTGATTCCCTCGATGAACTATTATCACCAATAGGCAGGATCAGCCAACAGGCGAGATCCCGAGCGAACCCGTGCCTGTTGATTTCATTTTATGATTTTCAGACGGATGGCGAGGGCCACAGCCTGAATGCGGTTGACAGTGTTGAGCTTCCGACAGGCCAGGGTGATATAGTGATTAACTGTATGCTCGGATATCTCCAGAATAAGGGCCATTTCATGGCTGGTTTTGCCTGCGGAGGTCCAACTCAGGCACTCGGCTTCCCGCTGGCTGAGTTCCGGTATATCGTTCCGTTCAACCTTGCGAAGTTCACAAAACCGCTCAAACAGGCCTGACGCCAGCAGTGCCAGTTTTGCGAAATTCCTGGCATTCGGCAAGCCGCCCTTGCCATGAAACCCCAAAACGCATCGCTCATTTTGCGTCCCCAGCATCGGGATGAGCACATTTGCCTGTCCAAGCCAGTTTGCCTGGGCGATGTCGCGCTCCGCATGACGTATTGGCGCCGCGTTTCCGGCACCCTTTACACCTAGCCGGACCATAAAGGGCGCAGACGATTGGTGAAGCGCTGAGAAAACCGGTCCCCTTGCCTGCGAAACGTCCAATTCACAGGCTTGCTCGATTGCATTGGGAAAGTTGGATGCCAGAACGTGGGTCATTGCCGGGTTTGACACGGACGATTTCATTTTGGTCTGCATCAAAGGCTCAAGGGATATGATAGAAAAATATTCAAAACCAAATTGCGCGCAGGTCTTTTCCAGGCTGTGCACGACTTCGTACAGTTCGTGCAGTGCTTTGATAGCATCAAGAGTTTGCTGCAACGTAAAAACCCGAAAATAAGCACCGTCGGGCTGTCTTGAAATAGTGCGACCGGCCATACACGATGAATCAATAATGACGTGTCTCTGGACGAGCACGCTTTCACAGGATTGTTTGTGAGCATTATTGCCGGGCAGTGCCAGCAATTGGCAGTTGCATTGAAAACACCGTTAATGTTAAATTTTTATATTAACTTTCAATGACTTCCTTGACGACGGTGGCCAATTGCTTGAGCGAAAACGGCTTGGGAAGAAAGCCGAACTGCGCATTTTCCGGCAGGTTTTTGGCAAATGCATCCTCCGCATAACCGGAGACGAAAACAAACTTCAGATCCGGGTATTCCTTGCGCACTTCACGCAACAGGGATGGACCGTCCATTTCAGGCATCACCACGTCCGAGACGACGATATCAATATCGCCACCCAGTTCCTTGATGATATCCAGCGCTTCCAGTCCCGAAGCCGCTTCGTGAACCGTATAGCCTCGCGTCTCCAACATGCGTTTCCCGCCACGCCGCACCGCTTCTTCATCCTCAACCAACAGGACGGTCGCGGTACCGGTCAGATCCGTATGATCCGGCGCCTGCATGTCACCCTTGTATGTACCAGAGGCTTTTGCCAGCGCTGCACTGTCAGCGGATGCGGCAGCCGAGGCATCCACTTCCAGGACCGGCTGCAAATTCTCCGGATCCTCAACAAAACGGGGAAGGTAAATGCGGAACGTCGTCCCCTTGCCGACTTCCGAATCCGGATAGATATAACCACCGGACTGCTTGATGATTCCATATACCATGGAAAGACCAAGGCCAGTGCCCTTGCCAACGTCCTTGGTGGTGAAGAATGGTTCGAATATTTTTTCCATCAGGTCAGGCGACATACCGGTCCCACCATCACTGACCGCGATCATCACATAATCTCCATCCACCATTCCGCGGTTGTTCAGTGCTTCGACATCCTTGCTTTCAAGGTTCGCCGTGCTGATCTTGATGGTCCCGCCTTTCGGCATCGCATCACGCGCATTGACCGCCAGATTGATAATCACCTGCTCGAATTGCCCCAGGTCAGTTTTGACAGGCCACAGATCCCGGCCGAATTCCAGCTCAAGCTTGACATTCGTGCCTGTCAGCCGATCCACGAGCATCCGCAGATCGCCAATCACATCGGTCATGGAAAGGACTGCAGGACGCATGGTCTGCTTGCGCGAAAATGCCAGCAATTGACGCACCAGAACCGCGGCGCGATTGGCATTGCGCTTGATTTCCATCAGATCGGCAAAACTGGTGTCGGACGGGCGCAGAGACAAAAGCAAATGATCTGCAGAGAGCAAAATGGCTGTCAGAACATTGTTGAAGTCATGGGCGATGCCGCCAGCAAGCGTGCCGACAGCATTCATTTTTTGTGTCTGCGCCATCTGGGCTTCAAGCGCCTTTTGTTCCGTGGTCTCTACGGCATAGACAATGGCAGCTTCAGTGCTGTCACCGCCATCCAGTACGGCTGTGATGAAGAAGCGGAAGAACCGTTCGTCATTATCCGCATGCCTGGTGTCGACAGGCGCAATCTCCGCCTGCCCCTGAAATGCCGCGTCCAGGGCGATGGCAAACAGCTTGCGGTCAGCCTCATGCACGACAGTTTCAAACCGTGTGCCCTTTTCCAGATCATCGCGTGTGACAGCCGCAGAGAACATCCTGAGGAACGGCGCGTTGGTGCGTTGTATCTTGCCGCTGCTGTCAACGGATGCAATGGCCATGGGAGAATTGTTGAAAAAGCGCGTAAACCGCATTTCGGCTGCGGTTGCCTCACCTGGAGAATTCCCCTCGCCGGTCCGCAACAGAACGATGGTTCGACTTTCACCTGGAGCGCCATCACGTGTGGCGCTGACACGATGCACCAGCGTGACGGGCAGGCTCTTGCCATCACGGCGCAGCATATCAAGATCGAGCGTTGCAGTGCGATCCAGGCCGGGTGCCGCCTGCACTGAATTGATCAGCGCCATACCCTCTCCTGCAATCAGATTTCCAAGCGCAATGGAACCAGGCGAAAATTGCGTCAGATCCAGGCCAATCCAGTCCGCCAATGTCGCATTGATATAGACCACTTCGCCGTTTTGTCCGGTCGACATGAACCCGGCCGGTGCATGGTCCAGATAATCGATGGCGTGTTGCAAATCCCGGAAAAACTGTTCTTGCACTTCACGTTCTGATGAAATGTCAGACAATTGCCAGGCAAAAAGTTGTTCACCCGTTGCGCCAAGGTCAAGAAGGCGTACACGCAGCCTGTACCAGCGCGGCGCAACGATTTGATCCGCCGCCTCGCCAAGCCCTTTGAGCAGCCTGAATTCCTCCTGCCCCTCTTTCCCTTCGCGAACCTGATTTGTCAGTCTGTAAACAGCTTCGGCGGCCTGATTGTCATGCGACATGATCGCTTCGATGGACAGAACGTCGTCCGGATGCGCTGCGCCGGTCAATGCTGCATAGGCCCGGTTGGCGTAGACCACCCGTCCCTTCTTGTCGGTGATAACGGTACCTTCGGGATGCCCGTCGATATAGACTCTGGAAAGAACATCGCCACCTGCGCGCGGCATGACCTGCACGAATCCGATAAATGTCGAAACCAGGTAAAAAATACCGATCATCGCAAGGATGCCCAGCAAACCAAGACCGATATTGGTGTTCAGCTGCCCGTCCAGAAATACAAATGCGGCAGCGGCGCCGACAAGTACAACGGCAAGCACAATCAGGCGAATGACGGTTCCGGGTCTGGAGTGCCGGTCAATGATTGGTGTCGGGTAGTTCCCCGACTGGTTCTCACGCGCCATCATGTCCCTCTAGAAGCGAGTATGATTCCCTCGACTTACAAAACCTCGTTTTGACCACATTCCTGCCGACATGAACAGGGGGCATGCCCAATTGCCGGAGCACTGTGCACAGGCGGTTGGGCCTTCAGGTGATTCGCCGTGGCCCCCCCCAATCGCCAAGTATGGAGCGCAGGCGCGATGCCAGTAGCGACAATATCCGGCAATCCAGCACCATTATACTGGTCATCAACATATTGAAGCTGTGCGTTATACAAAATTTGACCTGTCTCCTGCTTGCATGGTCTCAGATCGCCCTTTACCTTTGCTTTTGGCTGCTGTTGACGCAACATCGGCCTTGGGAAGAGAATTCAGGACACTGTTTCATGAATGACACGATTTTGAGTGCGGACGGAATGTCCTGGGTTTCAATACTTGGAATAAGCGCAATCGTTGTTGTTGTGCTTGCGCTGATCTTCTGGTTCCTGAACCGGCGCGGACACATGGCGTTCATGCGTGGCGGGTCAAACCGACAGCCACGCCTGGCTGTTCTGGATGCCGCAGCGGTCGATTCCCGGCGGCGTCTTGTCCTGGTCCGTCGCGACAATGTGGAACACTTGATCCTAATCGGTGGACCAACCGATGTTGTTGTCGAGGGCGGTATATACAGAGCCAAGGCCCCTCAGGCGGATGGCGCCAAACAGCCCAATCCAAAGGCCGTTGCACGCCCGGGCAAACCAAGGCCGCAACCCAAGACCCAGCAGACAGAGCAGCCGGCAGAACAGCAGGCTGCACCGGCGGCCAAAGCCATTGCGATGGAGCCTCTGGAAATTCCCAAATCGTCAGAACCAAAAACACCGGAAACCAAAACGCCGGAACCCAAATCTCTCGAACCCAAATCTCCGGAACCAGCAACGATGCCGGTCGTGACGCGTGGGCCTGCTGCGCAACAACCACCGCCAGTGCAAAAGCCGCAGGTTGTCTCAGTACCACAACTGGCCGCTGTGGCTGCAGCAACGGCAACCGGGGCAGTCGCTTCAGCGCCGCGGTCGCAGGCTGCAGATGAAGGTTCGGACGTCATCAGCGAGATAGCAACAGTCAGAACCGGGAATGCGCCTGCAGCAGGTCAAATGCCCGCTGAATCCGCTGCGCCAGCGACACGTGACAGGCAAAATGACCTGACGGCCGAATTCGAAGAAGCCTTCGATGCGGCGCCAGAGATAGTTGCTTCCGAACCAGGCCGGGATGTTGAACCGGCAAACGGCGGATCTGAATCCGAATCCGATCCATGGTTGGCAATGGTGGCCGCACAACAGAAAACGGCGGAAAATGCTTCATCCTTCGTTGCTCCGTCGGTGGGCCCCGCCACCAATCAGAACGCGCCCTCTGTCGAAGGCATCCTTGTCCCCAATCCCTCCGTACAAGCTGAACCTTCACCACGGGGTGAAGCGGCCCCGCAAAAGGTCAACCCTGAGGAACTGATCGCCGATTTCGACAAGGTTTTGGAAGCAGAAATCAGCCGGTCAGAAAAGGTTGCTCCGGAAATCGCCGAGAGCGAACCTGCAACAGAAGCCGATAACAGCGCTGATGGGCCGTCGCAATCAGCCTCACTCGAAGACGAGATGAAAAAAATGCTGGGTGACCTGTCTCCCAAAAAAGAATAGAGCAGCTTCCAAAGCGACCACCAACATCGTTGTTCGCAGTTCAGGTCAAAATCGGTTGAGTGGTCGTAGAGATGCGACTGTGTCCCTATTTGGACGTCATGACCCAAACACCGTCCCATTTGCCTTCCGGCGGCGCATGTTTCAGCAATTCACACCGATCGATATAGGTGGTTGCCAGGCTGTCAGACGGCGTTGCCTTGATGGCCTGTTGGAAATTGGAGATGGCCCTGTCCCAATTGGCTTCGCGGTACTGTTTCACCCCCTCATTGAAATAGTTCACATTGTCCATCAGGTTGGGATAGGTTTCGTTGTCATGGTAATCAAGCACCTCATAGACCCCCACCGGTTCGGTTTTCCCCTTGACCACCACCAGGTCTACGTCGCGCATGCGGTAGGTGCCCTTCAGTTTGGCTCTGGTAAATTCGCTGATCAGAATGCGCGCCGAATATTGTTTGCAGGCTGATTCCAGCCGCGCGGCAAGATTCACACCATCGCCGATCATCGTGAAATCCATGCGTTTCGGAGAGCCTATGTTCCCGGAAACGACCATACCGGTATTCAGCCCGACACCATGATCAATAGGCATTTCACCGCGTGCAACACGGACCTTGTTCCAGTCCCACAATTCCGTGATCATGGCAATTGTCGCGCGAACGGCACGATCAGCATCATCGTCATGGGCCAGCGGAATTCCGAAGGCTGCCATGATCGCGTCACCAATGAACTTGTCCAGCATGCCGCCTTCACGGGTGATGATGTCGACCATGATCGTGAAATACTCGTTGAGCATGGCAACAGTGCCCTGAGCGCCCAGGGATTCCGTCAAAGTGGTGAAACTGCGAACATCTGAAAACAGGATCGTGGCTTCGGTGCTCTTGCCGCCCAGGAAGTCATCACCACCTTCCATCAGCCGATCTGCAAGAGAAGGATCCATATAGCGCGACATCGTCGACTTCATGCGTTTTTCGGTGCTGATGTCCTCGATCATCACCATTGAGCCGAGCTTTTTCTGCTCCGTATTGATCAACGGAAGAATGGTCACATTCACAGATAGCGGCCGGTCTTCAAATTTCAGCTGCCCGTCGACAATTTCTGCAATCTCGCCCGATTCCTCGACATGACGAATTTTCTCCATGAGCCATTGGTTGTCTCCGACAAAGAACGTCTCCGCCGCCAGACCCAAGATCGTGCTGTGGCCCATTCCGGTAATGCGCAGGCCCGACCGATTGCAGGTGACGATCCTGCCGTCCTCATCCATCGTGATCACACCGTTCGACATGCTTTCCAGCATGGCTTCGGTATAATTCTGCATGTTTTGCACATCTTCGAACAGTTTTGCGTTCTCAAGAGCAATGGAAACCTGCGCCGTGAATGTTTTCAACCGCTTTTCATCATCATTGGTGAAGGGACCGCCACGCCGGTTCAGGACCTGAGTGACTCCAATGCATTTGCCGTTTTTGTTGATCACCGGCACGCAGAGGATCGAGCGGGTAAAATATCCCGTTTGTTTGTCAAATGCCGGATTAAACCGAAGATCTGCATAGGCGTAAGGGATGTTGATTGTATTGCCCGAGGTAAACACTGCGCCTGCTATGCCAGCCGTGTTCGGAAGACGAATTTCCCCAATGCCATCACCCATGGCAACCCGCGAAAACAATTCGCCGGTTTTTTCATCATTCATGAAGAGTGTGGAGCGATCAGCTCCCAGCATGCGTGTCGCTTCACTCATGACCTTTTTAAGCAGAGTGCCCAGTTCCAGCTCAGATGTAACATCGGAGACGACATCAAGAAACTCGAGCTCCTTTGCCCGGCTTTTTTGCATACGCTCGGCAAATTGCGTGTTTTGCAGTGCGATGCTTGCCTGTGTGCCCATGGCCTCTAGAAGACTCAGGTCCTGTATCGTGAACACACCGGACTTCTTGTTGAGCACCTGGATAACGCCGATTATTTCCTCGCGTACGGTTTTGACCGGGGCGCAGATAATTGTTTCAGTATGATAGCCCGTCTGCTCATCTATGGAATGATTGAAGCGGGAATCGTTGTAGGCATCATCAATCACCTCTCCCTTTCCGCTCGTGAACACTGCACCGGCAACACCAGTCGTATTGAGAATGCGGATTTCCCGGGAAAAATTGCCCTGCGCCACACGGGAATACAATTCACCTGTCGTGCCATCATTGAGAAACAGACTGCCTCGCTCGGCCCCCAATTCCGTGGTGGTCATATTGACCAGCGTTTCGAGAATTTCGTCTAGGCTTTCCATCGCCGCGCATTTGCGCGACACGCTCAGCAGCATCTCCGCATGCTTGAGCTTCTTTTGCGCCTCCACAAGCAATTCCTGAGGCTTTGCCTTCATTTTGCGCGACGATGCCTGTCGCCTGACTGTTGAAACCGCTGTCGTCATGCCTGTTCAATCTTTTTGATGTGCTGGCTGGACCCTACCATGTTTGCCTGCGAGCTGCATGGCCAGTGTGTCAGCCGTCTTTCCGAATTGCTTCATTTCGTTCGCACAGAAGCATTTCAATGCTTGAATCCGCCACTCGTATACCAACACGTCAAAGTCCGGCTTATCCCGATGGCGCGATGCTCATTCTCTGTACGGCTACGCTGCTTCTTTGTGCAGCCTATGTCTTTCGACCCTCCGTCTGCCTTTGAAGCGCAGGATCGTCCAATTGGGCACGCAAAGCACTGATGGTGGCTTTCAATTGTCGGATTTCATCATGGGAACGCGCATTGGCCTCCTGAATTTCACGGTCCCGGCTGAATTTAAGCTCTTCCAATGTATCGCGAAGTGCGCTGATCGTCTCTTTCAAATGCTTGATTTCGTCATGCGAACGATGAACGGCTTCCTGAACCTCTCTGGTTTTCTGATGCCCGAGTTCGTCAAGAGAATCCCGCAACGCACTTGCTGTCTCCCTGAGCTGACTTATTTCATCAGCTTTGGCTGACAGCGCTTCCTGAACGGACCTGTCTTTTTCAAAATTCAAATCATCAAGGGAATCGCGCAACGCAGTGGCGGTGTCCTTCAACTGCTGCATTTCATCTGCGTGAAACGCGCGGACTTCCTGAACCTTGCGTTCCTGCTCCACAGCTGCGCGGTCGAGCGCCTGACGCAACGCATTGATCTGCTCGTGCAGACTTCGTGCCTCAAGCTGGGCTTCGTGCAGTCTGTCTGCCTGGCCTTCACCGATACCCGATGTGCTCATAGGTTCAATCGCCCAATATAACATTCAGGAATTCAGTCTCACTTTGCGAAATTTCTTCGTCAAGTGGAATGCCGAATATTATGTTTTGGATACACGCTTTCGTATCGCATTGATACAATACAAATAATTACAGAAATATTGTGTGGTTGAAACGCTCAGGTGCAAGGCGATTATTCATCCGAACGCAATGAGGAGAAGCCGGCACGGCGCATATACCAGGGCCATGCATTATGTTTAGCCATTCGACGCACATGAACTGTGCGAAGGCATTTGAAAAACCGGCAATCTATTCGTCCCGGTAGACCTTTTCGCGGCGTTCGTGACGTTCCTGTGCTTCAATCGACAATGTTGCAATCGGACGGGCATCCAGTCGCTTCAGACTGATGGGTTCGCCGGTTTCCTCACAATAACCATAGGTACCTTCGGTAATACGCCGCAGCGCTGCATCGATTTTTGAAATCAGCTTGCGCTGCCGATCACGGGCACGCAATTCAATTGCGCGATCGGATTCCGACGATGCCCGGTCGGCAATGTCAGGATGGTTGACGCTATCTTCCTGCAGGTTCCCCAGCGTTTCACGCGCCTCACGCAGAATATCGTCTTTCCAGACGTTCAGTTTGGCACGAAAATAGGCACGCTGTTTTTCATTCATGAAAACCTCGTCATCCGAGGGTACATAGGAACCAAGATCAATCATATCATTCATGGTGATTTCCCTTGAGGCGGTCCTTTTGCGCGTTGTATAGCTACACCGAACGTTCCACACAAGCAGCAATTCCTGCAGTCCATATTTTTTTTATGGTCATCGTGTTTTACATAAGCACCTCAATTGATTTGTCATTTTGTCATCTGGCATTCATATTTCCGGCCGACGGGTGATTCAAAAAATCGGTATGTCACCAGAAGACGCAATATTTCTTTCTGACTGGCCGGCCACCGGAAACCACCACGTGGTCAAGCGATTTGGCATTCTTGAAATCATTGAATGCCGATCATAACGGCAAGGCGTATCAGCGACTTTTGCCACCAAAGGTAGCGCTGTTTTTCTCATGGATCCTGCGCCGACATTGATGCTGTCACGCCGGCTTTGGGCAGATATCAGGATGGCCGCTGTCCGACGCAAAACGGCCTGAATGCCCCTCGCCCATCGCAATCTCTAACCCCTGTTTGCGCTTTGGCCTCTTGATTGCCCACTGCGAACATGATCCCGAAACGCAACGCTTGGAGTGCATGCAGATACATCAGACCAAGGGAAAAATAGAGGGTTAACAAGGGCACTTCAGGCTCGCTTCAATCTTCAAATGATGATTTAACTGCGTCGATCGAACAGAGGCTATGGAACAGTAAACCGCCTGCCATGAACAAAAACGAACAAGCGCCCAACCTGATATATCTGCTGCGCCATGCCCATGCGGCCTGGGCGCGTCCGGGACAGCGTGACTATGACCGCCCGCTTGATGACCTCGGTATTGAAGATGCCAACCTGATGGGGATGGTGCTGGCAAAATTTGAACATCTGCCGCAAATCATTCTGTGTTCTTCAGCGCGGCGCTGCCGCCAGACCTGCGAAATCATACAATCCCATCTGTCCAACGGACCAATCGTCGAACACGACGACGGGCTCTATGAAAATGACCACGACTATTATGTCAGCCTTTTGGCGCGGCAGACCAATCGACCGGTCCTTTTGATCGGGCACAATCCGATGATGGAGGATACAGCACATCAATTGAGCGCATCCACAAGCAAGCAGGCAGGCAAAGTGTTGCAAAAGGGTTTTCCGACTGCGGGGCTGGCCGTGATTGAAATTTCGGGCGATTTTTCAACAATAGGCGAAGGCGGGATGCTGACAGGTTTTTCGACGCCGAAAAATCAGAAAACAAAAGCCGGCAAGGCATCTGATTGACCTGCAGGTATATTCCCGTCTGGTCTTTACTTTGCAACCTCCCGGCATCGCGGGGAAATAAGACATCAGCTTGAAACACGATCCGGCTGCATCCATATGCCAAGGAAGGAAAGGCCCTTTCTTGATGCAAAATGCTGGCGTTTTATCTGACGGCGGTGATGCGCTGAGCTATGAACAAACCTTTTCACTCTTCCCCGGGACGATTCGCACCCGAAACAACTTGGGCCCGAGATAATACAGGCGTTGCTGCCAACGAGGTGCAATTTGGTTTCCACTCTTTCCCGGTTTTCTGACGAAGCCCTGATCACGCTTGACAACCTGACCGATCGGGCTGGCGATCTTCTTCGCCCAACCATGCGGTTCGGGGTCACAGGCCTGTCGCGCGCTGGCAAGACCGTCTTCATCACCGCCCTGGTCCACAACCTTCTGCACGGCGGTCGACTGCCCCTCTTCAAGGCACAAAATTCCGGTCGGATCGCATCAGCCTATCTCGAACCGCAGCCCGATGATGGTGTCCCCCGCTTTCAATATGAAGACCATGTCAAAGCCCTGGTGGAGGAACGCCTGTGGCCGCAGTCCACCCGAGCGATCTCCGAACTCAGACTGACAATCGAGTATGAATCGGCCAGTGCCTGGAACCGCCTGTTTTCCGGTGGCAAATTGTCGATCGATATTGTTGATTACCCCGGCGAATGGCTGCTGGACCTGCCGCTTTTGAAGCAGGATTATCGCACGTTCAGTCAGAATGTGATTGAACTGGCGCGCTCGCCTGCCCGTATCGACCTGGCAGAAAAATGGCTGCAACGCTCATCCGAGGTCGCAAACGGAAAGACCGCTGACGAAGCTGTTGCCCGGGAGATATCAGACCTGTTCGCGCAATATCTTCGCGCCTGTCGCAGCGACGAACGCGCGCTTTCGACGCTGCCCCCGGGCCGCTTCCTGATGCCCGGCGATCTGGAAGGCTCGCCTGCCCTCACATTCTCGCCACTGCCGGACCTGGCCCACGGACCGGCGCCGGCAGGTTCGTTGTGGGCCATGATGGAACGCCGCTATGAATCTTACAAGTCGCTGGTGGTCAAACCGTTCTTTCGGGACCATTTTGCGCGTCTGGACCGTCAGATCATTCTCATAGATGCCATGCAGGCGATGAATGCCGGAACGGAGGCCATGAAGGATCTGGAACGCGCCTTGGTCGATATTCTTTCCTGTTTCCGACCAGGCAGCAACAATCTGCTGACATCATTGCTCACCCGGCGCATTGACCGGGTCCTCATCGGTGCCACCAAGGCCGATCATCTGCATCATGAAAGCCATGATCGGCTTGAAAATCTTGTGGGACGACTCGTCGAACGCGCTACCCGACAGGCCGGCTATTCAAAAGCCGATATCGAGGTTGTCGCCATGGCCGCTGTCCGCGCCACCAGAGAGGGCAGCGTCAAACAGGGCAAAGAGCAACTTCCGCTGATCGTTGGAACACCGATGGCGGGTGAAAAAATCGAAGGCGAGACCTTCGATGGAAACAGTAAAACCGGCATATTTCCCGGGGACTTGCCCGCTGACGTTGAATCATTCTTTCAGCAAGCGCAAGCGCACCCGGGCAAAGCTTTTCCGCATCTGAATTTTGTACGCTTCCGGCCGCCGCAACTCGAGCAGACAGCGGAGGGTGTGACACTCTCCTTACCGCACATCCGACTGGATCGCGCATTTGAGTTCCTGTTCGGAGACCGTTTGGCATGAGTGAGAAAATTCGCAGACCAGCGGCATTCAAAATTGAGGAAACCGCTGAAGGTAAACCCAAAAAAGCCAGGAGCAGTCCTGAAACCACTTCCAGGGAACGTGCTCCGACATCCGTTTCGGCAGGTATCGAATTCACCCAGCCTGAAGATGACCTGTTTCTTGCCGCCCCCCCGCCAATTGAGCGGGCAAATGATGGCAATGCGCTGGCAGATCAATTGACGCCGCCGATTGCCAAACCACAGCGCAAACGGTTTTCATTTGCAAAACTGGCCATGTCCGCTTTCGGTCTGTTGTTTTCTCTGGCCTTTGCCACCTGGCTGGATGGGCTTATCACATCCTATTTCGAGCGTTCCGTGTGGTTGGGATGGACGGCCACCGCCCTCACGGCAATCGCTGTTCTTGCGCTCATTGCATTGGCAGCCAGAGAGTTGCGTGCACTAGCGCGCCTTCATGCTGTTCAATCCATGCGCCTGGAAGCGGCCGCCGCCGTGGCAGAGAAAAATCCGGCAAAAGCCCGTGTGGTTTTGAAAAGACTGATCCGTTTGTTCGCCCATCAACCGCAAACAGCCAGACCCAGAGCTCGGTTGAAGGAACTGGATGATGAAATCATCGACGGTCCGCACCTGATTGAACTGGCCGAAATCGAACTGATGGCGCCGCTGGACCGCCAGGCCCGCGAACTGATTGTAAACGCGTCCAAACGCGTGTCCGTGGTAACCGCTGTCAGCCCCAGAGCCCTGGTGGATATCGGCTACGTGCTGTTTGAAGCCATGCGCCTGATCCGGGCGCTTGCCACGCTCTATGGCAGCCGGCCAGGCTCGCTGGGGGCAATTCGCCTTGCTCGCGATGTCGTCAGCCATCTGGCGGTGACCGGGTCAATCGCGGTCGGCGACGGCATGGTACAACAATTGCTGGGCCACGGACTGGCATCAAAACTGTCGGCCAGGCTGGGTGAAGGCGTCATTAACGGCTTGATGACCGCACGCATTGGCATAGCAGCCATGGACCTGTGCCGACCGCTGCCTTTCAAGTCACTCAAGCGTCCGGGGATCGGTGATTTTGTCGGTGATCTGACACGTCAGGCGACAGGCACTCAAAAGCCCAAAGACTAAGTTCCAGTCGTTCACTCAAGGGGCGACACCGGGAGCAGTGACGCCGACACAGCATTCTCGCGTCAGAAAACCCACCAGGTCCGTCATGGCATCATAATTGGCATGGTTGCGTATTTCCCTGCCGTGGCGTTGCTGGCGAACCAGCCCGACGTCGACCAAAGCGGACAGATGATGGGCAAGTGTCGAAGCCGGTATGGTCAGATGCTGACCGATTTCACCAACATTCAATCCGCCGTCGCCCGCGCGCACCAGCAAGCGGTACACGGAGAGCCTGGCTTCGTGCCCAAGAGCCGACAGGGATTTTGCAGCCGATTTTTCGTTCATGACCGGACCATAGCCGCTGCCTGTATTTCGTCAATACAGATCGAAGAACTGGTCATAAGATCCAGGGACGAGCACTGGAGAAATGGACGATGAAGATTGGACTATCTCTTGTTAAAGGCATGGTTTGCACAAATATGCCCGCTTCTGTTATAAACGCTGAACACATCCTCAACCGGACGTTAACCATTCTGAGCGATGGTGTGAAATCATTAAAACCGTTGCAGGCTGAATTATGTATTTTCGAATCGCACTTTCGATACTTGCCCTCTTCACATCCTTGATAGCGACGCAGGCCTGGGCCGGTGCGAAGGAGAAGGTCTTTTTTGATTCTGTGTCGGGTGTCTGGCGAGGGCCAGGCAAGATCGTGGCCGGCAAATACAAGGGCACGAAATTCGTCTGCAACCTGAAAGGTGGCCCCTCCGTTGAGCAGGCCAGCGGCGTTGCACTGGATGGTCATTGTCGCGTTGGTGTCTTCTCACAGAAAATGTCGGCGATCATCAACTTGAAGGGTGGCAAATATTCCGGTCGTTTTCTTGATGGCGCAGCCGGTGAAGGGCTGGACATCACCTCCGGAAAGGTCAGAGGCAACAAGATTACGGTTGGTATCAATCGCAGGAAGCTCGACGGCGCCATGGTTGCCCATCTGGAAGAACCCGATACGATGAACATCACTGTTTCCGTCAAGGTTCAAAATCAGATGATCCCGGTGATCGGCATGACCTTGACGCGCGAGAGCAAGGTCGGCTCCAACCGTTAGTTCAAACCAGCTTGCAATGATCGCATTATCTGTAGAAGTTGACACTTGATCTGACAGTTTGCCGTTTTGGTGACGGTGATCT
>JARGOX010000006.1 GCA_029233925.1 Rhizobiaceae bacterium
TCCTCTCAGGAAGCATGGACCAAATCACAGATACACGGAAGATAGGACACTCTCCGCGCCGCCCCATTGTGGCTACATTCGCGCTAAGAACGACGGATTCACCTTTGAACCTGCACCACCGGGATACCTGCTCTGATCTTGCTGAACGCGTTTCAAACTAAATCAGCTCAGTACGGGTCCAGTCGATCAAATCATTCAAATTGTGATCAGACCCCAGGGCGACTCTTCCGTTTTCAACTGTCACAACACCGTCCAGTATCTGTTCGCGCATCATCATAAAAAATGTCTGCTCTGCAGGAAGGAAGGGTGCAGGAAGCGCCGATGAGAAGCTCAGGCTAATCAGGGTTCCCAATGCGCTTTCGGCAAACATACCTGAACATATGTCGGCTCCATGCCGTCCTGCCAGCGCCACTATCGCCCCCGCTTCGTGAATACCAATCCGACCAGGCTTTACGCTGATCGCGGTCGCTCCGGCGTCAAGAAACGCGCTGGCTTGCTTAGCTGAGATGCAGGGCGAGTCGACCAATATTGGAAGAGGCGTCGCCGCAAGCAGGTCAGAAAACGCCTTATCAGGTGTCAATTTGTAGGGATCTTCAGCCACGACCACACCCTCATCATGGAGTAGCTTCAAGTAGTCAGGGCACTCCTGCATCGTGTAGGCCTCATTCGCGTCAACCGTCAGTTCAACTTCTTTACCTACGGCAGCGCTAATCATTCGCAGCGCTGTGCGGTCCACTTCCATGCCTTGACCGCCCTTTATCTTCAGGACGCGAAATCCATATTGGGCAACCATGCTTTCTGCTTCTTTGGCCATCATTTCGGGCGGCTGTCGCGTCACGCACCAGCTGACTTCAACATTGTCTTTGCCCCCAAGGCTTTGCCATAGCGGTTGTACCGATGCATTCGCCGCGAGTGCCGCGCAGGCGTTTTGTACCAGACCTTTCGCAATGGGATTACTAGGAAATACAGCGAGCGCTGCGTCGATTGCTGAGGGATCAGTGATGTCTATTTTGTCAAATGCGGGAACAAGCAAGTCCCCAACCAGTGCCGCAAATGCGCGGACAGACAAACCGCACCAATTTGCTTTGATAGTTGACTCTGCGATCCCAACTGCGCCGTCTGCAAACAGTCTAAGGGCAATAAAATCGGCTGCGTCTTCATTCGAATTGAACCAGCGCACCGGACGGGAATAGGGTAACTGATAGTGACGCAGTTCAAATCTGTCTATCTTCATCCAACCCAACCAATTCCTGCTGTCTGTGCGTTTTGTTTGCATACGCGAACCGCATCATTCTCCCATTGCCGCCTGCTCAACCGGCTTAGACTTTGATCTTATGAACGACAGCAAAGTCCATCCCAGAATGACCGCTGTCACACACAGAAAGACTGCGCTGATTGGGCGGTCGACAAATGCTGTGAAATCGCCACCTGAAAAAATCAGTGTTCTTCGAAACTGAATCTCCATCATGGGACCAAGAACAAGGCCCAGAATAAGCGGAGCTGCAGAAAGACCCATGATCCGCATGCCGTAGCCGAAGAGCGAGAACAGCACGACCATCCACATATCGAACACCGAATTGTTTACTGAATAGAGGCCGATACACACCAGAAACAGTATCGCCGGATAGAGGATATAGTAAGGGATTGTCAGAATCCGGACCCAAAACCCGATGAACGGGAGATTGAGGATCAAAAGAAACGCGTTTCCGATCCAGAAGCTCATGATAAGGCCCCAGAACATTTCCGGACGTTCCGTGACCATGCTCGGACCCGGGCTGACCCCATGAATCATTAGCACACCAAGTATCAGAGCAAGCGCTGGACTGCCCGGAATTCCGAGTGTGAGCGTCGGTATGAAGGCTGTCTGATCTGAAGCATTGTTTGCTGCCTCAGGCCCGATCAGGCCTTCAATCGCCCCGTGTCCGAATGCTTCAGGAGTTTTTGAAACGCGCTTTTCGGTGGCGTAGGACAGGAATGACGCGATCACTCCGCCAGTGCCGGGCAACGCACCAATAAATGATCCAATCGCCGCGCCCCGAATTGACGGCATCCAGAAACGGCGCATGTCATCGCGCGTCGGAATCATGGCGAGAAAACTGATACTTTCGCGGCTTACATCGCCCTGTTTTACTGTGCGTATTGATGCAATGACCTCGGTAACACCGAAAAGGCCCATAGCGACAGCCAGCAGGCTGATCCCATCACGCAGTTCAAGTAGGCCGAATGTATACCTGTGAACGCCAGAGTTAAGGTCCGTTCCAACGAGTCCAATCGCGATACCCACGAAAACCATTGCGATGCCTTTTATAGGCGAGCCCGGGCTTATCGTCGATGCTGCGACCAGTCCCAGCAACATAAGCGAGAAGTATTCCGCCGGGCCGAACTCCAGCGCGTATGCCGCGATGGTTGGCGCAAAAAGCATTATGACAAGGATACCAACGCTCGCCCCGAAAAAGCTTGACAAGGTAGTGATTGAAAGTGCGACCGCTGCCCTACCCTGACGCGCCATTGGGAAGCCATCCAGGCAGGCAACAGCATTGGCGGGTGTGCCCGGCACGTTGAGTAGGATCGACGACATCGATCCACCATAGGTCGTGCCATAATATATGCCGCCCAGCATAATTATGGCGGCGGTTGGCTCCAGATGAAATGTAATCGGAAACAACAATGACATGGACACGAGCACGCCGATGCCCGGCAGTGCACCTAAAAACGTGCCAAGAGTGACACCGATCGCACAAAAAAGCAGGTTTTCTAGTGAGAGCGCTGTCTCAAAACCGAGTGCCAGCTGTCCTAAAAACTGTCCAAAAAGATCCGTACCCATCAAAAAGGCCAATCAATAAGAGTAAACGGAAGCCCCAATGCCCATACAAATACGAGCCAAGCCAAAAGCACGAGGCCGATGGCAATCAAAAAGGCATGGCGGATTGTGAGTTTTTCGCTACCCAATGAGGCTATGGCCGTGAGCACGATAATGGCCGGTATCAGCCCGAAGAATTTGATTACAGTGGAAAACCCAGCCATTGCGGAAACCACCACCACGAGCGAGTGCCACTGGATAGGCTCTGAATTACCCTCTCCCGGGTCAATCGCGCGCCGATATGCCAAGAATGTAACGGCTCCGTGCGCAACTCCCAAAATGAAAATCAAAAGACCAACAATTATCGGGAACATGCCGGGGCCCATGCTGGCGAAACTGCCCAGTGGCAGAAAAAGAGCGGCAAACGCAGCAAACAAAACACCGAATACGGTCAGGGCCGCTGCTGCTGCAAACTCCCTACGGAAATCAATATACATTGCACTCCCCGACATTACCTCGTCGTCACGTAATCACCCCGGGGCCAAAACGACAGCCCCGGGGACAATACAATCTTCTTAATCTACTTTGACAATGCCTTGCGCCAAGTTTCCGCCTGCGCGGCAACATCAGCACTTGAACCTTCAAGACCTAAATTGTCGAGCTTTACATGGATACGTTTGGCGTGATCTTTAACAGGATCAGTATTGATGGTTTTGTCAATTGCATCAGCAAGCGCTGCTTTGACTTCTGTATCCATATTCTTAGGCACGTTGAAGAGGAAATAGTTACGCAGTGGCAGAGTTGCCCCCTGCTCTTCAACCGTCATAGCGTCAGGAGCGTAGTCAGCACGGTCGTCCAACATATGTGCCAGCACCTTCATCCGGCCATCCAATACATATGCAACGTGAACGCCGCCAGAAATAGTTATGTCAGCGTGCCGGCCAGCGACGAGCTGCAGCGACTCCCCCGAACCCGATGTCTGAGCCGCAACGAAATTCAGCCCGATTTCTTCCGCTATCTGATCAAGCGCTAAAGTCAACTGCTCAGAAGTAGCGGAAAACTTTGCTGGACCGTTTTCCTTGGTGTACTCGACCAACTCAGCCAAATTGTCGAATGGGGCATCAGCTGCAGCAACAATTGCGTATGGGATGACGCTGAGCGTGCCGATGAAATCCACTGAATCCGGTTGCAGCTCGCCGGTTGACCCCGGCAGGAATGGCTGGATGGAAAACAAAGAAGTTGAAGACAACCCAACCGTGTATCCATCCGGCTCTGCATTGGCGACTTCCATCTGACCGATTACGCCACTCGCACCTGGACGATTTTCCACAATGACTGTCCAGCCAGTCGCTTCCTCCATTGCGGAGGCAAATACACGACCAAAAGTATCGGTTGATCCGCCAGCGCCAAACGGGACAATTATCTTAACTGGCTCCTCTGGCGTCCACTGCGCGAAAACCGGCGACGATAAGCCCACCACGATTGCAGCACCAACTGCAACTAAAAGACTCTTCCGAAACATTTTCGTCCTCCCTCTCTGGGTATTCCTCGGGTTAATTTCTTAGGCCACGCTCATGAGCAATGCCGTATGCACTATAGACAATCTTTGAACCGGTTCAATATATTTTTTGATCTAATATGCCGTTGTTTTGCACCCAAACTGGCAGATGCCAATATCACCACCACATAGGCTTTTCTTCAGCTTCTCGAAATGGAGCAGAAGCGCCTTGCATTTTGAGGTGCGCTTTCGAAGCCGAACCCAATTGTGGGTATACACTTTCGCTATCCACGACTTATTACAAGTAGGCACAATCCATACATATAGCACCTTTTGCTAATAGAAATATGCAATCCGTGCGTTTCCGACTCTTTTCTCACATAAGGTGTAACGAAAAACGAGCGAACGGACGACACTCGCGTTTACGACCAATTTCAGAGCTTTCAACTGTGAGAGCGATCACGCCGTCCAGCAGATTGAGTTACCCGTGAACTGCAGCCTCTCATCTGCGCCTCACCCAGAATTTGATGGACTTGAATGAACCGTTTCATTATGTGTATGGTTTCAACTCGACAATCAAATTGAGAGAGTACTTTGAAGAAGCTTATTAACGCTCCCGAACGCTATGTGGATGAGATGCTGGAAGGTCTGACCTTAGCCCATCCAGAACTATCGCTGATTGGCGATCAAGGTCGTGTTGTCGCACGCTCTACTATCGCGCAGCCTGGCAAGGTCGGCATCGTCTCGGGTGGTGGATCAGGGCATTTACCGCTCTTTTGCGGTTATGTTGGTCATGGCTTGCTTGACGCCTGCGCCATTGGCAACGTTTTCGAAGGCCCCAACATGGCTTCATGCGAAGATGCTATTCGCCGGGCGGACTCTGGCGCAGGCGTGCTTTGCCTTTACGGGAACTATGGCGGCGACCGCATGAATTTCGATATGGCCAGCGAGCTGGTGGAGATGGACAGCATTGATGTGAAAACAGTGCTGGGCACGGATGATATCGCGAGCGCGGAGGCTGAGGAAGCAGCCAAGCGACGTGGCGTCGCGGGGCTGGTTTTTGCGTTCAAAACATCGGGTGCAAGAGCCGCAAAAATGGGCACATTGGAGCAAGTCGCGCAAATTGCACAGGACACCGTTTCGCGCACCCGTACCATCGGCATGGGCTTGTCACCAAGCTTTTTGCCCGGGTCCAGCGTTGGTAGTTTTGAAATAGAACCTCATGAAGTTGAAATGGGCACGGGCATCCATGGAGAAAAGGGTATCTGGCGCGCGCCACTGCAAAAGGCGGATCAACTCGTTGACGAAATGGTCGAACGTCTACTGGACGAAAAGCCTGATAATATCGGGTCCGACGTTGCTGTTCTTGTGAATGGAATGGGAGCAACGTCGCTGGAGGAGCTTTTCATTCTTTACCGCCGCGTGAAACAGCGGCTCGACGGGTTCGGTTTTTCAATTCGCGTGCCGCTGGTCGGTTCATTTGTCACATCGATGGAAATGGCAGGGGCATCACTCAGTCTGTGCTTTTTGGACAAGGAACTTGAGACGCTTCTCAAAGCTCCCGCGTCTTGCCCGTTCTGGAAAGTCGGCGACATATGATTGTCACCGTTCAATCTCTGGCTGATGCCGTCAGGCGCATGGAAGCTGCCCTGTTAGCCGACGAGGCAAAATTGAACAGCGCGGATTCCCTTATGGGTGATGGCGACACCGGCAGCATGCTCACCAGGATGTTCACCGCAATTGCACATATTGATTTCGAGGCAATCGACGATATTGGGCAGGCATTCAGGGAAATGGCCAGGGCGGGATCGAGTACGACTGGCTCAAGCCTTGGAACGCTGATTATCGTTGCGCTCATCACGGTGGCGAAGGCCACAAATGGCAATACGTCACTTGATGCTCATGATATCGCAGCGCACATCGGGGCGGCAAAATTGGCAATGATGACGCGCGGCCGCTCCGCTATTGGCGACAAAACAATCATTGATGGGCTCGACTTTGTGGAGCGCGCAATCGGCGACACGAGCACTGATGAGCCCTTGGCAATCCGTGCGGTCGTCGCCAGCCGCTTGGCTGTCGAGGACTTCCGAAACCGCACGTCTCGCGTTGGCCGCGCCCGGCTGCTGGCAGATCGCTCTGTTGGGCTTGATGACCCCGGCATGCTAGCGCTCTGCACCATAGTTCGCGCGATCGCTAATTCCGAGTAGGGAAAATATCAAGTCACGAAACCATTCTGGAGGCATCTATGGTCAATTTCACGCTCAGCAATCCAACAACAATCGTTTTTGGCAGGGGCGCAATTGACGCGCTTTCTGAGCATTTGCCTGCTGACTGTCGCGTCCTTCTGCTTTATGGGGGCGGCAGCATAAAACACAACGGTATCTATGACAGGGTCGCGGAAAAGATTGGGGACCGACCGTTTTTCGAATTTGGCGGTATCGAAGTCAATCCACACTATGAAACCATCTTGAATGCTGCGCAATTGGCACGTGAAAAACAGGTTGATTTCATCCTGGCAGTAGGTGGTGGTTCGGTTATCGATGCTGCCAAATTTCTGGCGGCGGTTGTTGCTTGTCCAGAGAGCGATCCATGGGGTCGCCTGCGCAATGAAGACTACCCGGATGATATTTTGCCGGTTGGCGTTGTTTTGACATTACCCGCAACTGGTTCTGAAAGTAATCCGGTGTCAGTTATAACCAGTACGACACGTCACTTAAAGGTGCCCTTTTCAAGCGACAGGGCCAGACCAGCTTTCGCACTGCTGGATCCAGATACGATGTTAAGTCTGAGTAAACATCAATTGGCAAATGGTGTTGTTGATGCCTTCACTCACGTGCTTGAACAATACGTCACGGAACAAGGTAATACCCCAATTCAATATGGTTATTGCGAAGCAATACTCGGCACACTCATCGAATGGGGTCCTATCCTTTTAGAGCATAACTCTCTGGAGGCCCGGGAGAATACTATGTGGGCTGCCAATCAGGCCTTGAATGGACTGATTGGATCAGGGGTTCGACAAGACTGGTCGACACACATGATCGGGCACGCGCTTACCGAGATCTACGGGATCGACCACGCACGGTCTCTTTCGGTCATTATGCCCTCTCTCTACCGCTTCAAGTTTGAACAGAAAAAACAAATGCTCGCCCGGTATGGACGAAGGGTTTGGGAGCTCACAGATGGCGATGACGCGGAGGTGGCAATGCTGGCTATCAACCGCACTGAAGCCTTCTTTGCAGAAATGGGTACACCCATCAGCCCGAATGATCTTGGTTCAATCGTTATTTCAGCAGACGACGTGGTAGCCCATTTGGAGAGGGCCAATCAGACTGGTTTGGGAGAACACGGAGATATCGGCCCTCACGAGGTCGCAACAATCCTTGGTATGGCAAAAAATGGTGCAGACAAAGTCCAAATACGGCATTCACACACGACAAACTAGTATAGGCTCCATTTGCGCGGGGCCCATTTGCAATTCAAGAACGAACGATGTGAATGTGGCTAATCATTGTTCGAGTGTTGATGAGAAATGAATAAATCCAGAAAACCGGCAACGATCAGTGATGTTGCAAAGCGGGCCGGCGTCTCTGTTGGCACGGTGTCCAATGTTTTGAACAACCGTGCCTCTGTGAGTGCTGAACGCTCCAAGCGCGTGATGAAGGCGATACAGGAACTAGGGTTTACCGGAAGCATGCTAGCAAAAGGCATGCGCGCGCAGAACAATTCGATAATCGGACTTTGCTTTCCCAATACGGGCTTTGCCAACCTTGCCTCGCTCGCCGACACTTTGGATGAACTATCCGTTGCAGATAACTATGAACTCATCCAAGTTGTTAGCCGGTACGATTCTGACCGCGAGATAGCGCGAATCCGGCGACTTATCGCTTACAGGGCGGCAGGGCTTCTGCTTGTGCCGGGACTGGACCCACAGCGTGTTCTTGATCTCGTTTACGAGGCTGAACTTCCTACAGTTATAATCAATCGCATGGTTCCCAATGAAAGCAGGTTTGATCAGGTCACGCTTGACCACGAAAAAGGCATTATGGACGTCACCAATCAGCTTTTGCAGATGGGTCACACACACATTGCCCTGGCCGTTCAATACCCCCAACTTTCAGTTACTGAACAACGCAAGTCCAGCCTGAAATGGGCAATTGAAACAAGCGGTAAAGAAGCGCAATGGTCGGTTTTCGAGTGCGGCATTGACCGTGAGACATTTGAACAGAATTTCATAAAAATCATGCGCGCGACTGACAGGCCCACAGTGATGATTGCCTCGAACAGTCTGCTTGCTTCCTGGCTGATAAAAGCGATGCAAACCAATGGCATCAGATGCCCCGAGGACTTGTCACTCTTTGTATTGGAAGAGCCGGAATGGGCGGAATTCGTGCATCCATCTCTTTCATGTATTCAACAACCCGCGCGAGAAATCGGCCGGCTGGCATGGGACCGACTGCTCCATCGTATAAACGGCACACACGGAGAGCCCGTAACCCTACGATGCGCAGGAAAAATCGTTTTCCGCGACTCGGTGGCGAAAATCACCCCCACCCCAAGCAAGTGACCGGTTGCCGGTTTTCAGGGTATCGAAACAATCTGGGTGAAGTGAGCAAATTAGTGGTCGCTCAATGTCGAAGGCCGTTTGTTGTGTATGTCTATTAGCCCCGAAAATGAGGAATGTTACGCCAACTTCCCAAGTAATTTCCGGAACAGCGGGACGACCAGAGTGCGCATGGATCGAGAAATTCCATCAAATTCCAATCAATCATAAGGATTTGTACGGTTCCGCCAATGCATGGCGACATGAACCGTTGATTCCCCAGCGGTAGCTATTGCTTTGGACTGAAGTGAGACGTTTAGGATAGCATCAATTCTCAGCCGCAGGAATCTTGGTTCAGGACGATCAAATTTAGATCAATTTTGATCTCTCAGTGCACGAATTTTGCACACACCCCGCTACAACCTTCTGATATTTATAGGTTTTACGTCCAGTCTATCATCGGAGCGACGGCGAATTTGTGAGCGATGTATGTCAAGTATTTCAGCGTCTTTCAGAAAACCAATTCAGCACCAGCATCCGCTTCGTTAGATGGTCCTTTAGCGTTTTTGATCTCAATATGCACCGGTTTTTCAAGATTGGAAAGACAGCACCGATGCCTGCCATTGTCCGCACCAACAGGATTGCGTATGGGTCACCTCTTAATCCTGCTTTTTAGCACGCCATTCTCTTACGCCACCGATACTGATCAACGCCTGCGCTTCATGCAAGGTCTCAGATATACGACCGATGATGATCACAGAAATTTGGAAACAATCGATATCCCGGCAATCAGGTTGAAACAAGCGGTAGGAAAGCCAACCTGGATGCATCCTAGCCAAGCCGCAAACCTGTCCTAAAAAGCGGGACCACTTCACTTCGCAGGTTTGCGATCCAAACTCTTGCAGAGGATTTTCTTTTCAAAAACGTATACATTCATCACGCAATGAGCAGCTAAATACCTTGACTTCCGGTTTATACCCGAGAGAATGGATAATATAATAACGGGAGGAACCAATGGCAGAAATTGAACTCGCAGGGGTGTCCAAAAGCTTTGGCACCGTGAAAGTCATTGATGACCTTTCACTCACCGTAAACGATGGCGAGTTTGTCGTCTTTCTTGGCCCATCTGGTTCTGGCAAATCCACCCTATTACGCATGATTGCCGGACTGGAAACGATAGACGGTGGCGCCCTGACAATTGGTGGCGTTCGCAGTGAACACCTTTCCCCCGGGCAGCGGGGTGTCGCCATGGTTTTCCAAAACTATGCGCTCTATCCGCATATGAGCGTGCGGGGGAACATGTCATTCGGTTTGCGCAACGTTGGTTTCAACAAGTCCGAAATTGAGACACGTGTCAATGCTGCCGCTAAAATCCTGGAGATGGAAGAACTGCTCCATCGCAAACCATCCCAACTGTCCGGCGGCCAGCGACAGCGTGTTGCGATCGGCCGTGCGATTGTAAAAGAGCCTAAGGCATTCTTGTTCGATGAGCCGCTCTCCAACCTGGATGCCTCGTTGCGTGTGCGTACACGGGTTGAACTGGCGGAGCTGCACCATCGCATGAAAGCCACAATGGTGTATGTCACACATGATCAGACAGAAGCGATGACGCTGGCTGATCGCATCGTTGTGCTCAACGACCGCAAGATCGAACAAATCGGAACGCCGATGGAAGTCTATCTAAGACCCGCCTCGCGTTTTGTTGCGGGTTTTGTCGGAAGCCCTGGCATGAATTTCATGCAAGCCGACGTTGATACATCCGCAAAACCAGTCGCTCGTATCGGCAATGGTGCCGAACTAAAGCTCGACCTTGAAATTCCCAGGTCCGGGTCTTACGAACTCGGCATTCGCCCGGAGGGTGTGCACGTGGCTTCAGACGGCAGCGCCGCCACAAAGGCAAAGGCAGGTGTTGTCGAACGCTTGGGTGAGCGCACGCTTATCTATTGCACACTCACCGATGGCACTGAATTGATTGCGCAGGACACCGGGCGCTCAAATGTAGCACCAGGTGATGAAATCGATCTGGGTTTCGACCCCTCCGCCATTCACTTGTTCGATCAGAATGGTCAAGCCTACCACGCCACTTGATCTGACTCACCGGGAATTCGAGCATGTCCACTTTATCGGGGCAAACCCAGTCGATCCGCCAGGAAGGCGGTAATGAGCGATGTTTTCGCATCGGTCGAGACGCCAGACAAAACGGGTGACGCAGCGGGCGGCCACTGGTCGCGAACCCTTCGGGCCAGCTGTTTTTTCGCCACTATCCACGTCGTTTCGCTTGCCCGTACCTTAAGGTACGCGCTTCGCAAACCAACTTGATACTGACCAAAAAACAGCCGGCAGGGTGAATCAATGCAAGCCAGACATACTCTAACCCTTGATACCGGCAGATAGCGTAATTGCCTGCGTCACATGGCGCTGGAAAACCAGATATGCCAGAGCAACTGGCAGACCCGCCAGAACCGCTGCTGACAACTGACGGGCATAGTACACCCCAAACGCATCACTAACCTGGGTGATGCCAACGGTGATTGTCATCATCTCAGTTTTGGTAACGGCAAGGAATGGCCACAGGAAGGCGTTCCAGGCCCAGATAAAGGTCACGATGGAAAGTGCCGTGATGACCCCCCAGTTCATGGGAATATAGACGCGGGTTAGAATGCGCCATTCAGACGCATTATCCATCGCCGCCGCCTCCCGGAACTCCTTCGGCACACTATCGAAGAATTGTTTGAAGATGATTATCACCACCGGATGGATTAACTGCGGCAGGATAATGCCAGCCCAGCTATTCAAAAGCTTCATGCTGGCAATCAGCTCGAAATGATTGATGATCAGGGTTTGGGTTGGCACCATAAAGCTCGCGAGGATCAGCCACCACAAGGCGCGCCGAAACGGGAACTGAAGCTGCGATATTGCGTAGCCACAGAACAAGGAGGATCCCACAGTCAGTACAGTAACGCCAAGCGCTGTGGCCAGCGAGTTGATATACCAGGCCCCGATTTGGGTTTGGGTCAGTGCAAAAGTGTAGTGGGAAAACGTCAATGTCTCCGGCCACAACTCGATATAGGGCCGTACTGTTTCGTTTTCAGGTTTGAGAGATGAGATCACCCCCCAATAGAGTGGGAACGCCCAAAGCACTGCGATCAACACAGTTGCAAGCGTAATCAACAAACCCAGGACGTTCAGGCGCTTTGCTGTCACCGGGCTCATTTGGAACGGTTCCCGGACAATCGCGTCAATTGGAAATTGAGAACTGAAATAATAATCACGATCATGAACAGCACCACCGCTACGGCGGCGGCTCTGCCTCCCTGGTTGTTCTGGAAGGCACGCTGAAACACGTAATAAACCAGCACAAGATTATCGTTAGCTCTCCCTCCAGTCGAGAAAAGATAAACCTGATCGAATATCTTCATCTGCAGGATCAACTGAATAGTCAGCACAAGTGCGGTGACGGGCCAGATCAACGGCCAGGTGATATTTCGAAATGTCGATAAACGCCCGGAATTATCGAGTGAAGCCGCCTCATAGATTTCAGCCGGGATAGAACGTAAACCTGCCAAAAACAACAAAATTGAGAAGCCAGCCGTCCACCATATCGTGACAAATGCAACGGCGGGCATGAACCAGCCCGTCACCTTGAATACGGGCACGCGATCCATACCGATCAGGTCAAACAGATGCATGGCGATGCCGAACTGGAAATTCAGTGTCCAGTCCCACAAGCGATACACGACGGATACAGGCAGAATGTAAGGCAAAAAGAAGAGTGCAAGAACCAGAGCTTGCAGCCTGCCATTCAAACGACTCACACCGAGCGCTATTGCCAGTGCGACCAGTGTGCCTGGCACCACCGTCAGCACAACGAAATAGAAGGTATTCCATAAAGACGTGTTGAAACGTCGGTCGCGCCCCAGGCGTTCATAATTCTCGGTCCCAACCCAGTCACCAGCGCCAATCAGGGGCGCATCAGTGAAGCTGATCATGAACATTTTGATTGTGGGATAGATGAAAATAAGACCATAGATCGCCACGAAGGGCGAAATCAGAAGCAACGCCATAAGCGCCTCGCTACGCCTGTTTCTAAGCATGGTCTATGACACCCCCCGAACGTTTGTAGACGCTTCAGTATATCCAGGTCGCCTGGTTAGGGCGACCTGGAGTTTGAACTACATGTCGTTGAGTTCGAACTTGATCTCTTTAACAGCTTCAGCCGGATCCATTTCGCCATTCAAAGTCGGAACGAAATAGGTCGACATCACGTCAAAGATCGGACCGGCAATACCTGCCAGCGGAGACTTCGGATCGAAGATCATATTCTGCGTGAGCGGTGAATAGGTAGCATTCGGCTCCATGGCCTTGTACTCGGCTGATTCGGTCACAGGACCATAGGCAGGAATATGGCCGGCAGTCGCCCAGAAAAGGGAGTTCTTGGAAATCCAGCTCATCACTTCGAGCACCGCATCGTGCTTTGCATCGCTCATTTCCCGTCCCTTGTTGGCCGGGATTGCGAATGCGTGACTGTCAGCATAGGTCGAGGGATGATCGAATATGACCGGCAATTCAACCGCACCCCATTCGAAGAGATTTCCTTGAGCGTGCAAATCAGTCATGGTGGGTACTTCCCACACACCATTGATCATCATCGCCGCTTCACCCGAGGTGAAAAGCGCAACAGTGGCCGGATAATCCGTATAGGTCGACTGCAGCCCCTCTTTGGTCCACGTCTGCAGAACATCAAGTGCATTTTGCAATTTGACTGCATTGTCACCGACGAGGAATTCGCCGTCGGTCATCAATTCACCGTCCTGCTGCCCCATCAGCGAGTAGATTGTACGGAACATGAAGTTACCGTCAGCTGTCACGCTACCCAACGGAAACGTAATGCCGGCTTCCTTGAGAGCCTTCAGTGTTGCGGTGAAACCTTCACGGGAATCCAGGCCTTTCGGCCGACCATCATCGGTCAACAAACCAGCTTTACCCAGAACATCCTTGTTATAGTAGAGAACGATTGGATGGGTATCGAGTGGTACAGCATACTGCTTGCCTTCATTGGTTACGGCATCCCAGGTGGAAGGGGCATAATCTGCCTCGCTCAGGTCCATCTTCTGCCGGTCAGCCTCGGTGATCTCCGTCAGAATGCCCTGCTCCACAGCCAACGGAATGCGGCTTGCGTGGTAGGTCATGATGTCGGGCGCCTCGCCTACGGCAGCCGAAGTTTGCACTTTGGAGTAGAACGGCAAGCCCCATTCCAGAGTGGTAGCGTCAATCGTAATGTCACCTTCGTGCGCTGCGTTGAAATCTTCTATCATCTGCTTCATGCGCACACCGTCACCACCGGCCAGGAAGTCCCACCAGACGACGGTCTCCTCTGCGAGAGCGGCGGTTGTTACCATTGATGCGGCCAAGCAAACGCCCGCAGCCAAACTCTTGAATCTTAACATCTATTTTCCTCCCTGTTTAAATCCAGCCTTCTCCGGCTGCTGAACTAAAGTTGAATCCTGATCATTGAGTAAGAATAAGCTGGCACGGTGACGCTGAGTGAATTGCCATCCAGCCTGGCACCACTCACTGCTTCGGGTTTTACGTTGTCAGGATTGTCTTCGGTATTCTTCGCGTCCAGATCGTCATGTTTTATCAGTGTATGCTCAACGGACTTTGCAGTCCCAAACCCTTCAAGAGCCATGCTGATTTCAATCGGCTCCTCACCGTGCCGATTGATCGCGAAGAATGTCAGAGTTCCAGCATCAGCATCATGAACACCAGCAATGTCGAGATAGCTGACATTGGAGGCGACATCGGCATTGTAGGTTGCACAATCCACGTCAAGCCGCAGAGCCGTGCCGCGGCCGTGCCTGGAGGCAAACTGGAACGGATAGTAAATTGTCTGTTTCCATGCAGCACCACCCGGCGCCGTCATGATCGGCGCGATCACGTTCACAAGTTGCGCGATACACGCAATGTGAACGAGATCGGACCGCCGAATGAATGTGTTGAGTATGCAACCCACCTGCAGCACATCTTCGAAATTGTAAATATCCTCAAGAAGCGCCGGGGCGTGCGGCCAGCCCCATTCTTTCATACGTTCAGTGTCTTGCTTACGCTCGTGATACCATACGTTCCACTCGTCGAATGAGATTTTAACGTCGTTTTTCGCGCGCTTCTTTGCCTTTACATAGTCGATCACACCGCCAACGGTTCCAATATAGCGATCCAGCTTCTCGGAAAGTGCAAGATACTCGGCGGTGTTTTTCTCGTAATTTTCGAAATACATATGCAAGGAGATGTAATCGACCTGCTCATAGGATTGCTCGAGAACAGTCGCTTCCCATTGGGGGAAACTCGGCATCTCAGAGTGAGACGATCCGCACACTATCAACTCGAGTTTGTCGTCGAATGCGCGCATAGCCTTCGCGGTTTCATTGGCCAGATGCCCATATTCCGCAGCACTCTTGTGACCGACCTGCCATGGGCCATCCATCTCATTTCCAAGGCACCAGAGCCGCACATCCCAGGGATCATTGCGCCCGTTCTTCTTACGCAGGTCTGACCAATAGCTGCCGCCGGGATGGTTGACATACTCAACGAAATTGCGCGCCGAATCGAGCCCGCGCGAGCCCAGATTGACGGCCAGCATCATTTCCGTATTCGCCGACTTTGCCCATTCTGCAAATTCGTGAATACCGACCTGGTTCGATTCCGATGTGTGCCAAGCAAGATCAAGGCGGGTGGGACGCTCGCTCTGGGGGCCGATCCCGTCTTCCCAATTATAAGCGGAGACAAAATTGCCCCCCGGATAGCGACAAACCGGGGTATCCAGATCGCGCACAAGATCGATGACGTCACGGCGCATGCCGTTCTTGTCGGCAGTAGGGTGACCAGGCTCGTAAATTCCCGTGTAGACCGCACGGCCAAGATGCTCCAGAAACGAGCCGTAAACCCGTTTGTCAATCTCCGCTATCGCAAAGCGTGCATGTGTCGTTACTCGTGCCCGCAATCGTCCCTCCCATACATAACACACATTCCGGTTTATACCGGTATTCCTGTATCAGTAAGCGTCAGACAGCATGCGACGTCAAGCCTCATTTGTTAAATAGTATGATTATTTGATCCAGCTTAAATGAGAATGCGCAATACGATGTCCTGGTCATAATTTCCAAAGCCATGACCAAAAATGTTCATTCCACCCGGATGTTCGGCATCTTCTCGCACGCCGATCCGCATGCGAATGGAACGGTGCTGGTCCAGATTTATGTCGTCAAGAGTTACATTTGAAATCTTGACGCCATCCACATAGCTCCCCTCGCCATTGATGCGCCAGTTCTTCAGCTTACCATATTGAGAGCCGGCGAGCTTCCACCAGGAGGGTGTATAAACCCCGCGCTTGTCGCCGAAATCTCCCGGTGACGTCCATGTGCCAATAGCAATACCATTGACTTCCATGAAGATATCCGAAGGCCAGTTGGATGATGTCCCTGGCACTTCTGAGCTCAGTTCCATCGAAAACTCGATCGCTGTCGGCTTGGATCTGTTAAGCTTGGAATTATTGGGGAACTGATACTCCACATAGCCGCGCGTGAACCACAACAGGCCAGCCTTCATCCGATCCGGTTCCAGAAACGTGTCGGGAACATCAAGAAGTCCGATGACCCCCTCAGCCGAACAAAGTCCGCATGGGCCGGTAATCTCGCATCCGGTGTATAGCCCCAGCGGCATCGCAACTTCGATCGCGCCATCGTCAGCGTTTGCAACTTCATCTCTAAAGCCGACCAGGATCTCGGTGAAAGCGGTACGGCAGACCTTTTGGCTGCCTTTGCGGGCCTTTCTGGTGTCCGTTGAGATCAGGCCCGCATCTTCAAGGATTTGCAGGTTAGACGAGACCGTTGATTGTGGAAGTCCGAGTTCTTCGGCAATTTGGTTGACGTTTTTCTCTTCCCCACCCCTCAAGAGTTTAAGAATTGAAACGCGTATCTCGCTAGCCAGCCCCTTGATGACGTCTGGGCGTTCAGCGGGGTCTATAACCAGAACTTTGGCACTCATTGTTATCCACCTGAGAAAACAGTTTCCGGTAAATATCAGACTTCATGATATGAATAAAGCGCCTCAGCAATTTTATTCTTGGCCTTTGTGCTGCATCTGGAAAATCAGGTTGCCAGCTTGTGTCAGCACACAGATCAACCCGACCTGCGTCACGCGAGACCCAACCACCTGCAGTATGAAGAGAAATTTGGTCGCGGATGAGGAATTTCCCCGCCCCTGACACGCGGATTATAGATACTGATACAGGCATAATGAAATCACCAGATTGGGAACCCAATGTCAAATCCATGTGAAAACTGGGTATCTGGAAAACTCTTGCTACGATTGGCTTGGTCTTTCGCTAAGGCCCTTTGCTCTCAATCCAGATCCAATTTATCGCCCCGTAACCGCCCATATCAGCAGGGACTTTTCCAGGCAGCCACGTAAAGACAAGGCAACGAAATCGGGAAAAACATTCAAGCCGCTATCTCCCGTCCTTAAAGCGCAGGGAGAGGGCGCCACGCGGCTTAGAGCATGTCTGGCTTGCAACGAGGCTAAAATCATGCCCGGACCAACATGATCCTGACAAAAAAACAACTGGCAGAGTGAATCAATGAAAGCCAGACACGCTCTAAAACCTCGAGGTGTGCTGTCGTATTCGATTGAGGCGAGACGCTCATTTAAAACGAGGGAGCAGGCTCCCCTATCACCAAAAACTGAAAGGATGAAATGGACAATTGGGCAGACAGGGCTGGTCCAAAGCGACGCAGCCCACACCCGATGTCAAATATTCAGCCCGTGTAACCAAGGCTCTTTGAGATCGAATCGGCGGCGGCCTTTACACGCGGCACGAGCTTGCCATCAATATCCAAACCCTCAAACGCCGATGTAGGCCCGGAAATATCAATGGCAGCCGCAATGCAGCCGGTGTCATCGAATATGGGCGCACTGATAGAGTAGCCGCCCTTTGCCACGATTCCCTTGCTGACCACATAGCCGGCAGCACCTGCTTTAGAAACGCAATCAACGATTTCGTTAACCGTCGCGGGCGTCAGCTCCGTCAGCTTCGTGAGTTCGGCATCCTTGAACTTGTTGACAAGTTCGCGGACCGGATAGTTCGACAGCATCAGCCAGCCAAGGGGCGAGGCATAGGCCGGCCTGCGGGTGCCCACATTCACATTGCTGATATATCCGGATTTTGACTGAACACATTCCAGAAACAGGACTTCATCTTTTTCCAGAATTGCGAGGTGGCTGGAAATTCCGGTTTCGTCGCGCAACCTTGCCATCTCGGGTCGTGCAATTTCAATAATGTCCTGCGATGCAAGAAAAGAAAAACCCAGGCTCAGCACACGCGCACCAAGACTGAAGGTACGATTATCGTCGGGGCTGGCGACAAAACCCATATCGTTGAGCGTATAAATCAACCGGAATGCCGAAGACCGGCTGACGCCGATAGCGCGACCGACTTCGCTCACGGTCATGGGTTTTTCATTTTTGGCGATAACTTCCAGAACACGCAAGCCACGAAAAAGGCCCGGCACGAAATATGTGCCATGGTTCTTGTGTTTTTCCTGAACTTGTTTGTCCACGTGGCTGTAACTCTCACTTCTGGCTGTATATTTGACCGTAGCGATAAAGCTGCTTGCGGAAAAACGCAATGTCAGCTTGCGGCCTCTGCCCCGCCCGTCAATTCCGGCACACTGAATCCGGCGGATATTAGGTGGCGTGCAGGCTCCCGGAAAGTCAACCGGGTCATGGTGCACGCAACATTTCAGGTTGATGGTTTGCCTTGTCGCGTATCGCGGAATAATAGCAGGCCAATGAACCCAGCAAACCAACGCCGAGCCACACGATCCCCACGGACGCATCACCAATTGTTGCGTAAAACAAAAGGCCCGCCGTGACAAGCAACGCGACGCGGGTGCGCATACTCAGAGCCCAATGATAAAAACCGACCGTCGCAATGGGGATAAGCGCGAACATTACCATGCCGATCGCGAAATCAAATGCAACCTCATACCAATCCGGGCTAAGCAGGCTTGAGAAAGCGAACATGAAGGGAATGATGTAGAGGGCTTTAGCGATCTTCACACATTCCCAGCCAGTGCGCATAGGCGGTGCGTCGGCAATCCGCGCGCCGACAAAAGCCGTCATGCATATCGGAGGCGTGATGGTGCTGTCCTGGGCGAACCAGAATATGATCAGATGGGCCGCCAGCACGGTTATTCCCATATCCTGCAGCGCGCCCGCTCCCAATGCCGCGATAATGACGTAGGATGCCGTCACGGGAAGGCCCATACCCACCACGTAGGACAGCAATGCAATCAGGATAATCGCCAATACCGACGACCCGCCGGAATAGGTCAGGATGATGGATGTTACCTTGTTGAGAAGCCCCGTGTGCACGGTAACCGCGTAGATAAGCGCGGCGCTTGCCAGAAGTGCCGAGATCGTGGCGGCGACGCGCGCGCCGGCCTCAAGCGCTGTCAGCAACTGCGAAAGACTGAGCCTTGAATTCCTGCGTATGAAAGTGATCAGAATTGTCAGCAGCACACAAGCCGCGCTGGCAAAAAACGGCGTAAAACTCATCACCAGCAACGCTATGAGAATGATCACCGGAATAAAAACATGACCACCTTGCACAATGACGTTCAGCAACCGTGGCAGTTCATTTCTTGGCAGCCCCTGCATCCCGCGTTTTGCGGCAATTGTATCGGCGTAAAAATATATGGCCGCAAAGTAGAGCAGTGCTGGCGCAATCGAATAGATCAGAATGGTCACCAGCGGTACATCAGCCAGACTGGCCATGATGAAAACGCCGGTACCCATCAATGGAGGCATGAGACCGCCACCAACCGAGGAGACGACCTCGATCGCGGCCGCCTCGTAATTCCTGAAACCAAGCCGTTTCATCATCGGAATGGTCATCGTGCCGGTTGTGGAAACATTGGAGATGGAACTGCCCGACAGCATACCCATCAACGCGCTCGATACGACGGCAACCTTTGCAGGCCCACCGCGGCGGTGGCCCGCAACCGATGACGCGAGATCGGTAAAAACCCTGTCACCACCAGAGATGCGCAAAAACACGCCAAACAGCAAGAATGTGAAAATGAATGTCGCCATGATGCCGGTGATGAAATTGAACATCCCTTCAGCATCCATGTACATTGTTTCGATGAAGTCCGGCAGCGAAAGGCCGCCATGCTCCAGTATTCCGGGCCAATAGGGCCCCGTCAGCGCATAGGATATGAAAATCAAATTCAGCACGACGATTGTGGCGCCAACCGTGCGCCGCGTTGCCTCGAAAATCGTGATCAGGGCTATTGCCCCAAATATCAGGTCGGTCGTCGGGATCGGGTCATAACCAACAAAGCGATCCAACCAATCATCTGCTCTGTAAATGGCCCAACCGAACGCCGCGGCGGCGCCGGTTGCCAATACCCAATCCAAGATTGTGGGTCCGGACGTCAATCGGGACTTGAGAGCGGGATAAAGCAACATGGTCAGTGGCACCATGAACATCAGGTGCATGCCGCGCATGCGCACCTCACCCGGAGTAATGGTGAAAGCAAAATACAATGTGGCCAGTGTAATTGCGATGCAGAGAACACTGACAAGCAACCTGGTCGCACCAGTCAGTTGACGTTGTTCAGGGGGGAACACATTGACTCGCAGGGACTGCGCTGCCTGATAAAAACTTGCTAACATCGCTTTTCCACACTTGCCAAATGGGGCGATGCCTGGCATCGCCCCGATACGTACGGTTCAATCTGGCTTACATCCAGCCGCGCTCTTTATAGTATTTGACAGCACCCGAATGCGTAGGAATGGGATGTCCGATTGGCAAATCAGTGGGTTTCCAAGTTTTGAATCCACCATAGGCGGCAATGAGCCGATCATGATTTTCAGCCATGTCCTTGACCATGTTGTAGACAATCTCATCGTCCATATCAGCGGTTGTGAAGATGACGGTTGAAAGGTTCAACGATTTCACCGGCTCGGTTTGTCCATCATAGGTACCGACGGGAATGTCAAATGGCACATAGCCCCACTTGGTGACCATTGTCTCACGAACATGATCCGGCAGCGACAGTACACGGCCGTTTCTGGCTGACATTGCCTGCGTCAGATCGCCGGAGTTCATGCCAACTGTATTGGTATAAATATCCAATTGACGGTTTTGAAACGCATCCACCTGCCCCTGTTGTGCGCCCTCGAATACATTGCTGCCCGACGCCGTCAGATCGTCATAGCTGAAGCCATAGGATTGGAGAATCTTCTCGATCGCAAAGTTGTTTGATGAGCCTTTTTGACCGACACCGATATTGATCTGCCCACCGTCGCCAAGCTTGTCAAACACGTCATCGTCAAGATTGTCAGCCAAAACAATATGAACGGTATTTGCCACGATATTTGCAACCATACGCAAATTTTCGAAGCCTTCCCTTTCATAGATTTCGTTTTTCCCTTCATAAGCCAACTTCAAAAACGGGCCATATGAAAGTCCGAACTGCGCCTTGCCTGCGCCAACCGCGAGCGGATTGCCGATTGCTCCCTTGCCGGGAATTGTGGTTACCGGCTGGCCATCATAATGCGCGTTGACCATCTCGGAAATAGCAGCAGCCGTTGGGTACCATGTGCCGGTTGGGCCGCCGGAAATAAACGAAGCAGCTTTATGCTCCTGCGCAATCGCCGCTCCGCTAATACCGATCATTGCGCCCGCAAAAGCGGCGCCCAACACAGTCAGTGTGCTTCTCTTCTTGAAATCCATCTTTCCAAATCCCTCCTTATTGCACGCGAATTCACCTTCGCGTCACTTCAGTCATTATGCAAGATATGTTTTGTATGTCAAACACTGTTTTACATTCAATCAAAAACGTCCGCAATCAACCCGGATAACCTCGCCCGTGATGCTCGACGAGGCATCGCTTGCGAGAAACAGCGCGGCACTGGCCACGTCTTCCGGCGCGACCCATCTTCTGAGCGCTGCAACGCTGGTATAGTTCTCTGCGACAATTTCCGCGACAGAACGCCCCTCTGATTTTGCCCTCTTTTCAAGCAGACGATCCATGAGTTCACCGGAAACCGCGCCGGGCGCGAGGGCATTGACTCGAACGCCTGCGGGACCGACCTCACGGGCCAGAGCTTCGGTCATCCCGACGATTGCAAATTTGGTCGCTGAATAGGCCGATCTTTGCGGATAGCCTTTCAAGCCCATCAGCGACGTCATGTTGATGATGGATCCGGATTTACGTGCGGACATTCTTGCGGCAGCCTGCTGCATGCAATTCAACGCACCGAACAGGTTCAGCTCAACGCATTCGCGAAACTGGCCCATGTCCATATCGGCAACATCCATAACCGGACCGCTCATGCCTGCATTGTTGACCAGAACATCGACCTGACCGAACGCACGCTCGGCAATGTCAAACATGTCGTTTACCTGATCTGCCTTGGTGACGTCGCAGATATGTGCAGTGATATTGTCGCTGCCGTTCGCGACGGATTGAAGTGTGGAGCCTGTCCGCCCGGCAACCATTACCCGGGCACCTTGTCCGGCAAATAACGCTGCAATGGCTGCACCAATGCCTGTGCCACCGCCGGTCACTATTGTACCCAGACCCTTCAGTTGCATGTTGTCACTCATCATTTCATCCTAGTTTTGCTGAAAATTTCGCGCCGGATCGAACAGCGGCAATTCGGGTTCGACTCCCGCCACATAATCACCCATCAGTTGGCCCAGATAGGGTCCGATCGTGTAGCCGCCGCGGACACACCCAAGAACATAGGCATCTTGATATCCGGGCAGTTTGCCCGCCAGGGGAAAGAAGTCCGGTACATTGGCTTCATAGCCCGTCCAGCTCCTGAGAATGCGGGCGCCGCCGAGTGCGGGCAAGACATGTTGCGCCAGCCTCAGATTGTGCAGGAGGTTAGGCGCAACAACGCTCCCTCGACCGGCGTCCGGACTTCCAACCCCCTGCCACCCGCCACCGATCAACACTGTGCCGTTCGGTTTCTGCTTCATCGTCAGAAGGCCTGTTGCGTGCCCAATGACTGTCGTCATCAAGTCCGGCATACGTTCGGTCACAGAAACGGTATTCACCCGCGCATTGATGGGCAGATCAACATCCAGCATCAATGCCGCACTCTTCAGCCACGCGCCGCAGGCGAGCAACAATTGGCGTCCGCGATACCTGTTCTGGCCGGCCGTGATTTCAAATCCGGAATCATGCTCAATTCTGGTGACCTGCTGTTGCTCGAAAACATCAACACCAGATTCCATCAGACACTGCCGATAAAAATCACCTGTCAAACTGGAGTTGGAATAGCCGTCTTCGCCGCACCAACTGGCGGCCACGACATCGCCGGTGATGCCCGGTTCGATTTTTTCCAGCTCCGCCTTCGACACAAACGCAATCGGCGCGCCCGCTTCCCGCTTCAATTTCATGCGGGTGTAAAGCAGTTCCGCTTCCTGCTGCGTGAATGCCAATGTCAACCCGCCAGATTGCACGAAGCCGACCCGGTCACCGAACCGGGTCCACAGACGGTGACCGCGCAAAGCGTATTGCATGAGATCGACGCGCTTGATCTGAAGGCTCAGGGTTCCGGCGTTTACACCGGAGGCGCCCTGCCCCAGCGCCGCGCGCTCTACCAATGCCACCCGCAAGCCGTGATCCGCAAGTCGCAATGCCGAAGCGCATCCCATGATACCACCGCCAACGATCACGATGTCATAGGGCGACCTGCTCATAGCGGCGACGGCTTTGACAAGGGCAGATCTTCATATTTGAAGTCTTTGGAAATATCGGCGAGCTGCAGCGGCCTGAAGGGCGTTCGACTGGAGACCGGCGCAAAGTCATGCAGCGGTTTGTTCAACCTTTCCGAGAGCATCCTGGTTGCTGCATCAGAACAAAAACGCCCGCCACAGGGACCCATGCCGCACCTGGTAACAGATTTCAATCCATCAAGCGTGTGATTGCCAGCGTTGATTGCTGCATCCAACTGACCTGCAGTCACATCCTCACAGCGGCAGAAAATATCATCATCCGCAAGATCAGCAAACAGGCCGGGCTTCGGCTTCGTCAATGCATTCATCGCACGTCCGAGCTGCGCTGCAATCCTGTTTTCAGCGGCATTGTACAGTTTTCGGGCTGCTCCGCTTTTGGAACTGAGACCCTTGATCTGTGCGATTCTTTCACAAGCCGAAATCGCATGGGATTGTGCCGCCAACGCACCGGACACGCCCGCAGCATCCCCCACGATGAAAAGATTGGTTCTGGAGGTCAGGCCAAACCGGTCGACAATGGGTCGCCAATAGCCCTGCTGCTTGTCGAATTGAAGTTCAACACCCAGATGTTGCGCATATTCATTGGCAGGGGTCAGTCCAAACCCCAAGCAAACCGCATCGGCATCAAAGGAGGATATCCTTTTTTGCGTGCGCTTCCATTGACGATCGACCCGACCGACCCGAACTTGCTCCACCTTGCAATTGCCTTTGATCCCGTAAACGCCGCAACCGCTCAGATAGGGTATTCCATGCCACAGGACCTCACGCAACCAACCCAGCCCCAGCAACGCCTGGTCAGGGCGTAGAGCCAAATTGAAAGTCCGCAACAGCCAATCCGATGGTCGGTTGCAATCCACGATCGCTGCAATGGTTCCGCCGCGCGTGATGATTTCATGCGCCGCCACGAAGAGCAGCGGTCCTGCACCGGCGAGAACAATCTGTTTGCCAGGCAGCAGGTCCTGACCTTTCATCAAAGCCGTTGATGCGGCCAAACCCATCACCCCCGGCAATGTCCAACCGGATATCGGCACGACCCGTTCCTGCGCACCGGTCGCAAGGATCAATATGTCGGCACATATGGTCTGCGCCTTTTCATCTTTGGTCAGCGAACACACATATTGATCGCCATGCGCTTCGATATGCCATACGCGCGCCTCGAAAAATTCGGTCACCTTCTCACCCGCCAACGCATGGCGCAGCTTTTCGCCCGCACCGGGTCGCGGAAATTTTCTGTCCGTTGCGTCGCGAAAAACCTGCGGAGCCCGCCAAACCTGACCGCCTGCAGCGCGATTTTCATCAATCAAGGCGACCTTCAGCCCGAGACGCGACACTTCCATTGCCGCGACCGCGCCGGCGGGACCCGCGCCTATCACAACGACATCGAACAAAAGCGGATCTTCAGCCATAGTCCACGACGCTCACCACCTGGCCTTCGCGTGCCGGAGTTCTGCAGGCTTCAAGCCGTTTGCCGTCAATGTCCACCAGGCACTCCTGACAGATACCCATCCAGCAAAAGGCTCCACGCGCACCACCGCCGACGGGTGAGGACCGCAGTTCCACCACGCCGCACCGCAACAGGGCCGCAGCAATGGATTCGCCCTCAAAAGCTCCGTAGCTTATGCCCCTGAAGGTAAAATTGAACATCGTTTGACCCGTTGCACGCACGAGTGATCTCCCGAACTTACTGCAGCTCTATAGAGCGCATGGCCAAGGCAATTTCAGAGCGTTCGCTTGCTGAAAGCGGCAAAACCGGATCACGCGGAAATCCGGCAGGCAGTCCCTTGATTTCCAGCGCCGCCTTGAACGAAGATGGCCAGGTGCCCGTTCCCATCAACAACTCATATATTTTGGTGAGTTTCATATGTGTACGTATGTACTCGTCATCTGGAGCGCCGCTTGCCAGTTGAACAATCTTGCGAGCGGTGCCATCCAGAAGCTCCGGTCCCGTTGCAATGAAGCCTTTTGCCCCCAGCGCCATCGCCGGCAGGATATAGTGGCATGGCCCCACCATTATGGACATGCGATTCGCAAAGCGTTCCAGCAAATGCGTGTGATGGAAAAAATCCCTGTGGCTTTCCTTTATGCCGATAACATTTGAAACGCCCATAATGGCCTCAATATCGTCGAGGCTCAAAGAATACCCGACCCGTCGCGGCGAATTGTAGATGAGCAAGGGCAGGCCGACACGGTCATGAACTTCGCTGAACCGCCTCAGTATCTCATCGCGGGAACCGCGCAGCACATAGGTGGGCGGCATCATCAGCAAAGCATCTGCACCATTGTTCTTCGCTGCAAGCGCATAATCGATGCTGGATGACAAGGTTGGTGCGGAACATCCGGCAACCACAGGCAGATCGGCATTCATGCTCGCGCGCGCCTTTTCGACCAGCACCCCGCGCTCAGACGCGTCAAGCGCCCAGCTTTCGCCATTGTCACCAGCAACGCAAATCCCATCAGCACCCGAACTCACCAGCCACTTGACCATCACCGCAAAGTCGTCGATCAGAATATTCCCGTCAGCGTCAAAGGGCGTTGCAACCGCGGGGAAAAATCCATGGATTTGTTGTTTTGTAATCTTGTTCATCAAGAAGCCCAATTGTCCTTTCGACAAATAAATATTTCAGCATTTTGCGCCTCCACAATGTAGAGATTATCGTACGCGTCAAACGCTACGGATGTGGTGGAGGTGCCACGATCGGTATCGATCCGCGCAACCAGATCGCCGACAGGACTGTAAACATAAGCGCGCCCCGCCTGCGCCTGCGCGACGGCGAGGTGACCATCGCTGGAGACCGCAAGACCATCAGGCCCCAATCCGCCGGAAAGCCGGATAAAACGGCCAACCATCGGCGGTTTTTCTGCGCCGTTTGTTTTCATTTTCCAGATTGCATTGTCGCGCGTCATCGCGACAAAAAGCGATTTGCCATCCGGCGAAAGGGCAATACCATTGGGATAGGGCAACCTGTCCAGCAGGAGTTCCGGCGGTTGCCCGATAACACCGGAGAAAAGCTGCCCATAGGGAGCCGACAGACTTGAGCGTCCGCTATCCGTCACCCAATAGTGATTGTCATGGGCTACAATATCCGACAAACCATGAAACGCACTGGACCGCTCCGCCCCGGGCAATGGCGAGATGGTCCCTGCCCCGGGATCAAAGGCCAATAGCCCCTTGGAATAATCAGGCACCATAACAAGGCGATCAGAGATAACCTTTGCGGCGTGTGGCTCCCCATCATATTGGAAGCGCAGCGTCCATTTGCCCCTGGCGTCAACGCTGAAAAGTTTTCCATAGGCGACATCCGCAAGCCAAAGGTCCCCCACGCGGTCAAAAGACGGACCTTCGATAAAGGAGTGTATGTGCTCCCCCGGCCGTGTCATTTTCGCCCATGCGCTCTGATCGCCATGGTGCAGCAACTCTTTGGGCGCGGCGGAAAAAAGATCCGCTGTCAGCGGCGTGACGGTCAACATGATACGACCACCCCGGCTTCTAAAAGTTCCGAAATTTCATTTTGCGACAGACCGAATTGGGCCAGAACGGGCAGCGTGTCCTGTCCAATCTGCCCAGGGGCAGTGTGCAAATCGGGTCCACCCGAATCAAAGGAAAACGCCGAACCACATGCGGTAAACCGCGCACCATCCCCATCCGTGACACTGGAAAACGGGCCGCCTTTCCAGCCGGAAACGGTTTCAATGGCTTCTTCCAAAGTTGAGACAACTTCGACAGGCACATCGATCTTTCGCAATTGGTCGACCCAACTTTGCGCCGACTGCTGCGCAAATGATGCCGATAGTTTTTCACGCATCAGCGCAGCATGCGCCCAGATCTGAGGCCAGTCGCCATAGGCCGCGATCTCGCGATCACCAAGGAGAGTCCACAAACGCTTATGCTGTGCGAAAGTGAAGGCGCCGATGACAATGTCCCGGTCCTTGGTCTTGTAGCAGCCAAGATTGGGCTCGCTTGGCGCGGGTATCGCGTTTTCCGCATTCACCCGGCTACTGATTTCGGGTGCCATCGCCTGAAGCGCACTGCCCAGCATCGAGCAGTCAATCAGCGCACCTGTTCCTTCGCGTTGCCACCGGAACAGCGCCGAAGATATGGCAAGCGCGGCATTTTGCCCGGTCATGATATCGACAATCGATGCGCCCGTTTTCCGACCGCCCGTACTGTCCATAATACCGCTTAGCGCTTGAATTACATTGTCATAGGCCGGCAAATGTGACCGATCATTGCCCTGACCAAATCCGCTGATCGCACAATAGATGATCTGAGGATTCACCGCTGTGATCTCCGCATATCCGAGACCCAGACCGTCGAGTTTCTGCTGCCGGAAATTATGGACAAACACATGGCACTGCGCCACGAGCCTTTTGAGCAAGGTGACGCCGGCCTTCGTTTTCAGATTGATTGAAACATTCTTTTTGTTTCCCCCGAGAGAAGCATAGGTCAGTCCCATGTCACGGGCGTTGGCATCCGCGTCCAGACCACGCCCGCGTGTAATATCCGGAGACGCCGGATCCTCAACCTTGATAATTTCCGCCCCGAGCAACCCCAATTGGTAGGTGCAAAATGGACCCGCGAGCACATGGGTCAAATCAAGGACGCGTATCCCATCAAATGGTTGAGCCATGTATCCTCCCTAATTGTTTTAATCCTTGCACCGAAACAAAACTCAAGTTCATCGGGCCTCAACTAACATTTTGTGTTTTACATATCAACCTACCGTTTGTATACAAACTATTTACAAAAACGCGGGTAAGAAAAACATGACTTCAGTCCTCCATCGCAATCTCAATTCGGAACTGGCAACCGCCGTTTCCGGCCAGGGCGTCTACCTGACTGACCAGGACAATCGTCAATATATAGACGCTTCAGGTGGGGCGGCCGTCTCGTGCCTGGGACACAACAATGGCCATGTTAACGAAAAAATTTACCAGCAGTTGGAAAAGGTGGCCTTCGCCCACACGACGTTTTTTACCAATGCGCCCGCCGAAAATCTGGCTGACAGATTGATCGCTCGGGCACCGCAGGGCATCGGAGCCGGACGCGTGATGTTTCTGGGGTCAGGATCGGAGGCAATTGAAGCATCACTCAAACTGGCATTGCAATATCAGTCTGAAATAGGGCAACACAAAAGAACACAATTTATCGCCCGCACCCTCTCATATCATGGCAACACGCTCGGTGCGCTCTCCATTGGCGGACACCCGCAGCGCCGCAAACTCTATGAACCAAGCCTGATAAGGACTCACTTCGTATCACCTTGCAGCGCCTATCGTGGCATGGCGAAAGGCGAAACCGAAAGTGAATATGTCAGCCGCCTTGTCGAAGAATTTGAAAACAAGATACTGGAGGTCGGCGCCGAAAATATCGCGGCATTCATCGCTGAACCAATTGCCGGTGCGACCTTGGGGAGCGCGCCACCTGCTACTGGCTACCTTGCGAAAATGAAAGCGGTCTGCGTGCGAAATGGCATCTTGTTCATTGCAGACGAGGTGATGTGCGGCAGCGGCCGGACCGGAACCTTCTTCGCGCAGGAACAGGAAGGATTTCACGCTGACATAACAACGCTCGCCAAGGGCCTGGGCGCCGGATTTCAACCGATCTCCGCAATTGTTGCAAGCGAAGAGGTTGTCGACGCGATCGCGCAAAATTCAGGACAATTGGCAAATGGCCATACTTATATGAGCCACGCCGTGGCCTGTGCCGGCGCTCTGGCTGTTCTCGATGTCATTGAAAACGAGAACCTGCTTCAAAATGTACAGTCTATGGGCGACTATTTCCATGATCAATTGCGCGCCCGTTTCAGCCAAAACCCGCATGTCGGCGACATAAGGGGGCGCGGTCTGTTCTGGAGCCTGGAACTTGTCAAAGACAGGGAGACAAAGACTCCTTTCGGGACAGAACATCGGCTTGCAGCAAAGATCCTGCAAGGGGCACTCGGGAACGGCATGATTTGCTACCCGTCGTCGGGTTGTATAGACGGCACCTTGGGCGATCATGTTTTGCTGGCCCCACCCTATATCGTGTCAGAGGCCCATATCGACGAGATTTGCGACAAGCTGGAACGAACGATTTCGAAGGCCGTAAACGCATGTACTGGAGCAAAGCAATGAACAGGAAGACCATCATCACCTGCGCTGTCACAGGCAATTTGACGAAGAAGGAGCAACATCCAGGCCTTCCCATCACGCCATCCGAAATTGCCGCGTCGGCGCTGGAAGCCGCTGACGCCGGCGCTGCCATCGTCCACCTGCACGCCCGCGATCCGCAAACAGGCCTGGGGTGCATGAACCTAGACACCTACATCGAGATTGTAGAGCGCATAGAAAAATGCAACCGGGAGGTCATCATCAATCTGACCACCGGCGAAGGCGGCCGATTTGTCCCTTCGCCCGGCGAACCACGCGTCGCCGGCCCCGGAACAACCCTTGCAACGCCTTTGGCGCGCACAGCGCATATTTCAAAAATCAGACCGGAAATCTGCACGCTGGACCTCAACACGATGTGGTCGGGTCAGGCGGCAGTGGTCAACAGCCCACAATCCGTCGCAGACATGGCGGAACAGATTTATGCGGCAAACACTTTGCCGGAAATCGAAATTTTTGACTCCGGTGACATAGCGCTTCTGCATGATCTCATAGCCCGCAAGATTATCAAAACGCCGGTCATGGTACAATTGGTCCTCGGCGTACGCTTTGGCGCGCAGGCAACGCCTGACACGATGATGTATCTGGTGCGACAACTTCCCGCAAACGCCATCTGGTCGGCGTTCGGCATCGGCCGAATGGAATTTCCGATGGTCGCACAATCCTATCTGCTCGGCGGGCATGTGCGGGTGGGAATGGAAGATAATCTGCACATCGCAAGGGGCAGGCTTACCAAGGGCAATGGAGAACTCGTCGAACGGGCAAAAACCATCGTTCAGTCGCTGGGTGGCGAAATAGCCAGCCCGCAGGAAGCGCGGGAAATGCTCTCAATCACTGCCGCCTAGCATTATGCCGGTCAGCGGTTATTTGACACTTTGATATCTTTTGTTGCTGTTGTTCATACGCTGCTGATGACGTTCAACCCAATCCATCCAAGGAACGTCACGATAAGGCACTGTTTGCTGTCTATGCACACAAGTTCAAGCGCGGATGAACCTTCAAAATATCCACAAAGCTTGCCTCGCCAAATCACCAGCGCCGCCTTTCTCACGTGTGAGATTGGTCAGCAAGTCACAAGCCATAAGGCCGAAACGCCTGTTGGGTTTGCGTTGAAACAACGGCTGGATCATCGGCACATTGGTTTTTCAGCGCCGTTTCAGGCACTGTGCTTTGGCGCAACTCACGGCAGGGGCGATACGCCCAGAACGATTGGATGCAGGATAAGAAGCACGACGAAAACGACAACACCTGCGTTTAGCCTGAGTAAGATTTCTGCCCACGAACCATGCTTGGAAAACAACGGGGCCGCGGCAACAAGATCGCGCAAAGACCACCATTCCGGGCCACCCAGCAAGCGTTGTTTCCTGCGATCCACTATCTTCATGCCGACGAGGCCAAAGCTTGCGAATACACCGAACAGAATGACATGCGCGAGATCCCCATTGGGCAGAATATGGAAAAACGACCACAGCGTCAGCGCCCATAGCAATGGATGACGTGTCCAACGAATCAAACCCGGTTGTTTCGGATCAAAACGCGCATTGTTGGCCCCACCAAAGGAAAACGGATTGGGGCGACCCAGGGTCAATGCCACCAGCAGACCTATTGCAAACATTCCGACGAAGGTCACATGTCTTTGCCAGGGCGTTTGATCCCAAAGCGCGACATAGGGTGCATTTGCTGCAGCAACAATCAGCCACGCCAGCATTGCAATGGACAAGATCGAATAGCTCAAGGTGAAACCGCGCGGCCCCAGTCTTTTCACAAGCCAGCGTTTGATTTTTGGTCGCACCGGCAGAGAGTGGGTCAGGAAAAAGGCCCCGAAAACAGCTGCGTAGAGGATCCAGCTCACGAAGACATCCATGGTTTTGGTCGCAGCAACAATCCGCCATAGGCAATCGCAAAGCCGCCAAAGGCGCTGATCCACAACAGCGCGGAGAGGATGTAGAGCGTCAATGCAACGTCCGGGAACATCCCGGCAGCAAGACGGACCGAAACCGACGAAATGAGCGCAAGGTAAATTGCCAGTGTCGCAGAATCGGCATGCAGAGCGCGGCCCGTATGTCCAAGCGTTGCTCGCGTCATGACAGCCAGGGTCATCAGTCCCGTTGCACCTGCCATCCACACGTGCTGGGGTGCGGCCAATCCCGATATCTCGGGGAAAAGAATATCCATTCCGACGAATAGTGCTCCAAGCGGAACCAGGCCATAACCAAGGTGCAGCACCCAGACCAGGGGCTCGCTCAAGGTGTTCAGCCCTTTCCAACGCACCAACCGGACGGTCTGAAAAATTCCCACGAGCAACAACATGAGACCGGTAACGGGCCAGTCAGGCCAGAAGACCCAAAAAGCCAACCCCGCCAGGGTTATCATCAGAACCACCTTGTCAAATGCCTGCATCGGTGGAACCGGCCTTGCATCACTGCCGGATTTCACCAGCCAGTTGCGCGTAAACGACGGAACGATCCGCCCGCCAATCACCGAAATCATCATCAGCACGGCGGCCAGTCCCAACCGCAAACCGATGCCCTGTGCCGCATAGGCACCCTGCCCCGCCTCCATGTGAAACAATAGATTGGCCAGGGTGAAAACCGTCAGCATCACCAATACGATGAGATTGCGCCAATTTCTGCCTGCCACTATTTCTCTTGCGATCAGCAGACCCAGGGCAATTGCAAACATCAGATCAATCAGTGCAACCAGGAGTGCAGGCATGAACGCGGAGAAGGCGATTGCCAAACGACCGGAAATCCATAGCGCCACCAATGCGCCAAGGCGCCAACCAAGGACCGGAAGACGCCCGGTCCAATTGGGGACGGCTGTCAAAAGGAACCCTGCAATAATTGCGCTCAGGTATCCGAACAGGAATTCATGGGCATGCCATGAAACAATGTCGAAACGGGTCGGCAAGACGAGCCCGCCTGCGAGCATGGAGATCCACATCGCCATGGCAAAGGCGGCCCAAAGCGCACCCAGCAGAAAGAAAGGTCGAAACCCAAAAGACAGAACAGCCAGTCCGTCCCATTGGCGCATCTGTTCTGCAGTGGTCTTTGGCATCTCGGATGCCTTTCCTTTAGGGTCGTGGCCCGCGCCACAATTTCGCGTTGCCGATAATGCGCTGCAGGATTGCTGATCCGGACTGGTGGCAGCACAGTGCCGGATTGTTCACGTCATTTGTTTTGCACAGCAATAGCATTGCGCCAGTTGGTTTTAACAAGCTTGCTATCAAGAGATACGCCGTCACGATAACCCGTGACGGCATTCATCATGCATCACGCCAGTGGTTATTGGCATGTGCAATCGTTGCAAAATGGGTCGCCACCACCTGTGAGACTGCAATCAATGCATTGGCGTCGGCCTCATAGACCTCGCGCAACCGCTCACGCACAGCGGCGTCAGGTTGCGTTTTCTTGACGGCAATGCGGGCAAGTTTGACGGCCAGATCATAGCCTTCACTCGGTGTCGCAGTGATAAGTGTTGGGAGCCAGTTATCCATTCTCTCGTCCTTTCATCAGAAATTCATTTCGCACGGGTTCGTGATGACCCACCGGACACCGTCATACCCGCAGAACAAAATCAGTCGGCGCCGTCGGGCGCAGACGATCCTGCCTTAATAAGTATTACAAATACCTATTAAAACCTGTGGTTCATTCTGTAAACAGGTGTTCATGGCTTGCGGCGAAATGAACCGTTGGATCAGCCTGATGACGATCAGAAAAACCGCAACGATGTTTTGCAGACAAGTTTACGATTTTATCCGGCCCGCAGCGCATATGCACGACGCCTCCATTTTTCAGGCATACCGAGTGTCCGCAACCCGTTGCATCCGCTATGAGCATCGTTGCCGTTTGCCGGAACTTTTGGGCACGGGAAGCGTTTTAAAGTCATGTGCAGCGAAACGACGGAGAAAAACGATGCCTGCCAAATCGAAAGCCCAACAAATGGCCGCCGGCGCAGCCTTGGCTGCCGTGCGCGGTGAGACCGATGAAAGCGAACTGAAGGGTGCCTCCAGAGAGATGTTCGATTCCATGACGGAAGATGAACTGGAGGAACTTGCCTCAACCAGCCGCAAAGGAAAGCCCCGGCATGTCAAGGATTCCTGAGCACCCGACTGACCTTTCAAACGCATTTGACACCCTCTTTGGTGCCCGGGCGGGGATTTGAATGGAAGCCCTTTTCAACGACATCACACATACGCCGTGGTTGACCTTGCCGGTGATCACGGGCCGCATGCTTATGGCGCTTTTTTTCGGCGCACTCATCGGGTTTGAACGGGAGAAAAGGAACCGGCCCGCCGGATTGCGCACACACATTCTGGTGTGTCTGGCATCCTCATCTGTTGCCATCCTGACGATCGAGATTTCCAACATGCAGCAGTTCGCCGCTGAAAATGTGCGGATGGACCCGGTGCGCCTTGTCGAGGCGGTGACAGGCGGCGTGGCATTTCTGGCAGCGGGCTTCATCGTCTTTGCAAACGGGAAAGTGCACGGCCTGACGACAGGCGCCGGCATGTGGCTCGCTGGAGCGGTCGGACTTGCATGCGGGCTTGGCCAGTTGCAGATCGCGGCGATCGCGACCTTGCTTGCCATCATCGTATTGTGGCTGCTTGGCCGCATGGAAACGCGTCTGGATACCAGCCAGGGCGAATAGTGCATTTAGAGTCAGCACCGTTAGGGGGAACGGGCAAACCGCAAATCATGCGGAAGATAAAGGGACGTTACAGAGCTATTGGAAAAACGGAGAAAATCATGAAAATGCCAAGGAACAACCGCAAAGAATCTGTAAAGCTCAATACCACGGAAGCGCGCCAGGCGCGGCCTGCTTTCACGTTTCGGGTTTTGTTGATTGCCATGGGGCTGATCGTCATCACATTCGCCATTATTTATGTGATAGCCGAGACAGGCGACCCTGAAGAAACCGCATATGAGCGGCGTGAAAAAGGGGATATTACGAACATCCAGCCCTCGCCAGAGGAGTCGCCTGCGCGCAGTGAGACGTCTATCCAAAGCGATCGACCCTGATGTGATCCTATTCAGAGTTCCGGTCGATATCTTTGTCATCGGGGCCAAGAATCCGGCTCGAAAGCCATTGATAAATGCCCAGGGCCACCAATCCGAACATAGCGGCCACGAACAGAACAGCCGGATAGATCGCCAGTGAGATATCTTCCCGTGTCGCCTTGAAGACCATCACCAGCGCCTCCAGGCTGGCGGCGATGACAATAATGGTCACGAACTTGGTAATCGACCGCCGTGATTCGGTTGATGAGCGCAATTCGCGATTGCGCAGAATTTCCTCCTCGGCGATGAACTTTGCAGTCTCGATTACAGCAAAACCGATGACCAGCAGGCTCACGCCACTCAGTGCTCCACTGACGAAAGAGCCTGAGAAAAAACCAACCGAAACATCCCATATCGCGATCACCAAGAATGCAAAGGCCAAAAGCATCAGCGCGATGGTTGCAACGAAAAAATATGCGCCTGCCAGCCTAGAATAGAGCTTTTCCATGTTGGGCCTTCTTTTGATATTGCTACATGGAACGGAAAACACCTGACGCGCTGAATTGTTCCAGAGGCGCGGAGAACGTGTTCCCGCCTGGAGGCGTTCCGACAGTCTCCACTCTCAAAACAGGGCGCTTTGGCGGGCCCCGATTTCACCGATTTTACGCTCATTGTATCCCGCCCTTTTTGCGTCGCTGCAGCAACGATCAGCGCTGCAGGCCGCACACGCGCAGGTCGTGCAAAGGGCTCGGGCCAACAACGACGCCCTCCTCGGCAGCCCCAGTTTAAGAAATTACGTCGCTTCACCAGATCGCAGCGACTGTTTCGGCACGTATCATGGTTGATGTGGTTCTGGCCGTCAGTCCCCAGTTCGGGAGCCTTAGAGCATGCCTGCCATCTACGACAATGCAAGACAAGCGGGCCGCACAATCCACGTGCAGCCCGCTCAAAGCTCCCCGTGTGCAAACGCTATTCTTCGGGCAGTGCCCACGCGATCACATAATCGCCGATCGGCGTTTCCATGAAGTGGTGCCCCCCCGGAGCCAGCGCGATAAACTGGCGACCACCCACTTCGTAACTGATCGGCGTCGTCTGCCCCCCGGCAGGCAGGACATCGCTCCAAACCGTTTCGCCAGTTTCAATATCAATGGCCCGGATGAGGTTATCTGTCGCCGCGGCGATGAAGATCAACCCGCCAGCGGTAATCAACGGGCCGCCGTTGTTTGGTGTGCCGATCTTGATGGGCAGCATGGACGGAATTCCGAAGGGCCCATTGGCGCGCGCCTGCCCGAGCGGTTGATCCCAAAGCGTTTCGCCGGTTTCGAGATCGATCGCCCGAATGCCGCCATAGGGTGGCTCTTTGCACATCAGCCCTGTCCATTCTTCCCGCCAGCCGGCATTGACGGAAATGGCATAGGGCGAACCCAACTGCGGACCCGCCTCGCCACCGGGACCCTCCGGCGAAAAGATAGGACGCACGCCATCTGCATCAGCCTCTGCACGGGGAACCAGCCGGTTGTAATTGGGCATGTCGTTATAGTTGGCGATCAGGATACCCCGTTCCACGTCAATGGCCATGGAACCCCAGTCCTGACCACCATTGTATCCGGGGTACTGAATCCAGTGGCCATCCGACGTTGGCGGCGTGTAGATGCCCGCGTAATTTGCTCTGCGGAACTGGATACGGCACCATAACTGATCAAGGGGGGTCATGCCCCACATGTCGGCCGAATTGAGGTCTTGCTTTGCAAGGCTGTGATAGGCGGAAAACGGCTGGGTGGGAGAAAGATAATCCGGCTCCACACCCATGCCCGCAGGCACTGAACGTTCCTCAACCGGAAACAGGGATTCGCCGGTCTGGCGGTTGAGAACGTAAATCTCGCCCTGTTTGGAGGAAAGGACGATAGCCGGCACGGTTTCACCGTTCAGCGGGAAGTCGATCAAGGTTGGTTGAGAGCCAAGATCGTAGTCCCAGACGTCATTGTGGACGGTCTGGAAATGCCAGACTTCTTCCCCGGTCGCAACATCAAGCGCGACAAGAGACGTTGCATACTCATTTTCCGCAGCACTGCGGTTGCTGCCGTAATAGTCAACAGCCGAATTGCCGAGCGGCAGGTAGACCTGACCAAGCGCCTCGTCGCCCGCTGCGGTTGTCCACATGTTGGGCGTTCCGCGGGTGTAGACCTCGCCGTCCTCCGGTTTTCCCCTGAGATCGGGGTTGCCCAGATCCCACGCCCATACCAGTTCGCCGGTCACTGCGTCATAACCACGGATAACGCCGGAGGGCGAATCTTCCGCCTGTCCGTCCTTCACCTGCGCGCCCATCACGGCGACGCCGCGCACAATTGTCGGGGCTGACGTTATCGAATACCAACCGGGCACTGTCTCCCCCAGCCCGTCTTCGAGGTAAATCTCGCCGTTCTGGCCAAAATCCTGACAGGGTTGCCCGGTACGGGCATCCACCGCCAGAAGGCGCGCGTCCAGTGTTCCCCAGAGAATGCGAGCTGAACAAAGGGACTGCTGGCCATCAGCTGCGGGGTTTTCAAAATAGGCAACGCCCCGGCATGTGGCGCCATAGGGGATGGCATCCACCGGCACCTGCGGGTCATAGCGCCATTCTTCCCGCCCGGTTGCTGCATCAATTGCGATGGCGATGCCCATGGCCGAACACGTATAAAGATCATCACCGACCTTGAGCGGTGTGTTTTCCGGCGAATATTTGCCCTCGGCTTCAGCACTCGGCATGTCGCCAGTGCGGTATTGCCAGACCATTTTGAGCGTGCCGATATTGTCGCGATTAATCTGGTCATTTGGCGAATAGCGCGCCGCATGGATTGAACCGCCATAGGCAGGCCAGTCACTGCCGGCTTCGCGCATGGCAAGGGCGGGGCGCCCCGGTTCCTGCATCAGGTCGTCCTGAACCGGAAATTGAGTTGACGTCGTCGGCGTCGGTTCCGGCGCATGGCGATCCCCCTTAACAGATTGCGCTTCATCCACAGGGGCCAACGGAGCCGGCGCTGCACGATTGGCGGAGTTTTCGGGTGCAGCGACCGCCGGTGCCGTATTCTGGGCCGAAACCTGTGTCGTTTGCGAAACGGCGTAGGCCCCTGCCAGGCCGAACACCACGACAAGCACCAACGACACCAGCCCCGAACGCCCGGACGGCAGCCGGATAATGCCATTGCGCCGCCGAAGCACGGGGATTGTCGCCAGCACCAGCACGAGTATGACAGTCGGCGCGACAAGCCGGGGCACCTGCGCCCAGCCATTCAGCCCGACCTCCCACAATGCCCAGATCAGCGTGAATAGGTAGGTTGCCGCGTAGACAGAAACCGCCGTTATCGAACCGGCCAGTATCAGCGCCGCTGTTGCCAACAAGCCGACCCCCGCAAGGGCATAATACCAGGATCCTCCGAGAATGATCAGCCAGATGCCGCCAGCAAGGATGGGCACACCAAACACCGTAATCACGCCTGCAAGCAACATGGTCAGCCAGTAGCCAATGCCGCGATGGTCACGAGTTGGGGTGGGTTTCATATCAATGGTTGTCATGATCAGGATCCTTCATTGCTTCTCTTTTTCAACGATGACAATCCAGGACAGTTCCAGCCGACCCCAATTTTTTTTGGAACCAATCCCAATTCAACGTGTTTGAAAATTGACTGACCGGCGCTTTGGGGGAACGTGTGCACGATACAAAACCCGAAATCACCATATCCTTCGGGCCATGCCTGCCGATCGCCGCCATGGGCTTGCTACTATCAGGCTGCGTCGGTCGCCAATCGGCTCTGGCGCCTGCCGGGCATGATGCCGAGCAGATTTCCAATCTCTTCTGGGTCATGACTGCGGGTGCCTCGATTATCTGGGCGCTGGTTCTCGGCACGGCTCTCGCTGCAACTTTGGGTCTGTTCAAAAATCCGACACGGCTCACTCCAAACATCCTGATCGTCGGCGGTGGCGTTGTGTTTCCAACCGTCATATTGGGCATTTTGCTGATCTTTGGGCTGCGCTTGCTGCCAAACTGGCAATCTGAACCCGACCGGCTGCAGATTCACGTGCACGGTGAGCAATGGTGGTGGCGGGTTGTCTACAGGGCGCCGGACCAAATTGAACCCGTTATCTCCGCCAACGAGATTCACTTGCCGGCCGGACAGGCGGTCGAGTTCGTTCTGACCAGCGCTGATGTCATACATTCGTTCTGGATACCTTCGATTGGCGGCAAGCTGGATATGATCCCCGGCCGCACCACGCGCCTGCTTCTGGAGGCAACAAGGCCAGGCGTTTATCGCGGCGTTTGCGCGGAATATTGCGGCACATCTCACGCAAAAATGGCCTTTGCCGTCGTCGTGCATGAGCCGAAAGATTTCAACGCATGGCTGGAAGACCGAACCTCCGACCCAAACATAGGGACCGATGACCCGGGAAGAAAAATCTTCCTGTCATCCGGCTGTGCGGCCTGTCACCGGATCAGGGGTTTGACGGAGATCGGATCGGTGGGACCGGATCTCAGCCACATCGGCAGTCGCAGAACGATCGGCGCCGGGATCGCTGAAAACACCCCAAAGAATCTCGCACGCTGGATTACCGATCCCGCACACATGAAACCTGCCGTCCAGATGCCCGCCTATCGAGCCTTGCCGCCTGAGGATATAGCGGCAATTGCGCGGTTTTTGTCAAACCTGAATTAAGGCTTCAGCGATGAAAAACGAGATGGCCCATCGACACGGCCCCGACCAGGACGATCCACGGATCCGTGCTGCGCAAGAAGCACGCCTTTCAAAAGCCTGGGAGACGCATGGTGGTTGGCGTTACTGGTCGTCCGTCAATAACAGCGAAGTCGGCATCTGGTACATTGTCACGGCGTTCGGTTTCATGCTGTTTGCCGGCGTGCTCGGACTGTTGATTCGTACACAGCTCGCTGTGCCTGATAATGAGTTTCTATCCGCCGAGACCTACAATCAGGTGTTCACGCTTCACGGAACGGCGATGATGTTCCTGTTTGCCGTGCCGATATTCGAGGCCGTCGCCATTCTCATACTACCCGCCTTGCTGGGCACACGCGACCTTCCCTTCCCGCGCCTTTCCGCGTTTGGTTACTGGTGTTTCCTGATTGGCGGTATTTTCGTCTGCGGGTCCATTTTCTTCAACGCAGCACCGTCGGGCGGCTGGTTCATGTATCCCCCATTGACCACCAAACAGGGGGGGATCGGCGCTGACATCTGGCTTCTGGGGTTATCATTTATCGAGGTCGCTTCCATTGCCGCTGCCGTGGAACTCATCGTCGGGGTTCTCAAATGTCGCCCGCCGGGCATGCATATCAACCTGACACCCCTTTACGGATGGTATGTGCTGATTGTCGGTGGCATGATCCTGTTTGCCTTCCCGCCGCTGATTGCCGGTGATTTTCTTTTCGAGATGGAACGGGCGTTCGACTGGCCGTTTTTCGACCCCGAACGCGGCGGTGATCCGTTGCTCTGGCAGCATCTGTTCTGGATTTTCGGACATCCGGAAGTCTACATCATCTTCCTGCCGTCCATCGCGCTGCTCGCCATGATCGTGCCGACTTTCGCCGGACGCCCGATTGCCGGTTACTCGTGGATTGTGCTTTCAGCGCTGGGAACCGGGTTCCTGAGTTTCGGCCTCTGGGTCCATCACATGTTCGCAACCGGCCTGCCCTCGATTTCACTGGGTTTCTTCTCAGCAGCCTCGGAAGCCGTCGCCATCCCTACGGGCATTCAGATCTTCGTATTCATTGCCACTTTGATGCTCGGCAAGGTGGTGCGCTCCGTGCCCATGCTGTTTGCTTTGGGGGCCTTGGCCATCTTTGTTGCCGGCGGTCTGACCGGGGTGATGGTTGCCGTTGCGCCCTTCGATTTTCAGGCGCATGACAGTTATTTCATCGTCGCCCACCTGCATTATACACTCTTCGGAGGCATGTTGTTTCCGCTGGTGGCAGGCATTTATTACTATTACCCCCTCATGACCGGCTACATGATGTCACGGCGCCTTGGCGTATGGGCCTTCTGGCTGATGTTCGCCGGCTTCAACATCTGCTTCCTGCCCATGCATCTGACGGGCATGCTCGGCATGCCGCGGCGCGTTTTTACCTACCCGGAAGATCTGGGCTGGAACACATTGAACCTCGTTTCGACAATCGGCGCGTTTGTTTTTGCAGCCGGTTTTCTGGTCTTTGTCTTCGACGCACTGCGACCAAAAAGCCATGCAGAAAAGGCATCGCGGAATCCCTGGAAAGCCGGAACCGTGGAATGGGCGCTCGAACTGCCGCCACGGTCGTGGGGCGCCCGCACAATTCCGCATATCGAAAGCCGATATCCGGCCTGGGATGATCACAGTTTCATGCGTAGGTATGACGAGGGTCGTTTCTATCTGCCCGATGCCGAAGAAGGACGACGCGAAGCTCTGGTCACCTCGGTGCTGGATGCGCAGCCTGTACAATGCATGCGCGTTGCCGGACCGACCTGGATAACGCTTGCGACGGCCCTGTGCCTGGCCGGCGTCTTTATTTTCGCCACCTATCATTGGTGGACCGCAACCTTCATTTCCGGCCTGTTGACGCTGTGCTCTATTGTTTACTGGCTTTGGACGGGCACCGGCGAACATCCCGAAAAGGATGAAAAGGCCATCGGGATGGGGATGACGGCGCAGCTTTACATTTCGGGACCTCGCGCCACAGGCTGGTGGGCAATGTTCATTACCATGACGGGCGACCTGACGGCCTTTCTGGGCCTGATCTTCGGGTATTTTTTCTTCTGGACAGTGCACGATCAATTCCCGCCGCCGGACATTGACGGTCCGGGGTGGACATGGCCACTGGCGGCCGGTCTGTTGTTATGCGGATCCTGGGTGCTGACCTATGGCGCGCGCCTGTGGAACGCGCGCGGCGATATGTTGCTTTTTCGCATGGCTCTGCTTGCAGCGGTTTTGCTGGCGCTGGCCGGCATCGGCGCACTTGTGATGGGTCCGCTGGCCCACAGGATGGATCCGACTGCGCATGCCTATCCGGCCATTGTCTGGGCGCTGGTTCTATGGACAGGCGCGCATGCCGCCGCAGGCGTGATCATGCAGCTTTATTGTCTCGCGGCCAGCTTTGCTGGCCGGCTGACACCTAAATACGATACCGACATCTGGAATGTTGCACTTTACTGGCACTTCATGGCCTTCACCGTCTTCGCCACAACACTTGTCATAGGAGGCTTTCCGCTCGTCTCATGACCAACCATCTGCAGAAGGAAGTCAAACGCGAAACAGGAGAAGGCACCGACCTTTGGAGGGTCATTCTTGCCCCGACCATCTGGGCTGTGCACTTTCTTGTCTGTTACGTGGGAGCGGCAATCTATTGCGAAAAGGCAGGGCGAATGGCTGATCTGCTACCGGTCCGCCTGATCGTCGGTACGGCCACATTCATTGCACTTGCAGGCCTGGCAGCGGTCTTTATTTCGCTATGGAAGGTTCGTGGCCTGTCTTCGGTCAACGATGATTACAACTACGCGGGCAATACACCTGAAGAGCGGCATCGCTTTCTGTCTCACGTTGCCCTGATGCTCTGCGTTCTTTCTGGTGTGGCGATATTGTATGCGGCATTTCCCGCTCTCGTGCTGGAGGTTTGCAGATGAGGCACAGGATGGCCGTGATTGCCGGGATCTTCGTGCTGTTGCTTGTATGGGCCGGCCCCCTGCCCCTTTTGGCGCGGGGAAGTTTTGCTGCCCATATGTTCATGCATATGGGGGTCGTGGCCGTTGCCGCTCCCTTGCTGGCCTATGGTGTGTTGCCGCTTTTCACGCGATGGAGATGGGCCACAATGCTGTTTGCCTTTCCGATTGCCGCAAGCCTGCTTGATCTGGTGGTCATCTGGGGCTGGCATACCCCCCTGGCGCACGAGGCGGCGCGAACCAGCTCCTTGACACGAACCGTCGAGCAATTTTCGTTTCTGGCGGTGGGACTTTTTCTGTGGCTGACCGCCTTGGCGGGCAGTTCGGGTCCCTCGCGCTTTCTTGCAGGTGCGGCGGCCTTGCTGTTCACCTCCATGCACATGACCATGCTCGGCGTGCTGATCGGGCTGATGCAAAATCCCATCTGCGCCGTACCACCGGCACGCCCACCGTTTGGCCTGACGATCATTGTCGACCAGCAGCTTGGCGGCCTGTTGATGCTGGGATTGGGTGGCTTGATTTATCTTGCTGCAGGACTTGTTCTCGTCGGAAAGGCGCTCCAGGAACCGGCAACAAAACAGGAGAACGCCTGATGAAAATGTCCGTGCGCCATATCGTCATTGGTCTGGGAGTCGCCGCTATGTGTGGCGCTGGCGTTTTCTGGCTGGGTCTCGTCAATGTCGGAGCAAGCACAGGACATTGGGCATTGACGGATTGGCTTCTGCATACCGCCATGCGCCGGTCGGTCCAGTTCCGCGCCGACACGCTTCCTCCAGAGGATTTTGCCAGTGAAGCCATGATCCGCCGTGGTGCGGCGCATTTTGAAACCGGATGCGCCCCCTGCCACGGCAGCCCCGGTGCACCGCGCGGTGCCGTTGTGCGCGCCATGACACCTGAGCCGCCCGATCTCCTCGACCAGGTCGATCAATGGACGGCGGCAGATCTGTTCTGGATCGTCAAACATGGCGTCAAATTTACCGGCATGCCGGCATGGCCGGCACCCGGTCGCGACGACGAGGTCTGGTCGATGGTGGCATTTCTGAAATTCATGCCCTCTCTCGACGCGCAGGGGTACCACGGTCTCGCCTATGGCGCCGAAAAAATACCCAACGGGCGGCAACGTGTTCTTTCGGTTACGGCCAACCCTGCACTCGCCGACTGTGTCCGCTGCCACGGCCTTGATGGGCGCGGCGATGGCAATGGTGCGTTTCCCCGTCTCGACATACAGGACGAAGCCTATCTGCATGATGCGTTGCAGGCCTATGCAGGTGGCCACCGTTTCAGTGGCATCATGCAGGAAGCGACCGCAGGTCTGGATGGAGAAACGCTTGCCATACTTGCTGCATACTTTGCACAGCAAAGCGCCGGCAAGCCCTTTGCAACGGCACAGGAACCGTTGGAAGCAGAACGACTGCAACGCGGCAAAATCATCGCTATGCGGGGTTTGCCGGACAACAATGTTGCTTCCTGTGCAGGCTGTCACGATCGGACCGGAACACAGAGCCGTTCGCAATTCCCGCGGCTTTCAGGCCAGTACCGCACCTATATCGAAACACAGTTGCGACTGTTTTCTACAAATACAAAACGAGGTGGCGGGCCTTTCGCAAATATCATGCGGCAGTCCAGCCACGCGCTTGAAGATGCAGACATTGAGGCTGTGGCCGCCTGGTATGCGATGCAAACACCCAACCCGTAATCTGTGCCGGGAACAATTTTGATCCTTTTCCGTTGTTTGAAGGAAAGGAGACATCAGATGAACAACACCACAAGCGACGCAAGGCAGAAGGATGATGGCGCCACCGAACGCAATATGCTGCCCAAACCCGATTGCATGCCACGCTATGCCGGCAGCAAGCGTCTGGCAAACAAAACGGCAATTGTCACCGGAGGCGATTCGGGCATCGGACGCGCGGTATCGATTTTATTCGCACGGGAAGGCGCAAATGTCGCCATTGTGTATCAGCATTCCGATGAAGATGCGCGCGACACAGTTGGGATGATCGAAGAGGAGGGACAAAAGGCGATATGCCTCAAGGGAGATATCGGCAGCAAAGCCTTTTGCACGGACATAGTGGCGCAGACAAAACAGGCCCTCGGAGCCCCTGACATTGTCGTCAACAACGCCGGTGAGCAACATCCCAAGGCGGATGTCGACGCCATTGACGAGGATCAGTTGCGCCAGACGTTCCAGACCAATATCTTCGGCCAGTTCTTTCTCACCCAGGCCGTATTGCCGGACCTGAAAGAAGGCTCTTCAATCATCTGCACCACATCGGTGACGGCCTATCGGGGACAAGACCTGCTGATTGACTACGCCTCCTCAAAAGGCGCAATCTTGTCCTTCATCCGTGCTCTTTCCCACAAGCTCGCTCCCAAAGGCATCCGTGTAAATGGTGTGGCGCCGGGGCCAATATGGACCCCGCTTATCCCTTCGACTTTTCCGAAAGACAAAGTGGACTCTTTCGGCAAGAGCACACCCCTGGGCCGTGCCGGACAACCCAACGAGGTTGCACCCGCCTTTCTGTTCCTGGCCTGTGCGGATTCAAGCTATATCACCGGACAGGTCATTCATCCGAACGGAGGAGAGCCCGTCTCCAGCTAAGACACCTACGGCTTTCTTGGGTGCGAGGGGGGGGCGTGATCAGGGAAGGGTCGCCTTTCTGGCTGCCGGTTTCATCGTTTTGCCAATGGCAAGGTGCATAGAATAACGACGGGTGCAGGCATGTGGCTGGCGGGCGCGATTGGACTGGCGGGCGCCCTTGGTCCTCTGCTGATTGCAGCCATTGCCACTTTCCTCGCAATTATGGTCCTTTGTATACTCGGACGGATGCAGGCGCACATGGATCATGAATAATCCGTACAGACCTCAGCCGATCCGAAAATATCTGAGGAAGGCATCCCTGTTCCAAGCAATTTCTGATCCGCAGCTTTCGCCTGGGTTCAACAATGCATGCTGCAAGAATTGCCTTGAAAGCATCCGGCAGTTTCATGCCCTTGAGCCAGCGTCAGATGCATATCCGTTTTGCGCATCATTCTTTCAAAAGTAAATTGGAACCTGAAGCGGGTTCGAGCGTTTGTTAAAAAAGCGGAGATTTTCAATGAACAAACATACAAATGAATTCGAAAAGCCGGAAATGCTCACGAAAAATCAGGCGCGTCAGGGACAGACATCCTATGTATTTCGTGTGCTGATTGTCTCGATCGTACTGGTTTTCATACTTTTTCTCAGCGCTTACTTGCTGGCAGAATCAGATGACAATGACAGCGAGACTGCATCCCTTTTCACCGGTGATATCGTTGCAGAAATTCAACTGCCGACGTTGGCGCCAAATGCGCAGTTTTCGAACTGAATTTGCTTTGCGAGCAGCGATGTACACTGCGCCGACCGTTCAGGTGGTGAGGCTGCAGGCGTGCAGCCTACCTCAGCTAAAAGCCAAAATCCTTGACGGCCTCCATGGAGACAGAGGTAGACGTATTGGAAACATGCGGCAGAGTGGTAATCGTCTCACCCAGAATTTTGCGATAGGCCAGAATATCGGCCGTGCGGATTTTCAACAGATAGTCACATGACCCCGCGATCATGTGGCACTGCTCGATCTCGGGCACTTTTTGAACGGCTGCGTTAAAGGCCTTGAGTGCTGCTTCTCGGGTGTCCGATAGCGTCACCTCGGTAAAGGCCACATGCTCACGGCCCAGCTTGTGCGGGTTCAGCACCGCACGAAACCCCAATATATACCCCTCCTCCTGCAGCCGCTTCACGCGGCTTTGACAGGGGCTTTTTGACATGCCGATGCGTTTTGCCAGATCTGTGACAGGCAAACGCCCGTCAGCCGACAGAATTGCGATGATCTGCCTGTCAAAACGGTCCAATTGCCTCATATTGTCTGCAAGATCCAATTTCTCCACCCTTTTCGACCCGTATTTCAGTCTTTTTGCCGTTCTTGCGAAAAAAATAAGGAAACATGACTTTCAATTTTGCGCAATACTGAAAATCCAAAGAGCATTTGAGGTTTTTCATGGCTGACCTGACGCATCTCCGCAACATCATTCGCGAACACCATCTGGCGCCCGCCAAAACGCTACTGGAGCAGCTTGTGCGCTCCAGTGGCCCTGCCCCCGAAATACGCGACGCCATATCAAAGAAGGCCGAGGCGCTGGTTGAAACCATTCGCGCCGATAACCGCCCAGGGCTGATGGAAGTGTTTCTGGCCGAATACGGTCTATCGACGCATGAAGGCATTGCCTTGATGTGTCTGGCGGAAGCTTTGTTGCGGGTGCCCGATGCACAAACCATGGATGACCTGATCGAAGACAAGATTGCGCCTTCCAGTTGGGGGCGGCATCTGGGCAAGTCCTCTTCCTCTCTGGTCAATGCCTCGACCTGGGCTTTGATGCTGACAGGCAAGGTGCTCGACGAGAATGCGTCCAAGGGCGTGACCCATGTGCTGCACGGCGCCATCAAGCGTTTGGGTGAACCGGTCATTCGGGTTGCCGTGAAGGCAGCCATGAAGGAAATGGGCAATCAGTTCGTTCTGGGCGAGAGCATTGCGGATGCCGTCAAACGCGGCCAGCCGATGAAGGCCAAAGGCTTTACCTATTCCTACGACATGCTGGGAGAAGCGGCGCTAACGGCAGCTGACGCTGACAAATTCTTCCATGCCTATTCCGACGCCATCACCACCCTTGGCAAGAATGCCGCCTCGACAGACAGTCGCGAAAACCCCGGCATTTCGATCAAATTGTCCGCGCTGCATCCACGCTATGAATTCGGCCAGAAAGAGCGCGTGCTCGACGAATTGGTGGAGCGCGCCCTCGCCCTGACCCTGCTTGCCAGACATGCCAATATGGGCATCAACATCGATGCCGAGGAAGCCGACCGGCTGGATCTCAGTCTTGACGTGATCGAGGCCGTTTTGAGCGACGAACGCCTCGCCGGTTGGGACGGATTCGGCGTTGTGGTTCAAGCCTATGGCAAGCGCGCCGCCCCCGTCATCGACTGGCTCTATGCGCTTGCTGAAAAGCTTGACCGGCGCATCATGGTGCGCCTGGCCAAAGGAGCCTATTGGGACACGGAAATCAAACGCGCCCAGGTAGAAGGCCTGCAAGACTTTCCGGTCTTCACGCGCAAATCCGCAACGGATGTATCCTATATCTGCTGCGCCGCCAGGCTTCTGGGCATGACCGACCGCATCTACCCGCAATTTGCCACCCACAACGCCACTTCGGTCGCGGCTGTTCTGGCGCTTGGCGAAAACAAATCCCAATATGAGTTCCAGCGCCTGCATGGCATGGGCGAAGTTCTGCATCGCAAGGTCATGGAAACCGAAAACACCCGGTGCCGCATCTATGCACCGGTCGGGCCGCATCGCGACCTGCTTGCCTATCTGGTCCGGCGCTTGCTGGAAAACGGCGCCAATTCGTCCTTCGTCAATCAGATTATCGACGAAAATGTGTCGCCTGCCCTGATTGCCACCGATCCTTTTGAAATCTTTGAGGAAGATATGGAGGACCCGGCACCCCACATCCGGTTGCCCGAAAACCTCTACGCACCGGAACGACGCAATTCGCGAGGCTGGGACCTGCATGATGCGCGCGACATTGCTGATATCGAACAGGCGCGCACGCCCTTTCTGAAGATCAAATGGCATGTTGAACCCTTGATGGCCGCACCCTTTGTCGGCTCCGCGCCAAATCCAATTCGCAATCCTGCCGATCCTGACGACCATGTGGGCACCGTGATTGAGGCCACTGCGCAGGACGTGGAAACGGCTTTGGCCTTTGCCGCGCCCTGGGATGATTGCCAGCCCGATCAACGCGCTGCAATTCTCGAGCGCGCCGCCGATCTTTACGAGGAAAATTTCGGCCTGTTTTTTGCAGCGCTGACCCGCGAAGCCGGAAAGGTTCCCGCAGACGCCATCGCAGAATTGCGTGAGGCAGTGGATTTTCTGCGATACTACGCCGCCCGCATTCCGGAATTGGAAAACCGCTCGGCGCGCGGCCTTTTTGCCTGCATATCGCCGTGGAATTTTCCTCTCGCCATCTTTACCGGCCAGATCGCGGCAGCCATGGCCGGCGGCAATGGCGTGCTGGCAAAGCCTGCAGACCCGACCCCCATCATTGCCCATATCGCTGTGCAATTGCTGCACGAGGCAGGCGTCCCCCGTGCGGTCCTCCAGCTTCTCCCCGGTCGCGGTTCCATTGTCGGCGCAAAACTGGTCGCCGACCCGCGCATCGAAGGCGTCTGCTTTACCGGCTCCACGAACACCGGCCAGACAATCAACCGGTCCATGGCAGAAGATGCCGCCCCCGACGCGCTGCTGATCGCAGAGACAGGCGGTATCAATGCGATGATTGTGGATTCAACTGCACTGCCCGAACAAGCGGTGAAAGACATCGTCAATTCTGCCTTCCGCTCCGCCGGACAGCGCTGTTCGGCACTGCGTATTCTGTACGTGCAGGAAGACATTGCCCCTGCCTTTCTTGAAATGCTGTTTGGCGCCATGGATGAACTGGCGATTGGCAACCCATGGGATTACACGACGGATGTGGGCCCGGTCATCACTCAGGGCGCCTGCAAGGAAATTCTGGACCACATCGAGTCAGCCAAAACCGAGGACCGCTTGATGAAACAGATTGAGGCGCCACAATCAGGCACCTTTGTCGGCCCGGCAGCGATCAAAGTTCACGGCATGCAGGACATGCAGCGCGAAATCTTCGGTCCGGTTCTGCACATCGCCACCTTCAAGGCGTCGGAAATCGGCCGCATTATCAAAGACATCAACAAGAGTCGCTTTGGTCTGACTTTCGGTCTCCACACCCGTATGGATGATCGCGTCGAGAAGATCACCTCTGGTCTCAACGCGGGCAATATTTACGTCAACCGCAATCAGATCGGTGCCATTGTGGGCTCACAACCTTTTGGCGGCGAAGGACTTTCCGGCACAGGACCAAAGGCCGGCGGGCCCAATTATGTCCGGCGTTTCACCCGACCGGAGGTAACACAATCGATGCCCGTTGAACCCGCGCAACCCCTGGACGTTCAAACAGTCCAGGCTGCCCTCAATGCGCTCGAACCGGTCCCGCGCAAACGGCTTCAGACCTTGGACCTGCCCGGTCCGACAGGCGAATCCAATCGGCTTTCCTATTATCCGCGCGGCACCATCCTGTGCCTTGGACCAGTGCCGGACGATGCGGTCAAACAGGCAGCCATTGCACGCGACCGAGACTGCAACGCCCTGATTATATGTCACGATGCGACAGAAAAAACTGCCGTTGCAGGTTACCTTAAGCGCCAGGACCTTGCGGAATTATCAGGCTTTGACGGCGTTGCGCTTTGGAGCGATGCAGCCGATATCCGCGCTGCTCGCATCGCGCTGGCAAAGCGCGACGGGCCACTCCTGCCCTTGATGAATGACAGCGACATGGCGGATCGCTGCATCATCGAACGTCACGTGTGCATCGACACCACCGCTGCCGGAGGCAATACGTCTTTGTTGGCCGGGATCTGATCACACTATCCCGAAAGGTTATGACAGGGTTCAGTCCGCATCCATTATGCGATATTATTCAGTCGCTTAATCTCTATGCGGAAGATCAATTGAGGGGTCATTTTGTCTTCGATAGCACAACACCTTGCAGGCAGTAACAGGCACGCCATAAACTCATAGGCGACCTTGATGCAACCGATGACAGGATGCACGGCAAAAGACCGCAGCGCACCTGGTTATAATCACCGCTTCATTCGTCAAAACCAGAGGCAGTACACGCTCGCCTTGCCGGTTTTCGGTTTTGCTGCAGCATCAAGATAAATGCGTTACATCAGTGAGGGCAGGAAAAGACAGATCTGCGGGAAGACCACTATGAAGGCGATCAGCACCAGATAGGCAATCCAGAACGGCAGGACGCCCCTGAAAATGTCATACATCGGCACATCCCTGGCGATGGCCGCAATGGCGAAGACATTGACACCGATGGGCGGCGTGACCACACCCAGTTCCACCATGATAACCACCAGCACCCCGAACCAGACCGGATCGAACCCGGCGCTCATGGCGATGGGAAAAAACAGCGGAACCGTCAGCACCAGCGCCGGCAAGGCATTCATGAACATACCGATCACCACGTAGAACAACAGGATCGCGATGACGATCTGATATTTGCCAAGTTGCATTGCAATGACGAGGTCCGCCAATTGCTGGGTCAGTCCACTGATGGCGATAAACCGGCTGAAGGCCGCAGCAAACATGAATATGACAATGATTGCCGCCGTCAGCCGCAGAGTCTGGACAATGGATTGCCAGAAGGCTGCAAGGGTGAGCCGCCGCATGAGAATTGAGATCAGCAAGGCGCCGAAAACGCCCATTCCGGCCGCCTCATTGGGCGTGACCAGACCGGAATATATGCCGCCAAGCACCAATAGGATGAGCGCCAGAACCGGCCATGTCCCAAAACTGGATTCAACACGTTCCTTCCAGCTGCTTTTTTCTCCACGCGGCGCCAAAGACGGGTTGAGGATTGCACGGACCGTAATCAAACCGATCAACAGGAGCGCGAATAGAAGACCCGGAATGACGCCTGCAAGAAACAGCTTGCCGATCGAGACCTCGGTAATCATGCCATAAACGATGAATGCCAGGCTGGGCGGGATCATCACGCCGATGGTCGCCGCACAGGCGATCGAGGCCGTCGCCAGTTTCATGTCGTAGCCGTAGGATCGCATCTGCGGCAGGGCAATCGATCCCATGCTGTAGACACCTGACAACGTGTCGCCCACAATCGATGACAGTCCGGCGCAGGCGACCGTGCTGGCCGATGCGAGGCCGCCGGGCAAGTGCCCGATCCAGCGATAGGCCGACCGGTAAAGTTGCTCGGCAAAACCCGATGCAACAACGATCAGTCCCATCCAGGTAAACAGCGGGACAACACTCCAGGTCTGATCGCTGACAACGTCAATGGTCGTGGTTCCGAGGCTGGTCAGACTGGCATTCGGGGTGATCAGCAGGCTCATGCCCATCACAGCCGTCAATGCCATCGAAGCGGCAACATGCACGCCCAGAAAAATGAGAATGAAGCAAAGGCTGATACTCAGGATGCCGCGCATGTTTCGGGAAAGTTCAAAGGGCAAACCGCTCGCGCTGAGGCTCAGATATAACAGCACTGCCACCAGCGCGACCCAGATCGCAAATACGAGAACCGCACGCCAGTCCTGAACCTTCACCACCGCGCCAAGCGCCGACAGGAAGTTGGCAAGCAGGGCCAGGGCAAACAGCAGCACGAACACCGCCGCCGCCACCACAAAAGGCCATTCCGGCAGTCCCAGCACGCCCGTGACGATGTGGTTGCTTTGAAGATACCGGACCTGCACGAACATGCGTACTGTCGTGATCACCATCACGCCAAGGGCGAGAAGCAAACCACCCGCCAGGGTTGGCAGGCGAACAAAATCGGGCATGACCCGCAGCAAGAGATCAACCTGAACATGATTGCGCGCGATCTCCACCACGCTGAGCGCGGACAAGGTGACAAGGATCGTCATCAACCCGGTCATTTCCATGCCGCCCGGAACGACGATGGAGAACAGATTGCGCAAGATCACATCGCAAACGGTCAGACCCATCAGAACCACAAGGGCTGCCGCACCCAGATAGATGGCCACGCGATCCGGCCACACGAGAGCGCCCTTCAATCGCGTCGAGAATGCATCAAGAATTCCAACAACCCGCGTGTTGGTTGCAGCGTTTGGCAAGGCTTGCCCCACAATATACCCTTTTCCGAAAGCACAGATGGAGCCTCGCGCCGGTGGAATCATCACCGACACGAGGCATGACGCACAATCTCAACTAGTTTTGATTATAAAGTTTCATCAGGCGCACGGCTTCGTCGAGGATTTCCTGCCCTGGCAGACCCTGGGCATCTGCCTTGGCCACCCATTCATCCCATTGCGGGCGCATTTTGCCGGCCAGTTCGGCCTGATCAGCCGCACTCAGGGTCAGAATGTTTTCCGCCGGTGAGCTTGCACTCGCCGCCGCAGCACTGTTGGTCGTGTTGTAGAGGAAATACATGGGCACGATGTCGGCGAGGTACTTCTGCTCATCCGGCGTCAGCTTGTTGAACGTATCCTTGTTCATCACGGAGGAGTAGGTGCCGGGATTCAGATTGAGAAGGGTGTGGTAGGTCGTGACTTCATTGAGCTTGAAATTGTTCACCCAGCCCCAGGCTGCCAACACGCCGTCAATCGCCCCGCGCTGCAGGGCCAGATAGGCATCCGAGCCCACCATGACAGATGCACTTGCGCCAAGCTGTTCAAGCACTTTCACACCAGCCGAATCCTGCGCACCGAACACTTTTCCCTTCAAATCCGCCAGGCTGCGGATCGCTTCAGGCGAGTGCAGATGCGAGCCCATCGCCACAAAGGTCGCCAATTCGACCACGTTGTCCTGCTCGGTGAACAATTCACCCATTTGCGGATATTCTTCGCGCAGGCGCCAATAGACGACGCTGGCAATAGTCTGATTGGCCGACAGGCCCGGCAGGCTGAAAAGCTCCATCGGCAGAAACTTGCCCTGCAGAGCGGGGTGCCAGACAAAACCCAGGTCAAGCACGCCTGCCCCGGTCGCCTGCAGCCAATCCTTGAAAGGCGTTACTGAATTGGGTGGAAAAAACTGCACCGTGGCGCGGTCGCCGGTGATCTCCTCGATTTGCGCGGCAAAGCGCCGGTCCATGTCGTTCCACGGGGTACCGTCCGGCGATGCAAATTGCATCTTGATTTCAATATTATCGGCCGCCAGAGATGGCGCACCCAAAAGAGTGGCCAGCGCCAATGCGGCGGCCATGAGCTTTCCATGTTTCATCTTTTTCCTCCCGGTCCATTGCGGACCAATTGTTTCAATGCGCGAACAGGATCGTGCATGGCTGAAGGTCGACGTCGCCGACACGACTTGCAAAAGAGGATTTGCTGATGGCTTGAGCGTGACCTTGCTGGCGCGAATGTAATGCGCCCCAAGGAAAGGCAATACTTATTTGTTCTAATGAAACCCTTAAGCGGAACTTAAAGCAGGTGCACATAACCGATTCCATTCTTCCTCTGTGCGTTGCAACTCCTGGAGAAAATAATCGTACAGAACCCGCGCCGGACGCGACAATGGCTTTTGCGCCGGATAAATCAGCGCCATATCCACACTCAAAGTGGAATCGGCAATGGGGTTGACCGTAATTCTGTCATTGCCCAATTCCCGCAAGCCAATCCAGTAGGGCAGAATCCCCGACCAATCGGCCTGGCTGACAAACTCCAGACCGGCGGAAAGACTGTCGATCAGAATACGGCGCTCGATGGCAATCTCGCCACATTGAATGGCGTCTTCGATCTTCGGCCTCAGGCTGTTTTCCGCCGAAGGAACGAATAATTTTAACGGGACGGCATCGAGGCGAACGGGTTTCATCTGCGTAAAACCACGCCGTGAACCGGTCAGCAACGAAATCTGATACCTGCCTATATGTTCCGAGGTCAGCCCCACATGCGGCTTGACATACTGTCCGACGTAAAAATCCAGCGAGCCGTTGAACGTTTCCGCAACCAGCGCATCAGCCGTGCCGCTGGCGATTTCGATGTCGACTTGCGGAAACTCCCGGGTGAAACGCACCAGGGCCTGCGGCAGGATGGATTTGGCAACGCCGGGCGCAAATCCGGCGGAAATCGTCCCCGTAAGACCGGCCTTGAAATCCTCGATCTCTATCTGTGCCTCGGATACGGCCTTGAGCACAGCCAGGCACCGGTCATAAAATCGTCGCCCGGCAGAGGTGGGGTTAACGCCCCTGCGCGTGCGCACAAAAAGGCTTGTGCCGAGTTTGGCCTCAAGGGCGCTCATTTGCTGGCTAATGCCGGGCGCCGTGCAGTTCAATCGGACGGCGGCCGCGCTGAGCGAACCTTCTTCGCACGCTGCAACGAAATACCGAATCTGCCTCAAATCCATGTTCGATTCTCGAGGTGCCATTAGTAATTACTAACACCTTCGTTAGAAAATATAAATATCGCTTACGCCAGATTTGACCCTATGTTCATGCCCCGGGATAGACAATGGGCCCGATGGCGGGCAAACATGCAACGGCAGGAGGAATTGAATGACGCCGCAGGAACGGGACTTCTGGGTGCGCCGGATGGGCGCGCGGCGCGCCTGGTGGGAGCGGCATCAAGAGGACATTGTCGCTACCGGTTGTGAGGTCATCGATGCGCATTTCCACCTCTGGGAGGCGCAGGAGCTGCCTGACCCATTGGGCAAGGGCAACAGGCTGCGAACAAGCCGCTACATGCTGGAAGAATTCCTTCAGGACGCTCATAGCGGCCATGATGTCAGCGCCTGCATCTATGTGGAATGCGGCTCGGGACGCCTCACTAAGGGTCCTGAACATTTGCGCAGCACCGGAGAAACGCAGTTTGCCGTTTCCATGACCCGGCAATTGACTCGGATAACCGCCTCCCCTCAAATCAGAGCCATCGTAGCCCATGCTGACCTGAGGCATCCGGATCTGGAAGATGTGCTCGATTTGCATCGGGCAAAGGGCGCGGGCCTCTTCCGCGGCATCCGCCAGAGTATTGCACGGCTGGATGACCCTGCCGAAAGACTGATCGCCGGCGCTGCCGCACCGGGCCTGTCATCAGATCCGGATTTTCGACGTGGGGTGGCATTGTTGGGCGAACACGGCCTGACCTTTGATGCCTTCCAGTTCCACTTCCAACTCCCGGACCTTGTGAACCTGGCACGCGAGGCGTCAGGGACAACCATCATTATAAACCATCTGGGCGGGCCGGTCGGCTTTGCCAGAAATCGCACGGTTGACGACGCGACATTCGCCTCCTGGGCACACAGCATTGAGCGGTTGGCCGAGCTTCCCAATGTCACCATCAAGCTCGGGGGTATGGCATCAATCGTGACCGGCTACGATGGCCACCTGCGTGAAACGCCCCCATCATCATCAGATTTTGTTGCGGAACGCGGGGCCTGGTTTCACCACGCAATCAAGTGCTTCGGTCCCGAGCGCTGCATGTTTGGAACGAACTTTCCCGTCGACAGCACATCGATCTCCTATCGCGTGCTCTGGAACGCCTTCAAGATGATCGCCGCAGAATACGGGACAGCCGGTCGCAAGGCCTTGCTGTCGGAAACCGCCCGGAGCATATATCGCCTGTAATGGCGCAAGCCGCGCTGGCTAAAGCGCCATGTCCTTTGCTTGGCCGCTGGTTGCCTCGATCATTGCCTGCCGCAGATTCCCCAGTTGCTCCATCCCATCATGCTCGGCCAGGGTGACAAAACAGATCTGTATCGGTGGCAGGTGCAAGTCAGGCAAGTCGAGTGCACACAGGCCTCCCGAGGCCATATGGGTATCGAGGGCCAGCCGCGGCACGCAGGTCAGAAGGTTGAGCTGCCGGGCCAGGACAATCAACGCATTGGGATCGGCCACCACTTCCACCGCCGGCAAAGGGCCAGGCAATCCATGATTGCGCAATCCTGTCTCCAGTGCGATGCGATTGTTGGAATCAACCGGCGGCAAGGCCCAGGGCCATTCCGCAAGGTCCCGGATCGAAAGATCGCTGCGCCCTGCCAATGGATGGGCGGCAGAACAGGCCAGTACCAGATCTGTGTGAACCAGGGGAACATGCCGCAAAACGGATGCCATCCCGGGTGAAACCTGATCCCAATCGACCCGTCCCACATAACAATCCAGTTCACCATCCTGCAGCGCCATCATCATCTCCCCGACAACGCCGGTCTGAACCCTGAACCTTGTGCCGGAGCGCCCTGCATCAAGCCGGCGCAGAGCATCGGGCAGGATTTGATACAACATCGCCGAATTTGTTCCGATGCGCAGCATCAGGGTCTGGTCCGCCTGCAATTCACTTGCCAGATGATCAAAACTGGCCAATCCGGACTGCGCCCGCTGAAGCGCTATTTGTCCCGCTGCACTGAGCGTCACGCCACGCGCGGAACGATCGATCAGCGTCACGCCGAATGCGAATTCGAGGTCTTTGACCATCTGTGAAACGGCCGGTTGCGTCAGGTTGAGCACATTGCCGACGGCACGCAGGGACCGGTGCTGGTCGATAAGCGCCAACAAACGCAAATGGCGCAGGCGCAGCCGATCAAGATGTTGCGGTGAATAAGACATAAGTAAAACTTATCACATTCAAGAAAGTTTCGACTAGTTGTTTTCGCTGGTTCGGGGATAACTAATCGGGGAGGACGCATCTGACGATGGAAAACCGGAAAACGGACCAATCGCGATCAGCAAACAGTGCGGCATTGGGAGGTGATATGAGACGCGCGAATATCGTGTCCGGCATCATGCTGGCTCTTTTTGGCCTGGTCATGCTTTTTGCCGTCATTCCCTGGCAAATCGAGACTGCTCCGCCAGGCTTTGTGTCGCCACGTCTCGTTCCCAACATCACCATGGTGGTGGTCGTGGTGCTCGCGTTGCTGCTGGTCATTGCCAACTGGCGCGCACCGGTGAACGGGGATGACGCTGAAAACGCCTCCCCCATTGCCCGCGTGGAACTGATGGCCCTGCTCCGGATCGGGGCCATTTTCGCCCTGTCCATTGCCCTTTTTCGTTGGGTTTCATCCCTGGCGGCAGGCGCGTCTCTGATGGTTGTCACATTGCTGACCTTGGGGGAGCGGCGCCCACTCCCGCTTGTCGCCATTCCTGCCGCGATCCTGCTGGCAACCTGGTTCCTGTTCTACAAAGTGATCGGCACAGAAATCCTATGAGCGCCCCATGGACCATTTGATGACCGGTTTCATGGATGTGCTCAATCCTGGCACGATCCTTTGGGTGGCAGCGGGGGTCACCCTTGGCTACATCCTTGGCGCAATTCCGGGCCTTGGCAAGGCGACCGGCGTTGCTGTTGCCATCCCGCTCACCTTCTATCTGACGCCGGTGGCAGCGCTTGGCATGCTGATCGGCATTGCCAAGGGCAGCGCTGCAGGCAGCGCGGTCTCCGCCATTCTCCTCAATACGCCAGGCGAACCATCCTCAGCGCCCACAGCACTGGACGGCTATCCGCTGGCGCGCCAGGGCAAAGCACAAAAAGCCCTGAAAATGGGACTGTTCGCTTCGGTCATTGGCGACTTCGTCTCAACATTGATTCTGATTTTGCTGGCCGCCCCCCTCGCCCGATACGCCCTTCTCATCGGTCCGGTCGAGCTCTGCGCTATCCTGCTGTTTTCCCTGACATTCATCGGCGGCCTTTCGGGCGGATCACTGACAAAGGGATTGATTGCAGCTGCCCTCGGCGTCTTTTTTGCCACGATCGGTCTGGAAACGGAGACCTTCATTCCCCGCCTGACGTTCGGCCTGCTGGAACTGGAAGACGGAATCTCGCTTGTGCCCATGGCGATCGGCATGCTGGCCGTCGCCGAAATGATCAACCAGGCCGGCAACATGAAGGCGCTCGACCGGGAGACGTCTGCAATTTCGGACAGCGCAGCACATGAAGACCGGGTGATCACCCGGGTTGAATGGCGCCGGAGCCTGCCGGTGATCGCCCGCGGCACCCTGATCGGTTCTGTCATCGGCATTCTGCCCGGATTGGGCGCCAGCGTTGCATCCTTCCTGTCCTATGGGGCGACAAAAAACGCATCGAAAACCCCGGAGAAATATGGCACCGGCATGATTGAAGGCGTGGCCGCCGCAGAAAGTGCAGACAACGCCGTCGTCCCTTCAAGTCTTGTTCCATTGTTTGCCCTTGGCATACCCGGCAGCGTCATCGCAGCGCTTCTGATATCGGCCTTCGTTCTGCATGGACTGACCCCGGGACCGCTGATGTTCCAGCAGCAGCCAAGGCTGGTCGCCGCCGTCTATGCTTCCATGATCCTGGCCAGCTTCATCATGCTGATCATCGGCTATACCTGCCAGCGCCTGTTCGCGCAGATCATCAAGGTGCCGCTGCGGCTGATCATTCCCGGCGTCCTGTTCCTGTGTTGTGTCGGCGCCTACATGGAAACGGGCAGCATCTTCTCGATCTACGTCATGCTGTTTTTTGCGTTGATCGGCTTCTTTTCACGCAAGCTCGACTTTTCCTTCGTCACTTTCCTGATCGGCTTCGTCATCGGCCCGAACCTGGAATTCACATTCCGCCAATCAATTCAGCTACTGGGCTCCGACATCACCAACCTGAAACATCACCCGATTTCGATTGTCTTCATCGTGCTGACATTGGCGACCGCCTGGTGGACCGGTCGCAGCAACAGCCGAAAGGCCGTTGTGAAATGAATACGCTTCACCACACCGATGCATTTTTAAACCACTGCATATCCAAAAGGGAGGATAGTTATGACTGTTACAACAAGACGAAACATCCTGGGCGCCGCCGTCGCCATGACGATAGGCTGCACAGGACTCATGCCGGAAGCTGTGGCTGCGGACTACCCAGCAAAGCCCATCACCATGCTGGTCGGCTATGGCGCCGGTGGACAGACCGATCTGGTGGCGCGCGCGACGGCCAGGGTCATGTCCGCTGATCTTGGCGTACCGATCAATGTTGTCAACAAACCCGGCGCCGGTGGCGCGGTTGCTGCCAGCGAGTTGGAGAAGTCAGCAAACGACGGCTACACGCTACTGTTCCACTCCAATTCCGTGGTCAATTCCGCCCCCTTCATCATGAAGCAGGTCAGCTTCACGCCTGAGAGTTTTGAATATGCGGGCATGATCACCGCCTACCAGGTTGGTCTTGCAACGCAAAAAGACTCTCCGTTCAGCACGCTTTCCGAATTTGTTATCTGGGCCCGGGAAAATCCCGGTTCCAGCTATGGCGCCTTGAGCCCTGAAGCACGCCTCTACATCCAGGAGATTGCCAAAAAGGAAGGCCTGGACATCAACATTGTGCCGCTCAAAGGTGGTGCAGGCATGATGAATGCACTGTTGGGCCGCCAAGTCGTTCTCGCCTTTTCCGGAGGCATTCACTACCGCAACCCGGACGAACTGAAAACGATCGCCTCGACAACAACCTTCCGTCACCCGTCCGCGCCGGACGCGCGGACAATTGAGGAAGAAGGTTATCCGCTCGGCATGGATTCACGCACGACCCTGTTCCTGCCAAAGGGCACGGACCGCGCCATTCTCGACAGGCTGTCCGCCGCGCTCAAGATGGCGGCCAGCGACGAGGAATTCAAGACGTTCACCGCCTCAGCCAATATTCCCATCATGTATCTGGACGTGGACGAAGCCTACAAGGAGATGTCCGCAACCTACACGAAACACAAGGGTATCATGGAAGCGGCAGGACTCACTGCTCAATAGACCCGATCAGCCGCTGCGGGCCCCATTGTTGCCCGCAGCGCACCTATTCTTCATATCCGGAGGCCCCCATGTTCCAGCCGCTCAAAGGCACACGCATCATCGATCTGAGCCAGGTCCTCGCCGGACCCTTCGCAACCTATCAAATGGCCTTGATGGGCGCTGAAGTGCTGAAGATCGAAAAGCCGGGCGAAGGCGATTGGACACGCACGGGTGGCGCGCTGCAGGACCTGTCGGATCTGCAAATGGGCCTGGGTTATCTGGCCCACAATGCGGCCAAAAAATCCGTCACGCTTGATTTGAAGTCTGCGGAGGGTCTCGAAATCATCAAGACCTTGATTGCGACGGCCGATGTCTTTGTGGAAAATTTCAAGCCGGGCGTTGCCGGCCGCCTTGGTCTTGGTTTTGAAACCGTCCGCGCCATTCGCCCCGACATTGTATACTGCTCAATCTCCGCCTACGGGCAGGATGGCCCGTTGAGCCGTCGCCCGGCCTATGATCACGTGATCCAGGGCATGTGCGGCATCATGCTGACTACCGGTCAACCGGGCGGCCCGCCCACCAAGGTGGGTGCTCCCTATGTGGATTATGCAACCGGCATGAACGCGGCCATGGCCGTCATGGCCGGATTGATGGAAGTGCAACGCACCCAAAAAGCCGTACAGATTGATGTAGCCATGCTTGATACCGCTCTCATGCTGATGGCGTCACTGATGAGCCAGCACCTTTCGGCCGGATGGAAACCGGTTCAAAATGGCAATGAGGCCTGGAGCGCCAGTCCATCATCGGGTGCATTTGATACTGCGGACGGAACACTGATGCTGGCCGCAAACAATGACGTGCAGTTCCGCAAACTCTGCCTGGCACTGGGACGAAGCGACATTTTTACAGATCCGCGCTGGCAATCGCCACAGGCCCGCCAGCGAAATGACAAGAGCCTTCGCCTTGTTTTGAACGAAGCGTTTCTGACCCAAAGCGCTGCACACTGGGAAGTCCTTCTGGCACAGGCCGATGTGCCGGCGGCGCGCGTGCGTGGGCTTGACGAAGTCCTTGCCGAGCAACAGGTCGCGGTACGCAGCCTGCTCAGCGAAATTCATGTTGACGGTCACGATGGTCCTATCCACATTCCCGCGATGAGCTTCAAGGCCAATCGCCAGAACAATGCGCCCGCCTTCCCGCCCTCAAAGCTGGGTGCCGACACGGATGAGGTCCTGCGCGCACTCGGCATCGCGGATGAACGGCTCGCCGCCTTGCGCAATGCCGGCATTATCTGAACGCGAGCCAACGAATTCCGACACCCGGAGGGCGGATCAGCGCCCCGACCCGGTCAAATCCTGGCAGGAAAAAATACCTCGCGTTCAGAAGAGTGCCTTTGCCTGCCTCCCGCCCCCAACTATTCAACTCGGAAGGCGTCACAGCGGAGGAAAGCGCTTCGCCGTGGATGTGCTTGCCCATAAGGTGCGTTAATTCGCAACCTCCCCCCCCTTGATCTGCGGGATGCGGTTCTGGTGCTTGAACTGTGTATCAGGCTTACAGCGCGCCAGGTCGCGGAAAGACCAGACACAGTAAAAAACCGGGCAAAAATGCAAAAGGCGTAGAGCCAGTTGGCCGCCTTCGAGCATCCGTCCGAAAGCTTCGAATTGGCAAGGGTACGCGAGCAAGCCCTCACGCGCCGATGCACTGGGGTGCTAGAATTTCCTATATGTTGCCGCCCTGACAAAGATTGACGACACCTGATTATAACTGTCGGGCAGCGCCCGGGCTGAGATGATCGATACCGGTGGCAGTATACCCAGTGGCAGTGCAATGCTCCACAGATGGTCCGCCCCGTTCTCCGCTCAGTCGGTGTCATTGTGGTGCGCCTGTGCATTGGCATAGGCTGCGGCCAGCCCGAAACCATTGGCGGTTCCGCCACCGCCAAGAGCCTGAATGATATAGTCAACGACTTTGCAGGTCATGTTGGGCACGGCAATCTTGATCATCGCGCTTTACGGCCTGGCTTCCTTGTTGCCAACCGTGTCCATCATATGTGCCGCACGCAACGTCAAAAGCCGTATGGCAACCTGGGGTCGCCTTCGCCGGATAACGCCAAGTCCCGAACAGCTTACCACAGTCACGGGAAGGCTTCCCTTCCCTTGCTCCGGCGTCAATCCGACAGGTTGTTCCTGATCTCTTGCGGGGTTGTTACAGCCCAATCAAAGGCAATGGTGCCTTGTCAGAAAACGCGTCATTTCGCCGTCAAAGGCTTCGAGCAAACCAGTGGAAAGCCAAAATAGAATCAGTTCTGGCGCGCAGGCCCCTCGCCGCATCGACCTATGCTGACGATGATCGATTGGCACAGAACCATGGCGGGCACCAATCCGCGAAAATGCCCCAGCTTTGCTTCCCTGACGAAGAGTGAGTGCTTTGAAAAGGGAACAAGCGGACTGAACTCATTGTCCGTGATGGACAGAACGGCACGTTTTTTCTTGAAGGCCTTTTCGGCAAGCTCAATCGTGTCTCGCGTGTAGTCGTCAAAACTGATCATCAGCAGCACGTCATCTTCATGCATGGCATAAAGCTGTTCCTCGCGCATGGCGCCAACATTGTCGATCAGGAAAACCCGTTTGCCAATCGATGCAAGACCATAATAGCAGTAGGTTGCCACGCTGAATGCGCCGCGGCCGCCGGACACGTGAACGGCAGGCGCGTCGCGCAAGGCTTTCACGACATCATTCAAGGGTGCCTGTTTTTGCTGATCCACAACCTGCATCAACGATATGTAGGCAGACCCGGCAAAGGCCTCGAGCACACTGTGTGGATCGGTGATATCGAGCGGAGAGTTTGCGTCCACCGCCTTTTCCGAAATGCCCTTCAGCCGTTCGGCGTAGCTGAGCCTTGGGCCGATCATGCGTTCGCGAAAGACCGATTGCAGCTCGGAAAAACCCGTCAATTCCAGTTCTCTGGTAAACCGTGTGACAGCCGATGGCTGAACGCCCGCCGCCATGGCGATTTTTGAGATCGACAGGATCGCGATGTCATCCGGGTTGTTCAAGATGTAATGCGCCACGGCCTGCAGCTTCGGCGGAAGCTGGTCCTTGCGTGATTTGAGACGATCGACAAAACCACTGTAATTGATTGTTTCAGCCATCCAATTTCCTAGTTATGAGGTGTATCCGCCGCCCACGGAAGCGTCCTCTACTCCTGCAATCGTAACACCCATCCATTCATATCAACCCCATCTACAGGATCACGATTCCAATATCCATTGATGTTGTGGGTCATTGTAAAATTGCCAGGCCCGTTTGGGGCCGGCCATGACATTGAGATAATAAAGATCATAGCCATGCACGGTTGCGACCGGATGATAGCCTCTTGGAACCAGCACCACATCGCCATTTTCAATCGTCACGGTTTCATCGAGGCTTCTGTCATCGGTGTAAATCCGCTGAAAGGCAAATCCCTGGCTGGGCTCCAGGCGGTGATAATAGGTTTCAACAAGCAATGATTCCTGCGGCAGATTATCCACATCATGTTTGTGCGGCGGATAACTCGAAGAATTTCCCGCAGGTGTGATGACTTCAACAACCAGCAGGCTCTCAGCCGGTTCGGTTTCCGGCAAGATGTTGCATACATGGCGGATATTGTTGCCCTTGCCACGTTTCTCCATGGACATCTTGTCCGTCGGGATCCGGCGAACCGGATAGGTGCCCTTGCCAGGCGCTTTACAAACCCCCAGTTCCAGATCGCCCGTCGCTGTGACTGCATAATCCGATCCCGGCGGCAAATAGACAGCATCCGGCGCTACTGGATCAAACACCGACGTGCGTGTTCCCAGCCCGTTGAATGCCTGACCGTCCACTGTGATATTTCCGTGACCTGCCAACACCACCAGACAAATTTCAAAGGCACCGCTTTTGCCCTTGATGGCCTGGCCGTCGTAGAGCTTGAATACTTCAAACCCCACGTAGTCCCATCCGGCCGATTGCGGCGTGACTGAAATGGTTCGACCCTGCCGGTCGGGCGTCTCGCCCTTGATCAGAAGCTTGCTCATGCGGATAGTCTCCGGGAGGTCTTGTCACGGGCGTTCCAGACGGCGATCAGATTTCTGAAATTCATCTCGACAGCCGCAATCGTTTGCGCGGCATCCGCCCTGCCCGACAACCATTCTTCGGCCGGTCCATTGATCAGGGTACGACCGACCGCAAATCCCTTGCAAACGGCATGGTTGGCGCTCAATGCAAAATCTGCAGCGAGAATCTCGGGCGCCACATTGAGGCCGAGCAGGAGAACCCCCCGGCAATGCGGATCCCATTGCGCTATCAGAGATTCCAGGTCAGCCCAATGTTCCGGGCTTTTGGGCGGTGGCAATTTCCACCAATCGGGAAGAACACCGATTTCATAGAACCGCCTGACAGACTGCACCACCGCATCATCGCGATTGCCCCGTGCCTCATCCGGTACGACTTCAAGCAGCAATTCGTGATCCGTCGCGATACAGGCAGCCTGCAGGCGCAGCACCTGCTCCTCCTGTTTGTGCCGCACGTCATCGGGGTCTGCCGGATGGTACTGCACAAGGCATTTGACCACATGCGATCGCGGCCAGGCGCGCAGCGTTTCCATGATGTTGTCACCATGCTGGAATTGCAGCGGCACAGATCCGGGCAGTTCAACCGGTCGGGCAATCCACAAATCGGACCCCGTACAATCTGCCAGAGCATCAAATCCATGAATATCGTCGATGATGACGCCAATCTTGCTGCTATCAGCCGCTACGTTTTGTGCGGCTGTTGCGAACAACCCCTTGAGAGCGGCAATTGCCTCCGGCTTTGCGCCCTTGGCGGCAGCCAGTTCTTCCAATTGCCAGCGATGGTCAAAAGCCAGCACGCATAATTCCGGCCAGGATTTGCGGCCTGTCGTGACACGGTGCAAACGCTCCAGAACAGGGTCTTCACGCAAACGATGATGCGCAGAGCCATGAGCAAGATAATACTGCAATTCTTCACGGCTCGGGATGGCCGGCGCGCACCCATGCCGCGAGACCACAAGAGCCCCTGATGCATTGCCATAGGCGCAGCAGGTTTCCCAGCTTTCATTGGCAACCCAGCCACACAGAAACCCGCTCATGAACCCGTCGCCTGCGCCCAGCGTGTTGTACACCTCGATTTCACGGCCAGCCACAGCGATCCCCTCGTCCAGGTTGGCCGGAATATCACCGGGAAATACCGAGCACCCCAAAGGACCGCGCTTGGTCACAAGGGTGGCGACGGTCAGCGCCCGCAACGCCTTGAGTGATGCGATGGTGCTGGCCTGCCCGCCGGCGATGCGGATCTCTTCTTCCGTGCCGACGATCAGATCACAATCCGCGACAATGCTCTGCAAATGCTGGGTGACCGGCGCCGATTCCACAAAACGGTTTTCCCCGTCACCGTGGCTGGTCAATCCCCAAGCAACGGGCCGGTAATCGATATCAAGCGCAATTCTTGTACCCGCCTGCCTGGCGGCGCGAATCGCTTTTCTGCTCGCAGCCTCCACGCCGGGTTGCGAAAAATGGGTACCCGTCAAAACAAGTGCCCTGGCGCGTGCAATATAGGCGGGATCAATGTCGCCCTCGCTCAACGCCATATCGGCGCAATTTTCCCGGTAAAAAATGTGGGGAAAGGATGATCTGTTCCTGATTCCCAGAACAACAAGCGCCGTCAAACGCTTGGGATCGGTGGACACATGGGCGACATCAACGCCCTCTTCCACAAGCGTTCGGCGAATGAATTGCCCCATCTGTTCATTGCCGACGCGGGTGATCAAACCGGATTTCAGGCCCAGTCGCGCAGCACCAACCGCGATATTTGTCGCACAGCCTCCGACATAGGAGGAAAACGAACTCATCTCTGACAGTGGAAGCCCTTCCTGATCGCCGTAAAGGTCAACGCTGGATCGGCCCAAAGCAATGACATCGAGGTCTCGTTCATGCATTCAATTGCTCCCTTGGTTTTCACTCTGGGCCCAGCAAAGCATCCTCACCTGCCGAAAAACCCCAGACAATGCGCTGCTCTGGTGGCGTCGAATTTAATTGCACGCATTCTCCGGGCTCAGATTTTCTCCTTACCAGCGGTCGATGCACGAACAAAATAATCACAAATTTCTATAGTTGACAACAATGGAATAATATTTCTATTCTCAATGCAGAGGAAACGGGAGGCATAGCGGTGGCACTCAGGATCGGCTTGGTCGGCGCGGGTAAAATGGGAGCGGGAATCGGCTCAAACCTGATGAAAAGGGGACACGAACTATTCGTGGTGGCCCATCACAGCCGTCAGGTTGTCGATGATCTGGTTGGCCAGGGAGCCCGCGAACTGAAAACATCCCAGGATATTGCCGCTGAAGCAGATGTTGTCTTGCTGTGTGTGACGGGGTCACCCGCAGTCGAAGCTGTCATGTTCGCCAAGGACGGCGTTGTCGCCGGTCTCGGCGAGGGAAAACTGGTGATCGATTGTTCAACCGGTGAGCCGGGAATGGTTGATCGTGTCGGCAAGGCGCTGGCCGAAATGAATGTCGATTTTGTCGATGCCCCCTTGGCCAGAACCCCGGTTGAAGCGGCATCCGGTACCTTGAATACAATGGTTGGAGGAAGCGACGCTGCTTTCGAGCGGGCACGCCCGGTGCTAGAATGTTTTTGTGAGAATATTTTTCACATGGGAGACATCGGGGCCGGCACACGCACAAAACTCATCAACAATCTGATCACCATGGGCCAGGCATCCCTGATCGCCGAGGCCCTGTCGGCCTGTGTGGCGACAGGTGTCGATCTGAGGCGTTTTTACAACGTGATCAGTTCAGGTGGTGGCAATTCGGGCATCTTCCAAATGGTCGTTCCGGCCATTCTTGATGAAGGCTCATTTGAGGGTATGAAATTTTCGCTCGCAAACGCCGCAAAGGACCTCGGGTACTTCGTGACGATGGCGCAGGAGGCAGGCATCGAAAATCGATTTGGCACCGAGGTCCATCAGGTTCTGGTTCAGGCGATGGATCAGGGTCTGCAGGATGGCCTTGTTGCAGGGCTGGTTGATGCAGCGGCAAAACGGAACAAATTGACGATAGGAAAACAATAGGTTGGAGCAGGACATTCCACCCTGGAGGGGGTCGAATTTTCTGCTGAAAATGGAAACACAAAGGGAGGAAGAAAAATGTCAACGAAACTGAAACATCGATCGATCCTGAATAGGGCGCTGCTGGCCGGCACAGCTATTGCCGGTCTTGCAATGGGCATGAGTCAAACATTGGCGGCAGATCCGATCGTCATCGGACTGACCTCTGATTCCAGCGGCCAATACGCAAACAGTGGCGCTTCAGACCGTCGCGGCATGTTGATGGCCATTGATGAATTCAATGCCAAGGGCGGCGTTCTCGGGCGCAAGATCGAAACCGTTCACATCGATACAGAAACCACACCGGCCACGGGATCACGCGTCGCTGAACGTATGATCTCCCGCGACAAGGTCGGCTATTTGATTGGCGCCGTATCGTCCGGTGTCGCCAATGCGATTTCGCAGGTGGCGCAGAAACACGGCGTCATCTATCTCAATACCAACTCTTCATCGCCAACAGAATCCGGCGCCAATTGTCACCGTGTCAAATTCGTCTGGGATGGCAATGGAGCCAATTTCGCCAAGGCCGCCGTCAAGAATACGATCGCATCCTATGGCAAGAACGTCATCCAGGTCACCAATGATTACGGTTGGGGTCACGATACGTCTGCAGCGACCAAAGCCCTGATTGAAACCTATGGCGGCCAGGTCAGCGAAGACATTCTGGTGCCGCAGGGCACCCGCGATTTCACCGCTGTCCTGCTGAAAATTCAGCAGGCCAAGCCGGATATTGTCGCCGCTGCTGTTGGTGGAGACGATCTCAAGGCCCTGCGTTCGCAGGTCGCGGAACTGGGCATGGGCCAGGACTACGCCTGGATCAACAACCAGCAGGATTGGCCTGATGTCTATGGTCTTCCAAAGGAAAATCTTTTCGGTGTCTTTGGAACCACCTGGTACTACGGCCTTGACCTGCCGGGCGTTGACGAATTTGTCGCCCAATACCAGGAAGCCTATCCAGACACCCAAATGAGGGTGCCGGGAAATGTGTTCTACAATGGCTATTGGGCCACCCGGTCACTGCTTGAAGCCATTGAGGCCGCCGGCACGACCAACAACCATGAAGTCATCAAGAAACTCGAGCAATTGCGCATTCCCGCCGATGTTCGCATGCAGCATGATGATGCCTACATGAACCCGAACACCCACCAGATGCAGCAGACCGTCTATCTTGCCACCGCGAATACCGGTTCTGATGACAAGGATGATCTGTTCACCATCGTCTCGCATTCGACGCCGGAAGATGTGGCCGATACGGATGCAGACGCCTCATGCAAGCTGGAATTGCTCGAAGACACACCCGTCAACCAGCCTTGAACGCAGCCCACCTTGTATATCGAACATCGTCGAACGCACTTGTCATAAAGTGCGTTCGATGACTTGATGTCGGCCATTCAGCCGGTTCTCAATGAAAGCTTGGGCATGGAATTTGTAACGAACCTGCTGCCTCACCTGATAAATGGCCTTGCACTTGGATTGCTCTTTGCCCTGATTGCACTCGGCTTCACGCTGATTGTCAGCGTCATGGAAGTCATCAATCTCGCCCATGGCTCGCTGTTTGCCCTAGGCGCCTATCTGGCAATGGTGATCATCGATCCATCCTTGCAAAATGCCGGACCAATCGGCCTTTGGTATCTGGGCCTGCCCCATCTCCTGCGCTATGCCATCGCGCTGATTGTTGCCCCTGCGCTTGTCGCTGTGGTGGGCTTTGGCCTGGAACTCTGTTTGCGGCGTACCTACGGCAAGAAGAAGGAATATGGCCTTTTGCTGACCTTCGGCGCGGCTCTTGTGCTGGAAGAAGCCATTCGCCTGACATGGGGACCGGTCGAGCAGTTCTTGAGCGTTCCCAAAGAGATTTCAGGCGCCTTTATCGCCAATGGTCTGATTTACTCGACCTACCGGATTTATGCGGCCGCCTTCGGCATATTTGCGATTGTGCTGGTATGGCTTTTCCTGACCAAAACTCCCTATGGCGCGATTATAAAGGCCGGTGCGCATGACAGCGAAATGGTCCGCGCGCTTGGCATCAATCTGCCAAGGTTGCAGCTTCTGGTCTTTGGACTTGGCGCAGCTCTGGCGGCCATTGCGGGCATTATCCTCACGCCCATCTGGGGACTTCGGCCCCATGTCGGCGTCGATGCCGTGATCCCGGCATTCCTGATCATTGTGCTGGGTGGCATTGGCAGTTTCTGGGGCGCTGTGCTGGGCGGACTGCTTGTCGGAATGGGTGTCGCCATCACCGGGGCCTACGCCAGTGCCTGGTCCCTCTTGTCCATGTATCTGTTGCTGATCCTTGTCCTGACCTTCCGGGCGCGCGGATTGTTCGGCAAAAAAACAGCGCTGGAGGCCTGAGCCATGCTGACAACCAAGGGCAAGGCGCCGATTGTCTCCCGGCAGATGCTGGTGTTTTTTGCAATTCTTCTGAGCTATCCCCTGTGGGCCGATGCCGCAGGCCTTTACGAGTATCTCGGCATTGAAATTGTCATCTTCATCATCTACGCGCTCGGTTTCAATCTGCTTTTGGGCTATACGGGCCTGCCCTCCTTCGGCCACGGCGCCTATTTCGGCGTCGGCGCCTATGGCTACGGACTGGCCCAACTCTATCTGGATGCGGGTTTCATTCCGGGACTGCTCCTCGCAATGCTCGCGGGCACGGTTGCAAGCGGTCTGGTGGCGCTGTTCCTGTCGCACCGCCGCGGCATTTATTTTGCGCTGATGACCATCGCCTTCGGACAGGTTTTCTGGTTCCTGGCAATCAAACTGCGCGGCCTGACCGGGGGTGAGGACGGATTACTCAACATTTTCCGCCCCGACATCGATTTCGGCCTCTTCCAGATCAGCCTGAAGTCCAATTTTGCCTTCTATTATGCCGTGGCACTCATTGCCGTGCTTGTAACGCTTCTTCTGTGGAGGCTGGTACATTCCCCCTTTGGCATGGCCATTCAGGCCGTGCGCATGAATGAGACCCGGGCACGCTTCGTCGGTTATCAGGTCTGGTGGATCAAATGGACGGTGTTTACTTTGTCCGGTGCAATTGCCGGATTGGCCGGCGGCCTGCTGAACGTCGCCCAGGAGAGCGCCTTTCCCGACACGATGAGCCTGCATGCCTCGGGCCTCATCGTCATGATGGTGCTGATCGGCGGCGGCTTTGTATCCTTTTGGGGGCCGGTGGTCGGCGTCATTGTCTACTACCTGGCGCGAGACCTGCTGGGATCGATCACCGAAGCCTGGCTGCTGTGGTACGGGCTGTTGTTCATGGCCGTCATGATGTTCTCACCTGAGGGGTTTGCCGGTGGCTGGGGCAAACTGGTGGCATGGGTGCGGCGCAGAAAGCAAGGCGAAGTCTTGATGGGTGGTGCGCAAAATGACTGAATCGCCCCCACTCTTCGTCGCTGAACATCTGCACAAGCGTTTTGGCGATCAGGTCGTGCTTGAAGATATCAATCTGTCGTTCAACGCAGGCAGTATCAGCGGCATAATGGGCCCCAATGGCGCCGGAAAATCGACCTGTTTCAACGTTCTGACAGGCATGTACCGACCCGATGGCGGCAGCGTCTTCTTCGATGGAGAGGATGTGACAGGCCTAGCGCCGGAACGCATCGTTGAAAAAGGCATCTCGCGTTCATTCCAGATCATGAACCTCTTTGATGAATTCACCGCCCTGGAAAACATCATGGTGGCGACAAACAGGGTGCGTCATGGATTGCATCGTCCCTTCTGGGATATTCGGGCCGATTCCGAAATCAGTCACAAAGCTGCGGAAGTCCTGGCCATGGTCGGGCTGACGGGGCTGGAGAACAGTCTGGCCTCCGACATGTCCTACGGCCAGCGCCGCGCACTTGAAATCGCCGTTTCACTGGCAACCGAACCCCGGATCGTCTTTCTGGACGAACCGACACAGGGCCTTGGCGCTGACGGGCGCGCCAACCTTGCGGATCTGATCGGCACATTGCAGGAAAAATTTACCCTGGTGATCATCGAGCATGACATGCAGTTCCTGTTCAGACTGGCAAACAGGATTTCCGTCATCCATTGGGGACAGATCATCGCCGAGGGAACGCCCGATGAACTCAAGGCCAATGAATGGGTTCGCACTTCGGAGCTTGGGAAAATGACCACATGCTGAACGTAAAGGACATCAGCGCATTCTACGGTGAAACCCAGGCATTGTTTGGCGTATCGCTGGACGTTGGAGCCGGCGAGTCGGTGGCTCTTCTGGGCGCCAATGGCGCCGGGAAAACAACTATTTTGCGCTCGATCCTCGGCCTGACGCCGCCACGCCAGGGATCGATCGCCTTTGATGGCCGGGATGTGACCCGCGTACCGACCCACGAGATCGCAAAGGCCGGCGTTGGATGGGTGCCCGACGACCGACGGATTTTCCCATCGCTGAAGGTGCAGACAAATCTCAATCTGGGGCGCAAGAAAACCCGTTTCAGATCCTGGCATGAAAAGGACTGTTTCGAGTTGTTTTCGGCACTTGAATACCTGCTGGATCGCGATTGCGAGAACCTGTCGGGCGGCGAGATGCAGATGGTCGCCATATCCCGGGCCCTGCTCGGAAGCCCGGGACTGATCCTGTTTGATGAGCCCTCCCAGGGACTGGCGCCAAAACTGGTTCAGGATGTTCTCAACGCCATTGTCCAACTGAAAAACGAGGGCGTTTCGGTTCTCGTCGTGGAGCAGAATGCCCTGGCCGCGCTGGAAGTGACCGATCGGGTCTACGTATTGGACAAAGGCCAGATCATCTATGCCGGTGCATCTTCAAACTTGCTGGACGACACCGCACTGCGCCGGACCTTGTTGGGAGCTGCCGCATGAGTGACGCATTGCTGAAAGTGGCTGGCATGAGCAAGGTCTATACGCAGGGCTTGCTGAAAAAACGCCAGACCTTCCGTCTGGAAGCCGATTTCGAGATAGAGGAGTCGAGGATCGTTGGTGTCATGGGTCCCAATGGTTCGGGCAAGACAACCCTGTTTGAGCTGATCACCGGATCCAACCAGCCGACCGGCGGACAGGTCTTTTGCAATGGCCAGAATATTCACAAGGTGAAATACCGGCTGCGCGACCGCATGGCCATTCATTATCACCAATCCTATCAGGTCCGGCATTTTTCCAAGGTCCTGCCGAGCTTCATGCTGGAAAAGCCGAACAGTCAATACCCCTATATTCACCTGTTTGACGAGCCTCAGTTCAGCACACAGGATGGCTATATCGGCTTCATGCTGGATTTCTTCAAAAAGCTCCGAGGGGAAGGACGCCTGGTCTTTTTGTGCGTCCACCCGCAGGAGCCGTTTCATATCGAAATCATGCGGTCCATGTGCGAAGAATTTCTGTTCGTCAACGCTGGCAAAGTTTCACGCGCCTCCGATTACGATGGATTGCTGGCCGTTGACGGGGTTCGTGATTACCTGGGCAAACTGGCGGATATTTGACAGTGAGTATTTTTGAGAACCTGAGCGGAAAACTGGCGCTCGTAACCGGCGCTGCGGGCCCTACCGGACTGGCCATCGCCCGCGTATTGGCAGGTCACGGCATGCGCGTCATTCTTGCCGATCTGGACGGCGACAGGCTGGAAAGGCTCAGCTCGGAAAATTCCGCGCAGTTGATCCCCATGGTGATGGACGTCCGCCTGCCGGACCTTGTGGAACAGGCCCTCGGCAAAGTTCAGGAGCAGCATGGCGCCGTGAATGTGCTGGTCAACAATGCGGGAATATTGAGCAACGCCAAAGCGGCGGAAACGACTCCGGATGAATGGCGGCGCGTAATGGCTGCCAATATTGACGGCCCCTTTTACCTAAGCCGTCTTTGCCTGCCGGCCATGAAGGCTGCCAGATGGGGACGCATCATCAATATGTGTTCGCTGGCCATGAAAACCGGCGGTCTGACGGCCGGCACCGCCTACACGACGTCAAAGGGTGCGCTTGGCGCCCTCACCTTCTCGCTGGCGCGTGAGAGTGCGTCCGACGGCGTCACCGTCAATGGCATTGCGCCGGCCTACATCAACACGCCAATGGTGACGCAACAGCTCAGCCAGGCCGAGCAGGCACGCATATTGGCCAGCATACCCGTGCAACGTTTTTGCGAACCCGAGGAAGTTGCGCATCTTGTGGCCTATCTCGCCACACCGATGGCGGGTTTCATCACCGGCGAAATCATAGACATCAATGGCGGTCTTCATCTGGACTGACCGATTTGAACTGGAGATGCACATGGAACAGATAACCCCCGTCATCGATTTTACCAAAGAACTTACCGGTCTGTTTGACCTGTCGGGAAAAGTGACCTTTGTCCCCGGTGGATATGGCGGCATCGGAGAGGCCATTGCATGGGGACTGGCCATCGCCGGTGCAAAGGTGGTTATTGCCGGACGCAGTCAGGAAAAGGCCGATAAATTGGCCAAGGCACTGAAAGCCGAAGGCTATGACGCTCGAGGATACACGGTGGATGTTGCATCTGTTGCTGACATAAAACGCTGCGTGGATGCTGTCGTGTCAGGGTGTGGCCACATCGACATATTGATGAACTGTGTCGGCATTCAGATTGAACAACCCCTGCTGGAGGTGACAGAGGAGGCATTCGACGAAGTCTATACCGTCAATCTCAAATCAGCGATGTTTCTCGGTCAGGCCGTGGCGCGCCATCAGATTGAACGTGGAACCGGCGGAAAACATGTTCACTTGCTGTCTGTTAGGTCGCTGCTGGGTGTGCGCGGTCGCGGTTATTCGGCCTATTGTGCCACCAAAGGCGGCATGGTGACACTGATCAAACAGCATGCGATGGAACTGGCTCCCGACAACATCACGGTCAATGGCGTTGCACCCACATTTGTCTACACGGAGATGATCCGTCACGTGATGGAAAACGATACGTTTCGACAGGACCTGCTGGATCGCATTCCCCTTGGGCGGATCGCCGACCCGAAGGATGTGGTCGGCCCGGCAATGTTGTTTTGCGCACCGGCTTCCAATTTTGTCACCGGCCAAACTCTCTATGTCGATGGGGGCATTACCTCAAGCCAGTAATCAGTAGTAACATACGAGACCAGATTTGCCCTGCAATTCCTAAATCAATGGATCATGCGCCCATTGCAGCAGCGCCTGTCGCTGTTTGCGCCTGCAGAAAATGTCGCCGGGCTCGCAATTTGCGCGGATTTGCCCTGCATGGCGGGCAAAACCCCTCCATCGCTTGATCTGCGCCGCATCGATGTCCGGCAGCCGCCTTCCCATCCAGTAGCGCGCATACCATTGAAACCAACCGCGCGGGTCGGGGCCGATGATCCAGCCCTTTTGCCGCCACACCGCCAGCGGTTGTCGGCTCTTGATACCGAAATAATTCAATTCGGGGTCCGGGCTGGAGGAAATCTTTGCATTTTCAAACCATTCCTTGGGGAATTCCGGCGTGCAATCATTGAGATATTTGCCTTCGAACACGCCCATTTCGAGCATTTCCTGCGGGGAATGGCAGGGATTGAAACCTTCGCCAAAGTCCTGTCCGGGCTCGGCCACCCGTTGATAGGAATAGTCTGACTGCATCCGGTCATCGACATGGATGGTTTTTTTTGCCTGCGTCATCTCCATTTCAGCCCTTGCTCAGCATCTGTGTGCCGAGATAGCCCAATGAGGCCGAGGCGCCGGTCAGGAAAACACCCCAGGCTATATCAACGAAGACAACGCTCACCGGCCAGTTTTTCAGCGTCGCATAATTGGTCATGTCATAGGTTGCATAGGTAAAGAACCCGAACAGCGCGCCGTAGCCCATCGCATACCAAAGGGACCCGTTTTTCAGGCCGGGCGCCACGGCAAATATGATGATCCCGGCGATATACATCAGGTAGAAACCCAGCGCAGCGCCGATATTAGGCTTGTCCAGCATCAAAGGACCGAGGCGCTCAAAATAGAAGTTTCGGGCTATCTTTGAGAGCCAAACATAGTCGACGCTGAAGAAAACGATCGCAGTCACCGCATAGGCGATCAGATACCTTGTCATGATAGAACTCCCGGGTGTCTTTGCCTTTACTACGCATGCCGACACGCAATGGATCACTTTTACGGCAGATGGACAAAACTTGTGATCCATATTGCAATCTGGCGCGTAAACACACTGATAAACAAACAGGGTGGACTATGGACAGGTTGAAGATTGCCGTTATCGGCTCAGGAATATCAGGATTGTCGGCGGCCTGGCTATTGTCAAAGAATCATCAGGTAACACTGTATGAATCAGCCGGACATATGGGTGGGCATGCCAATACGGTAGATGTAGAGACCCCGGACGGGCCAATAGCGGTGGACACCGGCTTTATCGTTTACAATGAGGCCAACTACCCCAACCTCAAAGCTCTATACGACCATCTGGACGTTGAAACCCACCCGACCGACATGACTTTCGCACTGTCCATGAACAATGGCGGCTACGAATATTCCGGTTCCGGGATGAACGGTCTGTTTGGGCAACGGCGCAATGTGGTCAACCTGCGACACTGGCAATTGCTCAGCGATTTGACGCGGTTTTTTCGCAATGCCCAGCAGCAGGTCACCCGCTATTCCGACAGCATCAGCCTTGGCCAGTTCCTGCTCAATGAGCGCTATTCAAAGGCTTTCGTCGAGGATCATATCGTTCCCATGGGGGCCGCCATCTGGTCAACCAGCATAGCCGAAATGCTCAACTACCCGGCCAGAAGTTTTGTTGACTTCTATGCAAACCACAATCTTCTGGACCTTGGCGCCCGGCCTGCCTGGCGCACGGTCAAAGGCGGCAGCCGCAAATATGTTGAACGGATGATCGCCGATGGCGGGTTTGAAATCCTGCGTGGCAATGGCGCGTGCCGCATCTCCAGACACCCGGCCTATGTGCATATCACCGATGAGCGCAGCGTTTCCCGCCCCTTTGATCATGCGGTGATCGCAACCCATGCCGATCAGGCACTGGCCTTGCTGGATGAGCCCGGTGCCCTTGAAACGCGGTTGCTTGAACGATTTGCCTATCAGAAAAATACCGCTGTCTTGCACCGGGACACACGCTGGATGCCGCGAAGAAAGCGGCTTTGGTCGAGTTGGAACTATCTAAAACAGGGCAATGCGGCAAATGGCGAATTGTGTGTAACCTACTGGATGAACCAGCTGCAGCCTCTCAAGACAGACACAAACCTGTTTGTGACGCTCAATCCTTACGGGGAAATTCACCCCAAGGCCGTTGAAGCCTCTTTCGAGTACGACCATCCGGTATTTGATGCGCGGGCTCTGGAGGCGCAGAAAGACCTGTGGGCCTTGCAGGGCAAGAACCGAACCTGGTTCTGCGGCAGCTATTTCGGCTACGGCTTTCACGAAGATGGCGCGCAAAGCGGTCTGGCGGTTGCTGAACAGCTGGGTGGCGCAAAAAGGCCCTGGCAGGTGGCTGATGAATCCGGGCGCATCGCCCTTCCCATGGTCAAAGCTGTGGCAGCCGAATGAGACAGGTCAAGGACGCCATCTATGCGGGCAACATCATCCACAAGCGGGTAGGACCAATCAGCCATGCGCTGCGCTACAAGGTCTTTTCCCTGCTGGTCGATTGCGACAATCTTCCATCACTGGCAACACGGCTGAAACTGTTCTCCCACAACAGGTTCAATCTGGTCAGTCTCTACCAGAGCGACTTTGGTGACGGTGTCGATTTGACCGCCTACCTGCGCACGATCGCAGACAGATCCGGGCAAGGCGACAAGGTTCAACGGTTCATGATGTTGTGCTACCCGCGTATTCTGGGCTACGCCTTCAATCCCATAACGGTCTATTTCGGTCTCGACAGCGATGACCGGATCCGTCTGACGGTCTATGAGGTTCGCAACACCTTTGGTCAAAGAAAGACCTATGTGTTGCCCGCGGATCCAGACCAGGATGGCCAGATCTGGCAGCAATGTCCCAAACAGTTTTTTGTATCACCCTTCAACAAGGTATCGGGGACCTATGGATTTCATCTTTCCAGCCTTGCCGATGAATTCACATTGGGTGTCGCGCTGAAGGATCAAGAAAAACCTGTATTGCGTGCCCATTTCAGGGGAAAAAGGCAAGAACTGACCGACAAGGGCATGATCCGGGCCATCGTCGGAACAGGCCTTTTGACGCTCAAAGTGATGGTCGGCATCCACTACGAGGCTGCCAGGCTGTGGATCAAGGGAATGCGTTTGCAAACCAGACCACCCGCACCGGAAAATCCCATCACCTATTTTGCTGATGCGCGTTCCGGCACGGAGCGCATTCCGCTAGTTCAGCACAGCCAGGGAAATGTTCAGAACGGCTGCGAAACCGACCCAAAGCACATAGGGAACAAACAGCCACGACGCGCGCCTGTCGATCTTCGCCGACACGATGATGAAGGTCACAATCAGCGCAAACAAGGCGACGATCACAACCACGGCAGGCCAAAGAAGATGCATGGCGAAAAACACCGGCGACCAGAGCCAGTTCAATAATTGCTGGCCACCCCAGATCTTTAACGCCGGACCATGTGGGTCGCGCGACCAAACCAGCCAACCGGCAATCCCGATCAGCACATAGAGCGTCAGCCATACCGGTGCGAATATCCAGCTGGGCGGATTGAACGACGGCTTGACCAGCACCGCATACCATTCACCCGGTGCCGTCAGCGCTCCAATGGCGCCACCTGCAACCAGAGTGACGGCAATAAACAGTGCCAATACGAGTAGTGATTTTCCGGGACGCCCGGAATTGCCCGTCTGTGCTGATGTCATTTGATTGCCCCTCCTGAAGGCAGGGATTTGATTTGCAACGCGATCATGAACTATGAAATTTGATTCTGCTCAACCCGTTGGATTGCGCCACACGAATGTGCGCACCAACCAGAAATAAAGACCTATGGGGATAATGCGCAAGAGCTTCATGACCCGTGCAAAAAGCCATGGGAACGCAATGTCGTATTGCCCCTTTTCGAGCCCGGAAACAATGGCCCGCGCAGCCTCTGACGCGGAGATGATGCCAGGCATGGAAAACTGGTTTTTCTGGGTGGCCGGCGTATCGACAAAACCCGGGCAGATCAGCGAAACCTTGATCCCGAGAGGAGCAAGCTCTATGCGCATCGTCTCGGCCAGATTAATCAAAGCCGCCTTGGTCGGCCCATAGGCTGCTGATTGCGGCAGCCCGCGATAACCGGCAGTAGAGGCGACAATGGCAATATGCCCCTGCCCCAGAGCAAGCATGGATGGCAAAACGGCGTGAAGACCGTTCATCACCCCCAGGTAATTGACCTCGATTCCCTTACGCACGGCATCCAGATCGAAGGCCTTCATTTCCATCGCGCTCCAGGCAGCGGCATTGAGAACAACCAGATCCACGACCCCGCAATCGGCCTGTATTTTCGTCAATGTCTCATCAACGGCGTCCGCGTCTGTCACATCCAGAGGATAGGACCTGATCGACTGGCTCTCTTCGGCAAGGGCGTTCAACTTGTCCTGCGAACGCGCCGAGACAGCGATGTGCCGGGTGCGCCCTACCATCTTGCGGGCAAGTTCGAGCCCGATGCCGGAACTTGCACCGGTGATCCAGGCGGTATTCCAGCGCGGATTGTCCACTTCACCCATGATCAGATACCGGTCAATGGCTGCAACAGACGGCTGAAGAAGCCTTTGAACCGGGTCGGCGCCTCTGTGGCAACAAGACAAATGCAGGGCAAATCGCCATCAACAATCGGCTGATGTTCAACATGTTCGTCAAGATCTGCAATATCGCCGCGGCGAAACGTGCCAAAGACGTCCGTATAGCTCCCCGAAAGGATCAAGGTCAGCTCCGAGCCACCGTGCCCATGCTCAGGAACAGCCATGCCCGGGGCGATATGCAACATGTAGAGCGACGATTTTGACGCCGAATTCTGTTTGATCACATGTTTGCGCACGCCCGGTGCAATCGACCTCCACCGGACAGCGTCCAGATCAGGACCCAAATGCCGCACCAGAGGTGCGGGCACATCACCGCTGACGTGCGGCACAGTGGCAGCCGGTGCAATTTCAGCCGGCTGATCGGCAATCCGCAGCATCAGATGCTCGAATGATCCGACCTCCAGCTCTGCTGTTCCCACATCTTCCAGTACGCCGCCACCAAGCTCTTCAGCTTGCCGGACGGCATGTCGGCAGGTGTCACACATGGCGACATGGGTCGCGACAACAACAGTGAAGGCCTCATCCAGGTTCCCACAAGCATATTGCAGCAATGTCGCATCATCGAGATGATGGTCTAGGCTCATTTCAAGTCCTCTAATTTGTTCTTCAGCTTCGCATAGGCCAGCCGCATTCTGGACTTGACCGTACCCAGCGGCAGTGCAAGCTTTGCAGCTATCTCACTTTGTGAAATGTCTTCCATGAAGGCGAGTTGAATGATCTGTCGTTGATCTTCGGGTAATTCACTCAGCGCCTTGGCGACCTTCTGGGTGCGCTGACTGGCAAACATCCGGTCTTCACCATCCGGCTCATCAGAAACGATCTCCAGATCATCGATATCCGTATAGGCCTGGGAAGATCCACGCCGCAGCCGGTCGATGCGTGCATTACGCGCAATGGTAAAAATCCATGCGCTGACCGAGCCGCGGTCCGGAGCGTAAAGATGAACCTTGCGCCACACGGTCATCATGACAATCTGCACGATGTCTTCGGCCTGTTCCGGCCGTGCACCCGACTTCAACATCAATGACTTGATCCGGGGCCCGAAATGCAGAAAAAGCGCTTTGAACGCTTCGCGGTCCTGATTGCCGGCAATATCCGACATCAAAAGCACATGCGCATCCGTCTCCGGTACCGAATTGTCCTCGATTTCGTCCACCCGCCAAGCTGCCTGCATTACCAAATCCCGAATGACCTTTACCACATTACGGGCGCACGGGTCGATTGGATCACTGCTTGTGGAAATAAATCGGGTATATATTCAGGTCGTCCCCAAAGCGTGGCTGGAGACAGACACGGGCGCGTCTGACCTGGCTGCATGCCCATCGCACGGGCCGGACAGCTGGGTGCGAGAACGGGTTTCGACAGCAGCAAGCAGCAACAGCCAGAGGTACAGCGCCGGCGACGATCGTTGCGCCGCAAGGGCGGCGGCCAAACGAGACGCCTGAACCCTGATGATCAGCCCCTCATCACCCGAACAAGGTCCGGCGGATAGGGGCTGATCGTTTTTTCAACGTCGCAACGCACGCATGCGTTCCAACCGGTTACTCCTGTTCAGATCCGAGATCTAAACCGTGGACTTGGTCCGCCAGCTGTCCGTGTAGTTTTCGCGGGCTTCAGCAGCATAGGGTGTCTGTGACACGCGCACGCGGATTTCAGCCTGCTTGTGCTTTTCTGCCGAGGTCTTTTCGGTTCCGCCATTCGGCTCGCCCCAGGTCATCGTCAAGACATCACCGATCTGGACATCCTGGTCGACCACGCCCAGTGAAAGCATGCAACGTTCATTGTAGCTGTAGCCGTTGAACATCGACATGCCGACCATCTTGCCATCACGCATGACCATGTCGGCACTTGTCGAGGCATAATTCGGCTGTGGAAAGTCGATCCATTTGTAGGGGACTTCACCCGGGCGGAAGGCAGAGGCGATGACATTGACGACATCCTCGGCGTTCCACTCGAAAGTCACCTTCTTGCGGTTCTTTGCGTCCTTCATCTTCAACAGGGCGTCCTTGCCGATGAAATCGGTCTTCCAGCCGATATAGAAATCATAGCCAAGTTCGAACGGATTGACGTAGTAATCCTCGATATTGTCGGAGACAAAGCTGCCGCCGATCGCACCGGTGGCTTCATAGCTGTCGGCGCCCAGCCACTCGCGATATTCCTTCATCATGCCACCGCCGGTATAGATGCCTGGCAGTGGTGACGGGATCCAACCCGATTCCAGCGTATTGGTGGAATAGGCGCGGCTGCCGACCTGACGCAGGTCCACACCCACCGCCTCGGCGGATTCCAGAATGACGCTGCGTACATATTCAAGATCGGCATGCGGTCCCCATATTTCGAGACCCGGTGCACCGGCCATGCCGTGACGCAGCGCCTGTACGCGTTTTGAGCCCACATTGATCCAGTCGACATGGAAGAACTTGATGTCCTGAACCGGGCCGCCATTCATCTTCTCGAAGATTTTCGGCGCGTCGGGTCCCTGAATCTGGAAGCGGTAATGGGTGCGGTAAACGGCCTTGCCATCCGGTCGCGAGGGCGAGCGCGGGTCGCGGTGGATACGCACCTTGTGTGTACCAATGGCTTGCTGGAATTGAACCCAGTTTGCCGTCGGCGCACGACCGACGAGCACGAACTTGTCATCGCGTTCTCGAAAGATAATCATGTCGCCAACCACATGTCCGGCAGGCGTCACTGGCACGAAGTGCTTGGCGCGGTTCAGATCGAAATTGGCAAAGCTGTTGATTCCGACATGGCTGAGGAAGGCGGCGGCATCCGGGCCCTCGACGATGACTTCGTCCATGTGGTGGGTCTGATCGAAAAGCACGGCCGTGTCGCGCCATGCTCCCTGTTCATCGCGCCAGTTGGTAAATTCCGGCGCCACCACCGGGTAGACATACATGCCGACTTTCGAATTGCGCAACATCTCCACGACGTTGCCTTTTTGATTGATCAGCGATTCAAGGCTGCTTGCTGCCATGTCATTTCCTCCAAGAGCTTCATCAAGATGTATACATTCTTACTGAAAAACGTGGCTTTGACCAGTGAAAACTTGTTTATTCCACCATCTGTGTCGACATAAATCTCATTTCAGCTTGAAACGATCAATCGACAATCAGCGCAATGGAGGCAACAGGACCGGTTAGGGATCGTTTCCTGGCGATGACATATTCAAGATCGCGGCGCGCCGTGCGGGCGTGTTCGCGGGCCAGAGCCTCGGCGCGCGCACCCTCCCGCTCACCGATTGCCGCAACGATTTCACGGTGTTGCGCCTGCGCAAGATCAAGCGAATGACGACGGCTGACCATATCGACCTTGTCGGGCAAAAAGGCTGAGGGTGAGGCGAATGGCAGGCGCATGACCCGATCGAGTTCGCGGGCAATCACCTTGCTGCCAGCGAGCTGTGCAAGCACATGGTGAAAATCTGCATTGAGGCGGGAATAACTTTCAAAATCCGTATCGCCCGGACCGCCGTCGAAACATTCATCAAGCTCAGCGACAATCCTGGTGATCCTTGACAGCAATTCTGGATTCGCCCCGCGCTCCGCCGCCAGGCGAGCCGCCGTTCCTTCCAGGACACCACGCAATTCTATTGCATCAATGACATCATCGAGGCCGAAAGTGCGGACGACGAAGCCGCTTCTTGCGCGCTCCAACAGACCCTCTTCGGCCAAACGTGACATGGCCTCTCGCACTGGCGTGCGGGAAATCTGCAACATTTCCGCAAGAGGCACTTCAAGCAGGCGTGTACCGCCCTGTAACTCGCCGTTGAGTATGCGTTGCCGCAACTCGGTCAAGGCCCGCATCGTGTGACTGCTTCCCGTCGCCTCAGGCATTGCTTGCACCTTTCGCCGGTCGATCCCAGTTTCGGGACAGACAATAGCCCTAACCATCGCCCGTCAGGGCTGGACAGGATAAAACAGATCCCATGCCGCATGCAATGTATACATTTTGCACCACAGGCAAAACCGACATACACATTGCGTGCACTTGATCAGCATCAAGACGCGCATCTGCCTGTCGTGCAGGATATGCCCATGCAGAACCGGGAGCATCCGCCATGGATACAGGGCAAAGAGTAGAGATTGGTGAGAACAGACTCGAAGGGCTGCTGAGCGTGCCGGACAATGCCTCCGGCCTGATCATCTTCGCCCATGGCAGCGGTTCGAGCCGGTTCAGTCCACGCAACAATTTTGTAGCCGGTATCCTGCAGACCCGCGGCTTTGCGACGCTGCTCTTCGATCTTCTGAGCCAGGAGGAGGCCGCCGATCGCCACAACGTTTTTGACATTCCGCTGCTGGGAGAACGTGTGACGGAAGCCATAATCTGGGCCGCAACGCACCCGCAAACCGCAGATCTGCCCATTGGCCTGTTTGGAGCCAGCACCGGTGCGGCGGCGGCCCTTGTTGCGGCGGCAGAATCACCGGCGCGGATCCGTGCCGTCGTTTCGCGTGGTGGCCGCCCGGACCTGGCGGGCTCAGCCCTGCCCCGTGTCAAGGCGCCGACGCTTCTGATCGTCGGCGGGCTGGACTTTCAGGTCATTGACCTCAATGAGGCAGCCCAGACGTTGATGCGATCCGAAACACGAATGGAAATCGTTCCCGGTGCGACGCATCTCTTCGAGGAAGCGGGCACACTCGAAAAGGCCGTTGACCTTGCTTCCGATTGGTTTGTTGTCCATTGTCCTGCGGGCTGATTAACGCCCGCCTGCGGTGAACGCGCCACCGGTCAGCATTTTCAGATCAGATTGCGCCCTGCCAGGTTCCTGAAAAGGTGGCTGACGCCAAATGTCCATTCACGGCACTGCGTCGACAATCTGACCGTATTGGTCAGCTTGCCCAAAGACGGACATGAAATCGATACGACATCGCCAAGCTTGTGGGTAAAGCCCTCACCGACGATATCCCTGTCCTTTGTGGGGGCAAACAGCGTGCCGAGAAACAACATGATGCCGTCCGGGTACTGGTGATGGCGGCCTAGCGTTTGCGCCACCAGGTCCAGAGGGTCACGGCTGATCTCGGACATGGAGGACTGACCTTCCAGAACATAGCCGTCTGTGCCTTCCACTCGCAGATCGAGGACCATGGCGCGCACGTCATCCATGCCGAATTCAGCGTCGAACAGGCGGATCATCGGCCCGATGGCACAGGAGGCATTGTTGTCCTTGGCTTTTGACAACAGCAATGCCGAGCGGCCTTCAATGTCGCGAAGGTTTACATCATTGCCGAGACAGGCTCCCACCACCTTGCCATGGGAAGAAACGGTCAGCACCACCTCCGGTTCGGGATTGTTCCATTTGGAAATCGGGTGCAGACCGACTTCGTCTCCGGGCCCGACGGACGATAGCACCTGAGCTTTGGAAAACACCTCCGCATCCGGACCGATACCGACCTCAAGATACTGGCTCCACAGGCCCTCCGCAATCAGCAGTTTCTTGACGTCTGCTGCCTGACTGGACCCGGCTTCGATATTGTTCAACGATTCTCCGATCATTGACCCGATGCGTTCGCGGATCGCCAAAGCCAGCGCCGGATCACCGGCCGCCCGTTCCTCGATGACCCGCTCCACCATCGAACTGGCAAAGGTAACGCCGCAGGCCTTGATGGATTGCAGATCGCAGGGCGCCAGAAAATGCGTGGCATTGCGGTCACCGGGTGCATTGGCGGCAATCTCGTCGAGAGACCCCAAAACCACACCGTCGGCCTGACGCACATAGGCTGCCGGATCCCCCATCTCACAGACATCACGCACCAGCGGTGCCGTTTGGCAGGTTATATCGACAATATTCCCGTCACGGATCGTGACGACGCTGGGACCGCCGGCATTTGCATTCCAGACGCGACCGATAAAAACACCATTACGGATTTCATCCAAGGAATATGCCAAAATTTTGTCCCTCCACAAACAGACAGATATATAAAAACCGTGCCGGGACCCTGCACCCTGATGGTACGCGGCATCCCGACCGACACAAGACATAACGACCGATAATCTCAAGCGCAACGGTAAAAGCCCGGTTCGCGGGCCTATGCGAATGGAGATTGTTTCACAACGCTTACAGACCGTTGACATACTACCATGGTAAAGTAACTTGTACGGATCGAGCCTCATGCAAATCTTCATTGGATGCAGTGTGACGTTTCGATTTTGGATATCAAAGGGAGGAACCCAGATGCAATTCAAACGCCTTATTTCCGCATGCCTTGCGCTCACCGCCATCCCGACATTGGCCCTGGCAGATTCGTCAACCCGCGTTGCGCTCATTCCAGGTGGCCCGCATCCCTATTTCGCCGCCTGGGAACAGGCAGGCGCCGATGCAGCCGCCAAATTCGGCCTCGGTGCCGCCGACTACAAGGTGCCTCAGAAATGGGAACTTGGCTTGCAGAACCAGATGCTCGAAAGCCTGGTGACACAGGGCTATAATGCGTTCCTGATTTTCCCCGGCGACCCTGTGGGAACCGTGGCGATTGCCAATGAACTGGCCGATACCGGCGCACCGGTCATGGCACTTGCCGGATGTCTGAAAGACCCTTCCGACGCAGTCTTCTGCATGGGCACAGACACGGGCAATTCCGCCTATCTGGGAACCAAGGAACTGCTCAAGGAACTGGGTGCAGGCGCCAAGATCGCCCATTTCACCGGCTTCCTGGTGGATCCCAATACACAATTGCGCATTGATGCGGTCAACAAGGCAGCAGAAGAAGGCGGCGCTGAAGTCATTCAGGTGATTGCTGACATCGACGCACCGGAACCGGCCGAAGAGAAAATCAACGCCTATCTCGCAGCCCATGCTGCGGATGTGGACGGCATCATCACCACCGCCTGGGTCCCGGCTGTCGTTGCCTCCTCGGCACTGCGCAAGATCGGCGACAAACGCATCAAGATGGTTGGCATCGACCACGACGAAGTGGTTCTCAAAGCCATCAAGGATGGTTTTGTGCACGGAACGATGCTGCAAAACCCCTATGGTCAGGGCTATATCGGCTCCTATGCCGCTGACCGGTTGCGTTCAGGCTGCACCGTAAAAGCCGACGCTCCCTTCAAGAGCAATGCATTGACTGACAAATTCATCGACTCAGGCACTGTTTTTGCAGGTATCAACGACGTGGATGATTATGTTGGTTCCATGCAGGCGATCACCAATACGCTTTTCGCGGATTTCGAATCGACCTACCTTGACTGCAAATAATGCAGTTTGGCGGAGCCTTTCGGGGCTCCGCCAATATGAAATCATGCGAAGGCGGGGCGTGAGATGAGTGGTACGGGGCAAGAACAATCTGTCGGAATTCCTCCTGCAGAGCAAGCATCAAGCGCGCGCCTGACCACGCTGCGCATTCTGCTGAGCAATGAATTCGGGCTGCTGGTGCTGATCGTCCTGTTCGCCATCATCTTCTCGACCATATCACCCGCTTTTCTTTCAAAATTCAGTCTTTACGCTCTGGGTCGTACGTCAGCGGTCAATATCATGATCGGTTTCTCGATGATGGTGGTGATCATTACCGGCGGTCTCAACCTGTCGGTTGGTTCCATTGGCGTCTGCGCTGCCATGTTTGGTGGCCTGCTGATGCAGGCTTTTGCCATGCCCTGGCCGCTGGCCGTGTGCGGCGGACTTGTCATGGGCGCTGCCCTGGGTGCACTCAACGGCTTTATCATCGTGCGATCGGGGCTGCACAGCTTCATCATCACCCTGGCAACGATGAGCATTTTCTTCGGTGTCATGATTTTCCTGACCCGTGCAGAATCCTATCGAGACATTTCCCCTGCCTTCACCAGTTTCGGACGCATGAAGCTTGTCGGCATCATTTCCCCCTTGCTGCTGGTCTCGGCTCTGGCCGGCGTTCTGCTGTCTGTTCTGTTTCGATATACCGCCCTCGGACGGGAAATGCTGGCAACCGGGGCCAATGAACGCGCGGCTGAGCTTTCAGGTATTCGGGTCAATCGGATCATTACCTATTGCCATTTGCTTTCCGGTGTTCTGGCCGGTGTGGCCGGGCTGATGCTGGTATCGCGCACCGGCGCCGCCATTCCCTCCATGGCTGGACAATTGGGGCAGGACTGGTTGCTGCCTGCCTTCCTGGGCCCAGTGCTTGGCGGCACACTTCTGACTGGTGGACGCGTCTCCGTTCTGGGCACATTTCTGGGCTCCTTTCTGGTGACCATGCTGACAACAGGCCTGCTTTTGATGCAGGTGGGCGCCTTCTGGATGCAGACCTATCTCGGGATGCTGCTGCTCGCCGCCGTGCTGATTGACATGGTGCGGCGTTCCTATCTGACACGGAGAAAGCTGATATGAGCAGGCGCTTTTGGGAGACAGACTGGTTCGGGCCACTCATGGTCATTGTTGTGGCTGTCGCCGTCGTCAGCGCACTGAACCCATCGTTTCTGTCACCATTCAATATCCAGGTCCTGCTGCTGGCCATCGCCGTCAATGCGATGATCGCATTTTCCCAGATGATCATCATCGCCATTGGCCAGATGAATCTCTCGGTCGGCGCCATCGGCGGGCTTTCTGCCATTGCCTTTGCGGGCATGATGGAAGTCTGGGGCATACCCTGGCCAATCGCGGCCATTCTGGCGCTGGCCCTGGGCGTACTCGCTGGCGTTGCCAATGGCGTTCTCGTGGCACTGACCGGCATCTCGGCCTTTGTCATCACGCTGGCCAGCCTGTCGGTTTACAAAGGCGTCAATCTGGGAATCACCGAGGCACAGCCTTTCTACAAGATACCGGATGTCGTGAAGGGGCTTGGCAATGACACATTTTTCCATCCCCTGCCCTGGCTGATCATTCCCTGTGTTCTGGCGGCCTTGCTCTTGTGGTATCTGCTCAACAGACTGCCACTTGGACGCTCCATTCTTGCCGTGGGCGGAAACGAGCACGCCGCCGAACTGTCCGGCATTTCCGTGCGCCGGGTGGTGATTGTCGCCCACGCCATCTCCGGGCTTCTGGCGGCATCAGCGGGCATCATGCTGGTGGGCCGGTTGCAATTGGGTCAGCCGACGATTGGCGATGACTGGCTGATCCTGTCATTTGCGGCACCGGTTATCGGCGGTGCAATCCTGTCCGGTGGGCATGTCAGCGTGGCAGGTACCTTGCTTGGTGTTGCCATTGTCGCCATTTTTACACAGGTGCTTGTCCTGTTCAACATCGATCCGTTTCTTGTTCAGGTGGTGCTGGGCGTGCTTATCCTGTGGGCGGTCGGGGTCAATCGTTTCCGCGAGGTCCGTGCCTTGAAGCATAGCGCGCAGGTGGCGTCATGAGCATCCAGAATTCCCCATCAGAAACGGACGTGTTTATTGCCGAGGGCATGATCAAGACCTTTCCCGGCGTCACCGCACTGGAGGACGTGAGGCTTTCCCTTTCCAAGGGATCGATCCACGCATTGCTGGGTGAAAACGGCGCAGGAAAGTCAACACTCATCAAAGCCATCACCGGCGTTCATCGTCTGGATTCCGGCCGCATGATGCTGAACGGACAGCTGTTTGAGCCCTCCGATACGCGCGACGCCATCAGTCGGGGCATTGGCGTGGTGCATCAGGAACGCAATCTCATTCCGCGGTTTTCCATCGGCGAGAATATTTTCCTCGAAAGCCTGAATGCCCATCCGCTGCGACGCATCGATTACAACAAACTCTTTCGTGACGCCCGCGTCTGGCTGGAAATGCTGGGCGTTGATGCCGACCCGGCAATGCCGGTCCATCGCCTGAGTGTGGCAAAGACCCAATTGGTGGAGATCGCCAAGGCCCTGTCTTTGAATTCGCGCATTCTGTTGCTCGACGAGCCGACGGCAGCGCTCACACCGCACGAAACAGACACATTGTTCAAGATTTTGCGTCAGCTGCGCGATGATGGTGTCAGTCTGATGTTTGTCAGCCACAAGCTGGAGGAAGTGCAGGAAATCTGCGATCGGGTAACCGTTCTGCGTGATGGGAAAAACGCCTGTGAAAGCCAACCGCTGAAAGGCCTCGACAGGCAGGCCATCGTGCGCCTGATGATCGGTCGCAATGAACAGATTCCAGACTGGTCGGCGCGTGACCGTTCCACGGGCACGGCCGTGCTGCAATTGACGAATGTCTCCACCTCGCTGGGTCACAAGGAGATCGACCTGAGCGTTCACAAGGGAGAGATAGTCGGTCTTTACGGACTTGTCGGCGCAGGACGCAGCGAATTGGCCAAATCAATTCTCGGCAAGTTTCAGGTGACCGGCGGCGAAGTTCTGGTCAACGGCAGCCGTGCGCAAATCCACAGCGTTGCCGACGCCGTACGGCAGTACCGGATCGGTTATGTCAGCGAGGACCGCAAGAGCGAGGGCCTTGTGCTGATGCATTCGGTTCTGGAAAATGTCGGCATGCCCATATGGCGCCGACTGGCAGGCCTGGCGCATTTTCTGACCAATGGCAAAATTCGCAAACACACCGAACCCTATATCCGCAAACTGGAAGTGCGCACGCCGTCGCTGGACCAGCATGTCGGCAATCTGTCGGGTGGAAACCAGCAGAAGGTCAGCGTTGCCAAATGGCTGGCTGCCCAGGTGCAGATCCTGATTATCGATGAACCCTCCGTCGGCATCGACATCAAGACCAAAGCCTATCTGCATGAACTGATCCGCGAATTATCGGACAATGGAACGGCATTGCTGCTGATCACCAGCGACATGCCGGAAATGATCACACTGGCAGACCATATCGTGGTCATGAACGACTATCAAATCATGGGTGAAATCGACAACACCCGCGACTACGACACGATGAGTGAACGCATCATGACCCTGATTCAGGGTGAGGAGCCGGCCGCCGCAGAATAGAAGGATCGCGGCTTTATCAAACAGCGTAGAAGCGCGCGCAGGTCAGCCCGAGGATGGCCGCCTGCTCGTCAGCACTCAGCGCCGCTGCCCAATCCTCAACCACAGCCAGCGTCTCACCGTAATTGCCGGCCAGCGTACAGACAGGCCAGTCGGAACCGATCATCAGACGATTGGCGCCAAAGGCCTCCAGAACAGTATCAAGGTAGGGCTTGAAGGTTTGCGCCTGCCAATTGGACCAATCGGCTTCAGTGACCATGCCGGACAGTTTGCAAAGAACATTTTCCCGCTCGGCAATCGCCCTTATACCCCTTTCCCATTCATCCCAGTCACTGCCATCCATCAGCGGTTTGGCAATGTGATCGACCACAAAGGGCTGGTTCGCCATGCGATCGACAAGCCTGATGGCAGCAGGCAGATGGATCGTGCGCAACAGCAGATCATAGGTCAGGCCATGTTTTGCCAGACAACCCACGCCGCGCGCATGGTCTGCGCTGTCAGCAAAATCCGGATCGGCACGATCATGGATTAGCATCCTGTAGCCTTTGAGAGCCGAAGCATCGGCGTAGCGTTCGAGTCGGGTTTCGATATCAGGCGCACAAAGATCGATCCAGCCGACAACCCCGCGGATACTGGAATCACGCGCGGCCAGCTCAAGAAGAAAATCCGTCTCTGCCTCCACTTCCCGCGCCTGCACGGCAATCGTTCCCTCAATGCCCGCTTGCGTTCGCAGCGGCGCCAGATCCGCCGGCAGAAAGTTTTGCCTTATGGCAACAAGATCTTCCGTCATCCACGCGAAGTCCTGCGCATTCGCAGCGTAGTCCCAATAGTGCTGGTGTGCATCAAGTCTCATTGACTGTAACCCTCCATCCGCCGTGCTGACGGCGCTCGCCGATTTCCATCAAGTGCTGTTCGTATTCCCACTGAGCGCTTCACTTGTCTTCCACTGTATGGACTACCATGGTAGTAGGTCAATACAGACATTAACAAGGCGGGCCAATGGGTTGGCGACCATGATCAGCAAGACGACACAACAGACGGTAAAAATCGACCAGGAGACTCCCATAACGGTTCAGGTCCATGCCCATTTGCGCCGACTTATCCTGACTTTGCAGATCAAGCCGGGAGAGGCATTGAGCGAGAAGGAACTGTCTGTGAAGCTCGGTGTTAGCCGAACGCCGGTGCGCGAGGCTTTCATTCGGCTTTCCGAAGAAAGACTGGTGGACATATTCCCCCAGCGCGGCACGCTTGTAGCGCCGATCCGGCTGGCGGAAATCGAGGAAGCGCAATTTCTGCGCGGCGTTCTGGAGGCGGCCATCGTCAAACGGGCGGCAAGATCCATCGACGAGACACATCTCAAATTGCTGGAAGACAATCTGCGCCTGCAGCAGCGAACCCTGTTGCGCAAGGATTACGACGCCCTTTTGGAAATCGACGAACGTTTCCACAATCTATTGTGCGAAAGTGTTTCGCTGCCCCGTGCGTGGCGCATGATCCACGTCCTGAAAGGCCAGATCTATCGCGTAAGCTACCTGACGCTGCCGGAACCTGGCCATGGCGAACAGATGGTCCAGCAGCACACAGATATTCTTGAAGCTGTTCGAGGCGGGGATGAAGAACGGGCAGAGCAGGAAATGCGTAAACATCTTCAGGAAATCTGGGGTCCCATCGAGCGTATGGTTCAGGATAACAATGAAATTTTTCAATCATGAGGACAGGCCATCCGGCACTGTCGACAGGAGGCATTCATGAAACGCGAACTTCCCAAAATCGGTTTTGGTGGCGCACCAATCGGCGGTCTGCTCGACGCCGTCGATGACGCCGCGGCGATCCAGACAATCCAGTCAGCGCTTGATCGTGGCATCAGCTATTATGATACAGCGCCCTATTATGGATTCGGACTGTCCGAACGGCGCCTTGGCGATGCCGTCCGTGGCCACGACGATATCGTCGTTTCCAGCAAGGTGGGAAGGCTTTTGAAACCCGGTCTGCCGCCTAATCCTGCTGATTATGGCTGGCCGAAACCGTTGCCGTTTCACCCCGTATTCGACTATGGCTACGATGCCGTCATGCGGTCCCATGAAGATTCCCTGCAACGCATGGGACGGGACAGAATCAATGTCCTGTTTCTGCATGACCTGGGCCCTCTCACCCACCCGGACGCAGAAGAAGAAGCCCGCCATTTCAAGGATGCCATGAGCGGCGGATACCGCGCTTTGGACGAACTGCGCCGGGCTGGCGACATCGACGGATTCGGTATTGGCGTCAATGAGATTGACGTGTCGTTACGCGCGCTGGATCATGGTGATTGGGATGTTTTTTTGCTGGCTGGCCGTTACACGCTGCTGGAACAGGAAGCCCAGGCCGAGTTGTTGCCCGCCTGCGCTGCACGCGCTGTGCGCATCGTCGTGGGCGGTCCGTTCAATTCCGGAATTCTGGTAGGTGGATCAACCTGGAACTATGAGGCAGCACCAGAGGACATTCGGCAGAAAGTAGCGGGCCTCAAGGCTGTTTGTGAATCCCATGGCGTGCCCCTTCCCGCCGCTGCGCTGAAATTCCCCTTGGCCAATCCGGTCGTCGCCAGCGTGATTCCCGGTTCGCGCACGCCGGCGGAATTCAAGCAACTGATGGAATGGTGGAACACAGAAATCCCGGACGCGCTGTGGAGCGATCTGCAAACACAGGGATTCATTCGCGAGGATGCGCCCCTGCCGGTTTAGAGCCTGCCTTGTTGATTTGCCGGAAACTCTTGCCTGTTTTTTCGGAAATGGCTGGGCGGAACGTTGTATAGTCTTCTGAACGCCCGGCAGAATGCAGCTTCCGACTGATATCCCGATTCCAAGGCGATCTTCGAGATCGATTCAGTCGTTTCCTGGAGATATTTGCAGGCAAGCTGCATGCGCCATTTGGTGAGATAACGCGAAACCGAATCGCCGACGAGATGGGTAAAACGCGCGGAAAAATTCGATCTGGACATGCCCACCTCACGCGCAAGACGGTTTACACTCCATTCCTGATCCGGACTTTTGTGCATCAGCGAGAGCGCCCGTCCAATTTGTTTGTCGCGCAGGGCCGCCAACCAGCCTGTTTGCGCCTCTGGCGCAGAAATCAACCAGGCCCTGATCGCTTGAATGATCAGTATATCCGCCAATCGGGTCAGAACCGTTTCACCGCCTGCCTGCAAAGCGCTTGATTCTAGCGCAATAAGCCCCAGCGTGCTTTGCAACCAACTGCCGCTTTCGGCATTCCAACTGTTCAAACACAGAATATTGGGCAACAGGGCCACGAGACGCTGAGCGGCCACATGGTCAAAGCGAACCACGCCGTATGTGACCTGTGTCAGCGCGCCGCCTCCGCCATATTGCATGATTTCATAGCAGTCACTGATCTGGTCTATCGGTATATCGCCAAGTGGCTCTGCATCAGCATGCAGTTCACTGCGCAAGATGTGCGCATTGCCGTGAGGAATAAGCGTCAGGCTCCCCTGCTGTAGCAATCGCGGCTCTTCCCCGGCCATTTCAATCCAGCACTGCCCGGATGTGACAACCGAGAAGATCATATGGTTCTCTATATGCGGAATTTCCACGCCCCAGGGCGCAGTCAGTTCCGCTCTGCAGTAGAGCGTTCCGGTCAGCCTCAGCAGGTGAAGAGCCTCGCCAAGCGGATCAACGGAGGCATGGGGGCGAACATTCGAAAAAGACATGTTTGACAGATATCACAGATAGATGTCAGAAGTCCAGACAGTTAGGACGATCGGCAAAGTTATCAAGACAAGTAATCATTGTTCATCCAGCTTTTTGCGTTATTCTGCGCAAACACTTCAACAGGAAAGGAAGAACGATGCAGAACTTGAAAACACAGAGGGGCGTCCTGATTGGCTCAGGAGCAATCGCTATTGCGGTTGGGTCAGGGTTGCTCTTTTCACCCGAAGCATTTCACGCACTCAATGGCATTGATCTGGGCGATAATGTCAGCCTGATGAGTGAAATACGCGCCCCCGGCGCCGGCCTGTTGGCAAGCGGACTGCTCATCCTCTCTGGCGTATTTGTCAGCAGGCTGTCATTCGCCGCACTGGTTGTCGCTATGCTGCTGTATCTCTCCTACGGCATCTCCCGCTTCTACAGCATGGCACTCGATGGCCTTCCGGCAGATGGAATCATCTTTGTTGCATTTCTGGAGATAGCAATTGGCTTGGCCTGTGCTTTTACCTTGCAGCGACACCTCAGAACCCATCCCTATTGACCGGAACACTCCCACCCCAAGCGATCAGCTTGTGGTCAACCCGTTGCCCAGTCCAGCGCTTCAACTCTGGCCGCCTTGATTGCCGGCCAATCCCAATCGATGCCAAGACCCGGTTTTTCGTCCGGCCATGCGCGCCCCTCTTCGATGCGCAGGCCGGATGTCGTTATTGTGTCCAGTTGCGGAATATACTCAAGCCATGGGGCATTTGGTATCGCACAGACAAGGCTGGCATGCAGTTCCATCAGGAAATGCGGACAGACCGGAACGTTGAAAGCTTCTGCCATATGCGCCACTTTCATCCAAGGGGTTATGCCGCCTATACGGGCCACATCCACCTGCACGATTGATGCGCCTCCCGATACCAGATAATCCTTGAACTGACTGATCGAATACATGCTTTCGCCCACAGCGATGGGAACCGAGGTCGATGCCGCCAGCCGGGCATGTTCCAACACGTTGTCGGCAGGCATGGGCTCTTCCAGCCAGCCAATATCGAATTCCTCCAGCATATGCGCGCGGCGCGTTGCCTCGGCGCGGCTGAAGGACTGATTGGCATCAACCATGATCTCATAGGAAGGTCCGACGGCGGCGCGTACGGCCGCAATCCGCTCCCGATCCTGCGACAGGTGAGGCTTGCCAATCTTGATCTTCGATCCGGCGAAACCCTTTGCCTGGGCTTCCAGCGCATCTTTCACCAGCAAATCGGTATCAATGTGCAGCCAGCCGCCTTCCGTCGTGTAGCAGGGAACATTGTTCTTTGCCCCACCCAGCAAGCGGAACAACGGCAGCCCGGCTTTTCTACACCGCAAATCCCAAAGCGCCGTGTCGATAGCCGCCAGGGCCAGCGAGGTAATCGCGCCAACAGCTGTCGCATGCGTCGCAAAAAGCAGGCTTTGCCAGATACCCTCGATTTCCTCGGCCTCCCTGCCAATCAGGCGCGGCACGAGTGTCTGGCGCAGAAGCGACATGATCGCCGGACCGCCCTGCCCAATGGTATAGGAATAACCCGTACCGATGGCGCCATCCGCATCGCGGATTCGCACAATGGGCGTTTCCTGACTTTCGAAGGATTGAATGGCATCCGTGCGGCGCACCTTCGGTTTCAGATCCACCATCAGGATTTCCACATGTTCGATAATCGCCATGACTGACCGGATCCTTTGTTTGACACCCTTTTTACAAAGGTTAAGCCGCCCGCGCTGGCCTGTCGATAGGCAAAGATTTCAAACAGGTCTCCCATTGTGACGAGCCCGCACAAAAGCATGAATAATCTGTCGCGCACCCTCAATGCCGGGGGCGGTTCTATCGCGCCGCAAAACAAAATTTGGCAATCGCGGTTTTGCCGTTATCGCTGTGCAATGTTCTGCCGTTCGTGGAACTGTTTGGAATCACTGCGGCAGCCGCAGACGGTTCTCGGCATGTCAATTTTAATAGCCGGCTTGCGCCTCGGATCGCTATATGGACACTTGAAAACAACCTGATTAGGAAAGAATGCAACTTGCCGATTGAAAATCCAGACGATATTGAAATGAAGGGGACGCGACGCCTTTTCGTCCCGCTCCAGGAGTTTGTCAGGACACACGCCAGGACAGTCGTGTGGTTTTTAGATGTTGGTTGCATGGGACATTCGACGGTGAGAGAATTTGCATAGAACCGGCCTGGCCATCCCGGCCATCAGGAAAACAGGAATAGTCGTTCTTGTCTTGTTCCTCGCGCTGGGCAGTGCCCTGGTGCGCAAGGAATACGTGTCTGAACGTTCCAGAGCGCAGGTACGGGTCCATACGGCCGCCCATGTGGTCGCAACACAGTTCGGCTGGATATTCGAATCAAGCGGCCAGACCTTGCGCCGCATAGAAGAGGCCATTGTCAAGGAAAATCTTCGCGCCAACAGCAACTCTATCATCGACATCAACAAGGCCGTCAGGGGCCTGCCGCGGGGCTCCCAGTATTCCGTCTACGACAGCCGGGGCGAACTCATCTATTCCAGTTTTGCCGATGCCGTCAGCATCAGCGTTGACGACCGGAGTTACTTTGACAAATTGCGCAATGGCCAGGAACTTGTTCTATCACCCATGGTACAGGAACGGCTGAGCGGTGAGAAAGTCTTCATCATAGCCAAACGCCTGAATGATGGTGGTGAATTTGCCGGCGTTGCAACCATTGCTATTCCCGTGACCACGCTCTCCTATCTTGCCAATACACTTGGGTTTACGGCCGGTTCCACCGTCAGCCTGATCCGTGAGGATGGCATGCTGATCGCCCGATCCCCGCCCATCGAACCGGTCAACCTGCGTGATTCCAAAGTCTTCGAAATGCTGGCAGACAACCCGGACGGGTTTTACGAAAGCGTTTCACCCGCCGATGGCATTGCACGCATTGTCGGTTATCACAAACTTCCCGACTGGCCGATCGTCGCCATAGCCGGAATGAATTCCGCCACAGCCATGGCGGGTTTCTGGCATGTCATGCTGATATGGGCACTGCTTGGATTGCCGATTCTCATGGGTCTTTATCTGGCTGTGGTAAAGCTTCAGAACATGATGCGCATTGACGAGGAGCGTCAGGAATCCCTGGCAATTGCCAACCAGAAGAATGAATTTCTTCTACGTGAAATACACCACCGCATCAAAAACAACCTGCAGACAGTTACATCACTTATCCGTCTGCAAAAGCTCCCTAACGGAGCAGGCGATGCACTGGTCGGCCGCATATCCGCCATGGCATCCGTTCACGAGGAAATGTACAAGTCCGACCAGTTCGAATCAGTAGAGGTTTCCCCCTATATCAAGAGGCTGACCAGCGATATCGTGACCGGCTATGGCAAGGATGTTGACATCACATTGGACATTGCCCCTGTCAGCCTGTCAGGAGACCGGGCAATGCAACTGGGTCTCCTCGTCAATGAACTCGTCGCCAATGCATTCAAACATGCCTTCACCGATGGCGATAAGGGCAAGCTGCTGGTTCGCCTGACCGAGACGGCGGAGGAGGAACTGCAGCTGATCGTCCTCGACGACGGTCCGGGATTTGAAGCGGAAACCACCAGCAAGAATATGGGAAGCGTTCTGATCGCTGCCTTTGCCGGACAATTGGGCGGCACCTATGAAATACATTCAAACGATGGTACGCGGATCGAAGTCAGGTTTCCGAAGACAAATGGCCACGAGTCGACTGAGTAAGGTCTGCGTGCACTCCTGAACTGGCGTTCACCTGTCCTCAATGTCGGCGATCAACGCCTTCATCTGCGCAATCTCCTGCCGCTGTGCCTCGATAATTTTGTCGGCAAGTTCACGCACCCTCGGGTCAGTAATATTGGCCCGCTCACTGGTGAGTATGGCAATGGAATGATGCGGAATCATGGCTTTCATCCAAGCGGTATCGTCAATCGTCTCCTGACTTCGCACCAGATAGAGTGAGCCCGCAAATACAATGACAGCACTGAGAAATATGGCAGCGTTGGCTTTCGTTTTTTCGTACATTCCCTGCATGAATGCCAGCATGACGATGGCCATGGCCGCGCCCATCAGCAAGGCCATATAGGCCCGTGTCTCGCTCCAGAATATATGATCAAGCTGATACGTGTTGAGATACATCAGCCCCAGCATCAAAGCCGTCGATGTCGCTATCATGACACCAAATTTGGTATAACGTCCCATCCCGTGAACTCCTTTTACAGGAAATCAACGAATTGCAGGCGCAAAATGTTCCGTTTCAACCCGATTTCTGATCAGGAATTTATCATCCAGCCTGATAAAGAATGAGGAACAGACGCCACCCAAAAGACGTGCCCGCGTTTCGTGCCGGCAAGCGATAGGGTCCAAAGCATCAATTACTGTTGTCCGTTGCGGCCATTTTACGAACCCAAAGGACAATCCCCGCGTCCCTACCACGCAATGACTGTACTTCGTCCTTGCGGCTGTAATGATCAAGCAGGCCCGTGGCTTCCCCACTTTGTCGCTTGGCCGCTTCAACCAGATCGTCACTGAGAACGCACACGGTTCCCAATGAGCGTGTCAGTTCTTCAAGCCGGCTCGCCACATTGACCGCATCGCCAAGTGTGGCAAATTCCAATCGGCGTTCGGTACCGATATCGCCAAGAATGACTGAACCATAGTGCAGGCCAATCGACAATTTGATGCGGGCCTCACCGCGCCCGCTTCGCTGATCATTCCACATATCCATGCGAGAAAAGAGTGCCTCGGCGCAACTTATGGCGTCGCATGCATCACACTTGCCCGCTTCCGGTGTGCCGAAGGTCACCATGACGCCGTCGCCCAGATACTTGTCGAGCGTGCCGCCGTGCTCAAAGACTGTCTCTTCAATCAACTGGTGGAAATCACGCAACATGGCGACAACAGCCTCAGGTGTTTCCTTTTCAGCCAGCCGTGTAAACCCCACGATATCGGCAAACATCACAGCCACGTCCTGTTCACGAACCGTACCCAACGGTTGGTCCCGCTCTGCCAGTTGATCAACGATATTCGGAGGGAAATGGCGCGCCAGATTGGTTCGTTCGCGCGTCGTGCTGGCCTGTCGCAACAACAGCTGATTCATTCGGAACGAATTGACGGCAAGGATCCCCGCGACAATCAGGAAGACGGTCACCTCTTCGATCCGGTTGGCCACACCAACCCGGCTGGGATCAATAAGTGACAGCAGGCGCTCGTCCCCCAGAGCAGCCTCACGCAGTCGATCAGTCAACTCCGGATCCACCGTACCGAAAAACAGGATCAGAACCATGCCAAGAAGCCAGAGCACAGCCGCCCAGGTGCCGTAACTGATGACCGTGCGCCAACTGTAACCGAGTGTCATGGCAGCCAGGAAAACGTAGAAATATTTGAAATTGTTGAATTGGAACTGAATGGCACTTGGCCAATCCTGATCGAGAAACGGATTGGGGACCAGCATCCCGACAGTCATCAGCGCGATGTCCATAAAGATCAATGTCAGTTCCCAACGCGACCTGCCGACTGTGCCAGCACGCAATTGCAACCATCCGATCAGCGCAAGACCAACCAGAACGGCTTCATAAAAAAGCACATCCCAGGAGGGAATGATGAAGATCAGGAGCACGGCAATAATGCAAAGAGCGATCCAGCGCGCCCGGACAGCCAGGGCCAAACCTTCCCGCTTGTTTGTTTCAAGCGCTTGAAAAACATGACGATTTGAGTAATCGACCGTCTCATTGCGCGATAACAAACGAAAATTTTGCAGATAGTTGCGACTGTCTTTGTCAGTCTCCGGCACACCAACATCCGTCATTCAATATTCCATCGTCTGGTTTTGATGAGCGCTCAGGACCCCGTGGCCCGCATCACATGCTGTGGTGTTTATGAACGAGATCAAATTGGCGTGCAAACTGAAATGCCCCTGCGTTCACATCAGCGCATGGAATCACGGATGAGGCGCATCCTCGCTTTTGTCCGTACCATTCCATTGCCGGACTTTTTCAAATCGTTCGGGAAACCCTTCCGCATCGCCAAACTCGATAAAGCGCGGATACCGTTCATGCGTGCCTGCGACACGCCTTGCATGCTTGATGGGACACCAGTGTTGCTCTGTGCGCGAAGCAATTTCCCGTACAAAGGCGATCAGTCCATTGACATAAGAGCAATAGGTGCAATTGAGTTTTTGCAATCCATTGAGGTAAGCCAGGTGCCGCCGGTCGAAAACAATATAATCCGCCCGACGCACTTTCTCGATCCGGTAAACCGGAAAACAGACAGCCTGATAGGCAGTCACGAAAAGATCCAGTAGCAGGAAGGGAAAGATCAATGCATAGATGAAAGGAGCAGTCAGCGCCACCAGCAGCCTGGCCCCTTTCACATAGGACCAGAGCCTTGTTTTGATTTCCCTGTGACGACGCGCGACTTCGGCCTCGAATACGACGCGGCGTTTTTCGATGCGATAATTGAATTCATCTCGTTTTGCATCAATTTCATCCTCCAGTTGATCCTGAAGGCTTCGGATTCGAGCGACCAGATTTTCCACAGATACCGACACGCAACATCCTCCTGATTTGGCCTATCCCACGGCGGATCCGCCAGAATGCAGCGATGGGAATGAAATCGACGGCCAATACACCTAAACAGGGTTTGACGTCCGCCGATTGAGGTGGATCAAGACTGCACGATATTCAACTGTACGAACGAAAGAACAAGCTCCTCCAATGCGTGCATCCGCGCTATCTTTTCAGGAGCACTGGTATCACCGATGGATTGCCGCATTGGCGACGCCGAGTTGCACCTCTTCACCGGCAATGCTGCGTTTCACCCGGACAAAACTGTCCGGCGTCACAGAAATCGAATCGATGCCGCAATCCACCAGAAACCGGGCGAATTCCGGATGGTCGCTTGGCGCCTGTCCGCACAGTCCCACTTTTCTGTGCGCCTGATGCGCCTGCTCGATGATGTTCTTGATCATCCATTTTACAGCCGCATCCTGTTCATTGAACGCGCCCGACAGGGCTTCGCTGTCCCTGTCTATGCCCAGCGTCAATTGGGTCAGATCATTGGAACCGATGGAGAAGCCATCGAAGCGCTCGGCAAATTCCTTTGCCAGAATGACATTGGAAGGAATTTCGCACATGACATAAATCTTCAGGTCCTTTTTGCCGCGCTCAAGACCGAATTCGGCCATCACCTCCAGCACCCTGTCAGCCTCATTGAGCGAGCGGCAAAACGGGATCATCACAATGACATTGGTAAAGCCGAGTTTTTCGCGCAGATGCCGGATCGCACGGCATTCCAGTTCAAACCCGGGCCGATAGGCTTCGGAATAATAGCGTGACGCGCCACGAAAGCCGATCATCGGGTTTTCTTCAACGGGTTCAAATTCGGCGCCACCAATCAGATTGGCATATTCGTTTGTCTTGAAATCGCTCATACGCACGATGACCGGACGGGGATGAAAGGTTGCGGCTATTTTCGCCAGACCACGCCCAAGGCGCTCGACGAAATAGTCGGTCTTGTCATCGTATCCCGCCGTCAATTCAGCAATTTCCCGCTTGGCTTTTTGGTCCTGCAATCGGTCAAAATGCACCAGTGCCATAGGGTGAATGCGGATGTGATTGGAGATCACAAACTCCATGCGCGCCAGACCCACACCGTCCGCAGGCATCTGCCACCAACGAAATGCCGCAGCGGGATTGGCAAGATTGAGCATGACTTCGGTATCCGTTTCGAGAATGTCCTCGAGCATGACATCCTCTGCTTCAAAGTCTGCAAGTCCCTCATAGACAAATCCTATGTCTCCCTCCGCACAGGAAATCGTGACCTCCTGTTCGCTGTGCAGCAGATGTGTCGCATTCCCGGTTCCAACCACGGCCGGCAATCCCAGTTCCCGGCTGACAATCGCCGCATGGGAGGTGCGACCGCCGTGGTCGGTAATGATGCCTGCGGCCCGTTTCATGACAGGCACCCAATCGGGATCGGTATTGGCCGTGACGAGGATGCTGCCATCGACGAAAAGATCAATGTCCCGAGGGCTGTCAATCATGCAAACCTGTCCGGCAACAATGGCCCCGCCAACACTCAGTCCTTCGACCAGCACCTTGCCTTTCGATTTGATCCGATAGTCTTTGAGCAGCGACGCATCGCGGCTCGACTGAACGGTCTCCGGCCTTGCCTGCACGATGAAAATATCACCGCTCCTGCCATCCCTGGCCCATTCGATATCCATCGGACACTGGTAGTGCTCTTCGATAATGCAGGCCCAACGTGCAAGTATCAGGATTTCGCCATCCGACAGGACGAAGCCAGCGCGTTCCGCCTTTGATGTGGGCACGTTCCGGGTTTCCTGCCCTCCCCGCCCATAGACCATTTTTTGTTCTTTTGCGCCCAATTGCTTTTCAACGATCGGAACCAGCGAGACATCGCCAAGCAAGGGTTTGAAAACAACATATTCATCCGGATTGACTGTGCCCTGAACAACATTTTCACCCAGCCCCCAGGCAGCATTGATGATCACCACCTTGTCAAAACCGGTTTCCGTGTCGATGGAAAACATCACACCGGAACTGCCTCTGTCGGCACGCACCATCAATTGCACGCCAATCGAAAGGGCCACCTTCATATGGTCGAAACCCTTGGCAATGCGGTAGCTGATGGCGCGATCCGTAAACAGCGAGGCATAACATTTCCGGCAGGCCTCCAGCAGCGCCTCTGGCCCTTGAATGTTGAGAAAACTTTCCTGCTGCCCGGCAAAACTGGCATCCGGCAAATCCTCTGCGGTGGCGCTCGAGCGCACAGCGACATCGACATCCGTGCGGTTTGACCGCTTCGAAAGCTCTGCGTAGGAAGACCTGATCAAGCTGGCCAGATCCTCAGGCCATTTTCCGCCAAGAATGGCTGTTCGAATGTGTCCTCCCGCCTGTGCAAGCGTTAGCGAACGCGCATTCAGCTGCCCCAACAGGTCTTCAATGGTCTGCCTGAGATTGTTCGCGTCGAGAAATTGCCAATAGGCTTGAGCCGTTGTCGCAAATCCGGCTGGCACATTGATGCCGGCGGCTGCAAGCGAACTGACCATTTCGCCCAGTGACGCGTTTTTGCCGCCCACAAGCGCCACGTCATTGCGATTGCAATCCTCAAACCAGATAATGGATTTCGTATGGTCGTTCATCGTTACAGCCTTTCCTTGCCAGGGGGCCTTTGCCTGCCTTATTTCTGCCGAACAGATATTCCGTCAGAACAATGCAGGATCCCTCAGTCCCCGGAACTGGCATTTTGTGATTGCATGACAGGCAGCGCCCGCATGATGTCGGCAACTTCGCTGTCGGTGACTTGCGTAAAGTCGGCATAATAGGCACCGACCGCGTAAAAAGGGCTTGGCGTGTAAAGGCAGACGCATTCGTCTGCTTCATGTTCAAGCCGTTTCAATGTATCGGGCGGTGAAACCGGCAGCGCCACAATGATGCGGCTTGCGCCACGATGCCTGTAGGCCTGAATGGCCACAGACATGCTTGCGCCCGTGGCAGCGCCATCATCTACCATCAGCAGCGTTTTGCCGGCCACAAGAACAGACGGCCGATCTGCCAGATACAGGCTTTTGCGTCGCTCGATCTCGGGTAGTTTGTCCATTCCAAGTTGCTGGACCTCGGCAATGCTCAACCCCAACTCCCTGGCGATCTCACGATTGACCACCACCTGTGGATCATCGCCATCGACGATGGCGCCAATCGCCAACTCGTTGTGGCCCGGCGCTCCGATCTTTCGCACAAACACCAGATCCATCTCCAGGTGACGTGCGCTACAGATTTCGGCAGCGACTGGAACACCGCCACGAGGCAGGGCGACGACGAGCGTTGACGCTGCATCCAGTTCCGGCAATGCAACTGCCAATTGGCGACCCGCGTCGGCCCGGTCCAAAAACAGATTGCTCATAGCGTATGCGCCTTTCCCATGAGATGGTCTCTGAACCCTGTGGTGGGGGTGAGAGCAGCCATCCATACTCACTGCCTGATGACAAGGCAGCAGACCACGAAAAACGCCAGTGCACATTGACATCGGTCAATGCTCTGAGATTGGGAATACGAAGCCCGCAGTCTATCCGATCGCGGCCTGATCAATCGGCAACAGGTGCTTCGGATTTGTCGAGCGGATGATCAAATTCAAGTAAAATCGGACGATGGTCGGACGGACCTTTGAGCAAAGTGCGCGACGCAAAACAGTGCAACTCGCGAACCATGCATCGATCCAGGCGAAACGGCATGATTTCCTGCGCGTGATGGGTTGTCTCCCGCGGGCCGACATCTGTGAATTCACGCAGCGCTGCCGGGCCGAGCAAATTGTAATCACCGATAATCGCTGTCGGACCCTCGGTCGAACGGGCGATCAGCCGCAACTGACGACGATTGAGCAATTGACCATGCGACAAATGAACATTGGCAATGGACAGATCACCGATCTCCAGAAGCTGTGCAAACCGGGTGGGAAACTTCCCCGGCAACTTCGATTCGGGAAGCTGCAGCGGCTTTGGATGGATCAGATCCGATCGGCTCCAGGCTGCCAATCCATGGCGGCGTCCCGGCCAGGATTGCTCGTAATATCGCCCGCCAACCAGATCAGACAACGGCTGGATGATCTCGGTCACTTCCTGCATGAGGAACAAATCCGGTTTTTCCTGCTCTATGAGCGCGGAAATATCACTCACAAGCGCACCTGAACGATGCAACAGGTTCCAGCTTATGATGCGCAATTTTCTTTTTGAGCCTACGACATGAGGTGTGGCCTCGGAACTGGCCATGCCTTTCAATCTGTCAACGAGTTTCCGCATCGATCAACCCCTTACAAATATGGCAGAAGCAGGCGCGCACAGGCGTCACGCAAACGCACGGCCAGGGGACGGATTGCCAGGTCATCGATCTTCAACAAATGGCCCCGCTCGATTTTTTCCTCAATAAGCGCATTGATCGTTTTCACTGTTGCCTCATCATAACATTCAACCAGAAACTCGAAATTGAGTCGCAGACTTCGTACATCCCAATTGGGACTGCCCACAGCACACCATTTTTCATCCACCGTGACCAGCTTTGAGTGATCAAAGGGTTTGGGTGTTTTATAGCAGCACATGTGGTCCATGGGAAAAAAGGCAAGGTGTGCACCCATGGCCCAATCAAGCAAAACATGGTCCGATCGCTCCGGAACCACCAGATCAATCTGCACACCGCGCAACCCGGCCTGCACGATGGCAAATTGCAATTGTTCATCGGGAAGAAAATAGGGTGTGACGATGCGGATTCGCTGTTTTGCCTGGCTGAGTGCAGCGGCAAGGATTGTCTCGATGCTGCCAGAATCCTCATCCGGACCGGAACTGACACCACGCGCCACCACTGTTCCCGCTTTATTGATCTCAGGCCACCAGACACTGCCTTCCAACGCTTCACCTGTTGCAAAATGCCAGTCTTCTGCAAAACTGATCATCAACTGGCTGACAACCGGACCAGCCAATCGAAAGTGAGCATCCATGACGGCCCGCTTGCGCGACCAGATTCGCGTATTTTCGATGCCAAAATTCAGACCGCCGGCAAACCCCGTGACACCATCGACCACGAGAAGCTTCTTGTGGTTGCGCAGGTTGATGAACGACATGCGCCATGGTCGCCAGTCATGCATGAATTTGACTACAGGAACGCCAGCACCGCGCAATTGCCGTACAACCGGCGAGGAAAAATAACCGCTGCCGATACCATCAACCAGAACCCGAACCTCCACACCACGTGCCTTTGCCGCAATCAGCGCGTCGACAAATGCACGGCCAACAGAATCAAGTCGGAAGATATAGGTCGCCAGGGCAATACTGGTGCTTGCATTGGCAATTGCCGCAAGCATTTCGGGATAGGCCTGGTCACCGCCGCGCAGCATGGAAAGGCTGTTGCCATGGATAAGCGGAAGTCCCGTTGCCTTGGTGCCAACCCCTGCAAGGGTGCGAACATCCTCGTCCAGTTCAGTTGTCTCAAGTCGAAAAAGTTTAACAACATCGGGATTGGGCTCCGGATTTCGCCTGATCCGGGAGGCACGTCTGGCAATTCGGTTGATGCCGAATACAGCGTAGATGATCGCGCCAAAATAGGGTGAAAACCAGACCAGACCAATCCATCCAATGGCAGCCCGGACATTGCTCTTTTTCAGAAGCACATGGCCTGTCACAGCAGAAGCCACGAGAATGTGCAGAATAATGACAATGCCAAAGGTCATTGCGATTTGCCTTGTCTGAAAAAACAACCATAGCCGAAATATTTGCCGCTTGCTGCAGTCAAAACAACTGTCAGCTTTCAGGAAGGAACTGAACTGGCCAGTCTTTCGGTATCCTCTTCTTTGCCGGAGGGCAACAGCGGTGGAAAGTCTTTGGGGGTGATGGTTTCCTTTTCCAGCAGCAGCGCCACCCCGGACTCAAGGTCTGCTCGGCGCAATGCAATCGTCTGCAGGGCACGTTCATAGGCATCTGCAATCAATTTTCTGACAGCAAGGTCGACTTCGCGGGCCGTCGCTTCAGAATAGTCCTTCTGCCTGATATTCAACATGTCATCACCGAGATAGCTTGAGCGTTGCTCCTCAAGCACAGCCTGCCCGATATCGTCGGACATGCCAAATCTGGTCACAATCTGGCGAGCGATATCCGTCACTTTCGCCAGATCATCGGCTGCTCCCGTCGACACCGTATTGAAGATCACCTCCTCCGCCGCTCTGCCTGCCAACAGCACCACCATGCGGTTTTTCAGTTCATCCGTGGTGATCAGGAAGCGATCCTCAGTCGGTCTTTGCAGCGTATAACCCAGCGCTCCGATCGATCTTGGAATGATGGAAACCTTGTGAACAGGATCACTGCCCGGCATCGTCGCCGCTGCCAGCGCATGGCCCATCTCATGATAGGCAACACGCCGACGTTCCTCGGGGTTGAGCAGCCGACTCTTGCGCTCTGAGCCGGCTATGATGCGTTCGACGGCATTGGTGAAATCATCCAGCGTGACGCTTTTGGCACCGCGCCTGGTGGCCACGATGGCTGCCTCATTGACAAGATTGGCGAGATCCGCGCCGGTAAAACCCGGGGTGAGACCGGCAATCTCCTCGGGATCAATTCCCTCAATCGTCTTGATTTTTTTCAGATGCACCTTGAGGATGGCAACCCGCCCGACACGGTCCGGGCGGTCCACCACGATCTGCCGGTCGAACCGACCGGCCCGCATGAGTGCCGGGTCCAGTATTTCAGGCCGGTTTGTCGCTGCCAAAAGAACGATGCCGACACGTGGGTCGAAGCCGTCAAGCTCGGCCAGCAATTGGTTGAGTGTCTGCTCCTTCTCATCATGGCCGCCACCCAGACCACCCGCTGACGAGCGCGCCCTGCCAAGAGCGTCCAGTTCATCAATGAAAATAATGCAGGGAACAGATTTTTGCGCCTGTTCAAACAGATCGCGCACCCGCGCAGCGCCCACACCGACGAACATTTCGACGAACTCGGAACCTGATATGGAGAAAAAGGGAACCCCGGCCTCCCCCGCCACGGCGCGCGCCAGAAGGGTTTTGCCGGTGCCGGGCGGCCCGACCAGCAAAATCCCCTTTGGCACATGGGCGCCAAGAACCTCGTATTTCTCCTTGTCGCGCAGAAAGGATACAACCTCCTGCAATTCCAGCTTGGCCTGATCGACACCGGCAACATCGTCAAAGGTAACGCCAGTCTCAGTCTCCATATAGACCTTGGCCTTGGAGCGTCCGATATTCATCATCCCTCCCATGCCCTGCCGTTGCGCAATTCCCCGAAACAGAAAGAACCAGACCCCGAGGAACAGGGCGATTGGAAAGATCGAAGAAATCAGACTGGCCAGCCAGCCGGTCTCGGGCACGCCGGAATATTCGACGCCCGCCGCATCAAGTTCCTCTGCAATACCGGGATTTACGCGTGTGGTCCTGAAAAGGCGTTTTCCGTCCACCGCGTTCTTGAGTTCGCCCTCGATCCGCGAATCGGTGATTACAACTTTGGCAACCTCGCCCTGTTGCAGATATGTGCGAAACTGGCTGTAGGGAATCTGCGAAACGGTTTGCCCGCCACCCCAGATCTGGAAAACCATCATGATAATGAATGCCATAATCAGATAGGCTACAATCAATTGGTTTTTCGTGTTCACGGGGTCAAAATCTCCCTGTTGGATCGCGGGGACCTGTCATCGGACCATCATAAAGCAATTTTGGCGCGTCGGCTCATTGATCATTGTCAATTTGCAACGGCTCGAATCTCCAAATGGCTCGCGCATTCGGCTGTCGCATTGGATCCACGCCGATTGTCGATGTTGCCCCTTGGAAAGAAATGGCGAGGTCCTGGTCTCCTTTCAGGCTGTCAGTTGCAAACTGGACTGTTCCGGGAGGCGGAAAGAATCCCGTTGAAACGGCACCGGCCAATGGGAAAACGGGAGTTGTGGCCAGGCAAAATCGTCTTGCCGGGCTCTGGCGCCCCGGAACTGGGTGGGCTGGCGCCGGTTGCCAATCATACCTTGAAGCCTTCCGTTCAGATAGATGCGGATCTTGTGGGCAATCTGCTGCTGACCATGATCATCGACACCATGTCGGGCAGTGCCTATCCGTTTTCTGCCGTCAGGAGAGCAGAGCCCGTGATGGGAAACGGCCTCGAACAGCGGCTCCGGCCAAGGTTGCGACGCGACTGGTGGCTGAACCGGACCTACTCAAACTCCAGGGTGAACAGCGCGAGGCGATGTCACCTTTTACCGATATCGAAGGCTTTTCAACGACCGCTGAAATCGTCAATTCGAGCGACGTAATTGGCCCGCTTGACGGATAATGCGAGGGTCAGACCGGCTTTATCATCGCGCGTGGCAGTATGGTGGGCCGAACAATTGGTGATGGCAATCACGCCTTGTTCAAGGCACCCACTGATCTGGAAAACCACACCCTGGCGGCACTCGCCTGCGCCCAGGATATTGGGGTGTTTACCGAGGTTCTCAGACAATTGTCCTTCGTCGTGCCCTATCGTCTGGGCCATCCCCCGTCGGCATGGAGGCCTTGAAAGCAAGCGCATTGTAAAACGCTCAATATTTCCCTACTTATTTCTGCGTATAAAGTATTTTTCAATTATTTATTGCTGTTTTAAAATAATTTTTTAATATTGAATAGCAATATTTTATAGTTTCAAGAATCGAAAAAACAGGCAACCGAATATTTTCTGGAAAAGATGGACATAATAATACAATTGTGACATGAACGATTCAAATATTGGGAGGAATCGATTCGAATGACAATGCATAAAACATCGCTGCTAATCCTTGCATCCATTCTCGCTGGTTCGGCATCGGCCTCTGCTGATGAAATCCTGTCGAACGAAGTTGTCAGTGATTGGGGTGGTTTTTATGTCGGCGCGCATGGTGGTTACGCCTGGGGCGACAACACGTCGACGGCAATCGGCAGCAGGCTGCAGACCATCATCACGGACAACAACCTCAGCGATTCCGATTACGATTCCAGCCCCAAGGGTGCTTTTGGCGGCCTTCAGGCGGGGGTTAATCTTGAGGTTAACCCCATGTTCCTTATCGGGCTTGAGGCGACCGTCGGTTATGGTGATTTGTCTGATACGATCACCGATCCCTACGCGCCAGGCATTACCGACCCGGTGATTTCGACTGAAATAGATTGGTACGGCACTGTGAGAGCGCGTGCCGGCTATATAGCGGGGCAAAATCTGTTTTACGGTACGGGCGGCTTTGCCTGGGCTCATGCCAGCGTTTCCATGACATCGCCTGGTCTTCCGGATCAAAGCGCAACCCTGACTGGCTGGGTGGTCGGTGCTGGCGTGGAACGCCAACTCACCGACAAAATAAGCATAAAGACTGAGTATCTTTATACAGATTATGGTTCTCATACCTGGTTTGCTGATTCCCCCGCGGACGGCGATTATGCTACAGCGGCGGATGTTGATGTTCATAGTCTCAACATGGGTATGAATTTCCACTTTTAGAGCGCACAGTCCTCAACGGTGCAGGCAATGGATATAGCAGCGGATTGATACTACGGCCTTGAAATTGTTTTAAAGACCAACGCTTTCAAAGGCCTGGCGTATTCTTTCCGGCGCCCATCGCGTGACCTGCCCTGGCTCGGATCCAGGCTCTTGTATATCAACGCCCTCGCCTGCTTGAAGCGTGCGTTCAACACCTGCAGCAGAAACCTCCAGCAAGCCCCGTTCCACAAAAACGCCAAAGACGCCTGCGCTCGGGCCGGCAAAAAAGCGGGTACCGCGTACGCCGAGTTGACCGAACACTGTCTTGATCGTGACAGGGGTTTTGGGCACATTCTCAGGGCGCTCAAATACCATTGCACCTTGCATGAGATCAAAGGAGCCCTGCGTATTGAGCAGAAAGCTGTCAATCATCAACTCCGTGCGATCACCAAGCCGGATGGACGTGTGATCACCAAACAGCAAAGTGGTCGAACTGCTTTCAGCCGTTTTGACAAGGTCCTTGAGCATCAGGTCCGCACCGATGCTGAGATCAAGCAGGTCACTGTTGCGCAAGGCTGTTGCACTGCCGCGAAGGGTGGTCACAGTGCCGATCGCGTCAGCAGCTCTCGCCGGTCGCGCCACAGGCAGAAGAGCCGCCACAGCGCCAGCCAGCAACGCCAACACGTCTCTGCGATTGGCGATGCCGCGAATGGGGATATTGCGCAATATGTCTGAAATCGGCGTTTCCATCGTCATTTTTTTCACCTTGGTAATATCTGGAGTCGCAATCCCTGTCCCCAAAGCCTTCACCTGGCTGGAAGACATATATGGGGCAGATCACCCCCGACACCTGTTCAAACGGCACAGATAAACAAGGATCATTCACAGGGTAATTGGGGATTGCGCTTAAGTTGAGACAATCGTGTCAGATGATCTTTCTCCATAATGTTGCCGCCACACACGCAAAAGCAATATTCCGCGTGAAGGGCAGGATCGATCTAAATGAGATGGCAATTGCGCAGAAGTGGCAAATCGGTCACCACCGTGCCTGAACCGTCAGACTGGAGTAGTCTCGTCTGTCCAAATATTTTTTGCGTAAATGTAAAAACAGAACCACCCTCACCTCAAAAATGTATCCAGCAAATCATTTATGTTAGAGATAGAAAAATTTCATTCCAATATTTGGGTCATCATGTCCGAAATAGTCGTTGCGATTGACAACAATGTCGTTGCCCCTCTGTGTGTTTTGCTTAATTCACTGCGCATTCAAAACCCGCACTCAGCATTCAAAATACACGTTTTGCAAAGCGACTTATCTGCCCATAACCGCCAGACGCTGCTCGACCACGCAGCAAATCTCAAATTACCGATGAGCATGATCAATGTTGACGCCGAACCACTGGTTCATGTTTTCGGTCAAATGAATTCCGGTCATGTTTCTCATGTCTCGCTGTTTCGCTGCATGATCGGCAGCCTGCTTGATGAAACGATCACAAAGGTGTTGTATCTGGACATTGATACGCTCGTTCTGGGCTCGATTGAGCCGATTTTCAACATCGACCTTGGAGGAAATATTAGCGCTGTCGTTCGTGAAGAACAGACATATCTGGCCGAGTTCGGCGTGAATCCGCAGGACTATTTCAATGCCGGCGTCATGCTCATCGACCTGAAAAAATGGCGATCTGAAAATGTCGAAGCCAGACTCATGGAAATCCTGAATACATATCCTGAAAAGCTGCAATGGTGGGACCAGAGCGCTTTGAACATTGCACTGAAGGGCAAAACACTTTCGATGAGCAGACGATACAACTACATCGAAAGCCGACCCAAGACAGGTGAGAAAATCATCGTTCCCACTATCTTGCATTTCGCCGGTTCGTGCAAACCCTGGATCGAGCCTGATTTCCACGCCTGGGGAGCGGCCTATTGCAACGCCAGCATCGACACGCCTTGGACTGTCGAGTATCGGGCGCGAGGTCGCGCCGATGCTGCCGCCTACCGAAACAAAAACTGGTTCCACCGAAGTCTCGTCAGGTTGGGACGCAAACTATCCAGGATATAACGGATCGGGGTATTTCGCCTAAACGCTATCCTTTCAGCCAGGTGATGCTCGGTTTCGCCAATGAGGTCTCAATTCCGCCATGGACGATTTTGCGTTGGCGCGTAACGTGCAGCTTTTTGGTCTTTCCCGGCAGCAGGGTAAAACTATTGTCGGACAGAATGTCCGCACCTCCATGGTTGATCGTAACAAAAAGCGCCGGCCTGTCGCTGTTCAGCGACAAAATTTCAACACCGTCATCATCTCTGGTCACATTGAATTCTATTTCCGGCTCCACAATATCATAGGCTTTGAACCGTTTTGGGAAATAGTCATTCTCACCCTGCAAGGTGCCCGAGTCCTGACGCCAGTCCAGATGCAGAAAGGATTGCTCTCCAAGGCAGTCCGCCGAAATGCGTCCTATTTCCACAGCGCGATCCGCCGGAATATCGCTCCTGAATGTGCCAGCTGACGCCATAGTGCCATCAAACGACACCTGTGTTGCCTCAATTGTCATGGATATGCCCTCCGGCAGGTCACAAATACCCCACAGCACTATGTCGCCAGTTTCGTCATCGGGCTGAGCAGTGACCAGAACAGGCTGGTAGAACTTCCGCGCCAGATAGTGAACCACTTTCCAGCCGCCGCCATATTCAAGGCTTGACCAACTGGCGACCGGCCAGGTGTCATTGAGTTGCCAGTAGAGCGTTCCCATGGTGCGCGGCTTGTTTGACCGCCAGAACTCGATGGCTGTCTTCATTGCAAGGGCTTGCGATATCTGGCTTAGGAAAACCATGTCTTCAAAACCGTCGGGAAATCGGAAATAACGGCTGATGGTCTCAACAATCCGGCTGTTTCCACCGATGTTTCGCTGATGAACATCCATGATGGGAGAGGAAACGTTGCGGTCGCGTTCCTCGGTAAAACTTTCAATCGCGGGCATCGACGGAAAGGACTGAAAACCGAATTCAGAACAGAATCTTGGACGCACAGTGCGAAAATGTTCAAAATCCTTTGACTCGTGCCAGACATCCCAGAAGTGCATATCGCCCGATGTATCATCATGCCAGCCATCGCTGAAATCGAGCCTGCCGACTGAAGGAGAAGACGGCCAGAAGGCTATATCCGGCCCCTCATCGGCCACGGCTTCTTCCAGCGCGTGGTTCAACCTGTCGTAATTGGCGAGATAGCGATCACGATTGGCTTTTGTCTCCGGAAACCATGACAGGGCACCAACCAGTTCATTGTCACCGCACCACAGTGCCATACAGGCCTGCCGCGACAGCCTGCGTATCTGCTGGCGCGCCTCTTTGCGCACCATGTTGAGCCAGCTCCGGTCGGAAGCGGGATAATGGTTGCAGGCAAACATGAAATCCTGCCAGATCAGGATGCCCATCTGGGAACACATGTCATAGAACCAGTCGGCCTCATACTGGCCACCACCCCACACACGCAGCATGTTCATATGCGCGTCCAGCGCCGATTGCAGCAGGTCACGCGTCACCGCCGGCGTTGCGCGTGCAGGCAATGCGTCGGCGGGAATCCAATTGGCCCCTTTCGTGAATATCGTGCGACCATTGACCGAAAAGGCAAACTGCGCGCCGATGTCATCGGGTGCCGTCAAGAGCGCGATATGGCGCAATCCGATGCGGTGATGGACACTTTCCTGGTCGACGCGAACAACGAGATCGTAAAGCGGCTGCCCGCCCTGCCCGGCCGGCCACCACAGCCGCGGATTGTCAATCGTCACAGACAATTCAATCTGATTTTCGCCTGGCAGGATACGCACGGTCTTGCCGATCGCCTGATCATCAAGTTCGAGCGCCACATCAGCCTGCGCTAGGTCTAAACCCGTCGCATAAATCGTCACATCCACACGCACGGCACCGTTTGCATGATGCTGCACGATCTTCGCATCATCCAGCCGACATATCCGGCTATGACGCAGAACGATGTCTCCATAGACGCCAAGCGGCATCAGGGCGATATTCCAATCCCATCCGGCATGGCATTCCGCCTTGCGGAGAAAATTATTGTAGGCAATCCTGCAGTTCTGGGCCAGATAAGGCAATTCGAACGGAAAGGCGTCATGGGCTTCCACCGCCTTGGCACTGTTTGAAAGAAAACGAATTTCCAGCCTGTTCTCACCCTTTTTCAGCGCGTCGGTGATATCCACATCGTAACGGAGAAACTGGTTTTCGGTTTCTGCAATCGCCTGGCCGTTCAATGAAATCTGCGTAAAACAATCGATTGATGTGAGTGTCAACGTCCATCGACCGGGGCCCATGGCAGGCAGATCAAATGTCTTGGCCGCAACCCATTGCGCCTCGTGAACCCAGTCCAGTGATGTTTCATTGTCGCGATAATAGGGATCGGGAATGCGCCCAGCCTTTAACAAGGCGGAATGAATGTCGTTCGGAAAGTCGGTGACCAGACATATGTCTCTGGCTTCATTGCGGATCGTCCATCCACAATTCAGATTCACCGTGTCCGCAGCATCTCCGGCACCAACCCGCATTCCGCATCCTCCTCTTTGCCGGCCCAGAGCCTGGCCCTGTTACCTGGCCCTGTTACCTGGCCCTGTTACCTGGTGCATCAACGCGGGCGATCCGCGCAATGCGCAGAACGTAAGAAAATGCGTTGAGATTCTTTGTTCAATAAAGCCACATACGGCCAAAATTGCAAACGCTTACACCATTACTGGCAAGCCGCAGCTACCCATGAGAGCGAAAAGAGACCGATTGTGGTGAGAGCCCATCTCCCACGCCCGACATTGAGATCGGTCAAGCGACCTGCTAAGGCAAAATACAAGGTATATTTGAACTGCCGTTCGATTGCGCAAAGGGGATATTGGATGCCGAGTGTATCAGTTGGGGGCAATGAATTGTCCTACAAATTCAATGGCACCCGAAGCCGCGATCAAGGTCCCGTTCTGGTTCTCATCCACGGCGCCGGGGGCAACGCCCGCGACTGGCCTGAGGCCTGGCACGGCCACAAGGACAGGACACGCCTGATGGGTCTGACAGCCAGATCCGAAGGCCGACGGCTGGAAGAATTCCCGGTCTATGCGCTCGAATTGCCGGGCCACGGAAAATCAGCCGGTGGCGGCTGCAGTTCGGTCGATGAATATGCTGCTGCAGTCGCCGGTTTTCTTGATAGTCTCGCATTGGAAAATGTCGTTCTAGTCGGGCATTCGATGGGTGCGGCCATAGCGCTGACGCTGGCGGCCGATGGCAATGACCGCATTGCCGGGATCGCCCTTCTCGGCGGGTCAGCCAGGCTCACGGTCTCCGATGCGATACTGCAAGGTCTGCAAAACGCCTTTGAGTCAACGGTCGACAATATTGTTAAATATTCCTGGAAAAAAACCACCAGTGCATTTTTCAAAGGCGAATCCCGGCAACATATGTTCGATGCCGGTCAGCAAGTGGTTTACAACGATTTTCTGGCCTGCAGCCGGTTTGACCTTTCCGACCGGCTGGACACGGTCACCCTGCCTGTTCTGGTCATCGCCGGGCAAAGCGACCGGATGGTGCCGCTGGAAACGAGCCGGGAAATGGCAGAAGCATTCAAACACGGGAAATTGGTGACGCTCGAAGATTGCGGCCATTACATGCAGGTAGAAAAGACCGGTCTGGTGGCGGAAGAATTGTCGGCTTTCCTCCATGAAAACATGGTTGGCGCGGAAAAGAAAAGCTGAACAGCATTCCGCGACGGTGACTGTGAGCGCCTTTGTCGTGTTCCAGTCGGGGAACGTCGCATGAGTCTACAGCGCCCTTGATCGCGCCAATTCAGGCAAGACACTTCTTGCGTTTCTGGACGACCAGCTCAGGAGAGAATTGCTGTCAGGACACGTTGAAAACGGCGCTGCGGAAACGGAAGCTATCTTGAAAGCCTTGCATGACGAGTTGAAGCAGATCAAAGAAGACGGGTACAGAATTTCCAAGAGCGGTCAGTTGGTTGGCGTGACAGATATTTCTGTCGCCGTAACAGGCGATGACGGAAATGCATTCAGCGTTTTGACATGTCCCTACATGGAAAGAATACAAGACAATGAAGCCGCAACAGATCATGGCGACATTTTCAGCGTCAAAGACAAATTGTTGCAACTCGCGGAAAAATTATCGATGAGCTGACCCGGCTCAGATGGGTTCGACGCCTGTGGAAGAGACGTCGCAAATCCTTGTATTTTTAGCACATATTCGCCGCGCCCAATTCAGATTTTCCGCGCAAAAAAAACCTTTTTACAGAGCCTGCCCCTCATCTTTCCTTTCCAGCTGGAATGCTGTTACCGACCTGCGTTTTCCCCAGCGGTCCATCCTGTCGGGCAAATCCCGCTTGACATAATCGGCGATTCTCTATTTGTTCGGTAACTGGACGAACTAAAAGGAATGAGCGTGGCAGACCCAACCAACATATCGCGGCGGATGACCCTGAGTTCGGTCGTACAGGCAATCACAAGCTATGGCCCGATCTCCCGCGCCAGCGTCGCGAAGATGACCGGGCTCTCCAAGCAAACCGTCTCGGAAATCGTTTCGTCACTAGAAAACGACGGCTGGGTTCAGACTGTCGGCCGGACGGAGGGAAATGTCGGCAGACGCGCCGTTGTCTACGAAATCGTACCCGATGCGGCTTTGGTGGCAAGCGTGGACCTCGGAGGCACCAAGGTCAGGGTCGCCCTTTGCAATCTTTCAGGCGCTGTCGTTGCAGAAATCACCGAACCCACCACCCAGGGTGGCGGTGCGGCAGTTGTCGACCAGATCGGAAAGATCATCATCGATGCCGCAACACGGCACGGGATCGGCTCCGAGAAGATTCGCGTGGCTGTTGTCGGCGTGCCCGGCGTTCTCGATTCCCGGACCGGTCACATCAATCTGGCTCCCAATATCAACGGAATTGACAGCATCGATTTCCCTGCCCTCCTGCAGGCACGTCTTGGAATTGAAGTTCTTGTCGAAAACGACGTCAATCTGGCCGCCTTAGGTGAGCACTGGATGACCCACCGTGGCGACAAGGACGATCTGGTGTTCCTGTCGATCGGCACGGGAATCGGCGCCGGCATTGTTATTGGCGGACAATTGGTGCGCGGATCGACCGGTGGCGCCGGTGAAATAGGCTATCTGCCGTTCGGCGCCGACCCCTATGAAGAGGAAAGCCTTACGGTCGGCGCTCTGGAGCGCGTGGCAGCAACCAGCGCGATCATACATCACTACCTGGAACTGACCGGTAAACGCAGGAGCGTCCCGGAGATCTTCGAAGCCTTGGTTACCGGCGACACAGAAGCCACCCAGGTGCTTCAGGAGGCTGCCGGCTATATCGCGCGCGCCATTGCCGCGATTGCCGCTGTGGTCGATCCGGCCTGCGTCGTCATCGGTGGTTCGATCGGTGCGCGCGAAGAGCTCATCAAAATGATCGAACCGGAAATCAATCGATGTTTCCCAAGACCCATCCCTGTCGAGGTGTCTGTTCTTGGCAATCATGCGGCCCTGGTCGGCGGTGCATCGATTGCCTTGTCCCGACTGCACATAGCGCTGTTTTCCGGCGGCCTGCCGGGCGCTCAAATTGTCGTGCCGCCACCATTGCTTGAAAACTACCAGGAGAATGTGGCGTGAGATCCGCTTCCATCACAACCAGACTCGCAGCCTGTCAGGAAAAACAGGCCGATATAGACTTGCTGCGTCAGGCGATCGGCTGTGACAGTGTCACCGGAAATGAGGCCGGCTTTGCCGATTTCCTGAAATCAACAATGACGCAAATGCAATTGGACACCGGTTCAGGCGACTTTCTGCCCGGTCGTCCAAATACCTGGGGTACCAGAAAGGGTTCGGGCAAAGGCCAAAACCTCATCTTCGTCGGCCATACGGATACGGTTCATGTTCGTGGCTGGTCGGATCATTGGAAAGGCCGCGTGCAGCAGGACCCCTTCTCAGCGCCGATAATCGATGGAGAGATCTGGGGACGTGGCGCCTGCGATCTGAAGGGCGGAATTTGCGCAGCCCTTGGTGCCCTGCGCCTGCTGGATAAGGCAGGTGTGCAATTGCAAGGTGACATTTCCTTCGCCTTCATCGGAGACGAGGAAAGCGGCGAGCCCGGAACGGGTGTCAGTGCCGGCGCCAAGGATCTGGTAAAACGGATAAAGAGCGGCCAGATCGCCAAACCCGATTTCGCCATCTATGTCGAGCCGACCAAACTGGATGTCTACACGGCACAGATCGGTTTTTTTATTGCCGACATCACCATCACCGGCAAATCTGCCTATTTTGGAACGCCTGAAGATGGCGTTGATGCGCTCAAGGCAACCCATGCTGTCCTTTCGGCAATCTGGCGCCATGCAGAGGTTCTTTCACAAGGGCCGAAACATACCTTTCTAGGCGCGTCAGACCTCCTTGTGACCAAGATCAATGGCGGCGGATATATTGCCGTTCCCGGTGAATGCAGCCTGTCGCTTATTCGCAAGCTTCGCCCCGGTGAAGACCTGAACGAAGCCGTTGCCCAGTTTGAGGCGGCCGTGAACAGCGCAACGCTGGAAGACGGCATCGCGGTAAAGATCGCCTATCCTGCCGGACGCGATCATGAATTTGGTGGGTCACCGGTTGAGATCGACCCAAACCACGCCGCCGCCCGTGCCCTTTCTGCATGCGTGAAAGATGCCTGCGGTGATCGCGGCACAATCGGCGGTGCGCCCTACTGGTCCGAAAATCCGTTCATCGTCAACGAAATCGGTTGCGCTGCCGTCTATTGCGCTCCCGGCGATATCAGCGTTGCCCACACTTTCGAAGAACGCATCAACGTTGAAGAATATCTGGCGGCCATTCGCGCCTTCGCTCTTTTCATCATGCAGTACTGCGGAACCAAGTCTGAAACCGAAATTTCAACAGGAGAAATGCAATGAAACAGTTGATAAGACATATTCTATCAGGAGCAGCACTGGCGCTCGCGACCCTTCCGGTCAGCGCTCAAACGGTAGGCCCCCAGGGTGAAACCGCCACACTATCCTCGGCAATCGTTGTTGCTGACGAAAACATCGAAGCGGTTCGCGCAGGCGGCCACACGGCGGCCCTTCTGTGGCACGACCAATCGGATTTTGTAAACGCGGTTACTGCCGGTGCTACGGATGAATTCACCCGTTTCGGCATTGAAGTGGTCGCTACCACAAGTGCCGGATTTGATGCTGCAAAACAACGCAGCGACATCGAAACAGCACTTGTGAAAAAGCCAAGTATCATCCTTTCACTGCCCCTGGATCCGGTCACGTCGGCCGCTGCATTCGAGGAAGCAAAGGCTGAAGGCGTCAAGCTGGTTTTCCTTTCAAATCTGCCGTCCGGATACAAGCACCCGGACGACTATGCGGCCATTGTCACCGATGATCTGTTCCAGATGGGCAAGCAGGCAGCGGATGCGCTTGCGGCAGCCATGGGTGGCAAGGGCACGGTTGGCTGGGTCTTTCATGACGCCGCCTATTATGTGACCAACCAGCGCGACAACGCGTTCAAAACGACGATTGAGAACGATTACCCGGACATTTCGATTGTCGCCGAACAGGGCATCAGCGATCCCGCTCGCGCCGAAGACATTGCAAATGCGATGCTTCTGAGGAACCCCGATCTGGGCGGCATCTACGTGACCTGGGCCGGCCCGGCAGAAGGCGTCCTGGCGGCGCTGCGTGCCAACGGCAACAAAACGACCAAAATCGTCACGTTGGACCTGTCCGAACCGATTGCACTGGATATGGTGCGCGGCGGGAATGTTGCCGCGATCGTGGCCGACGAAGCCTATGAGCTTGGCCGGGCGATGGCAGCGGCGGCCATTCTTGATCTTCTCGACCAGGACGTTCCGCCCTTCGTCGTTGCCCCTGCCGTCACTGTGACTGCGGACAATGTTGCCGAAGGCTGGATGCAATCGCTGCACATCGAAGCGCCCAAAAGCCTGAGCGCCCAATAGCAGCCACACGAAATGGTCCGACGGGAAACCATCCTCCCGTCGGACCAACGCCGCCTCAACTCACAGGCGGAATGCAGCGCAACACCGTTTGATCACAGCGACAGAGGACCTCTCCATGTGTCCGCAAACCGCAACCTGGCTCCTGAAAGATTGACATGAACAGCGTAAAAACACGACTGTCCGGCCTCGATTTCCAACAATTGGTTGTCTATATAGGCTTCCTTGCAATTTTCCTTTTCTTTGCCTTGACCCTTCAGGATGATGGCTTTCTTACGCAGCGCAATCTGACGAACATCATCCTGCAGACTGCCCCGGCAACGATCATGGCAATTGGTCTTGTTTTCGCCCTCTCTGCCGGCGAGATCGACTTGAGTTTTGGCTCTATCGTCGCCGTCTCCGCACTGTCTGCAGCCGTGGTCATGCAGGAACACTCCATGGCCTTTGGCATTTTTGCAGGCTTGGGCGCCGGCGTGATGATTGGCGCATTCAACGGCCTACTGGTTGCCTATTTCAAACTGCCATCGTTTCTGGTCACATTGGCCACCATGGGTCTGTTTGCCGGCATTGCACGCTCGATGACCAATCTGCGCTCGATACCCGTCCTCAATGAGACCTTTACCGGCATCTTCGGGTCCGGAAAACTTTTCTCTGTGCCCTCCCTGGTCATCTGGACGATCATCGGCGTAGCGATAGGGCATCTGGTCTATCGCCATACGAAATTCGGCGCGCATGTTCTTGCAACCGGTGACAATCCGCGCGCCGCGCAGGTGTCTGGCATCAAGGTGCCGAGAATTCGCTTCTACGTTCTGACCATATGCGGTGCCTGTGCAGGCCTCGCCGGCCTGCTCTATGCTGGCAGGCTGCAGGCCGCCAGATATACGCTCGGCGAAAGCGATCTGATGACGGTCATTGCCGCGGTGATTGTCGGCGGCACGGCCCTCAAAGGCGGCAAGGGCTCGGTTTTCGGCGCACTGATCGGCTCTTTGATGATGGGAATGCTGAACAACGGATTGATCCTGATGAACCTGAGGGTCTCTGACCAGATGATTGTCAGGGGATTGATCATTCTGCTTGCCGTCGCGGTCTCTCTTCGCGACAAAAACCGATAGGAAGGGCCTGAAAAATGTTCCTGGATGTATTGATACGCAGAAACCCGCAGTTTATCGAAGCTGCAATGGCGCTGCACCAGAATGGTGAGATACCACCCAATTCCTATGTTCTGGATCTCGACACCGTTGAAAAAAATGCCGGATATTTCTCCGCCATGGCTGAAAGCCTTGGTCTGAAGACCTTCGCCATGACGAAACAGGTTGGTCGCCATTCGGGTTTTTGTCAGGCCGTCATGCGCGGCGGCATTGATCGCTCCGTCGCGGTCGATATGGACTGTGCGGTTGCCTGTCATCGCGCCGGTTTGAAAACCGGACATCTTGGCCATCTGGTACAGGTGCCACGCGGCGATGCGCAATTCGCAGCGGCCCAGTTGCAGCCCGATTACTGGACCGTATTCAGCGACGATAAAGCCAGGGAGGCAGCACAGGCCGCCCAGAAGGCAGGTCGCGTACAAAAACTGCTGGCCAGAATTCAGACCGAAGGTGATACATTCTACCGGGGGCACGAAGGCGGCTTTGCGGCAAAAGACATATGCGCCGTCGCCGATCAACTGGATGCGCTGGACGGCAGCGAATTCAGCGGGATCACCACCTTCCCCGCCCTGCTGTTCGATCTGCAAAGCCGCGCGGTCAAGCCGACACCCAATCTTGAAACCCTGGCGCGTGCTTCAGAGGCATTGGCCGCGGCCGGACGCTACAACATCGAGGTCAATGCCCCCGGCACAAATTCGGCAGTCGTGTTGAAAGCTTTGGCCGAGGCGGGCGCCACCCAATGCGAGCCTGGCAACGCCTTGCACGGAACGACGCCTTTGCATGCCCTTGAGGACCTGCCGGAGGAACCCGCTGTTCTTTATCTCAGTGAAGTGTCCCACCACCATGGTGGCAATGCCTTTTGCTTCGGCGGCGGCCTCTATATCGATCCGGTCTTTCCAAAATACGATGTACAGGCAATTGTCTCAAAGGAACCCACCCGCTCTCGCGACTGCCTGGCCAGCGTCGAAATTCCGGATTATTCAGCCATTGACTATTACGGCATGATCGATGCCACGGGAGCGGTCAAACCCAAGGCCGGCGACACCGTTATTTTCGGTTTTCGAGGTCAGGCATTCGTCACCCGCGCCAATGTGGTTGGCATCTCCGGCATTTCGACTGGAACGCCGCGCGTCGGGTCCATCGAAAACGCGTTCGGTCAGCCCATTGGCTGGCCAGAAAGAGCCCTGTCATGACACCCGGAACGAATGTCCTGTCGTTGAAAAATATCCACAAAGCCTTTGGTGGGGTTGTCGCCATTCAGGATTTCTCACTGGATCTGCAAGCCGGTGAAATCGTCGCCCTGGTCGGGGACAATGGCGCTGGAAAATCAACCCTGATCAAGATCGTTTCCGGCGTCTATACGCCGACATCCGGTGAAATTCGTCTGGATGGCGAAGCCGCAACCTTCAGCGACGCAAGCTCGGCGCGCAGCAATGGCATCGAGGTTGTTTATCAGGACCTTGCCCTCGCCGACCAACAGCCCGTTTACATGAACATGTTCCTCGGGCGCGAACTGACCAAGCCACCCTTCGGACTTTTGGACAAGGCACGCATGCGCCGCGAGGCGCAGGGACTGGTTGACGAACTGGACGTGCGCATTCCCTCCGCCGCCTCGACAATCAGCGATCTGAGCGGCGGGCAGCGCCAGGGCATCGCCATTGCCCGTGCAACCCATTGGGCCAGCAAGCTGATCCTGCTCGACGAACCGACCGCCGCGCTGGGTGTTGCGGAAACTGCCAGGGTCGAGGAACAGATCATAAATCTGAAGCAGAAGAACCTCGCGATCCTGATCATCAGCCACAGTCTGGATCAGGTGTTCCGCCTGTCAGACAGAATCTGCGTACTGCGGCGTGGCGAGCAAATCGGCATCAGGGAAACCGCCAGCACCGATAAAAACGAGATCGTCTCAATGATCACCGGAGTATCCTGATATGGGCAAGACAGACGTCGAGACGGTGATGTTCCGGGAAATCAACGAAATACCCGATGTCCTCACCCGCCAGGTCAATGAAGCGCTGCATGCCTATCTGGAGGCTGGCCGACAGGCCGCAGCCACCAGTCCACGCGGCTTTGTCACCAGCGCCCGGGGCACCTCGGACCACGCAGCGATGTTTTTCAAATACGTCATGGAGCTGCACACCGGCCTGCCCGTTGCATCCATCGGCCCCTCCGTTGCATCCGTCTACAAAACGCCATTGAAACTGGACGACTTTATCTGCGTGACGATCTCCCAGTCCGGCGGCAGTCCAGATCTTGCGGCTTTGCAGCAGGCTGCCGGCAAGGGAGGCGCACAAACGCTGGCCTTCCTCAATGAGACCAACAGTCCGGTGGGCGAAGGCGCTGCATCGGTGCTGCCTGTGCTGGCGGGAGAGGAAAAAGCGGTGGCGGCAACCAAGTCCTTTGTCAGCACATTGTTTGCCATTTTGAGTTTTGCTGCCGGATTTACCGGCGACGAAAAGCTTGAGACTGCTCTGCGGGAATTCCCCGCGACAGCACGCGCTGCGCTTGGCAGCGACTGGTCAAAGGCAGCTTTGCCGTTGGCACGGGCTGGCTCTGTGTTCACCGTCGGGCGCGGCCCCGGGCTGGCGGTCGCGGCTGAAGCTGCGCTCAAGCTGAAAGAAACCTGCCGCATCCACGCCGAAGTGTTTTCAGCAGCTGAGGTTCTGCATGGCCCTGTGGTTCTGGCCGAGAAAAAATTTGCAGCGCTGCTGTTCGACCCTGGCGATGCCGCACAGGAATCTGTGGCCACTGCGGCACGTCTGATCAATGAGAGCGGCGCGACAAGCCTGTGGATTTCTACCCGGGAAGGCGTGGAAAACACGTTGCTGGTTCCGGCCGCATCCCACATTCTTTTGCAGCCGCTTACCCAGATCATGGGATTCTACAAATTTGTGGAGGCCCTTTCCCGAAATCTGGGTGAAAACGCCGACGCGCCAATTGGCCTGAACAAGGTGACCGTGACCGTGTAATCGGCATTGCGGCAGCCGCATGTGTCGCCGAAGCTAAATCTGTCCCGGTGATCATCTCTACTGGAAAACAGCTTGACTATGGGGCATGGTCTGCCGCAACGCGACAGTTCGGTAAAGATGCACAGGGAGAGTTCCAGTCATGGACAGCACAGCACAATCAATCATCATAACCGGTGCAGGATCGGGGATCGGGCGCGCCTGCGCGCAATTGTTTCTGGAAAAAGGCTATAAAGTCGGGCTGATTGGCCGACGCGCTGCATTGCTTGAGGATGTGGCCAAAGGCCATTCCAACGCCCTGCCCCTTGCCTGTGACATCACCGATGCGGATCAGGTTGCCAAAGCCTTCGAGACGGCCAGGTCCACCTGGGGCCGCATTGATATCCTGTTCAACAATGCCGGCATGAGCAAACCATCGCGCACGATTGACGAGACACCGGTTGAAGACTGGCTGGAAGTAGTCCAGGTCAATCTGACCGGCTCCTTTTTGTGCGCGCGCGCGGCATTTGCCATCATGCGGGCCCAGTCACCGCAGGGCGGGCGCATTATCAACAATGGCTCGGTTTCGGCCTATACGCCAAGGCCCGGATCGATTCCCTATACAGCCACAAAACACGCGATCACCGGATTGACCAAGACTTTGTCGCTGGATGGCAGACCTTTCAATATCGCCTGCGGTCAGATCGATATCGGCAATGCGCTGACGGAAATGGCAAAACCCATGACCGTCGGCGTTCCCCAGGCCGATGGTTCCGTCAAGGCCGAAGCAACCATGGATGTCGCCCATGTCGCCACATCCCTGCTGCATATGGCAGAATTGCCGCTTGAGGCCAATGTCCAGTTCATGACCGTCATGGCAACAAAAATGCCCTATGTCGGACGGGGATAGAGTCAATCATCAGGTGTCGAAATTCAAGGTTTTGAACAGTTTTTCGACAACGCCCAGAAACAGGCGCTTGACCGGATCAATGGAACTGGATGCGGAGACGAAAAGGCCGATCTTGTACTCGCTCAGCGCCTTCTGGGACAATTTGACGAATTTCAGTTCACCGCGCTCGATTTCACTCATGAAACCGATTTTTGTATAGATGCCCATGACCTGATTGGACAGGATTCCCTGTTTGGCAACAATCAGTGAATTGGTGAACAGATGCGTCGGCAGATGCACCGCAATGGAGGCCATTTCCTGATCGAGAATGGAGTTGCCCGCACGCGCCTCGATGGTTCGCACCAGAGGGTATCCGCCAATATCGTCGATCGTCAGACTGGTGCGCTCGGCCAGGGGATGATCGGGGCGCATGATCAATCCGAAGGGCGTGGCCTTTTCTGCAAAAATGCGCACATCCGGATGGGAATCATTGGTAAAACTGATGCCTATGTCCGTCACGCCCGAGGCGACCGACTGTATGATCTCGTCGGGTTGTGCCGTGGTCACCGAAAGCGTGATGCCCGGATATTTGTCACTGAACTGGCCCAGCACTTCCGGCAATATGCCAAACGTCACGGAATCGAGCGTCTGGATGTTCAGGTGCCCGGTCCGAAGATCGCGGATGTCGTCGATGATCGTCTTGATCCGATCGAAATCATAAAGCGTCTTGCGACAGTGCTCCAGCACGATCTTGCCCGCCGGTGTGATCTCCACACCCTCGGGTGAACGTTCGAACAAACGCACCCCCAGCATCTCTTCGATATTGATGATTTTGCGGTTGACCGACGTGGACGAAACCTTCAGCAGATTGGCCGCTTTGCGGATCGAACCCTGGCGTGCAACTTCATCGAGATAGCGCAGAAACACCGTATGCATTGCATCCTCCAGAGGGCGGTGCTTTTTTCGCACCACTGTTGGCTAAAATCGGCTCTTCATGCCTCACCCAAAAGTCTTTATAAGTCAAGTGGGCGAAAGAAGAGCAAACCAATGCTGCTTCCGCAAAGGCGGGGGCCTTCCGATTATGAACCACGCCCACAACCGGAGAACACAATGTCACATAAGCCCAATAATCAAATTGCCAGACGCTCTGTCCTGAAAGGAATGGGGGTTGCAGCCGGCGCCGCCTTCACAGGAAGCATGCTGCATGTCGGCCAGGCCTTTTCCGCCGATGAATTCAAGGTGACCCTGCAACTGGGATGGCTTGCTTCAAATGGTATTCTTGGTGAAGTCGCCGCCGACAAGCTTGGATATTACGCCGATGAAGGCCTGAGCCTTGATATTGTCGCAGGCGGGCCGAACATCGACGGTGTCGCTTCTGTTGCGTCAGGTCGTGCCAATCTTGGTTCCATCTCGTCCAGCCCATCTCTGATGCTGGCGCGCGCCGCCGGTATTCCGATCAAATGTATTGCTGCCGGTTATCAGCAGCATCCCTTTACCTATTTCTCTTTGAAGAAAAATCCGGTCAACAAACCGCAGGACCTGATCGGCAAAAAGGTCGCGACAAATGGTACAGCCCGCATTCTGCTGGATGCCCTGCTTGCCAAAAACAACATCTCACCCGATGATGTGGAAGTGATCGTCGCCGGCAGCGACATGTCCGTTCTGATGACCGGCCAGGCCGATGTCGTGACCGGATGGACAACCAATGTCAATGCACTGTCCGTTCTGGGTGACCAGCGCGTGGATCTCAGCCTGTGGGACGCTGGTGTTCAGCTCTATGCCAATCCCTACTATGTCACAGACAGCACATTGGCTGAACATCAGGACAAGGTTGAAGCGATGATCCGCGTCAGCGCCAAGGGCTGGGGATGGGTTTACAACAACCCGGAAAAAGCCTGCGAATATCTGGTGGAACGCTATCCAAATCTGGATCTGGAAAGCGAATTGAAGGCGGTCGGCCTGGTGGTTGACTATTCATTCAATGAAGTGACCAAGGAACAGGGTTGGGGCGCGATGAATGCCGCCAACTGGCAGGCGCAGATCGACGCCTATGATGCCCTCGGCCAGTTCAGCAGTGAGCCGCCAAAGGTTGACGACATGATGACGCTTTCCATTCTGGAAGCCACGGCTGCCAGCCGTCCGAAACTCGGATAACGGCCATGTCCGTTAACGAAACGGCTCAAACACAAGCAACCGGGTTTTCCCCGGTTGCCGCATCACTGAAAAACGCCTCCGTCCGTTTTGGCTCATTTACAGCGATCGAAAACCTGAGTCTCGACATTGAAGAAGGCGCTTTTTACACGATTTTGGGGCCATCCGGTTGCGGCAAGTCAACCATGCTCCGGCTGGTATCGGATCTCATTCCCGCAGCATCCGGGGACGTGCGCATTTTCGGCAAGACGACCGAAGAAGCCAGAATCGCGCGCGAATTTGCCTTTGTGTTTCAGGATTCCACTTTGTTGCCCTGGCGCACTGCACTGGCCAATGTCGAGCTGCCCCTCGAAATGGGCCGCAAGCGCGGGGTAAAAATTCCGCTCAGCGACAAGTCGCCAATGGAACTACTGGAACTTGTTGGCCTCAAGGGGCGTGAAAACGCCCTGCCCCATGAATTGTCCGGCGGAATGCGCCAGCGTGTCGCCATTGCCAGGGCTCTGGTCTGCAAGCCGAAATTGCTGCTGATGGATGAGCCATTTGGCGCGCTGGACGAGATGACCCGCGACCATCTCAATTTGCAACTGCTGCAAATCTGGAAAGAAACCGGCGTGACAATTCTTTTTGTTACCCATTCAATACCCGAAGCCGTTTTCCTTGGGCAAAAGGTGTTGATGCTTCAGGCGCATCCCGGAAGGCTGAAGGAGATCGTTGATATCGACCTGCCGCACCCAAGGCAGATCAAGCTTCGCGATACAGCCCCCTTTACGCGTTATACCGCGCATCTGCGTGAACTTCTGGAGACATGCTGATGACCATGGTGGAAAAAGCAGACCTTGCAGAGCCGAATGAAACGGAACTGGCCGCAAAAATCGATGCCGAGCAAGTGCGGATGGAACGGCGCCGCAAGATCGAAGCCTTCCTGATACCTATGACGACAGTCGTCAGTCTGCTGTTGATCTGGCAGTTTGGCGTGCGTTATTTCGAAGTGCCGATGTATATCGCACCGGCACCCAGCGATGTTGGAGCGGCTTTGATCAAGCAGTTTCCGCTTTTGCTGACAAATTTCTGGCCGACGTTTTATGAGAGTGTTCTGGGCTTTTTTGTCGGCAATCTGGCCGCTGTTTGCATCGCCGTCGCCTTTGTACACAACAAGACGGTGCAAAAAGCGTTTTTCCCGATTGCGGTATTCATCAACACCATACCGATCCTTGCCGTAGCGCCGATATTGATACTGATACTTGGTCCGGGTCTTTCGGCAAAGATCGTCATTGTGTCGCTGATTTGCTTCTTTCCGACGCTTGTCAACATGGTGCGCGGCCTGCAGGCCGTAAGCCCGCAAGCGCTGGAGCTGGCACGCATTCTGTCAGCGACAAAATCGGAGATTTTCTGGAAAATGCGCCTGCCTTCATCGCTTCCCTTTCTGTTCTCGGCACTCAAGATCGCCGCCACGACAAGTGTTATCGGGGCAATCGTCGGTGAATGGGTTGGAGCGGATGTCGGGCTCGGTGCATTGATCCTGGATTCCTCATTCAATTTCCGGGCAGCGCTGCTTTACGCCACAGTGTTCATGTCTTCCGGACTATCGGTGATCCTCTTTGCATCGGTCACCATCGCAGAGCGTCTGATTGTTCGCTGGCATACGTAAAAGACTGTAAATTATCATTTTAATGCATCCGACACCCTGATCGGCAGGGCGGCTGCACCCATAGGAGCAACACAATGGCTGAACAGACCAAAGAATATGTCTTGTCATCAAGTCAGCAAATACCCGTCGTGGCATCCACGGATGTGGTGGTTATCGGTGCCGGTCCGGCCGGATTGACAGCAGCGGTTTCGGCCGCCCGCAACGGCTGTTCCGTCACCCTGCTGGAGCGCTATCACCATCTGGGTGGCATGGCATCCGGTGGCATGGTGCTGGTGCTCGATGACATGGTCAACGAGGGCAATGAGATTGTCACAACCGGCATCGTCAACGAGTTTGTCGATCGCATGGTCAAACAGGACGGGGCCGTCTTCCCGCCCCGCGATGAATGCCTGACCAATTGGGACATGTGGCAGAAATGGTCCCGCTGGGGCTGCATCGACTTCCACAAGACCGGCATGCCGCAGCCGATCATTCATGCCGTGGCATTCGACCCCGATGCATGGAAACGCGTCAGTCTGGATCTGGTCGTTGAGGCCGGTGTCAATCTGCGCCTGCACAGCTGGTTTTCCGAGGCGCTTGTCGAGAACGGCAAGGTTACGGGCGTCATCTGCCAGACAAAATTGGGCCGTCAGGCAATCCGTGCCGATATGGTCATTGATGCGACAGGCGATCTCGATGTCGCATCCTCCGCCGGTGCATCCTTCATCAACGGCCAATATATCGTCACAACCGTCTTCCGCCTGATGGATGTGGATACGGACAAGGCCGAAGCCTATGAATACGCCAACCCAGAGGCCTACAAGAAGCTTGACCGCGAAGCCCGTCGCCGTATCGGTGGCGCCTGGGGCATGTGGTGGCTGAAAACACCGCTTCCAGGTGTCGTTTGGTGCAACTGCCCACACATGTCCGGTTATGACGGTCTGTCGCCCGAAGACATGCTCGGCGCCGAGATTGAAGGCCGCGAGCGCATGATGAATCTGCTGCACTTTGCCCGTGAAAACATACCCGGTTTCGAAAACGCCCGCATGCTGGGCGCCGCCGAACAATTGGGCATCCGCCAGACACGCCTCTTGAAGGGCGAATATGTAGTCACCAAGAAGGACGTTGCCAGCCGCCGGCACTTTGCCGACAGCGTATGCCGTGGGCGCGATTACTACACGCCCTACCGGGCGCTGCTTCCCAAGGGCATCGACAATCTGATTGTCGCCGGCCGGCACTATTCGGTCGATAGCGACGCCCAGAAACTGTCCCGGGAAATTCCCCCCTGCATGTCGCAGGGTGAGGCAGCTGGCGTGGCCGTTGCGCTGGCGCTCAACAGCAACAAGGCCCTGCGCGATGTAGACGCCAAACTGATCCAGAAGCAGATGCGCGCTCAGGGGGCTGATCCAGGCGATATCCCCTCGGCCAATGCGCTTGTCGAAGACGCGATTTCTGCGTGAGGAGAATGACATGACAACTGAACAAAATCTGCCCCTTGAGGGCGTTCGCATTCTCGATTTCACTCAGGTGATGCTTGGACCCTGCGCCACCCAGATGCTGGGTGACTTTGGTGCCGACGTGATCAAGGTGGAGCGCCCTGGATCGGGTGATCTTTCGCGCAACTTTTTTGGCGAAAGTTCTGAAATTGCGATGAACAATGCGGTTTTCTCCTCATTGAACCGCAACAAACGTTCCATCGCGATCGATACGAAATCCGAATCCGGCAAGAAGATGGTCTATGACCTCGTGCTGCAATCCGACGTGGTGGTAGACAATTTCCGTGCCGGTGTCATGGACCGGCTGGGCTTCGGCTACGAGGCCTTGAGCAAAATCAATCCGCGCATCATCTGCGCATCGGGCACCGGATTTGGCGAAAAGGGCCCCTATGCCCACAAGGGCGGACAGGATGTCCTGGCGCAGGCCATGAGCGGCGTGATGGAAAAGACCTCCGATCCGTCCATTCCGCGTTCCATCTATCCCACTACATTGTGCGACTACACCGCAGGCATGCATCTTGTTCAGGGCATATTGGCCTCTCTCCTGCACCGGGAAAAAACCGGCCAGGGCCAGAAGGTCGGCGTTTCGCTCTACGACTCGATGATCGCCATGCAGATGCAGGAAGCGGCCCAATGGAGCAAACACCGCGAAGTGCTCAACTGGGCAGCCATGCCATTGACCGGGGTCTTCGATACGACGGACGGTTCTTTGGTGGTGGTTGGCGCCTTCAAGGTCAATCCCCTTCAGGACATCTGTAATGCCCTGGAGATTGAAGACATCTCACCGCTCTATCCCGATCTGGCCTCACAGCGTGAAAACAAGCCCTATCTTCAGGAACTGTTCCACAAAACCTTTGCCACCAATACCACCGAATACTGGCTGCAGCGGCTCGAGGCACAGGACCTTCTTTGTGCACCGGTTCGCTCGCTGGGTGACGCCCTTGCTGATCCGCAGACGGCCATCAACGAGATGCTGATGGAGATGGATCATCCCACCCTGGGTGAAGTGACCTTTGTCGGCTCTCCCGTTCACATGAGCAATGCACGGCCGAAACTGCGCCACACGCCTCCGAAACTGGGAGAACACACCGATGAAATCATCGATGAATTCGGTCTCTTCTCGCAATCTGACGAAAAGCTGGCGATATGAGTGTCCTGTTTGAAATTGAAGATGGCATTGCAAATGTGACCATCAACCGGCCTGAGCGGATGAATGCGGTAGATCCTGCGACAGAGACAGAGCTGGAGCGGATCTGGGCCGAGATCGAAGCTGATGAAGCCATCCGATGTGTGGTGCTGACCGGCGCCGGTGATCGGGCATTTAGTGCCGGTGCCGACATGAAATCCGATTCGGGCAAGTCGGGTCTGGAATATTGGGCATCCCTCAACCCCAACGGGTTTGGCGGCATAGCCATGCGGCAAAGCCTGAATGTGCCGGTGATCGCGCGGGTCAACGGCCTGGCGTTGGGTGGCGGCATGGAGATGGTCCTTGGTTGTGACATCATCATCGCGTCGCAAACCGCACGATTCGGTCTGCCGGAAGCCAAGGTGGGACGCCTGCCGCTGGATGGTGGCATGGTCATGCTGCAAAGGCTGATCCCGGAAAAGATCGCTGCCGGCCTGATGCTGACCGGGCGCATGATGTCGGCACAGGACGCCGCCGCCTATGGGCTGGTCAACGCCGTGGTTCCTGCCGAAAAGCTGGACGAGGAAGTCCAGTCCTGGGCACAGGACATTGCCTCCTGTGCACCGCTGTCGATCAAGGCCATAAAGGCCACCATCCGCAAAACCGGCCACCTCACCCCCCATGAAGCCCGCGCCCTGTCCATGCCGGAACTGATTACCGCCCTGGAATCGGAAGACGCAAAAGAGGGTGTGACCGCATTTCGGGAAAAACGTGCACCTCAATGGCGGGGATGTTAGGAGACTGGCGTGGCACTCATCATCAACGCTGAATGTATCGACATCAAGGACGGCGAATGCACGGTTGTGTGTCCGGTCGACTGTATCTATGAAGGCACACGGATGTTTTACATCCACCCAACCGAGTGTATAGAATGCGGTTTGTGTGAGAGTGTTTGTCCGGTCGATGCCATACGCTACGATGACGAGGTCACACCGGAGGAAGAAATTTACGTGACAATCAACCGAGAATATTTTGAAGTAACCGGATTGGGCAGTCCCGGTGGCTGGGATCGCACGGCCCCGGCGGCGGTTGATCATCCGATTGTCGCAGCCGCGCCACCAAACAAGACCACCGTTGAAACCGCATTGAATGAGGAAAACAATACATGAGGGGCGTTGTCGCAGCTGTACCAACACCGATCACCGACACAGGCGCACCTGTTGAGGACCTGTATCTGGCCCACTGCCAATGGCTGCTTGCCAATGGTTGTGACGGTCTCAACATATTGGGCTCCACCGGTGAGGCGAATTCCTTTGACGGCAAAGCCAGAAAAACGGTCATGAGATGGGCTGCCGGCGCACTGGACCGCTCCCGCCTGATGGTGGGCACCGGAACACCATCGCTTGCGGAAACCATTGACCTGACAAGCTTTGCCGATGAACTGGGCTATGAAATAGCGCTGGTATTGCCACCTTACTACTACAAGCCTTTGTCAGATGACGGATTGTTTGCCTGGTATGCGCGCTTGCATGAGGCGCTACACGGTCGCAAGATCCAGATCTATTTCTACAATTACCCCCAGATGACCGGGCTGAACATTCCTGTTTCTGTCATCGAGCGGCTGCACAAAACCTGGCCGGATCGCTTCAAGGGCATCAAGGATTCATCCGGGAAGCTGGAATATTGTCGCGAACTGACTGCTTTGCTGCCTGATCTGGCTGTTTTTCCCAGTTCGGAAGTCGCGCTGAGCGAAGCCGCCCAGTTCGGCTATGCCGGCTGTATTTCCGCCACTGCAAACCAAACATCTTCCCTGTCGGCCCAACTTTGGTCTGATCGTGAAAATCCGGATGCGGCGCTGGTCGAGAAAATCAGCAAAATACGATCAACAGTCGCCAGTCAGCCTCTGATCCCGGCGGTAAAATATCTTGTATCACTGCAATCAGGTCACAGTCAGTGGCAACATGTGATACCACCCTTTCTTGAACTGGATGAGGCGCAGAAATCCGCCCTTGCAGAAATCACCGATCATCTCGTAACTGTCTGATAAATTCTGAGGAAAAAAATGACAAAACATGAAAATCTCATCGGCGGCAAATGGGTCAGCTTCGGCAATTATCACGACAATATCAATCCATCCGATACGTCCGATGTCATCGGCTCGTACTCCTACGGGGATGCCTCCAGCGTTGACGCGGCCGTCGAAGCCGCCCGTGCAGCACAGCCAGGCTGGCGCAATGCCACCCCGCAAGCGCGCCACGACCTGCTTGATGCCGTCGGCAATACAATTGCCGCGCGCAAGGATGAAATCGGCCGCCTGTTGTCACGCGAAGAAGGCAAGACCCTGGCTGAAGGCATCGGCGAGACCATGCGTGCATCGCAGGTTTTCAAATTCTTTGCTGGTGAATGCCTGCGCCAGTCTGGCGATCTGCAGGCCTCAGTTCGCCCGGACATCGACATTGAAGTCACCCGCGAACCGGTCGGCGTTGTCGGCATTGTAACGCCCTGGAACTTTCCGATTGCCATTCCAGCGTGGAAAACGGCTCCGGCACTGGCTTACGGCAATTGCGTTATTCTCAAGCCCGCTGACCTGACACCAGGCTGCGCCCATATGATTGCCCAGATACTGGACGAATGCGGATGTCCTCCCGGCGTCTTCAATCTGGTCATGGGCCGCGGTTCGAAAGTTGGCGAAGCGCTGATCACCCATACGGGTATTGATGCCATTTCCTTCACCGGATCCGTTGCGACCGGTCACCATATTGCCGAGGTCTGCGGAAAATCGCGCAAAAAGGTCCAGCTCGAAATGGGCGGCAAAAACCCCATGGTTGTTCTCAACGATGCGGATCTGTCCGTTGCTGTTCCAGCCTGCCTGAACGGAACATTCTTTTCCACCGGTCAGCGTTGCACGGCTTCCTCACGTCTGATCGTCGAGGCCGGCATCCACGACGCCTTTGTTGACGCCATGACCAAGGCCGTGACGGATCTGAAGGTCGGCAATGCTCTGGATGCATCCACGCAGATCGGGCCTGTGGTTGACGAAAAACAGCTCAATTCCAACCTGGCCTATGTTGAACTGGCCAAAAAAGAAGGCGCGGAAGTCATCGGCGGCCAGCGTCTGGAACTTGGTCAGACCGGCTTCTATCAGGCCCCTGCCCTGTTTCTCGGCACCAACAACGACATGCGCATCAACCGCGAGGAAATATTCGGCCCCTGCGGCTCCATCCTCAAGGTCAGCGATTTTGACGAAGCCCTTGCCGTGGCCAACGACACGGATTTCGGCCTGTCTGCCGGCATTTGTACTGCAAGTCTGAAAAGCGCCCGCGACTTCAAGCGCCAGGCACAGGCAGGCATGGTCATGGTCAATCTGCCGACGGCAGGTGTTGACTATCATGTCCCCTTTGGTGGCAGCAAAGGCTCTTCCTTTGGCGCGCGCGAACAGGGTCGGTATGCGGTGGAATTCTACACCACCGTCAAGACCAGCTACATTTACGCCGGCTGATATGCGCGACCAGAAACAGTCCAAATGGGACCAGCGTTTTCTCGCACTTTGCGATCATCTGTCCGAATGGACAGAAGATCGCGATTTCAAGGTTGGAGCCGTTATCGTCGGCTCTGACCTGGAAATCCGCTCAACCGGGTTCAACGGTTTGCCGCGCGGTATCAAAGCCGATGACGACAGCCGTTTTGACCGCGCTTCGGGTGAAAAATTCTTCTGGTTCGAGCATGCCGAGCGCAATGCCATTTACAATGCGGCGCGCATGGGCACTGCGGTCGGTCAATGTTCGATCTATGTGAACCGGTTTCCCTGTGCCGACTGCGCCAGGGCGATCATTCAAAGCGGCATAACCTGTGTCATCTGCCCGGAAAAACCGGCGCATGATGGCGCGCTGGATCACAGTTTTGACGTCTCCGAGGTGTTGTTGCGTGAAGCCGACGTTGATTTGGTAACATTGCCGGCAAAGACGTAAACCGCCCTGCTCAACCGGCCGTCCAGCCGCCATCGATCAGCAAGGCGGTGCCGGTCACCAGAGCCGAGGCATCTGAGGCCAGATAGACGACAGCACCCATGATATCCTCGACCTCGCCCACACGGCCGAGCTTGATCTTGTCTTCAATCCATTCAACCCGTTCCGGGTTGTCGAAGGTTGGGGCTGTCATTGGCGTGCGAATGAATGTCGGGCAGATCGTATTGACCCTTATGCCATCACGGCCCAGCTCAATGGCCATGGACTTGGTAAAGCCCTCCACAGCGTGTTTGGAGGCGCAATAGACAGCCCGGTCGACACCGCCCACATGCCCCATCTGCGAAGAGACATTGATCAGTGAACCTTTGCGCCCTGCTGTCTTCAATCCCTTTGCCACAGCCTGGGTGAGGAAATAGGCACCGCGCAGATTGACATCCATGACGGCGTCGAAATCGCTGGGTGCGGTTTCAACCGCCGGACTGTGCCTGCCCAATCCCGCGCTGTTGACAAGAATATCGAAAGGACCGTTGTCCTTGACCAGGACCGCCGTCGCTTCGATATCCGCCACATCAAGTGGCAGGACGCTGGCCTGCCAGCCTTCGTCCAGAAACTGAGACAGAATGCCCTCGAGCCGCTCGACATTGCGCGCCGCCAGAACAACATGCGCACCGGCTTCTGCCAGTGCCACGGCACATCCAAGACCAATGCCTGAGGTTGCACCGGTGACGAGGGCTTTGCGCCCAGCAAGGTTGAATGACGGCGTACGTGGAAGTGTGACCATGGTGTATCCCCAATAGCTGAGACAGGCGTTTGTGCCTATCCCGGCGATTTCGTCAAAAGCGGATTATTCAGCAGGTTCCACCGGCGGCGTCAATGGGGTGGGGCTGGTCGCCTCTATGATTGCCAATTGCGCTGCCAGTGAGGGGGCATAGGCCTCAACGGGTGCCGATACATTGTGCAGATCGAAGGCACCCAGCGATTCCAGATCACCAAAACCACAATCGGAAAAATGCCCCGAAGCAACAATCCCATGGCCCAGACGCTTGCCCAGATCACTCAACCGGGCGGCAATATTGGCCGCCGCACCGATGACAGTGAAGTCAAGACGCTCCTTGGAGCCGACATTGCCATAGGTGACATTGCCGAAAGCCAGGCCGATAATCCCCTCAATCGGAACCTCAGTATCAGCTATCATCGTTTTGGCGAGTTCCGCCTGAATTTCAAACGCCGATTCCAGCGCCTGCAGGCAGGCCCGCTCGCGTTCTGACCCGACAGGAAAAATCGCCAGCACCGCATCCCCAATGAACTTGAGGACTTCACCCTCATGGGCATTCACGATGCTGGTCGTCGTTTCAAAGAAACTGTTGAGAAGGTCCAGATAGGCTTCGCGGCCCAGGTCCTCTTCCAATCGCGACGATCCGCGAAGGTCACAAAACAGGATGGCTGCATCGATCTGGTCGCCGTCACCGCGGCGGATTTGCCCACCCAGCACACGGGCGCCTGTCCGCTTGCCCAGATAGGTTTCCAGCAGGGTCGAGGCATTTTCCCGCAGCGCAAAAACCTCATACAACCGGCTGATCATCGATACACATTCGAAGACAAGGCCAAGATTGGCCGTGGTAAAGCCGTCTGGATGATCCGATGCGAGAGTAAGAACATTGATCTGGCCATTGGAAAACGACAGGGGCATGGCGACATAATCCGTCGCTCCCTCATCCCTGAGTTCATCCATCACCGGAAAATTGAACTCCTTGTTCTGGCTGAGAAGGTTCTGCCGCACGCCTCCCAAACCGTTGGTCACGTGCCGTATCGGGCTGTTCTGGAAACGTGCTTCCTGAAGAATGCCGTGAGATGGCGCAAATTTGACCACCGCGTCATCCTTTCTGGTCCACACATAGCTCCTTGCCGCAATCATCGGATGCAGCGACCAGATCATGACGCTTATTCTCGATACCGCTATGCCATCTTCATTGAATTTTCTGCCAATGGCAGATGTCAGCTCTTCCGGCGAGGTACAGGACGAAGCACCACGCATGATCCAGTCGACCGTCGGACCGGCGATATTGCCGTCATCGACCGGCTGCGGTTCATTGCTGCCCATTTCGAGCGCGCTGAGAACACTCGGCATGAAGCCGACATGGCCCTCAATGTCCTTCGCGTCCGCCAGCGCGTTTTTATAGGACCATGCGCCATTGGGGATGATGCGATCTTCAACGACCACATCCCAGTAATTGGCTGTGCCCTTGAAAGGACAGAAGGTCCGGTGCCCGCTGGCCTCGCCCAAAACACCAACAACATCATCCATCGGGAAATAGACCGTGGGCGCCAATCGCGTTTCGTGCATCAATTTTGCTGCACGGCTTGAGGCAATGACAGTCTCACCACTTTTGGCCACGATGTCGCCCAGCAGCGGCAAAACCTGCAATCTGTAGCCGGTCGTCTGTTTGTCTGGCTGAATGTTCATGCGACATAAATGGGCGATACGCTGGAAAAATCCAACCCGGAATCGCGATTGGCTGATAAAATGACACCGAAAACCTCACAGGCCCTGTGCAAGACATCAAATGCAGTAATGGTTTGGCCTTGGTCCCGCTCTGCGCACGGTTTTCAAGTGAGAGTCGGTTTTCCAAGCGTTGCATCAAGGCCATGTTCGCAAAACTGCAGCAGAATTTGCGCCCGCTCCTCGAACAGGGCCGCAGCACCTGCCCCATCGCCCAAAGCCTCCATCCGCCAAAGTGACGTGGACATGGTCAGCATGGACGCCACTGAAAAGACAAACCCCGTCGAAACCGCCATCTTGTCGGCCTGAGGATAGAGCCGGGACAATTCCTCTACAAACACCTGTGCCGTCGGATCAAAACAGGCCTGACTGATGTGCTTCCAGCGTTCATCGGCTGACACCTGCGCCACAAGCCGCGCATAGGCGCGCCAATGGGCACCTTCATGCATCGCCTTTTCCAGATAGGGCATGATGAAACAGGCCAGCACATCGCGCAGGGCCAGAGGCCTGTCACCATTGCGCTCACGCGCCCTTTGCAGCGCCAGCAACCGGCTGTCGGACAATTCCTTGGCGCGCCGTTCGACAATGTGAAAATACAGCGCGTCCTTTGGCCCTCCGTGAAAATTGACCAAAGCTGTCGGCACACCCGCCGCCTCTGCAATATCGCGGATGGAGGCCCCCTCAAAACCGCGTTGCGCAAAGAGGTTTTCCGCCGCATCAAGAATACGTTCGCGGGTTTGCAGGGATTTTTTTGACGGCGCCCTTTGCCGCGGTTTTCCGTCTGTGGACAAGATAGTCATAAAACATCTTGCACTATTTTTAACGATCGTTCAATTTAAGAAACAGAGCAACGGACGTTCCGGGAGGATTTTGCGTGCCGCTGAACGAAATGATTGAGCTGATTCCGGCATCGCAGACACGCGACAAATATGCGCTGATCGGTGCAGGACCGATGGGGCTTGCCTGCGCCAAGACGCTGACCGAGCAGAATATCCCCTTTCAGGGCTTCGAAATTCACAGTGATGTGGGCGGCCTTTGGGATATTGATGGCCCGCGCTCCACAATGTATGAGACCGCACATCTGATTTCGTCAAAGACCATGACCGAATTCACCGACTTTCCGATGGATGCGGCTGTCGCTGAATATCCCTCGCATCACGAAATAAACAGATATCTCAAGGATTTTGCCGATCACTTTGATCTGCGCCAAAAGTTCCTGTTCAACACGCACATCATTGAGACTGTCCCCCTGGGTGGTGATGGTGAAGGCTGGCGCATTCGCTGGAGGGACGGTTCCGGCAGGCTGTTTGAAGGCACCTATGCCGGTGTCCTGATCGCCAATGGCACGCTTTCAGAGCCGAACATGCCGGAATTTCCCGGCACATTCTCCGGTGAGCTCATTCATTCCAGCGCCTATCGCAAACCCACCCAATTTACAGGCAAACGCGTTCTGGTGGTCGGCGCAGGCAATTCGGGCTGTGACATTGCTGTCGACGCCATCCACCATGGGGTCAGCTGCGACATATCCGTGCGGCGCGGCTATCACTTTGTGCCCAAATACATATTTGGCAAACCGGCCGACACCCTGGGCAAGACCAACGGTTTGCCCATGTGGCTGAAGCGCAAGATCGATACGATGATCCTCAAATGGTTCGTCGGCGATCCTCAGAAATACGGATTTCCAGAACCCGAATACCTGCTCTACCAGTCCCACCCGGTGGTCAACTCCCTCATTCTGTTTCACGCCGGTCATGGCGACATCAAGGTCCGACCGGACATTTCCCGACTTGAAGGCAAGCTTGTGCATTTCAAGGACGGAAGTTCCGGGGAATACGACATGATACTGGCGGCAACCGGTTATCGGCTGCACTACCCCTTTATCGACAATGCCCTGTTGAACTGGCGCGGAGATGCGCCGCATCTTTATTTGAACTGCATGCACCCTGACCGCGATGACCTCTTCGTCATGGGCATGGTCGAGGCCTCCGGTCTCGGCTGGCAGGGACGCCATGAACAGGCTGAAATGGTGGCGCGCTATCTGGGCGGCTTGAAACGCGGAATGGCTGGCGCACTGGCACTGAAAGCGGAAAAGGCTGCCGGCTTCGAACGGCAGACCGGCGGCATGGATTATCTGGATGTGCCGCGCATGGCCTATTATGTCGACAAGGCCACCTACAGAAAATCGATCGCCGCAAAAACCAGACAACTGACGGGGTGACAGCATGAACGATATCGATGGCATTCTGCTGAATTTCAGCCCGGCATCGCTGACCCTTCTCAACGCCATTCTGGCCGTGGTGATGTTTTCAATTGCGCTGGACCTGCGCCTGGCGGACTTCCGTACGCTTTCCAGAGCGCCCAAGCCCTTGCTTGTGGGCCTGGCGTCACAATTCATCGTCCTGCCTGTCCTGACGTTCCTGATGATCCTTGTGCTGCAGCCACGCGCCAGCATAGCGCTTGGACTTATCCTGGTGGCCGCCTGCCCGGGTGGCAATATTTCCAATTTCATCACCCACCGGGCGGGCGGCAATACGGCGCTGTCGGTTTCCATGACCGCCTTTGCAACCGTGGCCGCCGTAGCTCTGACGCCCTTTAACATTGCCTTCTGGAGCAGTCTTTACGGGCCCACCAATGCGATATTGAAACAGACATCGATCGATCCGGTTCAGGTGGCGATAACCCTTGGACTGATGCTCTTCCTGCCACTTTGTTTTGGCATATTGCTCAACACCTATCGACCCGGCTTGGCAACACGCATTCGCAAACCCATGCAATGGCTTTCCATGGCCATATTCCTGGCCTTTATCGTTCTGGCGCTGGCAGCAAACTGGAATTTCTTCCTGGCCTATGCCGGTATGGTGGCCCTGCTGGTTTTCATTCACAATGGCCTGGCATTGGGCGGCGGTTTTCTGACAGCAACGCTGGCCGGTGTCAGTCACTATGACCGGCGGGCGATTACCATCGAAACCGGCATTCAGAACTCCGGCCTCGGGTTGATACTGATTTTCACTTTCTTTGGCGGCCTTGGCGGCATGGCCGTGGTGGCGGCCTTCTGGGGCATATGGCACGCCATTACCGGCATTGTACTGGCCAGCTTCATGTCCCGGACAAAGGCAACGCGATGACACGGATTTTGATCACCGGCGCTGGAGGCGGTGTGGGCCAGGCCCTGCTGCGCGAACTCGGTGGAACGGACCACGAGATCATCGCAACGGATATCAGGGCGTTGCAGGACCTACCTGACAATTGCAGCTACCAGCCGCTGGATGTGCGCAACGCCACGGTCGATCAGGTCATTGGCGAGACGCGTCCGCAGGTCATCGTGCACCTGGCATCCATTGTCTCACCGCCAAAGGGTTCGACCAGAGCGTTTGAATATGCGGTCGATGTCACCGGCACCCAAAACGTGATCGACGCCTCCATCGCCCATGGCGTTGAACGACTGGTGGTCACCAGTTCCGGAGCGGCCTATGGCTATCATACGGACAATCCCGTGCCGCTTTGCGAAACAGACGCGGTGCGCGGCAACCTGGAATTTGCCTATGCGCACCACAAACGTCTGGTCGAGGAAATGCTGCAGAAAACGCGACAGGAAGAACCGACCCTGCAGCAGGTTGTCCTGCGGGTAGGCACGGTCCTGGGCGTTGGCATGGAAAATCAGATCACCGCGCTGTTTCACCGCAAACGCCTTCTGGCAATCTCCGGCCATGAAAGCCCCTTCGTCTTTATCTGGACACAGGATCTGGCACGCATCCTCGTTCGCGCGGCCACGACCGGTCCCGCCGGCATATTCAACGTGGCCGGTGATGGCGCCATGGGCATCACGCAAATCGCCGATGTGCTGCACAAGCCGGTGATGCGCCTGCCCGCATTTTTGCTGAAAGCCGCCCTCGCCCTCGCCCATCCGCTCGGTCTGTCGCGCTATGGGCCACAGCAAGTCCGGTTCCTGCAATACAGGCCGGTTCTGGACAATACAAAGCTGAAACAGGAATTCGGCTATACGCCGGAAAAAACCAGTGCCGAGACATTCGACCTATGGCGCAGGAGTGCCGGGCTTTGACCAGAAAGACAGCCGTTATCACCGGTGGTGCCGGTGGCCTTGGCAGAGCTCTGACAAAGGCCCTGATAGATGACGGCTGGTTCGTCGCCATCCTTGATCTGCCCGGTTCGGAATTTCAATCTGCCGTGGATGCTGTCGATGACCCCAACCTGTTGGGTGCCTTTGCCTGCGATCTGACCGATAGAGAGCAAGTGGCGGCGACCTGCAGGCGCATCCGCGATGAAAGGCCGTCGGTGGATCTCGTCATATACAACGCAGGCGTAACACAAATTTCTCTATTCTCCGATCTTCCCAGAGAAACCCACGAGCGGGTGATGAAAATCAATTATTTCGGCGCTGTCGACGTCGCATCGCATTTTCTGCAGCCGCTGCGTCAAAGTCGCGGCACCCATCTGGCGATATCCTCAGTTGCCGGGTTTGCACCGCTGGTCAAGCGAACGGCCTATGCGGCCAGCAAACACGCCATGGAAGGCTTCTTTGGATCATTGCGCTCAGAAGAAGCCCAGCACAATGTGCGTGTCTGCATCGCAGCGCCCTCCTTCATCGGAACCAACATCAACCGACCGGGGGTGACCACCGACGGCACAGAACGTCCGGGATCGGCAACAGACGGCGTCGATTACATGAATGCCGGCGATGCAGCGCGCATCATCCTCAACGGTCTGCGCAAAAAGAAGACGCGCATTCTGGTGGGGCGTATGGCAAGGCTCGCATGGCTGATAAGCCGCCTTTCGCCCAGCCTCTATTCCCATCTCATGGTTAAAAACATGAGTGACGAAAACGCCAGCGCACCCGGCAAGTAGAGACGCTTTCTCCAAGCAATTCAGTGCATTGCAGTCAAAACGTGAATCTATCTGTTACGTTTTAGTCCGGCGATCTCGGCAAGCACCACATTGGCGGCATCCAGAACATTCGTTCCCGGACCAAAAATAGCCGTCACACCCGCATCCTTGAGAAAGGCATAATCCTGCTCGGGAATGACGCCGCCGCAAATCACAATGATATCGTCGCGACCCGCCGCCTTCAGTTCAGCGATCAGTTCAGGCACCAGAGTTCGATGGCCGGCTGCCAGCGAGGAAACACCGATGGCATCCATATCAAGGTCGATCGCCTTTGCAGCGACCTCCGAAGGCGTTTCGAACATGTCGGACAGTTCTACCGCAAAGCCCATGTCGGCAAAGGCTGTGGCTATGATCTTGGCGCCACGATCATGGCCGTCCTGTCCCATTTTGGCGACAAGAATGCGCGGCTCGCGTTGCTTTTCGTTGCGGTAATCGGCAATTTTCTGCTGGATCAGCTGATATTCGGAATCCCCCTTGTAGGCATCACCGTAAACACCCGAGATCACCCGCGTGGTGGCTTTGTGGCGATCAAACGCCCGTTCCATTGCATCCGAAATTTCGCCAAGCGTTGCACGCGCCCGAGCCGCATCAACGGCGGCCTCCAGCAGATTTCCCGAACCCGAGGACGCAACCCGTTCCAGATTTTTCAAAGCAGCATCACAGTCGGCCTTGCTGCGCGTTTCCCTGATTTTTTTCAGGCGCGCAATCTGTGACAGACGCACCTTGGCATTGTCGATATCCAGAATGTCGACCTTGGCCTCGTCGTCCAGCCGGAAACGGTTGACGCCGACGATGACATCTTCGCCCTTGTCGATACGTGCCTGCCGCCGGGCTGCAGCCTCTTCGATGCGCAATTTGGGAAGCCCCTGCTCGACAGCCTTGGTCATGCCGCCCAGCGATTCCACCTCTTCGATCATGCGCCAGGCTTCCTCAGCCAGATCCCTGGTCAGCGCCTCGACATAATAGGAACCGCCCAGAGGATCGACCACATTGGCAACGCCCGTCTCATGCTGCAGGATCAATTGTGTATTGCGGGCTATGCGCGCCGAAAACTCGGTTGGCAGGGCGATTGCCTCATCAAAAGAATTGGTGTGCAGGGATTGCGTGCCACCCAGAACCGCCGCCATGGCCTCAAAGGCCGTGCGCACGACATTGTTGTAGGGGTCCTGCTCTGTCAGCGATACACCGGATGTCTGGCAATGGGTCCGCAGCACTTTGGACCGCTCTGATTTGGCGCCAAAATCGGTCATGATCCGCGCCCAGATCTGCCGTGCGGCCCGCAATTTGGCCGCCTCCATGAAGAAGTTCATGCCGATGCAGAAAAAGAACGACAAGCGCCCGGCAAATGCATCCACATCCAGCCCCTTGCCCATGGCGGCACGGACATATTCCATGCCGTCGGCAAGCGTATAGGCCAGCTCCTGCGCCAGCGTCGCACCGGCTTCCTGCATGTGATAGCCGGAGATCGAGATCGAGTTGAATTTGGGCATCTCGCGCGCCGTAAATTCAATGATATCGGCAACAATGCGCATCGATGGTTCCGGCGGATAAATATAGGTGTTGCGCACCATGAATTCTTTGAGAACATCATTTTGAATGGTGCCGGACAGAGCCGAGCGATCCACACCCTGTTCTTCGCCGGCAACGATGAACATCGCCAGTACCGGGATGACCGCCCCGTTCATGGTCATGGATACCGACATCTGGTCCAGCGGAATACCATCAAAGAGGATTTTCATGTCCTCGACGGAATCAATCGCCACCCCCGCCTTGCCGACATCGCCAACCACCCGTGGATGATCGGAATCATAGCCCCGGTGGGTTGCCAGATCGAAGGCGACAGAAAGACCTTTCTGGCCTCCAGCCAGGTTCTTGCGATAGAAGGCATTCGACTCCTCGGCCGTCGAAAATCCCGCATATTGGCGGATCGTCCAGGGGCGCCCTGCATACATCGTTGCCTTGACGCCGCGCGTAAAGGGTGCAAATCCCGGCATTTCCTGCGCAGCGGAGGATGGCACATCATCAGCGCCATAGAGCGCCTTGATGGTAATGCCCTCGGGCGTGTGCCAGTTCAGGCTGTCAGGGCTTTTGCCCTTCAATTCAGCTGTGGCAAGATCGAGCCAGTCACGCTTGGTTTTGGTCATGATTCAAATTCCATAATCACCGCATCCACGGCCAGGCTGTCACCCACCTTGACCGGTATTTTCGAAACCACCCCGGATTTTTCCGCCCGCAGGACATTTTCCATTTTCATGGCTTCGACAATCGCCAGCGGCTGGCCTTCCTGTATGATGCTGCCCTCTTCCACCTTGAGCGCAACAACCAGTCCGGGCATCGGGCACAACAGCAGGTTCGACGTGTCTGGCGCCTGCTTTTCCGGCATCAGCGCAGCAAGCTCGGCCACACGATTGTCAAGCACCTGCACCCGCTGGTCAACGCCGCGGTGGCGAAGACGAAAGCCACCGGGAACGCTATTGACCTTGAAGGCCTTCTCAGACTGATCAATCGACACGCGCGCAAGGCTCTGGCCCGGTTGCCAATCGGTTTTGATGCAAAGCGGCGCATGATCGCCGATCACCACCTCAAAACCGTCATCCGTCTGACGCAGGACAGAAGGACAATTGTCCCGGTTGATCCTGATGGTCTTTTCAATTTGATGCGAAGGCGCCCCCGAAGCGAACCGCCTGTCCTCAGTCAGTTGGTGCCGCCTGTGCCCGATCGTATCGAGCACCAAAGCCACGGCAGACAGATGCAGCGCCAGTTCTCCATCAGCTGCGACGCCCTGGAACCCCTCAGGATATTCTTCCTCGATAAAGGCTGTCGTGATGTTGCCCGATCTGAAACGCTCATGGCTCATCACAGCCGCCAGAAACGGAATATTGTGACCGATGCCTTCGACTTCGAAATAATCCAGAGCATCTGTCATTTTCACAACGGCGCTGTCGCGATCCTTGGCCCATGTGCACAATTTTGCAATCATCGGATCGTAGAACATCGAAATCTCGCCGCCTTCAAACACCCCCGTGTCATTGCGCAGCACGCTTCCATCCGGGCTCGTGCCCTCCTGTGGCGGGCGATAGCGGGTCAATCGTCCAATCGACGGCAGGAAGTTGCGATAGGGATCTTCCGCATAGAGCCGGCTCTCCACGGCCCAACCATTCAGCTTCACATCCTGCTGCATGAGGGCAAGGACTTCACCGGCTGCCACACGGATCATCATCTCAACGAGATCAACGCCGGTAATCAGTTCGGTGACGGGATGCTCCACCTGAAGCCGCGTATTCATTTCGAGAAAATAGAAATTGCGATCCTTGTCGACAATGAACTCAACGGTGCCTGCACTGGCGTAATTGACAGCCTTGCTCAGGGCAACGGCCTGATCACCCATGGCCTTGCGGGTTTGTTCATCCAGAAACGGCGAAGGGGCTTCTTCGATGACCTTTTGATGCCGCCGCTGGATCGAGCATTCCCGCTCCCCCAGATAGATGCAATTGCCATGCGTATCGGCCAGCACCTGAATTTCGATATGGCGCGGTTCAGTGACAAATTTTTCAATGAAAATTCGGTCATCGCCGAAGCTTGAAGCCGCTTCCGATTTTGACCGGTCAAAGCCCTCACGCGCCTCTGCATCGTTCCAGGCAATCCGCATGCCCTTGCCACCACCGCCGGCACTGGCCTTGATCATCACCGGATAGCCGATACCTCTGGCGATCTCCACCGCGTGTTCGGCGTGGTCAATCAGCCCCATGAATCCAGGAACGGTCGAAACACCGGCCTCGGCGGCAATCTTCTTGGAGGTGATCTTGTCGCCCATGGACTGAATGGCGCCCACAGGCGGCCCGACAAAGGCTATTCCTTCTGCGGCAAGTCGCTCGGCAAATTCTGCGCGCTCGGACAGGAAACCATAGCCCGGATGCACCGCTTCGGCGCCCGTCTGCTTGCAGGCGTCGATGATCTTGTCGATCACCAGATAGCTTTCGGCAGCAGGCGCCGGGCCGATATTGACAGCCTCGTCTGCCATTGCAACATGCAGCGCATTGCGGTCCGCGTCCGAATAGACAGCAACTGTGGCAATGCCCATCCTACGGGCGGTCTTGAAGACCCGGCAGGCGATTTCACCGCGATTGGCAACCAGAATTTTTTTAAACATCTCGCATCCGATCAGCGATTGAATACTTGCGGAAAATTTGCCCGCGCAACGGCTTCGTCAATGCGCAGGATGGCTTCATAGGAAAGCGGATCGAATGGGTCATCCACCGGTACGACCTCCCGTTCGAACAGCGCATTCAAACGCCCCGCATCCAGGTTGCCCCGTTCAAAGGGCTCGGCGCCGAAGGCGTCCCACAGACAGGCCAGAAAATTCGCATCAGCCTCAAGCAGGACCAGCTTTCGATCAGCCAGGCGGGGTTTCTTCTCTATCCGGGTTGGCTTCAAATTGGCCCGGCGGATGGTGAACTGAAAATCAGTCCCCGGCAAACGGGATGGAAATCCGCGATGTTTCAACATGGGCGGCAAATTGACCATTATATTTTTTCAACCTCATCTTTGCGAAGCGCAGGTGCATTTCCGCGCTGTCACAATGGAATATTATCGTGTTTCTTCGAAGGCCCAGTCACCTGCTTCGTCTTGAGCAGTTCAAAAGCCCTGGCCACACGGCGGCGCGTTGAATGCGGCATGATCACTTCATCGATGAAACCGCGTTGTGCCGCCACAAACGGATTGGCAAACCGGTCCTCGTAATCCTTGGTGCGCCGGGCAATCTTTTCCGGATCGCCAAGCTCGGAGCGATACAGGATCTCCGTTGCACCCTTTGCGCCCATGACGGCGATTTCGGCTGTCGGCCAGGCATAATTGACGTCGGCGCGGATGTGTTTGGAGGCCATCACGTCATAGGCGCCACCATAGGCCTTGCGGGTAATCACCGTCACCTTGGGCACCGTCGCTTCCGCATAGGCAAACAGCAGCTTGGCGCCATGCTTGATGATGCCACCGAATTCCTGCGCCGTGCCCGGCAGGAAACCCGGCACGTCAACCAGCGTCAGGATGGCAATATTGAATGCATCACAAAAGCGGACAAACCGTGCAGACTTCTTGGCGCTGTCGATATCGAGGCATCCAGCCAGCACCATCGGCTGATTGGCAACGACACCGACTGTTGCGCCATTGAGGCGGATGAAGCCGCAAAGAATATTGCCGGCAAAATCCTTCTGGATCTCGAAAAATTCGCCTTCATCGGCAATCTTCGCAATCACCTCATGCATATCATAGGGCTGGTTCGGACTATCGGGGATCAGTGTATCAAGGCTCTTTTCAAGCCGGTCAATCGGGTCCACCGTTCCACGGATCGGTGGCTTTTCACGATTCGACAGGGGCAGAAAATCATACATGCGGCGCACTTCGAGCAGAGCCTCCACATCATTTTCAAAGGCACCGTCGGCAACCGAGGATTTTTTCGTATGGGTGGATGCACCACCCAGTTCTTCTGCCGTGACAATTTCATTGGTGACGGTTTTGACCACATCAGGGCCTGTCACGAACATGTAGCTGGTATCTTTCACCATGAATATGAAATCGGTCATCGCCGGAGAATAGACAGCACCACCCGCACAGGGGCCCATGATGACGGAAATCTGCGGCACAACGCCGGAGGCCTGCACATTGCGCCAGAACACCTCGGCATAGCCCCCCAGGGACGCGACGCCTTCCTGAATACGTGCGCCACCGGAATCATTCAGTCCGATAAGCGGCACGCCATTTTGCACGGCAAGATCCATGACCTTGCAGATCTTCTCTGCGTGGGTTTCTGACAGCGAGCCGCCAAAGACAGTGAAGTCCTGGCTGAAGACATAGACCGGACGACCGTTGATCGTACCCCAGCCAGTCACCACGCCGTCACCGGCAATCTGCTGTTCTTCCATACCGAAATCAGTGCAACGATGGGTCTTGTAGAGGTCGTATTCTTCAAAAGAATCCGTATCAAGCAGCACATCCAGCCGCTCACGCGCCGTCAATTTGCCCTTCGAATGCTGCACATCTATACGCCGCTGCCCTCCACCCTGGTGAGCTTCCTGGCGCTTTTCCTCAAGCTGTTCAATAATATCAAGCATTATGCAGCTCCCCTTGATCGTTGACGGCGTGCCCAACAGAAAGCAAACAGGAAATGATGGCCTTTGGCTGTTGCCGCGGCATAAAGTGTCATGGACCTCTCCCGTGCCTCTCCGGCACTGCGCTCATGCGTTAGTGCCTCCGGTTCTACCGCGCTCCGCAGCCGAAAAAAAGGCTTGAATTAGCAACATTGTTGATTTAGCAAATATTGCAAATCATTATTGCAAAGTTGTGTAATTCATGCGCGCACGAAAACTCTTCATCGGCCGCAACATCCGTGGCATTCGCGAGGGGACTGGACTCACTCAGGCGAAATTTGCCGAACAGCTCGGGATTTCGACCAGTTACCTCAATCAGATTGAAAACAATCAGCGCCACGTCACAGCACCGGTCCTGCTGGCACTGGCGGAAATTTTTGCAGTGGACATCGCCACCCTGTCAGAAAATGACAGTGACCGCCTGCTGGCCGACATGGCCGAAGCCATTGCCGACCCGATCTTCAAGGGACTGCAGCCCAGCGGGCAGGATCTCAATCTGGTCACTCAGAACACCCCATCGGTTGCGCGCGCTTTTCTGACAATGCATCAGGCGCTCCGGCGCGCCGGTGAGCAATTGGCTGAACTCGACGATACGCTTGCCCGCTCTGGCGGTCTCAATGAACCGACACCCTATGAGGAAGTGCGCGACTTCTTTCACTATATCAACAATTACGTGCACGAACTTGACGTTGCAGCCGAGCGGTTTACCGGGCAATTGAAGGGAACGACAAGAAACCGTGTACGCACGCTGGCCGACCATCTCGAACGCCATCACCGAGTCCGGGTCGCCATCGGAGGCAGTGCCACCGACGCGCAGATCATCAGGCGCTACGATCCGGTTTCGCGCGTCCTGTCGATCAATCCAAAGGCCGCTCCTTCAACCCATGCCTTTCAACTCGCTCATCAGATCTGCCAGCTCGAACATGCCGATAGCATCGAACGCATTACCAATGAAGCCGGGTTCCGCACACAGGATGCCGCATCCGTCTGTCGGATCGGGCTGGCGAATTATTTTGCCGGCAGCGCATTGCTTCCCTATGGAGACTTTCTGAGCGCCGCCAGCGAATTGCGCCACGACCTGGAACTGCTGGCAGATCGCTTTGGCGCCAGCATCGAACAGGTTGCCCATCGGCTGAGCACCCTGCAGCGTCCCGGCATGAAGGGCATTCCATTCTTCTTTGCCCGCGTCGACCAGGCGGGCAACATCACCAAACGCCACAGCGCCACAAAACTGCAATTTGCGCGTTTTGGCTCCACCTGCCCCCTGTGGAATGTCCACAAGGCCTTTGCGACACCGGACCGTATCCTCAGACAATTGGCCGAAACGCCCGACGGTGCGCGCTACCTCTGTCTGGCAACGGCAATCGCCAAGCCAAGTGGTGGCTATCGCGATCCTGTGCAGCGCTACGCCCTGGCCATCGGGTGCGAGATCCGGCATGCCAGCGCATTGGTTTATGCCGATGATCTCGATATCAAAAGCAAAACCGCGTTTGAGCCGATCGGGATATCCTGCCGCATCTGTGAGCGCTCCGACTGCCATCAACGGGCGGTTCCGCCGCTCAAGCGCAGACTGAGCGTTGATCACAATAGCCGCGACACCATCCCCTATTCATTTGAATAGCAGACACCCCCTCAAATGTTTCCATTTGAAGAGGTGCGCTGTTTAGAAGTTCAACGAAATGTCCCTGTGGCCGGAACTGCAGCCTGCAACATAGATTGCCTGCTCGCGGGTCAGCTTGTCCTGCTGGCGTATGCCAATGGTTGGCCTGAGTGCGTCGACATAGGCAGCAACACCTGATTTGAGCTCTCCATCCGCCTTTTCGCGCCAGACAAGCTGCTTCTGGTACTCATCAACAGCTTCGGAGATTTCATCGAGCGCCTTTTCCTTGTCAGGGGTCTTCGAGCGCAAGGCCCTGCGCGCAGATGACAGTGCCGATTTGATGTCGGATGCACCTTCAATGGCGCCAAACTGTCTGGACAGCTCATTCAACGGATCTTCCATATCCTCCGGCGCCTTGTTCCTGACCTCGTCGCCAATGGCGGTCAATTGTGGTCCAAGCGCTTGAAACGCGCCATAGGCGTCAAGACTTGCAAGCAACAGCGCCATCGGCTCATAGGCCTTGTCGGCGGTCTGGCGGTATTTGTTGCGCAGTTTGCCCTCGGCATCAATGAGCGTACTAAAAGTGGTATAGGCAGGCTTCCACTCGGCGGGTATCGTTGCCGTCAGCGCTTCGCTCTTTTCAGATAGCATCACAACACGGTCTTCCAGCCGCTGCCTCAGCTTCTGGTCCGTGGCATCCCGCAGGCGTCCGATCTGTACGTTGAGGATTTCGATGCGTTCATCAACGGAGCGGATATCCTGCTCGATATCGCGCACGTGGTCATGCAATGGCCGATAGGCATCAGATGCCTCTTCTATGGCAACACCCGCTGCATTCGCCTCATCCAACAGGGCAATGGCCTTGCTGACCTGATCGAAACTGGCAGAGACCGGTTTGACGAGGCCCTTCGGCAGGACAGAGTAATCGAGTTGTCGCGCAGTTTCCACCGATTGAAGCAGCGCACCACGATTGCCGGCCAGTTGTTCGGTGACATATTGCTCAACACAATAGGTCAGCCTTGGATTGCGTGGCGGCGGTGAGGTTTCGGAAAGCAATGAAAGGCGGTTGGGAAGATAATTGACCATTTGCGGAACGAGGCCAACAATCATCAGCGCACCAATCTGAATACAGATAAACGGGATAACCCCCTTGTAGATCTGGATCGTTTTCACAATCGCCGGTGCGACCCCCCTCAGATAGAAAAGGGCAAATCCGAATGGCGGCGTGAGGAATGATGTCTGGATATTCAGGCCGATCATGACACCGAGCCAGACGGCGGTCACATTGGCCGAGGGGTCAGCAAGCAGAATGGGCGCGACAATCGGCACAACGACCACTGCAATTTCAATGAAATCCAGGAAAAATCCGAGGAGAAAGATCACCGCCATCACAATGACGAATTTGGTCCAGAATCCACCCGGGAGTCCGTCAAGAAATTCGCGAACCAGATCTTCTCCGCCGAAGGCCCGGAAGGCCGCCGTCAGAATCGCCGCACCAAGAAGAATAATGAAGACCAGAGACGTTGTTTTCGCCGTTTCAATCATCACGCCCTGCAGCGTGTTGTTGACGCGCAGAGCCCGCCAGCCACTCCACAGCAAGGATATGATCAGCCCGCCAACGGCGATGGACGCCAGCGTCACGCCAGTCATATCCGAACTCGTCTTGATATTCTTGATGTTGGTGTTGAAGTTGCCCAGAACAAAAGCGATCGTCACCAGACTGATAATGGCCAGAATGGCGGGATAATAAGCGTTCTTGTGGCCGTCTCGAAGACGGTAACCGGCCATGATCAACGCACCGGCTGCACCAATGGCACCGGCCTGGTTGACCGTCGCAATACCGGCGATGATCGAACCAAGCACCAGAAAGATCAGAACCAGCGGCGGGAAAAGCGCCAATGCGACCTTGATCAGAAAGCGGCCATCCAGCTTGCCGTCATAATGCACAGGTGGCGCCATTTTTGGACGAATGGCGGCAATCACCAGAATGTAGATCATGTAGAGTGCGACGAGAACCAGACCTGGCACAACGGCACCAAGGAACATTTCTCCGGCACTTGTCGAACCGACATCGAAAATCGTCGGCATGGATAATTCGCCGGTGGCATTTTTATACAGCAGCTTGCGTGTCGTGCCGGCCTGATCGGCGGCACTGGACAATTGGTCCGCCAGAATGATCAAAACGATCGAGGGCGGTATGATTTGCCCAAGCGTTCCAGAGGCAGCGATCGTGCCGGTTGCAAGTTGCGGCGAATAATTGTTGCGCAACATGGCAGGCAGCGAAATCAGGCCCATTGCGACAACGGTTGCGCCAACAATACCGGTCGTCGCAGCCAGCAAGGCCCCCACGAAAACAACGGAAATGCCCAGACCACCGGGGATCGGACCAAACAGTTGCGCCATCGTGATCAGCAGATCTTCAGCGATTTTGGAGCGCTGAAGCATGATCCCCATGAAAATGAAAAGCGGAATCGCAATCAGCGTGTCTCGCTCCGGTTCCCAATAGACCCCGCGCAGATTGGTGACACCGGCACTGAGCCATTGGGCAGGACCACCCTGTGCGAAATAGGCGTCCGTGTCACCGACAAAAAGGTAACCGAATATGGCCGCCAGAAGAATGGTCAGGATGGACGAACCGGGCAATGCAAAGGCAACGGGGTAGCCCGAGCCCAAAGCAGCTGCCATGAGCACCACCAGCAGGGCTAGAAAATAAAATTCCATGATTCAGTGCACTTTCCGAGCATATTGGCGCAGTTCTGTTTCTCGATGGGTACAGCGTCTACAGGAGCAAACGCTTCGAATGCATCTGGCTGCACCCTGCGAAAACGGTTTATTCGAGCCTTGAGAGCTATCCGGTTTGAAGGACAAGAGGCAATCGCCGCCTGCCCGTTTTGAGCCCGGAAGACTCATTGGCCTGTTACATCGTCGGTTCCGCAATAACTCGCGATCCTGGCTCACCGCGATAATCGGCCACCGCCTCCATCAGATAACTGACAAACTGGATCATCATCGAAATGGCGAAAATTCCGAGAAAACCGGCCATCATGTATTTCACATACATGCCGAAACCGGCCTGTGTCGTTTCAAAATTGAGGACAGGACTGTTGATAATGGAGGTTTTCTGACCCATACCGACAATCAGGATTGTCCAGCAGAATGTCAGCCCCATGGAAATCGTGCAGACCGCATTGACCACGGATTTGGTCTTGGTGGTGAAGGATGCATAGAACACATCGACCCGCACATGCCCCTCCTCCAGCAGCGTATAGGCACTGGCGAACAGAAACAGCGCGCCATACCAGAAACGCACCAGATCAGACATGAAGGCCTGTTCGTAGGAAAAGACAAACCGCATGATGACGATGCCGAGTTCAGCGGCGACAATGAGCAATGCCAGCCAGTGAAACCCGAGCGTACGGGTGAATGCCGCCAGTACAATACTGAAGGCAATCAGCGGTACATGCAAATAAAGGCCGCGAAACTGGGATCGCCCCAGATCCTTGGTCAATTGCTCGCCGACAACACCTTCCAGCAAATCCTCCACACGCATGAAGGAAACGACAAGATCGGCAACACCGACAATCAGGACTGTCCAGAATGCTGCCCTGATCAGGAATGTATTGATGTTGGATATTCTCGCACCATCTGAACGCAGGCTGGTGCCACCCGATCTCCAGACGTGGGCCGTCGCAATGACAATGCCAAGCGGGTAAAGCGCCAATTGCAGTATCGCCAATAGCGATGGCTGCTTTCCAAGCGCCGCGGCGGCCCCAGGATAGTCAGCGCCATAGTTCAGAAAATTATTCACCAGAAATACGGCCAATATGGCCAATACAGACCAGCCGAAGATACGCACCATATTCGAAAAGGACAGCGTCGGCTGTATTTGGATCGTTGGCGATTCCGCCATTATTGTTCCCCCATGTCCGGCTATCACCAGATCAGGATAAAATGCAAAAGGTCACGGCAATGGAACCAGGTCCCTGCCACCGCATATCGTCAATAAACGTGTTCTTCCCGGTCTCAGCCGAATAACAACCCGTTCAAATCTGATCCTGCTGGAACTTCCTCCAAAGACGAGACGGGTTGCCCCGTCTCGCAAGTTCCAGTCGTTCAATCAGCGCAATTATCGATTGAGAACGGTGTTGCGCTTCTGGACATAGGCCGTGTCGGACAATTCTGTCCATGCGCCCAGTTCTGCCCGTTTTTCAAGCACGGCGTCGTAGATTTTCTTCGACAGCGGGCTGTGATCACGTGCCTCCTCGATAACCTCGGCAGAAGCTTCACCGAAGGCTTCATAGACATCATCGTTGAATTCACGCAGTTGCACACCGTGATCATTGATCAAACGATTGAGATAGGCACCGTTGTTGGCATTGGTTTCAGCCATGGTGCGTGAATTTTCTTCATTACACGCAGCCTCGATGATATTCTGGTCATTCTTGCTGAGGGTTCCCCACCAGCTTTTGTTCATTCCCATCGCAAGCTGTGCACCGGGCTCATGCATGCCAGGCCAATAATAATATTTGGCGGCCTCATACAATTTCAGGAAATAGTCATTGTAGGGACCAACCCATTCAGTGGCATCAATGGCGCCGGAAACAAGGTTTTCGTAAATCTGGCCACCAGGCAGGGAAACAGGGGACGCTCCCAGTTTTGCCATGACGTCACCACCCAGGCCGGGCATGCGAATTTTCAGGCCTTTCAGGTCGTCTGCGCTTTCAATTTCCTTGTTGAACCAGCCGCCCATCTGCACACCGGTATTACCGGCTGCAAAGTTCTTCAGACCAAATTCGTCAGCAAGTTCGTCCCAGAGTTCCTGGCCGCCGCCATATTTGATCCACGCGTCGATTTCCGTGTAGGTCATGCCGAATGGAATAGCCGTGAACGGTGCCCAGCCCGGATGTTTGCCTTTCCAGTAATAGTCAGCGCCGATATAGGCCTGCGCATTGCCAGACGCGACTTCGTCAAACGAATCGAACGCGCCAACGCGTTCACCCGCAGCAAAATACTGCACGTCAACGCGGCCATCAGTCAGTTCGGTGATACGCGCCGAGAGACGCTGTGCCGGCAGACCGAGACCCGGAAAGTCACGTGGCCAGGTCGACACGATGACCATTTCCTTTTTGCCCTGAGCAAGCGCTGGAGCAGAAAGAGTTGTTGCTGCACCGGCAAGCGCAGCACCCGTCAAAAATTTACGACGTTCCATAGATATCCTCCCAATTGAGCCATTCACAACACGGATTTCCGTAAGTTGTCGGGCTTCAATAGGCATTTGACAACAAAATCACAATTCGTGCAATTACCAATTGTATCCGCATTACTACTGACGCCGGCTGATCAACTAATTCAACATTACTTCGACGGAGGCATATGCGCTGGTTCGGCAATCTAACCGACAATGGCAAGATCCAAGGAATACTGATTTTTCAATGATTTGCAGCTTCAAAAACCACCGACCATATCGCAATACCAGGCCTGTCAGGCTCGAAAATGATGGCCTGACAAACTTTGTGAGCCGACCCGGTCCGCCCACCGCGAACATTGGTCACACCTGCAACACGGTGATTGCTTTCGTGAAAACAGATTGCTTGCCTGCACCTGGACCATCTCAAATAGTACATGGACGGAACGTTACTTATGCGACTTAAAACCAAACTGTTTTTTATAACGCTGCTGCCCTTTGTACTGGTCACGGCAGCGATGAGTTTCGTTGTTGAGTTCCAGTCCACACGCCTTTCACAAACACAATCAGAAACCATAGAAAGCCTGTTTCTGAGCATCAAGCGAACAGAACTGAAAAACTACGTCACGCTGGCGCGAAACGCCTTGCAACCCATTTACACGTCCAAACTCAAGACAAAAAGACAGGCGCAAAGACAGGTCAAAGAGATCGTCCGCAAGATGAATTTTGGGGAAGACAGTTACTTTTACATCTACGATGAAGACGGAACAAACATCGTCAATCCGCACCTCACCTATCTGGTTGGCAGCAACTGGATCGGACTTGTGGACGTTGACGGAAAACCCGTTGTCCGTGACCTGATTGATCGCGCAAAAGACGGCGGCGAATTCTATTCCTACATCTGGAAAAAGCCCTCCTCCGGCGCCTATGTCGAAAAACTTGGTTACTCGGTTTTTCTCGACAATTGGAAGTGGATGATCGGCACCGGTATTTATCTTGATGATGTGCTGGAGGAGGTATCCAAAGTTCAGGCTGAATTGCAAAACAATGTAAGCGAAACGCGTCTGGTGCTGTTTGTCTTGATGTTTGCCGGTATGCTCCTGACAGCCACGATTATCTCCATAGCACGTTTGTCGGAACAGCGCTTCGCAGATGCCCGACTGAAAGAACTCAGTGCCCGCCAGGTTGATATTCAGGAAGAGGAACGCAAACGTGTTTCGCGAGAACTGCATGACAGCATTAGCCAACTGCTGGTGTCGGCGCGCTATGGTCTGGAAACCGCCCTCAGCAAATCGTCGGGAAAAAGCCAGATTGACGAACCCATCGGAAAATCAATGAAGGCCCTGGACGAGGCGATAACGGAAGTCCGAAGGATTTCAATGGCTTTGCGTCCTTCCGTATTGGACGATATGGGCCTGGCCGCAGCCTTGAAGAGTCTGGGAACAGAGTTCTCACAGCAAAGCGGCATCATGGTTGAAGTTGATGCTCAGCAAGTCAGGCAGGCCCTGTCCGATGAAGCAAAAACCGCGCTTTACCGAATCACCCAGGAGGCTTTGACCAATGTTGCGCGCCACTCTCAGGCAGAAAAAGTCCGGATCCGGCTTCACCGGAACGGCAATAAGGTGGTGTTCGAACTGAACGACGACGGCGCCGGAATGGCGCGCGGCTCCGAAACGCAAGACAGCGGTGGCGGACTTGGTATCCGTAACATGAAGGAGCGCATTGACACGCTGCAAGGCACCATCCGCTTTTCCAGGGCAGCATCTGGCGGGCTTGCAATTCGTGTGGTTTTGCCGGTAGTAAAACGGCAACAATAATGGAATAATAAAAATAAAAAGGGGAACGAATGCAGTCTGCAATCACAGACGGCAACCGGATTCGACTTGTAATAGTTGATGATCACGACTTGCTGCGAGAAGGCATCCGATCCCGTCTCGCCGATGTCGATTGTGTAGATATTGTGGGTGAAGGCTGCAACGGACTTCAGGCTGTCGAACTGTGTCGGGAATTTGAACCGGATATGATCCTGCTGGACATTTCCATGCCCGAAATGAACGGACTTGAGGCGGCGCTGATCATCAAGAAAATGTTGCCGGATACAAGAATTCTGTTTCTGTCGATTTATGACAGCGAAGAATATGTTCAGGAGGCATTGCGCATTGGTGCCAATGGTTTTGTCATGAAGGATGTCTCCAAACCCGAAATGATCAATGCCATCAGGTCGGTTGCACTGGGCGCAACCTATCTTGGGCCTCAAGCTGCGGCTTCCCTTGCCTGCAAATCATCGAACCGCCCCATGTCGACAGGCCACTTCGGCATGACAGATCGAGAAAAGGAAGTCCTGTCTGCCTTGTCCAAGGGCATGACCAACAGACAGGTCGCGTCTCTGCTGGATATCAGTGTGCGCACGGTGGAAAGTCATCGGCTTTCCATTCGCGAAAAAACCGGCGGCGGCAATGCTGTCGCACTGGCAAAACTGGCCACTCAGTTGGGACTTTAGTAAGTACACTTACGCAGGTATCAATTTACCACAATGCACCGCGCGATCTTTGTTCACCCTTTGCGTGTGGACGCGATGAGAATCGCCAAACTTTGCGCCAGCTAGCGTCTTCTTTGTCACCATCCAATGACTGGAACCGTAACGTAAATACACCTTTGTTAAAGACAGCTGTCTGATCATCTGATTATATCAATCCATCCAAACGGCACAGGAGCCTACCATGACGGATATTTCAGAACTCATCGCGGATATGAAACAGAAACGCGATGAACTCAAATTGCAGCTTCACCTCGCCTCCAAGGAAGCGGAAGGCGAATGGGAAGATCTGACCAACCAATGGGACAAATTTCTATCCAGGGCGCAATTGGAAAAGAGCGGCGATGAGATCGGCGAAGCGGCCAAAGACCTTGGGATGAAGATGAAGGATGCCTATGAGCGTCTTCGCAAGGCATCAGACTAAATCCTCTGGACTACGCCTTGTCTTTTGATTTCGCCCTGATCAGTTTCGTCAGGGCGATGACAACAGGTCCGATCAGCGCAGGAGAAAGCACGTCCATGGGTTTGTGAACCAAGGTTGTGATGCTGGTGCTGAGCTTTGCCACCTCGTCACGCATAAGCATCAGCTTGTTCTGAACATCTTCAACTTCGGCGCCGATTTCGCCAAGGGCTATATCACGCACCTCGGCAACCATCGCCTCTTCCGGTGCAGGACGAAGGCCATGCGCAACCATCAGGAACACCAGAGCCAATACAATATCCGACAAACCGACGACCAGCGCCGCCAGCGCCTTCCCGAGCAAGGGTTCAAGGGCGAAATAGCCTGCCACATTGAGCATGCCCCAGGCGAACAGGCAGGAGATCGCCGCCACAGTGGCAAGGATCAGCTTGCGTGTCGTCAATTTGATACGCGCCTCGGTCAGGACACGCTCTGCACGCCATAGCAATTGCAGATTACGTTTCAAATGGCTCATGTCGCCTCCCGCTACTTTGTTGCTCTTCCGGCCAGAAAACCGACGGCAAAAACAATGCCCATTGCCAGCATCGGATGCTCGGCAATTTCTTTCTCGCTCAGATCCGTCAGTTCCTTCAGCGCATTTTCCAGTTCTTCAGAAATGGCCTCAGGTTTCAGGTAGGAAGACAGCTTTTTGGATTGCTTTTCGCGCCCAGGGTCACTCTCGGGTTTCTTTTCGCTGGAAGCCTGTGCATTCTCCTCGCGCAGCGCCGCCAGTTCGGCACGCAAGGCGGCCAGTTCTGTCTGTAGATCAGATGTCATTGTGTCACCGTTGCTTGGCTGGCGTTGCATCGACAACGAAAGCCGATGCCCATCACGCCATAAAATTCGGCATATGGTTCATCTGTAGCGTCTGCGTGAACGATGCGTTTTGATCTATGTCAGGCCGTTCACACCCAGGCTTCATATATCAATTTGAGGGCAACAACGGCCAGCAATGCAAGAATCAGGCGATCAAAGGTCTGCTTTGATATCTTCTTTGCCAGAAAGCTTCCCACCGGCATGAAAGCCAGTAAGGGGATGATCGCGGCACAACTGATCCAGAAACGCTCCAGTGTCAGAAATCCATAAGTTACAAGCATCGGAATTTGTACAATTGCCATCGACACGAAAAAAGCCGAAATGGTTGATATGAATTGCCCCCGTTCAAGCCGCATAGCGTTCAGAAAGGTAATCGACACGGGGGCCGAAATTCCCGATGCCCCCTGAAGAATGCCCGCCACAATACCGATGGGAAGAACAACCCGCACGGCTCTGGCATAGGCCAGAACCCATTCGGGCTTCATCATTCTAAACGCAATATAGGCCAAAACTGTAAAGGCCACCATCAGCTTGAGCGTATCACCTGACAGCGAAGCCAGCATCACGGTTCCTGCTCCAGCGCCCAGTGCACCGGCAAGGGCGAATTGAAGAACAAAGACCAGCGGCAGGCTGTGTGCCCGATAGGACCAGCCCTGCCAGACATTCGACATGATGTTCGGCATAATGAAAATCGTGACTGCAAGCGGTACATTGTAGGTCATTGCGATGATCGGTACCGCGATGATTGGAGCGCCCGCACCCGTAGCACCCTTCAAAATTCCGCCCAGCGCAAAGCCGATGACAATGTAGATCAGATTGACGTCCATGGTTTAAAAACTGTCCGATATGGCAATCCGAACGTCGAGCACAGCCTGGCGTCTTTCATTGCGAATGATATGAATGGCGCGTGCCAGAGCAGCGGGCAAATCGCGACCGTCCTCTACCCGTTCCGTATAGGCTCTGCTGGCCTCTGCAATTTTCAGATAATCAGGTGCAGGTTCCAGTGATGTCAATGGCATTGTGTTGGTAACCGCTGCAGCGCCTTTAGGATAGGCATTGACGACCGAGCGGCGTACCGCATTCCAAAGTCCGTTATTCTTGATAATTGTCAAAATGGGAAGAGCCAATGCCTCGGCAATCTGGTGACAGGCTGCGGGATTGGCAAATATATAGGAACCGTCTCCGATACAGGCTGTCACCAATCTTTCGCGATCGGCCAGTTGGGCGCCCAGCGCTGCCGGCATGGCCCAACCCAGACCACCGGAATGCGGATTTGAAAAAACCCGGTTCGGGCCGCTGAGATTCATCATCCCCGGAAGGACACCCAGTTCTGCAAAGACAACAGCATCCTCGCCCATTGCTTCCGACAGGCATTTGCTCAGCCAATCAGCCGTCATGGGACTGCCACACCCGGCTTCGGCGACGACTTGCGCTGCCTTGCGCCGCGCATGGGTCCGGGTAGCGATCGCCGCAGATCGTTCTGTGACAATGGCACCTGGAGATGGCATGGCTGCAGAAAGGGCCGCGATTGCGGCGCTTGCATCGGAAAGAATAGCCAGGTCCGTCTGGTAGCCGCGCACCGGCATTCTGGTAAAATGAGGATCGGGGCCGATATGAATGATTTTTGTGTGAGGCGGCGGCCGATGCACCGCTTCGATCCACGGAATATCACAATCAAGCGCGACAATAACATCAGCGCCTTCAATGGCTGTTTTGACATCATGGCCGATAAACATGTCATGCGAAGACGGCATGACATTTCGAACCGAAAATGGTTCGGCCACGGGAATTGCATGGGCTGATGCAAAAGCCTGTAGCGCCTGTGACAGTTGCCCCTTCGGGTCACCTCTTTGCACCAGCAAAACCGGCGCCTTTGCATTTTCCAGCCATTGAGCGGCGGTGGCAATCATTTGCGGATCCGGGTAGGCCCGGCTGGCCGCCGGCCGCGGCGATACGGGTGTTGCCTGCCCCGGTTCAATATCGGCCGTCAGCGCCTCGCGCGGCAGACTGAGATAGACGGGGCCTTCCGGCGAACTGGATGCCAGAGCCAGAGCACGCGATACCAGCGGTTCGCCCTGCTCCGGATAGCGCATTTCGTAGTGAAACTTCACCGTATCAGAGACCAGCGAAGCCTGATCATACATTTCCTGTCCGTATTGGATGGGGGTCATGCGCGAACCACGTCGCCCCGATTCGGTAATCGGCGTGCGGCCGGACATGACCAGTACCGGAATATTGTCGCTCGCTGCGTTGATGACGCCCATGGCGGCATTTGCAAGGCCGACATTGACGTGAACCATGACAGCCTGTGGGCGCCCGGTGACGAGGAAATAACCATGGGCCATGGCAACACTCGCCGTTTCATGCGGAATGGTAATGGCCGTTGGAATTCTGTCTGTGGAAAGCGAACACAGCGCTTCGATAATCGGTGGGAAGTCCGTGCCGGCATTGGCAAAGAGGTAATCAACGCCGTGCTGTTTCAATCCGGTCAATAGCGACTCAGCACCATTGCCTGGCTCTTTAACTTGGTTTTCCTGCACCGCCATCCCCCAGACACCATCGTTTTCACACGTCATCAACAGTGTGTTTTTGCGTCGACTAAAAATGACTTGTCAAATGAAGCAAAGCAAGTCATTTTTGATAAAATCTCACAGTTTGAGATTATCGTCGGAAAAAATCCGACATATCCAAGGGAGGAAACCTTATGCGCAAGACACTTGCATTTCTTACACTCGGACTGGGGCTGGTCGCCAGTGGTTGGGCGAACGCCCAGACCGTCGGTATTGCCACCTCAAATCCCGGCTCACTTTTCCACAACATCGGCACAGCGGTTGCTAACGCGGCCAACAAGGCAGGCCTCAACACGACAATTCAACCGGCAACAAGCCCCAACCAGTTCATTCCGCTGCTGAATTCCGGCGGTATCGAGTTTGGCGTGGCCAACCTGCAGGAAGTCAATTACTCCATCAATGGCGAAGCCTGGTGGAATGGCGTCAAGAACCCCAATATCCGGGTCGTGGGCATGCTTATGCCATTGCGCGAAGCCATTTTCGTGCGCGCTGACAGCGACATCATGTCCATTGCCGACCTCAAGGGCAAACCAATGGCTGATGGCTATACCGCGCAAAACACCATCCTGCCGCAGCTCGAAGCCTTTTACGCAACCGCCGGCATGTCACGCGCGGATGTCACCCCTGTCAATGTTCCTTCCGTCGTTGGTGGCGCCAATGCATTCATAGCAGGCGATGCTGTCGGCTTCATTTTCGCCCATGGTGCAGGCAAGGTGCGTGAAGCGGATGCCGCTGTCGGTGGCCTGCGCGCGTTGCCGGTAGACGATGACAGCGATGCCGCCCTTGCAAAGGCCCGCGAACATTGGCCAACCGCCTTCTTCACAACCGTCAAGGCGGGGTCCACTCCCGGCGTGAGCGAAGACGCAACCTATATCGCCTTCCCGCAGGTTGTCTTCACCCATTCGGGTGTTTCCGATGATGTCGTCTATGCCATGGCCAAGGCCATGTATGAAGGCAAGGACGAAATGAAGGCAACGTTCAAACCATTCGGTGCGTTCAACCCGGCCGACATGAAAGGTGATCCCGGCATTGCAGAATTCCACCCGGGCGCTTTGAAGTTCTTCAACGAAGTCGGTCTTCAGTAGGAACGAACCTGTGATGGTTAAACAACCCAAGGGAAAGGCCGATTTCGGCCTTCCCCCGTCCCTGTGGCGGCCTGTGGCCAATGGTCTTGCGATTGCACTCATACTGATTGCGATCGCCTGGGCCATGAACCTTCCCAGAATGCTGAACCTCGGCTTCTATCCCCAGCAGTTTTTTGCCGCCATTCTTGCCTGCGCATTGTCGATTGCATTTCTCACAATGCCTGCCGACAGGACGAGCCAACGCACGATGCTGCCCTGGTATGATGTTGTACTGTCCATCGCCAGCATCATCACTGTTGCCTTTATCGCGGTGAACTACCCCGAACTTGTCCTGAAAATATTCTCGCAACCCATGGCCGTCTGGCTGCCGGGATTGATCGTGACACTGCTGGTGCTTGAGGCGCTGCGTCGGGCGACCGGCTGGGCTCTGGTCATTATCATCGCAGCTTTCCTCGTCTATGCGCTTTTCGGCGACCTTGTCCCCGGTCGGTTGCAGGGCCGGCCGCAAAGCTGGCAATTGCTGGCTGGCTATATGGCTTTTGATTCGAATGGCATTCTCGGCCTGCCGCTCTCCGTTGCCGCAACCGTCGTCATCACTTTCATTCTCTTTGGCACGCTTTTGGCGACCACCGGCGGCACCCGATTCTTTACCGACGCAGCCATGCTGGGCATGGGACGGTTTCGCGGCGGCTCCATGAAAATTGCCGTTCTGGCATCAGGTCTCTTTGGCTCTGTTTCCGGCTCCGCCGTTGCCAATGTCGTCGGCACGGGCGTCATCACCATACCGATGATCAAGCGCGACGGTTACCCGGCACACAAGGCTGCCGCAATTGAGGCTGTCGCATCAACCGGCGGGCAATTGATGCCACCGGTCATGGGCGCTTCTGCCTTCCTGATGGCTGAATTTCTTGCAATCCCCTATTCGACAATCGTTGCCGCAGCGCTCGTGCCGGCAATCCTCTATTATGTTGCGCTGTTCATACAGGCGGATCTGGAAGCGGCCCGCATGGGCATAAAGGCAATGCCCAAATCCGAACTTCCGGCTGTTCGTACGGTCATTGTAGGCAGCCATTTCGTCGCCGCTTTTGCAGTCTTGATCTACGCCCTTTTTGTCATGCGCTGGCAGCCCGAAAGGGCGGCGCTTCTGGGCGCCGTGGCTCTCATCGCCACCTCGCTTGTCTTTGGCTACCAGGGCAACCGTCCAAGCCTCAAGGCGCTGTTTTCAAGCCTCTCGACCACCGGTCACGGTGTGGTTGAAATCATTTTGATTTCGGCGGCCTCCGGCCTGGTTATCGGCGTACTCAATGTGACCGGCCTCAGTTTCAATCTGACCTATGCCCTGGTCGAGGTCGGCGGCGGCAGTGCCATCGTTTTGCTGTTTCTATCGGCAATCGTCTGCATTATTCTGGGAATGGGCCTACCGACATTGGGCGTCTACGTCCTGCTGGCAGCCCTGGTCGCACCTGCCCTCGTCAAGGTTGGTATCGAGCCGATCGCCGCACATCTCTATGTGTTGTATTTCGGCATGATGTCGATGATCACCCCGCCGATAGCGCTCGCCGCCTTCGCTGCAGCTTCCATCGCCAGATCTGCCCCCATGGCAACGGGATGGGCCGCAATGAAATTCGGTTGGTCCGCCTATGTGATTCCGGTTCTCTTCGTCTTCTCACCGACATTGATACTGATCGGCGAGCCTTTCGAAATAACAGTTGCAATCATCACGGCGGGCATGGGTGTCTGGCTGATATCTGCAGCACTTGCCGGCTATTTCTCCAGCCAGTTGACACCAATGACCCGCCTTCTGTTTGGTCTGTGCGGACTGCTCGCGCTGGTGCCTGCCGGTGCATTTGAAGGCGCTGTCTGGAGTGACCTGATCGGCGTTGCTGGCGGAATTGCATTGATGGCGCTGAATGTCATGCGCAATCGCCTGGCTGTCCGTTCGGAGGGGGCGGCATGAGCGGCACCAACAGCGCCGACCGGATCCTCGCCATTCTCGATGTCTTCACCGAGGAACGGCTTGAATGGACACCGGAGGAACTGATGGCTGAACTTGGCTATAGTCGGCCGACGCTCTATCGCTACATCAAGTCGCTGAAGGAGACAGGGTTTCTGGCTTCCATGCCGGGCGGTTGCATGACCCTCGGCCCGCGCGTGGTCGAGATGGATTATCTGATGCAGAAATCCGATCGACTGGTTTGCCTGGGCGAGCCCTACCTCAAACAGCTTTGCGACCACCATCCCGCATCATCGCTTCTGGTGCGGTGGTATGGTTCAAAACTTCTGTGTGTCGCATCCGAATGCTCAACCCCCAATGCCTTGTCGAGCTATCCGCGTGGACGCCCGATGCCGCTGGCACGCGGCGCCATTTCCCGCGCCATCATGGCCTATCTGCCACGACGGCAGTTGGAACCCATGATCTCGGAGAATCTGTCGGAATTTGCATCCATCGGCCTTGGATCTACCTGCGATGAGGTGATGATCTGCATGAAACAGATACGGCGCCAGGGCGTCGCAATTGCCTATGGTGAAGTCACACCCGGCGTCGTCGGCATAGCGGCGCCGATCTTCAGCGACACCAACGCTCCCATAGCGGCCTTATGCGTCACGATCGAAGCACGGGAAACAGATGAAAAGAGACTGCAACGGATTTCCGACGAGGTCCGCTCAGCCGCCGCCAATATCTCCGCCGAACTCGGCAAATATCCAAACCAGACTGTTGAAGAAAAACCTATCCGGCGCCAGGCATGATTTCCGCGTCAAACGACAACCCGATACCTGAGGATCACACCATGAAGAAAATCGACATATTCAACCATATCTGGCCCGAGCCGTTTTTCGACGCTCTTATTGATCACATCGGTTCCATGACCGATATCACCAAACGTTCGGGCGCCGTGCCGATGATGACAAATCTTGATCGCCGCTTCGAGGTGATGGATATGTTTGGCGAAGATTATCTTCAGGTTCTGTCGCTTGCCTCACCGCCGCTGGAACTGCTGGCAGGACCGGAAAAAGCCCTGGAGCTGTCGCAAATCGGTTCGGATTCCATGGCCGAGCTTTGTCAGAAACATCCTGATCGTTTCCCCGGATTTATCGGTACGGCACCGATGAACAATCCTGATGCCTGTGTTGAGGAATGCCGCCGGGCCGTGGAAGATCTCGGCGCAGTCGGCATGCAGATATTCACCAATGTGTCCGGCAAGCCACTCGATCTTGCCGAGTTCGAACCCTTCTTCGAATATATGGCCAACGCCGGCAAACCCGTCTGGCTTCATCCGGCGCGCGGTGCCAATTTTACCGATTATCTGACAGAAGAACAATCCGAATACGAAATCTGGTGGACCTTCGGCTGGCCCTATGAAACATCCGTTGCCATGGCACGAATGGTTTTCTCTCGCCTGTTTGACAAATATGCCGGCCTGAAAGTCATCACCCATCATGCGGGCGGCATGGTGCCCTTCTTCGAAGGCCGGGTCGGCCCCGGCTGGGACCAGATGGGTGCGCGCACAACCGGCAAGGATCTGGCCGCCGTGCGCAAGGCCCTGAAGCGCCCTCACCTGGAATACTTCAAGGATTTCTATGCGGATACGGCCTCCTTTGGATCCAGCAAGGCGATTGAACACGCGCTTGAGTTCTTTGGCGATGATCACGTCCTGTTTGCGTCAGACGCGCCATTCGACCCGGAAGGTGGTCCGATGTATATTCGCGAGACCATCCAGGTGATCGAGAATCTTGATATTCCGGAAGCAACCAAGAAAAAGGTTTTCCAGGACAATGCCGTCGCCCTTCTGGGCCTCAAGCTTTAGAGAATTGAGCATGAAAGCTGCACAACACTATATCAATGGCGAATGGGTATCGGGCGACGGGGTGCTCAGCCAGAGCACCAATCCAGCTGATGGAAGCATCGTTGGGCATTATCACCCGGGTTCGGCTGCCCTTGTCACACAGGCAGCCAACGTTGCCCGAGGGACTTTTTTCAACACGCCATGGGCCGCCTCGCCGCGTCTAAGGGCAGCGGCTCTGTTCGAATTTGCCGATCGGCTGGAATCGGCCAGAGACGAGATCGTTGAACTGATCATTGCTGAGAATGGCAAGCTGAGAGCCGAAGCGATTGGCGAGACCATGGGGGCCATATCCGAGGCCCGCTATTACGGTGGTCTGGCACGCACGGTGCTTGGCCGGACGCTGGAAACGGCACCCGGCAATTTTTCGCTGATGCACCGTGAACCGGCAGGTGTTGCCGGTATCATCGTCCCCTGGAATGCGCCGGTCACCTTGCTGGTGCGTTCCCTGGCCCCGGCTCTGGCTGCCGGCTGCACCTGTGTCATCAAACCGGCGGACCAGACGCCGCTCGTTCATGCACGTGTCATGGCGTGTCTTGCAGACTGCCCGTCACTTGGCCCCGGTGTGGTCAATTCGATCAATGAAAATGGTTCGGAAGTCGGCCAGGCAATGGTCGCCTCCCCTGATATAGATGTCATCAGTTTCACCGGCTCAAGCAAGACCGGAAAGCTGATCATGGCCGGCGCTGCCCCCACCTTGAAGCGTGTCAGTCTTGAACTCGGTGGCAAGGCGCCATCCGTCATTTTTTCCGATGCTGATCTTGATCTGGCTGTTCACGAACTGACCCATGGTGCCCTTGTCATGGCCGGGCAGATCTGTGTCGCAGCCGCACGTTTCCTGGTGCATAAATCCATCCAGAAAGATTTTGAGGAGCGCATCATCGCGGCCTTCAAATCTGTAAAGGTCGGCCGTGGCGGTGACCCTGCCAGCCAGATGGGCTCCCTCATTGATGTTGCCAATCAGAAGCGTCTGATGAACCTCATCGAACAGGCTGGTGACGAGGGAGAAATTCTTCTCAAGGGAGAACCGCTCGCATCCGGTGCATTTCTGACACCCACATTGTTTCGCATCGATGATATCCATTCTGAACTGGTGCAGGAAGAATTGTTTGGCCCGATTGTTTCTGTTGAGACCTTTGAAAGTGAAATGGAAGCCATCATGAAGGCAAATGCCACCGTCTATGGTCTTGCTGCAAGTGTCTTCACAAAGGATCTGAACCGCGCCATGCGCGTTAGCCGCGCGATCCGTTCCGGCACTGTCTGGCTCAATTCCCACACGCGGCTTTTTGCCGAAGGTGAAACGGGCGGCTTCGGCCAATCCGGATTGGGACGCCTTCATGGGGTTGAGGGGTTGAACGATTTCCTTGAAACCAAACATGTCTATCTCGAAGCAGGAACGGTATAGGAATGCCCGCATCACATACGCATGAAGTCATCATTGTCGGCGGAGGCCCCGTCGGCATGGGGCTTGCAATCGAGCTGGGGCAACGGGGCATCCGCGTTGCCGTGGTGGAGCGTTACGCCGCCCCCCAGCCGGTTCCCAAGGGTCAGAACCTGACCCAGCGCACAATGGAACATTTCCATTTTTGGGGTTGTGAGGATGACCTGCGCAGCCGGCGCATCGTGCCGCGCGACGTCGCCAATGGCGGCATGGTCTGTTACGGTACCCTGCTTGGAGACTACCGCCATGACTGGCTGCCGCGCGAGAAGGTCGGCCAGTTCTATTTCTCCAAGGTGGAACGCCTGCCGCAATATGAGACCGAAGCAAGCCTGCGTGCCCGGGCAGCACAGATCGACTGTATCGAAACGTTTTATGGTTGGACAGGCGACAGTTTCGATGAAGACGCCGAAGGCGTTGCTGTACAAATTCGCCAGCACAAGGGTGATGCAACAAAGACATTGCGCGGCCAATATCTGGTCGGCTCCGACGGCAGCAATTCCCGAACCCGCGACAATGCGGGCATTCACCAGACAAAATCCGACCACGACAGGCTGATGGTTCTGCTGGTGTTCCGCTCGACGCAATTGCACGAATTGCTGAGCCGTTTTCCAACACGCTCCTTCTACAATGCCATTCACCCGGATATGGAAGGCTACTGGAAGTTCCTCGGCAGGGTCGATCTGGGAACAACATGGTTTTTCCACGCCCCTGTGCCATCTGGCACCACCAGTGACAATTTTGATTTCACGCAATATCTGCATTCTGCCGTCGGGCAGGAATTCCCGCTCGAGATCGACTATGTGGGATTTTGGGACATGCGTGTCGCCATTGCCGACACCTACCGCAAGGGCCGTGTGCTTATCGCAGGCGACGCAGCCCATAGTCATCCGCCCTATGGCGGCTATGGCATCAACACCGGCTTTGAAGATGCTGCCAACCTGGGGTGGAAACTCGCCGCCGTTCTGCAGGGTTGGGCCAATGACAGTCTGCTCGACACCTACGACGAAGAGCGCCGGCCGGTCTTTGCCTCGACGGCCAGCGATTTCATCGAACGTTTCATTGAAGAGGATCGTGATTTCCTGAAAACCTGGGACCCTGCTGTGGACCGGCAGGGATTTGAAGAAGAATGGGAAAAACGCAGCCAGGTGACCTCCGAGGTCACCGCATTCGAGCCCAATTATGACGGCTCGAGCATTGTCTTCGGAGCAAAGGACCAACACCCGGGCGCACGCGGATCGCATGTCTTCGAAGCCCGTTCCGGCCATCACATCGCACCGGCTCTCCTGACCGATGGGCGCAACACCTATGATGCTCTGGGGTCCGGCTTTACATTGTTTGATTTCACCGAGGACGGGTCCATTGGCCGCGGTTTCGCCACCGCAGCGCAGGCTCTGAAATTGCCGCTGAACATTGTTCATGATCCAGACGGCCCCGCCGGACAGATCTATCAAGCGGGCGCCGTGCTCGTTCGGCCTGATCAATTTGTTGCCTGGACGGGCGATCAGGTTGGTGCTGAACCGGAAGAGATATTGTCCAAGGTAATCGGCAATCAATAGAACGATCTAACACTTCACCTTCAGCATTTTGGGATCATAGAGCGGCGCAAGCGAGGCCTCGCACGGCACCCGCTCGGAAGCGACCTCCAGTTCATATTGTCCGGAAAGGACATGGGCCCGGTCTATGATTTCATCGCTTCGCACATAGCCCAGCCCGATGGATTTTTGCACGGTGTGCCCAAAACCTGCCGAGCTTAGCCAGCCGACCCGTTTGCCGTTGCGATAGATGGTCTCGCGGCCCGACAGAATAACATCAGCGGGGGCTGTAAATGTCGTCATGATCTTTTTTACGCCGTGATCCCTTTGGGCTTCAACGGCAGCACGCCCCTTGAAGGCGGCATTGGTTTTGAGTTTTACCGCAAAGCTCAGCCCCGCCTCCTGCGGCGTGTGGTCCGGGCCGATATCGGAGGACCAGGCGCGATAGCCCTTTTCGAGCCGAAGCGTTTCAATGGCCCGGTAACCGGCATTGCGCAAACCGAATTCCGCGCCTGCCTCGTGGATCGCCCTATAGACGGTGACCGCATATTCCACCGGCAGATGCAGTTCCCAGCCCAGCTCTCCCACATAGGTCACCCGAAGCGCATTGACGGGGCAGCCCGCTATGCCAATGGTTTTGGCCGTGGCGAATGGAAAGCCTTCATGGGACAGGTCGTCTCGGGTGATTTTCTGTAAAATCTCGCGAGACTTCGGCCCGAAGAGCGACAAAACCGAATAGGCCGAGGTCACATCCACCAATTGGGCATTCATGCCCACGGGAATGTTCTTCTCGATATGATCGAAATCATGGGTGGCGAAACCCGTTCCGGTGACAATGTAATATTCGTTCTCAGCCATACGCACGCAGGTCAGATCGCATTCAATGCCGCCGGAATCATTGAGCATCTGGGTATAGATCAGCGAACCGATCGGCTTGTTGACATCACCTGCGGCGATCCAGGAAAGCGCAGCCTGTGCATCGGGTCCCTTCAGAACGAATTTTGCAAATGATGTCTGATCAAACAGAACGGCGGCTTCGCGTGCTGCCTTGTGCTCGCGGCCCACAGGCCCATGCCAGTTGGGACGACCAAAGGTATAGATGTCACGCGGCTCTTCGCCGCCTGCAATATCGGCAAACCAGTTGGGTCTTTCCCATCCAAGCTTCTCACCAAACACCGCGCCATCGTCTTTCAACGTTTCATAGAGCGGCGATTTGCGGCACGGGCGGCCACTGTCGTGTTCTTCGGAAGGCCAGGCCATGGTGTAATGTTTGCCATAGGCCTCATAGGTGCGTGCCCGGATCCAGTCCGTATCAAAATGCGGCCGGCCGAAACGGCGAATATCAACGGCCCAAAGATCATAGGGTGGTTCGCCCTTGGCAACCCATTCCGCCAGCGCCATGCCGGCACCGCCGCCTGCAGCTATGCCGTAGGCATTGAACCCCGCACCGACAAAGAAGTTTTTGAGTTCCGGCGCCTCACCCAGAATGAAATTGCCATCGGGCGTGAAGCTCTCCGGACCATTGGTCAGGGTGCGGACACCCGCCGTTTCCAAGGCCGGCACGCGTCCCAGCGACAATTCCATCAATTGCTCGAAATGATCAAAATTGCTGTCCAGCAGCGAATAGTGAAAGCCTTTCGGAATGCCGTTTTCAGCCCACATGATGGGGTTCGGTTCATAGCCGCCCATCACCAGACCGCCCACCTCTTCCTTGTAATAGGTGAGCCGATCGGGATCACGCAGGGTCGGCAGGTCGGAGGTGACGCCTTCGATGGGTTCGGTCACCATATATTGGTGTTCGACGGAAACGAGCGGCACGTTGACACCAACCTGCTTGGCAAAATCGCGCGTCCATTGCCCACAACAGGCAATGACTACGCCACAGGCGATGTTGCCCCGTTCTGTCTCGACGCCCTTGATGACGCCTTTTTCGACGGTAACGCCAGTCACCTTCGTGTCTTCAAATATCCTTGCACCGGCCATCCGGGCGCCCTTGGCAAGCGACTGGGTGATATCGGACGGATTTGCCTGCCCATCGGTCGGCAGAAATGCCGCGCCCACCACATCATCGATGGTCATCAGGGGCCAAAGATCCTGTGCTTCTTTCGGGGTGAGCAATTGCATGTCGAGCCCGAACGAATGGGCAGTCGTCGCCTGCCGCTTGACCTCTGTCCAGCGCTCCTGATTACAGGCAAGCCGCAGGCCGCCATTCATTTTCCAGCCCGTTGCCTGACCGGTCTCGGATTCCAGGGTCTTGTAGAGCTTCACCGAATCGCCCAGCAATTGGGTGATATTTGCGCTTGAGCGCAATTGCCCCACCAGGCCGGCAGCATGAAAGGTCGTGCCGGACGTCAGCTTTTTGCGTTCCAGCAAAACGACGTCCCAGCCAAGGCGTGCCAGATGGAAGGCGGTCGAGCAACCGACAATGCCTCCGCCCACGATGACAGCCTGAGCGCCCTTGGGAAATTCGCTCATATCATGCCCTTTCTTTCAGAAATTGCGCAAAGCTGCGCCTGTATCTTTCGAGGTTCTTTTCGGTGTATTCGCTGTAGTCGAAATCAAGGATCGAGGTGATTTCACTGACCATCGACCACATGGTCTCGCGCAGCAGAGACGCGCATTTCATTGCATCGTAGCGTCGCCAGAGATCATCATCAGGCGCCGTGCCAAAATAGGCGGACAACATGTCCGCTTCAGCGTCACGGCCAAGGCCGCAATTGCTGGACAGGCCACCCAGATCAAAAAGCGGCGAATTGAAACCGCCATACTCCCAGTCGATCAGCCAATAGCGGTCTTTCGACATCAGGATATTGGCGGGCAGCAGATCATTGTGCCCGAGAACCAGTTCAATCGGCCCGACAGAGGCCTGCATCATTGCACATTGTTCCAGCAAGTCATCCAGAAGAGGAACATGACGCGAATTTTTCTCGCGCAGGGTCGCCGCATAATCGCGCAGAATATGGAACACCCAGAAGCTCAGCACATTGCCGCGCAGGTGATCAGGCACCCGCGTGTGGGTTGTTTTTATCAACGCCGTGACGGCGCGCAACGTGTCTGCATCATCCAGATCGGATTCGCCCAGGGCCTTGCTCTCGATATAGTCGAGCACCAATATCCCGGGTTCGGCATGAACAACCGCCGGAGACACACCTGCCGCTTGGGCTGCGCGCGAGATGGACAACTCGTTCCAGCGCATGATGCCGTGTTCGGGAATGTCCTGCCCCAGGCGCACGACGTATTGGCGCGCACCATCTTTCACCAGAATATTGTGGTTGGTAATGCCACCCTCGAGCGGCCCGGCTTCAACAGGGCCTTCCCAGCAGCTCAAACCCGTGGCGATTTGCAGGGCCAATTCCGGCGTCATGCTGCCTCCACCCGTTGTTTTGATGATTTCGAAAGCGCCGTCAAAATGCGATCGGCAATGATGGCGATGAAGGCGACACAAAGGCCGGCGACGATACCGTGCCCGGTATCGGCCTTGGTGAGCGCAATATAGACTTCCTGACCAAGGTCGCGCGTGCCGACCAGCGCCGTAATGACCAGCATGGATAGCGCCAGCATGATCGTCTGGTTCAGGCCCAGCAGCAGGGAGGGAGCTGCCAGAGGCAGCTTGACGCGCCAAAGCAATTGGCGCGGTGTGCAGCCGGAAACAAGTCCCGCCTCTATCATTTGCGGATCAATCGATCTGATACCATGAGCCGCATAGCGCACAGCAGGCGCCAGTGCATAGAGCACGATGGCAATCATTGCCGAGAAATCACCGACGCGAAACAGCATGACGACAGGTATCAGATAGACAAAGCTTGGCAGGGTCTGCAGCGTGTCCATGATGGCGCCGACAACGGAATTGACCCGTGTGTTCTGCCCGGCCCAAATGCCCAGAGGCACGCCAATCGCATAGGCAATCAGCACCGACACGCCGCACAGGTAGATGGTGATCATCGCCTTGGCCCAAAAGCCGCTTGCGGCAATGAATGTCGTCATCAAGGCCGCCATGAGACCAAGCCTCCAGCCGCCCACCCGCCAGGCGGCAAGGCCCATGGCGATGATACCCCAGGCCCAGGGAATGCCGGAAAAGAACCGTTTCACCGGCAACAGCAGAACCGTAAGGAAAAACGATTTGACCGCTTCAAAGGTGTCGAAGTAATTGATATTGATCCATTCCATGGCATCCGACCAGAATGTCCCGGTCGTCAGGGTCAAGGCCGCCGGATAGCTTTGCACGGCAGGCAGGAAAAGACCCAGAAGATAGGTAACGACCACCACCACAAGTGTGGTCACAAGCCACGGGTGACGACGCAGCGTTCCCAGATTGGCAGGCAGGATTGCAGAGGGCGGGCGCCGCACAAATGCCTGACTGAGCCGGTCAAGGGCAATGGCCATGACGACAATGGCAACCCCGGCTTCGATCCCACCACCGATATCCAGACGCCGCAGGGCCGACAGCACATCAAATCCCAGTCCCCCCGCGCCGATCATCGAGGCGATGATCACCATATTCAGCGTCAGCATGATCACCTGGTTGACGCCGACCATCAAGGTCGGCATGGCCGATGGCACAAGCACCCGCCACATCATTTGCCGTTCCGTGCAACCGACAATCCGGCCCGCTTCCACCACCTCGGTGGGAACGGATTTCAGGGCAAGGCTGGCAATACGCACCATGGGCGGGGTGGCGTAGATCAGCGTCGCAATCAGGGCTGCAACCGGGCCAAAGCCGAACAGCACGAGAACGGGAACCAGATAGGCAAAAACCGGCACCGTTTGCATCAGGTCCAGAATCGGACGGATCAACCGGTCGAACCAGGGCAATCGATAAGTCAGGATGCCGATGCCCAGGCCCAGCGCCACGCCGATCGGCACAGCGATGATCACCGATGACAGTGTCACCATGGCACTGTCCCATTGGCCGAAGACCGCCAGATAGACAAAGCAACCACCCACAAGCGCTGCCAGCCACCAGTCCCGCGCATAACGCCCCAGCGCAATAAGAATGAAAATAACGGCAATCCAGCTGAGTGGCGGGGCAATTTCCACTGCATTGCTGCCCTGCCCCGACTCGAAACCATCCGCCATCAGGGCACGCACCTGATCATAAGGCCATTCAATCAGGCTCGACAAAAAGCGCGTCAGGTCACGAAAAGTGAAAAAAAACAAATCAGCGTCGTTCTGCAGCCATTTGAAAAATGCTGTCAGCCAGACATCAAGCGGCACCTGTAATTGCGAAGGAAAGCGGATGATCCATCGCGCATCAAGCGCTTTGTAAAGTGGGAAAGACCAGGTGGACAGCGTCCATGTTATCAGCAACAGCGCAATCCAGAACGTCCACGGCGCCCTGAAAAACCGGATCAACGCGTTCATCGGTGGGTTCGCCCGATCAGTACATCGATGACAATCTCTGACGTGACCTGCCCGATGGGCTTGCCATCTTCGTCCACAACCCGGAACGGGGCATTGGCGCCTTCTATGACATCTGCCGCTTCTGCCACTTTGAGCGATCCGCTCAGATCACCGGCAAATTCACGCGCCGTCAAGTCGGGGGTGGCAATCGCGCGCAGACTGAGAACTTTCTCGCGTGCGATGTGCTGCGTAAACTCGGCCACATAGTCAGACGCCGGATGCAGAATCAATTGTTCCGGCGTGGCGATCTGTTCGATTCTGCCGTCTTTCATGACGGCGATACGGTCAGCCAGGCGGATGGCCTCATCGAAATCGTGCGTGATGAAGACAATGGTCTTTTTCAACAGCGACTGCAGGCGCAAGAACTCATCCTGCATTTCCCTGCGAATAAGCGGGTCGAGCGCGGAAAAGGGCTCGTCCAGGAACCAGATTTCCGGGTCTCCGACCAACGAGCGGGCAATACCCACCCGCTGTTGCTGGCCACCGGACAATTGGTTGGGGAAATAATTCTCGCGGCCCTCAAGGCCCACGGTCGTGATCATCTCCATCGCACGGGTTTCGCGGGTCAGGCGGTCAACGCCCTGGATGTCCAGCGGGAAACACACATTTTGCAGAACGGTCAAATGCGGCAACAGGGCAAAGTGCTGAAAAACCATGCCGATCTTTGTGCGTCGGAGGTCGATCAGCTGTTTGGAACTCATGGCCAGCAGGTCCTCACCATCAAAGGTGATTTTACCCGCAGTCGGTTCGATCAATCGTGAAAGGCAGCGCACAAGCGTCGATTTCCCGGAACCGGAAAGCCCCATGATGACGTAGATTTCGCCTTCGCCTATCTCAAGGCTTGCATCGCGCACAGCACCGATGGTGTTGGTGCGCTGCAGATCGGCATCACTGGGCTGCGTATCTCCGGTCAACAGGCTGTCGGCATGAGCGCCATACAGTTTCCAGACATTCTGACAGGTAAGCTTTACCTTGCGCTGCATGAGCACCCCGGACGAATTTCAAGTATTTTTCTGGATGATAGAATGTTCGGAGCGGCACTGGAAGCGCCGCTCCTTTCGTATGTGACTATTGCGCCAGCCACTTTGACCATGCGGCCTCGTTGGCTGCAATCCATTCGTCAGCAGCGGCATCAATGGAAACGCCATCAAGATCGACTTTTGTGACCAGGGCGCCCATATCGGCGTTGGTCAGCGTGTAGTCCTTGATGATCTTGGCAGCGCCCGGCCATTTGTCTTCCAGACCAGCCCAGCTCACTTTCCAGATCGGACCGGTTGGCTTGCCGCAATCATAAGCGGCATTCGGGTTGATACCGACGGACGGGTCTTGGTAACACTCTGCAGAATAGGGTGGAAACTTGATAAAGCTGCCTTCAAATTTGGCCGGTGCCCAATGCGGCTCATAGAGCCACAATACGATTGGCGCCTTGCGCTGATAGGCGGATTCGAGTTCCGCAAACAAAGCAGCATCGGTGCCCGCATGAACGACCTCGAAGTCCATCTCTAGCGCCTTGACGCGTTCATCGTCAAACCCACCCCAGGTAACCGGTCCGCCAAGATAGCGCCCCAATGGCGCTGTTTCGGCAGTCGCAAACTCGCTGGCGCAATCATTCAGCGCTTTCCAGTCAGGCAGGCCGGGGCAAACTTCTTCCATATAGGCCGGATACCACCATTCCTCGATGGCCTGCATGCCTCCCTCACCCATATTGACCACTTTGCCTGTCGCCACAGCGGCGTCCATCGCTTCGCGGCCTGTGGTTTCCCAGATTTCGGTGGCAACATGCAGATCACCGGTTTCCAGACCGGCGAACTGGGCGATGTAATCGGCCTGAACATATTCAACATTGTATCCGGCTTTTTGCAAAAGCTTGCCGAGGATCGTGGAATTCACAATCTGCCCGGTCCAGTCATGCGTGGTGATCTTGATCGGGTCCTGTGATTCCGGAGCGGCCAGCGATGATGTGGAAATAAGCGCGGCGAGCAGCCCCGCAACAAGTGTCGTTGAATGTTTCATGATGTGTTCCCGTTCGTTGATCCAATGCGTTGTGCAAATTACCTGATTATCCTTCTCTAAAAACCCACATAAAGCAACATTGGATGATGCTAAAAGACGTATATTTTCAATGTTCGCCATGAATTCCGTTTTGAAACGTCAAATTTTGATGTTAGTTGAGGGAGGCAAAAAGGGAGCCGGTATTGACTGTGGACACCTATCCGAACCATCGACAGCAGGAGATCGTCACTGCGCTGCGCAGGGCCGGTGGCTCGCTGCGGGTACAGGCCCTTGCGCGGGAGCTGGATGTCACCGAGGAAACGGTCCGCCGCAACCTGAAAAAGCTGGCGCGCAACGGGATTGTTGAAAAGGTGCACGGCGGCGCACGCCTGTCGGAGCTTGAAGATGAGGGAGACTTTCGCCAGCGCCTTGCCGTAAACCCGGCCGCCAAGCAGGTGATTGCCAAACAGGTTGCCGCGCTGATCGACAACGGCAGCTCCCTGTTTCTCGATGTCGGCAGCACAACATCCTATATAGCCGATGCCCTGCGAGGCCACGAGAATCTGTTGGTGGTCACCAATTCCGTGTCGGTCGCCTACAAGCTTTCCATGCGCAACAACAACCGGGTTTTCATGGCGGGCGGCGAGCTGCGCGCGCATGATGGCGGTGCCTTCAATACCCATGCGATGGAATTTGCCAACAACTTCAAAACCGATTTCGCGATACTGTCCGCTGTCGGGATCAATGACGCCGACGGATTTGTATTGCTGGACCTGGATGAAGCAGAATTCTCGCGAGTCATCATCAACAATGCCAGAACACGCATTATTGCAGCCGACAGCAGCAAGTTCCAGCGAAAGGCGCCGATCACCATCTGTGACCCTTCGGAAATCCAGATATTGGTCACCGATTGCGCCCCTCCCGCCAGCCTTGCAAAAGCAGTCGCGCAGTGGGGCGTCAAGACCGTTGTGGCGAACTGACATGACGGAAGATCTGCAGGAATTGGCCAGCGAGGCTTCACGGATTGTGCAGGATGCCAGCGCCGTCGCCTTGCGCTATTTTCGCAAGAAACGCCTGGATGTTGATGCCAAAGCCGACGATAGCCCGGTGACGATTGCAGACCGGGAGACGGAACTCTTCATACGAAAAGCGCTGGAGAAGGCTTTCCCCGGGCACGCCATTATCGGTGAGGAATTCGGCACGGAAGGTGATCTTTCCAAAAAGAGCTGGATTGTCGATCCGATCGACGGAACCCGGTTTTTCATTTCCGGCTATCCGGCCTTTGGAATGCTGCTGGCGCATCTGGATGCGGGCAAGCCATTGATCGGGCTGGTGCAGATGCCGGCCCTTTCCGAGACCTATCTCGGCTATCACGGCGGACCTGCGACGATGAACGGACAGCCCATTCGCACCTCCACGGTCACGCGATTGACGGAGGCAAAAATCTTCGTCAACGAAGCGGAAAAGACCTTCGCGGACGATCCGGATCGTTTTGCCCGTCTTTGCACCGCCGGCCATACGCGCCGCATGTCCTACGATTGTTACCCCCACGCAATGGTCGCCGCAGGCCGCATCGACGCCGTGACGGATATGGGGCTGGAACCCTACGATTATCTGCCTCTGGTTGCTCTGGTGGAGGCGGCAGGCGGCTTGATGACCGATTGGTCCGGTGCCGCATTGAGTTTGAATTCGGACGGCCGCGTGCTGACGGCAGCAACACCGCAATTGCACCAGCAGATGCTGCAGCTGCTAAAGAGCTAACCTGCCCGCACAGCCTCCAGATGAGCGGCAAATGCCAGATCGTTCATCAGGGCTTTGCACCGGTCGAATCGCCCGGTCGCATAGGCCCAGAAGTCTTCCGCCGGATTATCGTCCGCGTGCTGGATCAAGCCCCAGAGTGTCCACAGCAGATCGCACATGGCCTTGTAGATGACCATGCGTCCGTGCTGCTCAGGCGTTGGTGCAGCACCAAAATAGGCCTGCATCAGTTCCATCTCCTGCGCCGCATTCAGACCGGCCTCAACAGACAGATCGCCGACATCCCAAAGCGGATCGTTCATGCCGGAATATTCCCAGTCGACAATCCACATCCGCGCGCCGTCATCCAGGAAATTCTCGCAAAGCGGATCGCAATGGCATGGCGCCAAGGGTGTTGGCCGTGCCGCCAACAGGTCCTTGATAGGCGCAGCCGCCTTGACGATGTCATGATAGCCTTCCGGCAAATCCACATCCTTTGTCGACAGCAGCTTGAGATATTCATCGATCATCGAAAAGAGCTCAAAGCGGAACTGGAAGACCTGACCGGATCCATGCAGCTTGGCAAGTGCAGCGCCGGCCCGAGCCGGTGAGCCAATGCGCGTCGCAAAAAGGTCCGGCGTCATTGTTTCGATATTCTCGATTGCCTCGCTGATCATCAACCCGGTGTCCGGGTTCACGTAGAGCACCTTCGCCGATACACCGGCCGCATAGGCCGCCTGTGCATTGTTAGCCTCCACCGCCCGGTCGATATATTCCTGTGTCCCCTCGCCTGGAATACGCACAATGATGTTCTGCTGCCTTGCTTCAACAAGAAAAACCAGATTGGTCATTCCTCCCAGGCGGGTCAGTCGGCATTCATCCTCACCTATGGTCTCAAAACCGGGAGCATGGCGAAGCGCTCTGGTCACTTCTGAAAGATACTCACTCATGGCATGCCCCTCTTGCTAGTTTTTAAGCCGCAGGTTGTCCGCATCATAAAGCGGCCCATCCACACGCCTGATATTGACGTGGTCCCCGAACCGCTCGACTTCAAAGTCAGTCTCATCCCAGTGCGCTGCGGGCAGATATCCCATCATGATCATTTTTCCGACGCTGTGACCATACCCCTGGGATGTCACCAGCGACACCGTCTGGCCATTCTTCAGGATCGTTTCGCCGCCGAATAGCGACAGTTTCTCGTCGCACACAAAGGTACACAATCTGCGTGCAGGTCCCTCTTCCTTCTGGCGCAAAAGCGCTTCTCTGCCGATGAAGTCGCCGCCGGATTTCAAGTGGACCCGAAAACCAAGCCCTGCCTCAATGGGTGTATAATCGGGTGAAATGTCGCCTGACCAATAGACGTAGCCCTTTTCCATGCGCAGGCTGTCGATGGCGCGATAGCCGACATTGCAAATATCATGGGCCTTTCCCGCATGCCACAAAGCCTCATAGACATGGGCGGCAAATTCCGTTGGAACATGCAGTTCCCATCCCAGTTCCCCGACAAAACCGATCCTGACAGCGCGCACCGGCGCCGCGCCGATGATGATGTCGCGCGCTGTGCCAAAGGGGAATGCCAAATTGGAGACATCGCTTTCGCTGACCGCCTGCAACACCTCGCGGGCCTCCGGGCCGCACATATTCACCACGGCGCGCGCAGATGTCACTTCGATCAGATGCACCGATCCATCCGACGGCATGTGCCGCCGGATCCAGTCGCTGTCATGGGTGCCGAAGCCTGAGCCGGTAACGATGTAAAAATGGTCCTCGGCCAATCGCGTGATGGTGACATCCGCCTCGATCCCGCCTCTCGGATTGCAAAGCTGAGCATAGATGACCGTGCCGACGGGTTTGTCCATATTGCAGGCGGCAAGATGCTGGAGAGTCGAAAGCGCCGCCGCACCGAACATTTCAAACTTTGCAAAGCTGGTTTGATCGATCAGGGCAACGCCGTTGCGCACGGCCTGGTGTTCGACTGCTGCATATTGGTGCCAGCCCGGATTGAGAAAATCGAGTTGATCGACCGGCTCCACGCCCTCGGGCGCAAACCAAAGCGGCCGTTCCCAGCCATTTTTTGAACCGTATACAGCACCCTGGCTTTTGAGCGTTTCATAGAGCGGAGAGCGCCGCAAGCCGCGCGCCGTTTCATGTTCCTGCCCCGGATACCGCATCTTGTAGTGATGCGCATAATGCTCGACGGCACGCGGATACATGAACGCTCTGGTGCCATGGTGAGGGCCGAAACGGCGGATATCCAAAGGCCACAGATCAAGCGATGGCTGTCCTTCGACAACCCATTGCGCAATCATTTCACCTGCCCCGCCCCCGGCTGCAATACCGTAAAGGAAACCCGTGGCCATCATCAGATTGTCAATTCCCGGCACCCAGCCCATGACAAAATCACCATCGGCGGAATAGGGAATCGGCCCATTGATGACGGTTCGTACGCCGACTTCGTTCACAATCGGCGTGACCTGCGCTGCCAGTTCAGCCAGCGGGCCAAAGCGGTCCAGATTATCCGGCAGCAATTGACGCACAAAACCTCCTGGAATTCCCTTGTCGCCAAAGGGCAGCGTTCCTTCCTCATAACCGCCGATCACCAGCCGGCCACCGCCATCGGGTTTGAAATAGACCAGCCGTTCAGGATCGCGCAGCTGGGGCAGCGATTTTACCAATTCGGGATTCGGCAGGGGCTCGGTGACGATATATTGGTGTTCAACGGCGCAGGCCGGAATATGGAGTTTCAGTTTTGCACCCAATTCACGGCTCCACATGCCGGCTGCCATGATGATGTTTTCAGCCTCGTAGGTGCCTTCCGACGTCATCACCCGGGCGATTCGTCCATTGCTTACTTCAAAATCCAGCACCTCGACACCCTGACGAATGTCGGCCCCGTATTTTCGTGCCCCGCTGGCAATGGCCTGGCACAGACCGGCTGGATCGACATGCCCGTCAGAAGGAATGAAGGCCGCACCATGCAATGCGCTTTCGTCGATATAGGGAAACAGCGCCTTTGCTTCCGCAGCAGAGATCATATGCATCTCCAAGTCGAAGCTGCGGGCCATCGTGGTCAGGCGTTTTGCCTCCAGAAGCCGCTCCCTTGTCGCGGCCAGACGAAGACTTCCAACCTTTTTCCAGTCAAAAGACATCCCGGTCTCTGTTTCGAGCCGGTCATACATTTCGACGGAGCGCTTGAGCATGCGGGTCGTGTTGCTTGAACCGCGCAACTGCCCCACCAGACCGGCGGCATGCCAGGTGGCGCCGTCTGTGAGCGTTGCCTTTTCCAGCAGCACGACATCCTTTTCACCATTCCTGGCGAGATGGTAGGCCGTTGAACATCCAATGATGCCCCCACCAATAATGAGATGTTTTGCAGAATGTTGGACCATGTCGGAAAACCTTGCCTGATGCGACCACGCACATGATTGCGAATAAACAACAAAAATCAACTCAATTTGTGGGTTTTTATATCAATTAGCGAGACTAATGTCCGTTTCTGTCGCCAATAGCCGTTGAAAGGCGCTTGGCAAAGCCAGATGTGCTCAAGCGTCTGACCCGACACAAACGCCCCACAACGCCGCATTGCCAAGATTGCATCCGCACCTGATGATGTATTGGATCCAGATTCGGCTTGCTTGATTTCATCTGGGGCAGGTCAGTAGCACAATTTTCAACTGAGATTCAGGTGGTACCCCCCTCCCGTCACCAAATGCGTTGGTCTGCTTTGAGCCTGAAATTTGCAGCTTGTTGCAGTTTCGGGGTTTTTCATCGATGTTCCCGAGGTTTGAAAACCCTGGCATTGGAGCCAATATGCAACAACGTGGAAATCTGTTCGATCCCTTTACGCTGCCTTGCGGTCTGACCCTGAAAAACCGGATCGCGAAATCGGCAATGTCGGATTCCCTGGGGGACGGCATCGGCCACCTGACAAAAGAACAGAACAGGCTATATCAACGTTGGGCAAATGGCGGCCTGGCCGTGTCCATCATTGGCGAGGTGCAGGGCACTGGACTTGCCCCGATAAAGTGGAGAGACTTTCACTCTGTCTCGGCCATTGCGGCTTCGAATTTGGTCAGCGATTTGCAGGCCAAAGCTGAATGCCGCCGAATGGGATTGTAGAACCCTTCGATATATCGGCCAAGTGCATTTGTAGCCTGTTGCCGTGGTTGGAAACTGGTTCTCCACACCAGTTCCGACTTGATGGTTTTGAACACGGTTTCGACCATGGAATTGTCGTAACAATTGCCCTTGCCACTCATGGAAGACTGCATACCATTTGCGGCCAGCAGCCTTCGATAATCGTACGAGCAATATTGGCTGCCGCGATCCGAATGATGGATCAGCCCCGGTGGTGGTTGGCGTGTGACAATAGCCCGTTTCAACGCCGTTATCGCCAGATCCTTCTTCAGTCGATCACGCGTTCCCCAACCGACAATACGCCGGGAATAAAGATCGAGAATGATGGCGAGATACAACCATCCCTCTCGGGTTCAGACATAACGGATGTCCACGCCCCACTTCTGATCCGGTCCGTCGCATGAGAAGTCTTGATCGAGAAGATCAGGCGCAACAAGCCCGCCATGATCATTATTGGTCGTCTTCTTGTAACGCCGCTTTTGCAGAGCCTTCAGGTTATTATCGCGCATAAGGCGAGCCACACGGTGCCTGCCAACGGGCACGCCGTCCTCACACAGTTCAACATGAATACGCGGCGAACCACCGGTCTGATGGGAAAGCACGAACTGAGATCGGATATGGGCCAGCAGAACCATGTCGTCCAATTGACGCCGACTGGGGCCACGCTGTTTCCAGGCATAGTACCCACTTTCGCTGACACCAGGAACACGACAAAGACGATGGATGATTTCTTCGCCCCATCAACGAGCTTCAATCTCATTGATTTGCCTCCTTTGCGAAAAAAGGAGCAGCCCGCTTCAAAATCTCGCGCTCCTGGCGAAGAACCAAATTCTCTTTGCGCAACCGGGCCAGCTCTTGGGTTAGATCGACGTGCGGTTCCGACGATGAGGCAGCCTCACGGTAAATGCGCTTCCACCGGACCAGCGCTGATAAGCCAACCCCCAAGTCATCCGCAATCTGCGCAATCGTACGGCCGCTTGTTTCAATCAAGCGAACCGCCTCCCGCTTGAATTTTTCCGTAAATACCGGTCGTTCTCGTTTGGTCATAGGACCCTCCTGTCGTTATGAAAACCATCAGAAAATCCCGCCACTTTTTACGGGCAAGCCCAGTACTATCCATGGATGATAAAAAGAAGAAGTGCTGCGAAACCTGTCGCTTCGGGGTCAAGGTTGGAGGCGGAACGATATCAAGGTATATCGGTTGTCAAAGATTTCCACCTGCTGCGGAGTTCGCAAGCCCCTTAGCGTACTATGGAGCCAGCAAATTCCCACTGCTTGACCTAGACGCTTTCTGTTCGGAATGGACAGCGAAGATCGAGGGTGAAAAGCTGCCAGAGGGCAATTTTATGACAGATACCGATTGTTGAAACATCGCAAAATCATAACCGGCGGCCTGCATTCGTCGACTGCACAGCAATTCTCAGAGGGTCTGAGAAATACAGTTGCTAGAAGACCATCTAGCCTCAAAACCGCGGCAGCGATACCTAAGTTCATCAGAATCTAATGCAATCCATACGAGAGATAGAGCGACTGCGCTTACGGTGTCGGTGGGCCAATTAATCGCCCGGGCAGGAACTCGACCGGTGAGTAGCGGCTGAGGTCATGGCGAAACCGGTCGCAGAAACTCTGGGCCAGGTCGCCCGCCTGGCGTTCGAGGGGCAAATCAGCCGGTAACTTTGTGCGGTCGAAATCGAGCGCGAGATGTGCCATGGATTGCTCCACATGACCGACGACATCGTCGACCAGATCTTCGTAGTAGATCAGAGGTGCCTCTGGATCGGCGGCAGACAGGAATTCTGCCCACAATGTCTCGAACATGATGAAATGCATGTAATAATGATGGATCTCGGCAAAATTGTACGAAACCGGACCGTACAGGTCCCTGGCAACCTGCGAAGAGAACCACACGTTGCTGTGTCGCGCGATATGGAAAGATACCGCCTGGGCCACCTTGTCCCGGCGCGCCACGTGCACAAATCGCGCGCGCGGAAATAACTCACGGAAGTCGACGACGGCGTCAGTTGTGTTACGGCCCAGAACCCGGGCCAGATTGTTTCGGTGTGGCCACATGAGCTTGGCACCCATGCACCCGAACCGAACTGGTCCCAGCGCCGCCAGGACCGCCTGCCGCAGCGGCGCTTCCTGCATGACATGCCAGGTTGGAACTGTATTGAAGGACTCACGTTGGAACGGAAGCCCAGTTTGCAACTCCAACAACCTTCCGATCAGTGTCGAGCCCGTCCGAAAATCGCTCGCCAGGAAAAGCGCGGTTTCGATCCCCTTTTCCCGTACGGCGTCAAGGAAAATTTCTGCAGTCGGAGAGGTGGGCATTGTCTGATCCTAGCACATTTTTCGGTTCCGGGTCACAGGCGGTTGGAAGGCGCGAAGTTCGTTGGGCCTCAGGTGCGGAACAAACCCTACGTATCGGAAAAGACCGAACGTTTTTATCGCTTACTTGGTACCGCCCTCAAAAATACCAGCCCGGACTGCGCAAAAAAACTGTCCGCCCGCTCACGTCGGGCAATGTCGCGCAATACGTCAATGTCAATTGTGGGCCGGTAGCCATACGTTGCAAACTTCTCAACCCAGTACTCCGGAGGCTGCAAATTCACATGGTGGTGCCCTCTCTGGCCAGGCATTGCATGAGTCATCACAACCACTGGCGCGTTTGTAAGTGTCCCCAGCAAATGGTCGAGATACTTCTCAGCGATATGCTCCACGACCTCGGCACAATACACCAAGTCGCAGGGATAGGTGTATGGCCCGGCTTTGAGATCGTGGAGAGCAATTGGGTGCACCGCCCGTGCGATATTCTGTTTCAATCCGTCGAATCCGTGGGCGATGATCCCCCGGCGCGCAAAGAAGGCCGCAGCGTGTGCTTCTCCCGCACCCACATCGAGCATTGTACGCGGCGCAAATCGATCGATGAGAGCTTGCCATAGGGCTGGCGTGATCGTTTTACCATCACCGTGGCGGAGATTGCCACCGAGGTCGCATACGTTCTGGTCAACGACAAAAAAATCCTTCCAGGTGCTCTGCACGATGGCGTCCTCCTGTGGTGAGCCATTGGTTGCATTGGTCCTAACCACAGGCAAAAACGGATAGTATGTCGGCGCCATCATGAGGTTCAGCTCGACGAGCTGGCGGCTATTGCTGAATCGAACTGAGCCATCATGAAATGCGGTAATGTCCGTGTCCTCAGCCAGAACCTCGCTATAGGCGGCGTATTGTCTAGCACCCATGAAATGCTCTGCCCGACGTGACTCGTTTTCGGCGCTTTGCGCGAAATCCTGGAGAAACTTGAAGTGGAGAAGGAGCCCAGTTACCTTCGCTAGTTTGGCACCCTTTAGCACATGGGTGGAAGCCGTCAGTGAGAAGTCGGCCTGCCAGCGTACAAGCGGAATTTTGTAAAGCACTGGTGAGGGATAATCTATTTGGCGGCCGTCCCAAAAGAGCCGTTTCCGTGGGCCGCCCCGATGAATGACTTCAAGCCCAGGCGCGATGGAGTGACGGCTGTATCCGGTGCCGTCGAACCAAGGGCAGGTTTCAAGCAGCGAGTCACCCGGTTGATAGCCAACGTTGGCGATGGGACCTTTTGGGTACATATCTAGCATTGGAGCGGCCACCGCGTCAGCGCGGCTTTCCGAAACCCAATTGACGAAGTCCGCAAGACACGTCTGCTCATAGCCGGGAAAGACAAAGAGCTCGTCGGCGTCCAAGATCAGGGTCCAATGCCCGACAGCGGCGTCAGCCAACACGGCGTTCTGCCAATCTATGCCACAGCCGCTTTCCGAATACAGCTGGTTCGTGTGGTAGAGTCGCACGTCGTCTTGGGCCTTAAGGAATTCCGTCGTGCCATCGTCCGAGGCATTGTCGATGATGAGGAAGCAGGAGACACCCAGTCGCCTGTGATGCGCAAGGAAATCGGGTAGACGCAGGGCTTCGTTTCGAACGCAGGTCGCCACGAGTATCGCGGATGGCGCAATGTCAGGGCCATGGGTGAGTTGGGTTAGAGTGCTCATGTCTGGTTCTTTTCTGCTTCATAGCCGAGTTCTGATAGGAGTTGCATGGGGCGCGGGCCAAAGTCCTTCAGCACCTCTACTGGTCGGCTGCGGCCCAGGCCGCGACGAGGATCGACAAATGTTGGCACTCTGGCAAGCCATGCGGGATCGTTAGCGAGACCGGTGAATTGAGCAATCCTGGCGAGCTCGGCTGCGGGGTCTGCGATAACCGCTTCATGGCGCACTTCCAGATAGCTGCCCGGGGAGAGCCGCGTTGCTTCATCGCGAATGCGTACCAACCGATCGTGCCATAGATCCACAAAATGGCTCATACCGGTTTCAGGAAAAGGGGATTGGGATGGCTCATAGTCAATTGAAAGTGGGCACCAATGCATTCGCCTTGCAGCCACCAAGCCGCGATAACCTATATGCTTCGACATTGAGGCGGCCGTAGCGACACCATCTCGAACCAAATGCAAGATTCTGACGTCAGGCCAATGGAGTTGGAGCGGTCCGAGAAAATAGCCGTAATCGGGAGTCTTGTCCCCCCAAAAGCGCTTTCCATTTATTTCCGCATGACTCTGTCCCAAAGTGTCCGCAAATGCACGAACCGTCATTTCGGGCCGGTACCGTGAACTGGCGCGGAAGGCATCGACCTCCAACAGGGTCGTGGGTTCTCCGGTGACGAAGCGCGTACGCGTTACCAGATCGAGCATGGTCTCTGTTGATCCAATCGTGGTGCCAAAGGCGTCGTGCAATGCAGGCAGCCAATGGGTCTCCCGGAAGACGAAGAGATCGGGGTGGTCGTTCAACATCTGCCAGATCAGAGTTGTGCCGCACCGGCCCGTACCAACGATACACAGCTTCATTTGTCCACCCAATTGCAGGTACGCTCTACGAGCGAGGCGAAGCTTTTGTCTTCTATCGCAACACCATCCTGAAGGTCACCTGCAAGGGCTGCCGTAGAAGGCAGTGCATCTGCTAACGCGGCGTCGATCCCCTCGTTGCGGTAGAGCCGGTACCAACGCCTCCAGTGCCAGCCGATACTCTCAGGAAACTGTGTGTTTCTTTCGTACGCCTGGCCGCCTTGAACAATCTTCTTCTCGAACTGGGTCCGCGATCGAACCGGAAAATGAAAGATATCAATCGGTGCCTCGACGGCGGACACAGAAGTGTCGAACAAAGCGCTATGGTTCCCCTGAGTGATCTTAACGAGGCCCTCGGTTCGCACAAGCGCCTTGGGTGGCAGGTCAAGGTAGAAGAACGGGCAGGGCAAGGGGGAATCGTAGATATTTTGGAGCGCCGTTTTTTCGACAGGAGCCGTAACTCGGTAAACGAGCCGTTCGTACCATGGTCGATCCTCAGGCGAGTCATATCCCCAAATCATATTCCGGCGCGGGCAGAGCAGAGTATTGTTGGCTTGAGCGTAGGAAATCACATCTTTGAGCGAGCCATCCTTACTGACCCAGAACTCGTCGGCATCATTGTTGAGGACCCATTCGGCCCCCATCATGTCTCGCGCATAGAGTGCTGCGCGGGTCACCCAACGTGTTTGATGGTAGTCGCGACCGGGCTCATCCAAAACTGTAATCGGGGCAGATTTCCCCATATCCTCCAGGATTTCACGCGTTCCGTCGGTCGATCCGTTGTCAATTACGACAACCCCATCAACCCCTTTCTCTAGATGGAAATTGATATTATTCTCGACCAGATCGATTTCGTCTCGAACAAGAAATGTCATTACCAGGTTCATTTCTTTCGTCTTCTCGTGTCAACAATGATCGACTTGTGGGGTGAGGTCAATATCGCTTGTTCGCAACGGAATGTCGATCTGATCTTCGGTGGCGCTCGTTCCTGAATTTCCCTCCCATATCTTGCATTTTCGGTAATTTTATCCTCCAATTCACATACTGGTCACACACTGGCGGCATGTCCACAGCCATGTTGCGCGACGCGCTGCAGCATTAAACTAAAGTCTAAAATACCCTTTTACCACAACCCGTCACGCAGATCCCTGGATGCTACCGCCGCACAAAAAGCGAAAACGGCAAGATATTCGTCCCTCGGTGGTTGCCCGCAACCGGTAATTTGTTAAGGATACTGTGATCTGGATAAGAAGTTTTCTCTGTCTGAAACCTGAAGCCCATGAACTACGCCAAACTGACGGAACGACTGACCCGGATTGCCCTGTCCGCCGGCGATTCCATCATGAAAATTTATAGTGAGATTCCGGCAGCCAAAATAAAGTCGGATGGCTCCCCCGTCACAGAAGCGGATGAAGCGGCAGAAAAAATCATTCTGACATCCCTGCGCGAACTTGCGCCCGATATTGCCATCGTTTCCGAAGAGCAGGAAGACAGTCACTGCATGAAGGTGCCGGACCGGTTTTTTCTGGTTGATCCGCTGGATGGCACAAAGGAATTCATCAAGCACGATGGCAGCGGATCATTCACTGTCAATATTGCGCTGATAGAAAAGGGCGTTCCCGTTCTCGGCGTCGTTTACGCGCCGGCCCTCGGCCGTTTGTTTGCCGGAACGATCGGCGAAGGTGCAACGGAGACCGCAAACGGCTTGCGCCACGCCATCTCCATTCGCAAGATACCTGCGACAGGCCCTGTTGCAGTGGCAAGCTGTTCACACCGGGATGCCCAAACAGACAAATGGCTGGCGGAACACCGTATCGCCAACACGGTCTCCATCGGTTCATCCCTGAAATTCTGCTTGGTGGCTTGTGGCGAAGCTGATATTTATCCACGCTTCGGCCCGACGATGGAATGGGATACGGCAGCGGGTGACGCGGTTCTGCGCGCCGCCGGTGGCCATATTGCCACACCGGAGAATGGACCATTCCTTTACGGAAAACCGGATTTCCGCAACGGACCCTTTGTCGCCAAAGGCCAGATGACGGTGCCAGATGCCGGTGAATGAATAACCACCGGCATCCATTATTTCTTTCCAATCAGCCGACCTTTTCAGCAACGCTCTTTACAGCATCCCTTGTCGCGCCAATGACGATATCAGCCTCTTCGCGTGTGAGACAAAGCGGTGGTGCAAACCCCAGAATATCGCCCTGTGGCATGGCCCGCGCGATAACCTTGCTGCGCTCAAGCATTGAGCCGACGATCTGCGGCCCAACCTTCAATGAAGGATCAAAAGCAGCGCCTGTGTCCTTGTCCTGAACAAATTCAACCGCCGCCAGCATCCCTTCACCGCGCACATCGCCAACGATGGAAATATCGCTGAGCGCGTCATTCAAACCCTTGCGCAGATAGGCGCCGGTTGTACCGGCATTGCTGACCAGATCAAGCGAATCCACCAGCTTGAGATTGGCGACACCGGCAGCAGCGCCAATGGGATGGGCCGAGTAGGTCCAGCCATGGCCGATCGGTCCGAACTCATCGGTACCATCTTCCAGAACTTTCCAGACGCGGTCTGAAATGATCGAACCGGACAGCGGCGCATAGGCGGAGGTCAGTCCCTTGGCGATGGTGATGAAGTCGGCTTCCATTCCGTAGTGATCGCTGCCGAACATGCTGCCAAGGCGTCCAAAACCGGTTACAACCTCATCAGCGATGAGCAATATGTCGTGTTTTTTCAGGACCGGCTGTATCGCAGCCCAATAGCCTTCGGGAGGAGGAATGATCCCGCCCGTACCCAATATCGGCTCACCAATGAAAGCGGCAATGGTATCGGCGCCTTCTCGTTCGATCAGGGCTTCAAGTTCAGAAACACAATGAGCGACAAATTGCGCCTCGCTCATGTTCCGGTCTGACCGGCGGAAATAGTAGGGCGCTTCGGTATGAATGATCCGGTCCAGGGGCAGGTCGAATTTCTTGTGAAACAACTCCAGGCCGGTCAGAGAACCGGTGACCAGGCCCGAACCGTGATAACCGCGCCAACGGGAAATGATCTTCTTTTTCTCAGGGCGCCCCAGAACATTGTTGTAGTACCACACGAGCTTGACATTCGTCTCGTTGGCATCCGATCCGCCCAGTCCGAAATAGACCTTCGACATATTGTCCGGAGCGCGATCAAGAACCATCTTTGACAGGGTGATCGAAGCCTCGGTGCCGTGCCCGACGTAAGCGTGGTAATAGGCAAGTTCGCGGGCCTGTTCGGCTATGGCATCAGAAATTTCGGTGCGGCCATAGCCGACATTAACGCAGTAAAGACCAGCAAATGCATCCAGAAATGACTTGCCATCACGGTCTTCAATATAGACGCCCCTACCGCCGGTGATAATGCGGCTGTTTGTTTCTCCGCGCGCGTGTTGCGCCAGATGTGTCGAGGGGTGAAAGAAATTTTCACGGTCCCATTCGGCCAATTTGTCATTTGTCAGCATTTTTATTCCTCACTTTGCGTCACGCGAAATCGCGACAGACATATTTGATATCGGTAAAGGCTTCCAGCCCCTGGCGCGCACCTTCGCGACCGAGGCCTGATTGTTTCATGCCACCGAATGGGATCGGCGCTCCGGTCACCCGGGTGCGATTGACGGCAACCATACCGAATTGAAGCGCCCTTGTGGCCATATAAATGCGTTTCGGGTCCCGTGTGTGCAAATAGGCGACCAACCCATATTCGGTGTCATTTGCGCGCGCAATGATGTCATCATCAGGCCCGAAACGGACAAGAGGCGCTACCGGCCCGAAGGTTTCTTCCCGCAGCATGCAAGCATCTGGCGGCACATCCCCAAGAACGGTTGGCTGATAGAAAAGCGGCCCCGTGGCATGCCTTTGGCCACCACACAGGACTTTAGCGCCCTTGGCCACCGCATCGGCGACCTGTTTTTCCTGCTTGAGGATCGCATCTTCGTTCATCAGCGGTCCAATCTGGGGATCATCCACCCCCCTGCCGACAGTCAGGACGCGGGTGGCCGCCACGAATTTTTCGGCGAATTCATCGTAGATACCGTCTTCCACATAGAGACGGTTCGCCGCCAGGCAATCCTGGCCTGAAGTGGCAAATTTCGCTGATATGGCGCATGCGACGGCATGATCCACATTGGCATCAGCAAAAACGATGAATGGCGCATGACCACCCAATTCCATGACCAGACGTTTGATCGTCGGCGCGCACTGAGAATAGAGCAGCCTGCCGATTTCCGTGGAACCTGTAAACGACAGCACACGCACGCGCGGGTCCTCCGTCCAGGGTTTGACGATCTCTGCCGGTGCCCCGGTGGCCACATTGAACACCCCGGGCGGAAAACCGGCTCGCTCGGCAAGTTCAGCCAGAGCGGTAGCGGAAAAGGGCGTTTCCTTCGAAGGATGCACAACACATGTACAGCCCGCAGCAAGGGCCGCCGCAGCCTTGCGGGTAATCATTGCACAGGGAAAATTCCACGGTGTAATCAGCGCTGCAACCCCGCAGGGCTCACGCCAGACTTCAACTTCACCGCCGGCAAGATGAGAGGTCACCCCTTCAATATTCGGTCGTTTGGCCTCCTCGGCATAGAACTCGATGAAATCGGCGGCATAATCAATCTCGCCGCGCGCTTCCGACAAGGGCTTGCCTTGCTCGAGGGTCATGATCAATGCCAGATCATCACGATTTTGCTTGAGCAGATCAAACCAGCGTCGCAGGATGGCGGATCGTTCTTGCGGCAGATGCGTTGACCAATCGGCAAAGGCAGCCTGTGCCGCGTCTACCGCTTCAGCACTTTCCGCCGTGCTCATACATGGAACCGAGCCCAGAACACGCTGGTCAGATGGATCATTCACCATCAGCGTTTCACCACTGGCGGCCGCCCGCCAGCGTCCGTCAATATAGCTGAATTCCCTGAACAGCCGGGGGTCTTGCAACCGCGCCAGCGCCGTTGAACGAAAATCCTTTTGTGACGTGTCGATCATGAACGCACTTCCCTGCCAATGCGTCCATTATTCTCTGTTCTTCAAAGATGGTGCTTCCGAAGAATCTGCGCAAAAAAGACGGTGTGTCTCTGTGGCCTGCTGGCTTCAGACGATTCCACTTTTCACAGAGTTTTCAGCCGTTGGTCAGCACATCCACAGGCAGGGCTGTCTCGCATTTGACCGACTTGGTCACGACATAGGTGAAGTAGCGTCGAAGCCCGATTTGCGCATCAAGCATCCGGTCGACCAGTCGCTGGTAGCTGTCCACATCGCGGACAATGATTTTCAACAGATAGTCGATTCCCCCACCCACAGCCCAGCATTCCAGTATCTCGGGGCGATCAATGATTGCCTGCTCAAAACGACTGAAATCCTCGGCTCTGTGGCTGTCGAGTTCCGCCTCCATGAAGACAATGGTCACCGGTGAAAAGGCCTTGACGCAAAGGCGCGCCTCATAACGCTCGATAAGACCTTCGTCTTCCAGGCGTTTGAGCCGTTCCCAGCAGGGCGTGGGAGACAGGTTCACCCGTTCTGCCAGGGCCGCCTTGGTGATGCGCCCCTCCACCTGCAATATCTTGAGGATCTCAAGATCGCGATCATCCAGTCGCAGGCCGGTTGCACGCATAGTCTCTCCGGATCATTGAGCCTGGTAGCGGGCAAGTTTGCGCATGAAACCCAGACATTTTTTAATTTCAGCAATCTCGATGTATTCGTCCGGTTTGTGCGCCTGGTCAATGCTGCCCGGTCCAAAAACCACCGTAGAAAGCCCCGCCCGCTCAAAATACCCGGCATCCGTGCCAAATGGTACAACCTGGCTCGAATTCAGACCTGTCAGTTCTCGGATCAGGCGCATGGCGTCCGATTGTTCGTCAGCGTGAAAGGCCGGCACATTCGCCTCAATGATGGTTCTGATTGCAGCCTCGGGTGCAAACCGGCGCATTTCGTTCAACAAAACGGCGTCGGCATAAGTTGTCAGCTCTTTCAGGATGGCATGGGCGTCATCGCCCGGCAAAGGTCGCACCTCCCAGTCGAATGCACAGGATCCGGCGGTAATGTTGCGCGCAGCCCCGCCATTGATCATGCCGATATTGAGCGTGGTATAGGGCGGTTCAAAAGCAGATCCATGGGCAGGTTTTGCGGCCAGTTGCTGTGCGGTCGCAAGTATTTTGCCCATGAACCGCGCAGCAAATTCCACCGCATTGACGCCTTTTGTCGGATCGGATGAATGGGCTTCAAATCCGTTGATCTCGGTGCGCAATTCCAATCCGGCCTTGTGTCCCGATATCAGTTGCATGCTTGTCGGTTCGCCCACGATAACGGCCTGTGGCACCATGCCCTTTGACAGAATATCATCCACCAGTATCGGTGCGCCGAAACCGCCTATTTCCTCGTCGAAACAAAAGGATATGTGAATTGGACGATTCATGTTGTGAGCCTGAAATTCCGGCACCATGGCCAGCATACAGGCAAGAAATCCTTTCATGTCGACAGCACCGCGTCCAAACAATCGTCCGTCGCGTTCTGTCAGAACAAATGGATCATTGCTCCAGCTCTGTCCGGTGACCGGGACCACATCCGTATGCCCGTTGAGCACCACGCCTCCATCACCATAGGGACCGATTGTGGCATAGAGATTGGCGCGATTGCCGCTCTCATCATAGCTTATCGACGCGGTGACGCCGAAACTGTCCAGATAGCTCCGGATAAAGTCGATCATGTCCAGGTTGGGCAGCGCTGACAGACTTTCAAAGGCAACCAGCCTGGACAGAATATCTTTCGTGACAGCCAATGTGTCCTGTTTCATCGCATCACCCGGTTTAGGAAACCACGAAAAGCTCGCGCGGAACATTGGAAAGGCATTCCGGACCATTATCTCCGATCACGATGCTTTCCGTCAGCTCAAGGCCCCAGTCTTCCAGCCACAGGCCCGACATGAAGTGAAACACCATGCCTGATTGCAGCACTGTCCTGTCACCTGAGCGCAGACTCATGGTGCGCTCGCCCCAATCCGGCGGATAGGAAAGACCGATGGAATAGCCGGCGCGGTTGTCCTTGACGATTCCATATTTTGTCAGAACGGCAAAAAAGGCAGCCGCGATATCTTCGCATCTATTGCCGGACCGCGCCTTTTCTAGCCCCGCCTCCATGCCCTCAAGCACAGCTTTCTCACCGTCGAGAAACCGCTGATCGGGTTTGCCCAGAAAAACCGTTCGCGACAGCGGACAATGGTAGCGCTTGTAGCAGCCGGCAATCTCGAAAAATGTGCCCTCACCCCGTTTCATCGGCTGGTCGTCCCAGGTCAGATGGGGTGCGGATGCATCGGCGCCCGAAGGCAGCAACGGCACAATTGCCGGGTAGTCGCCGCCGAGCCCGTCAACACCGCGCAGACTGGCATCGTAGATTTCAGCAACCAGCTCATTCTTGCGAAGACCAGGCTTGACGGTCTCGCGAATACGTTGATGCATCGCCTCGACGATCTGGCCCGCATTGCGCATATAGGCGATTTCGGCCGGCGATTTGACGGCCCGCTGCCAATTGACCAACCCAAGACTGTCCTTGAACGTCGCATTGGGCATGTTTCGGGTCAAAGATCCAAAGGCGGCGGCAGAGAAATAATAATTGTCCATCTCGACGCCGATGACGGCGCTGCCCTGCCCCTTGTCGTCAAGGATCGACGACAAAAGGTCCATTGGATGGCGCTCATTGGACTGCACATAATGATCGGGATAGCCGATGATATTGTCCCGCGTCAGATAACAGGTCCGCAATGCGCCATTGGCGTCCTGCCCGCGGCCATACCAGACCGGCTCTCCTGACGGCAGCACAACGACACATTGATGGACATAAAATGACCAGCCATCATAGCCAGTCAGCCAGGCCATATTCGACGGGTCAGAGATGATCAGACAGTCAATCCCGGCCTTTTCCATGGCCTTGCGGGTACCGGCAAGCCGCGCTGTATATTCTTCAAGCGAGAAATTCAAATTCGGTGAAATGGTCTGCAAGCTCACGTCAGGTTCCTCTTCATCAAAGTATTTTGCTAATGCGATTTCCGTTCGGTTCGTTCCAGACGATCGCGGGCAAGAATTGCGATCGCCGTATCCTGGACCCCCATGCCGGTCAGGTCACAGATTGTCACGTCACGCTCTGAGCGGCGCCCCTGCACCTGCCCGGCGATGATTTGACCGAGTTCCGGTATGCCAGCCGCTTCTCGGATGGTTCCTGTCGCCAGCGCCCTGCGCAGTTCACCAAGCCTTTCGACCTGTGACAGCCTGTCAGCGACGTAGAGATCCGCACGCGCGAGACATTGTGGGTCGAGCTCATTCTTTATGGCCGCATCCGACCCCATGGCCGTCACATGTTGGCCCGCCTCCAGCCACTCAGCTAGCAGGATCGGGCTCTGTGCCGGGGTTGTCGTCACCACAATGTCTGCGCCGGCGACCGCATCCCGGGCATTTGCCTTCGCCTCGATATTGATGCCGGTTTTCTCGCGCATCTCGTTTGCCAGGGAACAGGTCTTTTCAAAGCTTCGCCCCCAGATGACCGCATGGTCTATCGGCCTGACGAGACACAAGGCCTCAAGTTGCATCCGTGCCTGCAAACCGGTTCCCAGAATGGCAACCCGATTGGAGTTTTTCCGTGAAAGATGCCGGGCGGCAACGGCCCCCGCGGCCGCAGTACGCAAATCCGTCAGAAATCCATTGTCGAGCAGGATGGCTTCGACATGGCCTGTTCGGCTTGAAAACAAAGCCATCATGCCGCTGAGACTTGCCAGGCCCAATGTGCCGTTATCGAAGAATCCCGAACTGATTTTTACCGCAAAACTGGGCAGCCCCGGCACATAGGCCGTCTTGATATCAACCTCGCCGTTCACTTCGGCAAAATGCATGGACAGGACTGGCGGCATGACGACGGCGGCCGTTGCCAGCGTGGCGATGGCGCTTTCAATACAATCGACAATCGCCACATCCAGCCCAAGAGCTGCGCGCAGTTCGATCTCTGAAATGACCCGAATATCCGGTACCTTGGTCTGCGCCGTCAAAGGGACACCCTTTCACCGGAAATCAGTTGATGGTGAACCGATATGTCCAGATTGCAACCCGTCATGATCGCCACACATTGTCCGGGATTGTCGATCTTGCCGGCCAGCAGTGCAGCGATGCCGACCGCGCCTGCGCCTTCGACAATTTCACCCTCCTGCCAATAGGCATGGGCAATGCCGGCCGCAATTTCCTCTTCGTTCAACAGCACGATGTCATCGACAAGTTCACAGGTCATCTCAAAGGTCCAGCGATTGTCGAGCCCGATACCACCGCCGAGGGAATCAGCCAATGTTGGAACTTCATCGACCGTTACCGGCTTGCTGGCCCTGATGCTTGCTGCCATCGCCGCACCCTCTTCCATGCTGATGCCGATAATCCGGGTTTGCGGACAATAGGTCTTGATTGCGCGGCCAACGCCACTGATCAGGCCACCGCCGGATAATGGCACCAGAACCGTGTCCGGGTTCACCAGATCATCAAGGATTTCCATGCCGAGCGTGCCCTGTCCGGCGATGACCAATGGATCATCAAAGGGCGGAACAACGGTCATGCCCGCCTCCTCGGCCAGCCTTTCCACCTCCACCTGTGCTTCATCCTGTGAGCGCCCCACAATGCGAACATCAGCGCCCAGCGACCGGATGGCATCAATCTTGTTCTGCGGCACAAGCTCCGACATGCAGATGACACAGGCAACCCCGGCGCGCCTGGCAGCATAGCTCAACGCCCTGCCGTGGTTGCCGGTGGAAAACGTCACAACCCCTTTGCTTTTGCGGGCCTCTGACAGTGAAAGAATGGCATTGGTTGCACCGCGCAACTTGAAGCTGCCCGTCAATTGATGATGCTCAAACTTGAGGTGGACCGATCCGCCGCTTTGCTCGCTCAACGTCATGGACGGCACAAGCGCGGTTTGCAGAATATGGTCTTCAATCCGTCTGCCTGCTTCAACGATACTTGCCACCGGCAATCGCTGTCCGACAGTTTCTGTCTGACTGATGGCCCTGCTCATGCCGCAAGCCTGCAGGAGATCAATGGGCAGGTATATCGCCGCCATGCATCCACAGGCTCCAGCCGTCGGACCGCATCAATGGGCAGAATAACAGGAAGCTTAACCATGGCCAGATACACCCCGATATACAAGCTGTGATGCTGCGGCTAGCGCAAGCATTGATAATACCAGCCCCATGGGCAGGCCGGGGTCAATCAAAACATTATCTCATGACAATCTATTTCCGCCGATTAATGGCGAGCGATAACATCTGCCGATATTGACATTGAATTTCAGAATGCCGGCAGCGGTCTTTCAGACTGGCCATCCAGCAAACCGCGCATGACTGCCAGCGCTTCAATGAGCGGTTCACGGCCGACAGTGCCAAGGCAGATGCGAACCGCATTGGCCGGCGCAATCTTGCCGCCACTGCTTTGTTCTTGCATGATGAAGGGCAGACTGCCGGCAACAGCCACATTCTGGCGCCGCAATTGCTGAACAAACTCCGCCTCTTCCCAGGCGGCTGGCAGCGGCAACCATATATGCAGACCGCAGGGATGGCACGAATAGTCAAAACCACTCAGGGCTTTGGCGACAAGGCCTTGCCGGTGTGTCAACTCCCTGCGCTGCCATAAAATGAGTTCATCCGCGGTGCCATCAGACATCCAGGCTTGTGCAATATCGACCATCAGCGGGTTGGCCATCCAGTTCGTCATCATGTGCCTGTTGCGGGCGCTTGTGATCTTGATGTCCGGACACACAAGAACACCGAAATGCAGCCCCGGCATGATGGTTTTGCTGAACGAGCTAAGATAGAAAGTGCGGTCCGGAGCAATCGATTGAATCGGCGGCGGCGCATCCGGAATCAATTTGCCAAGAACATCGTCTTCGATGATGAAAAGACTGTATTTTTGAGCAATTGCAACAATCGCATTGCGTCGCTCTGTGCTCATTACGCCTGCCTTGGGTCCGCAGGCCGTTGGGAACAGAACCACCACACTGGGGTTGGTTGATCTGCAGGCGCGCTCGAGCGCCTCGGGACATAATCCCTGCTCGTCCATTTCGGCTGAAAACAGACGCAAACCGAGATAGCGACACAGTGGCTTCAGGACATGAAAGCTGATTGCTTCTGCAATCACCACGGCCCCCGGTGGTGCGGCTGTCATCAAGGCCGCGGTAAGCGCGGAAACCGCCCCGTTTGTAAGCAGAATATTATCGGGACTTGCCCGTACCGCGTGCCCGTTCAGCCAATTCGAAATTCCGCTGATCTGGGTCTGCACAGCGGCATCAGGCCGAAAGGATTGCACAAGACTGAACGGCAATCTGTCGGCAAGCGCATGCAAAGCGCGGCTCATGGCATCCCTGTGAAGGGACTCCAGCGCCGGCTTGAGGAGGGAGAGATCAATCAGTTCTTCCCCGCGGCTGGGCAGGAAGGGAACAGCATTATCGCCGCGACTGGCACGGACAAAACTGCCGCGCCCGACTTCGCCGGTCACATAGCCAAGATCACGCAGGGCTTCATAGGCACGTGACACGGTCTGTACGGAAATATTCAGATCGTAGGCCAGGTCCCTGTGGGTCGGGAGTTGCTCGCCCGCAAACAGGGCACCACTTTCAATGGCATCAATGAATTGCCGTTGCAGGGAAAGATAGATCGGACGCGTCAATTGTCCTGATTTTGGTCGCCACAATGTCATGGCAAAATCTATACAATATCCCTTTATTCAAACAAGCCGGAAAAACGACCTATTGCGTCGATGCTGTCTGGCACGCCTGGCAGAAGCCTCTGAGTTCAACCGTGGCTGCCTTGAGGGCAAAATGATCCAGATCCGCCAGAGACTCAAGCTGGCCCGCAATGGCCTTGTCGGCCAGTTCCGAAACCTTCCCGCATTTCTCGCAGATGGTAAAAACCATGGTTTCCCGGCTATCGCATTCGGGATGACTGCACGCCACAAAGGAATTGAGACTCTCCAGCCGATGCACAAGGCCGAACTCCAGCAGCTTGTCGAGAGCCCGGTACACCTGCAAAGGTGCTCGTATGCCGTGTTCACGCAAACCATCCAGGATTGCGTAGGCACTCAAGGGCCCTTTGGCATCCGTCAGGGCGTCATAGACAAGCTCCTGATTCCTGGTCAATGCGCCATGTTCAGATGATTTCATGGTTTCTCTCCCTGTAAAACAGCGCGGTTTCGCAACAATAGTCCGGCCACAGGTGACAGGCTGAGGAGAAACAGCACCATAGCTGCCACGACTATGGATGGTCCTGACGGGGTATCCCAGTTCAATGAGCCGAAAAGCCCCCCAACCACTGCTGCAGCGCCAATCAGCGCAGCAATGATGGCCATCTGTTCGGGACCCCGGGCAAAACGACGGGCTGTGGCCGCAGGAATGATCAACAATGCCGTAATCAGCAGGACGCCCACGATCTTCATGGAAATGGCAATGACGGTGGCCATCAGCAGCATGAAGATGATGTTGGTGCGATCCGGTTTCTGCCCCTCTGCTTCGGCAATCTCGTGATTGACAGTCGCCGCAAAGAGCGGATTCCAGATCAACGCGAGCACAGCCAGAACTGCCGCCCCGCCCAGATAGATGACAGAAATGTCGGCAACAGAAACCGCCAGAATATCGCCAAACAGCAGGCCCATCAGATCGATGCGTATCCAGGTCATGAAAGCCAGAGCAACGAGCCCCAGGGCCAGAGAGGAATGCGCCAGCAATCCCAGCAGGGCATCCGACGACAGAGTCGCATTACGCTGCAGGAACACCAGTGCCAGCGCCACGGCACCGCAAACGATGAACACCGATAAAGTAACATTGAGTTCCAGCAGGAAAGCCATGGCAACACCCAAAAGCGCAGCATGGGAAAGCGTATCGCCAAAATAGGCAAGTCTGCGCCACACGACAAAACATCCAAGCGGGGCAGCGACCAGGGCAACCCCGACGCCTGCGAAGATGGCTCTCGTGAAGAAATCGTCAAACATGGTCCGTCTCCTGCCTGTTGCGAACCGCAGCGCCAACAGGATCTTCGTGCCCACCATCGTCATGGTGGTGACCATCATCTGCATGGCAATGATCCGTAACCGAACCATCGGCGTGGCGAACGCTGCCATCCGGCAGATGTGTATGATCGTGGTTGTGTTGATAGATGGCCAGTGAGGCGGCGGCGCGGTCTCCGAAGAGGTTTCGGTATTCCGCACTTTCGGCGACCGCATCAGGAGAGCCCTTGCAGCACACGTGACCATTAAGGCAGATCACCTGATCGGTGGCCGCCATGACCACATGGAGATCGTGCGATATCAACAATATGCCACAGCTCAGATCATCGCGGATTTTGGTAATCAGTTCATAAAGTGCAATCTCGCCGGCAAAGTCCACACCCTGCACCGGTTCATCAAGCACCAGAAAATCCGGCCGCGCTGCAATGACCCGTGCCAACATGGCCCGCTGAAACTCGCCGCCCGATAGATTGCGTACTTCTGCCGAGGCAAGATGCGCTATTCCGGTTGCGGCCAGAGCCTGCTTGATATCTGCCGACGACAGACGCCGGGTCAACCGCATGAATCGTTCGACCGTCAGCGGCAGGGTCCAGTCGACAGAGATTTTCTGCGGAACATAGCCCACTTTCAACCCGCTGGCCCGCCGGGCCTCACCTTCGTCAGGCTGGTGAATTCCAAGAGCCAGTTTCGCCGTTGTTGATTTGCCGGAACCATTCGGCCCGATCAGAGTGACGATTTCGCCGCTGCGAACCTGCAGATCAATGCCGCGCACCAGCCATCGTCCGGATTTCTCCAGACCCACATTCTTCAGCGATACCAGCGGCTCCGAGGGATTGAGCACAGACAAAACTCCTTGGCGAGACAGGAATTGTCTATGGCATATGTAATACAGTTACGCAATCAATGTTATTATATAACGGATTGGTAATCCCGCCGGCTCCTCCAGCCCGTTCCGTTTGAACGGAACCGTGCAGGAGCAGCGGAATCAAAATATTCAGGAGCGCCTGCAACCCATTCTGGTCGCAGGCTTTTCACTCCGTCGAACCCGGTTGAATATCAGACCCGCTCCAGCGCAATGGCAATGCCCTGCCCGACGCCGATACACATGGTTGCCAAGGCAAATTTCCCACTGCGCTCGGCAAGCTCCAGTGCTGCAGTGCCGGTGATGCGGGCGCCTGACATGCCCAGGGGATGGCCAAGGGCAATGGCGCCACCATTGGCATTTACAAAGTCTGCATCCTCGGACACGCCGAGTTCGCGCAACACAGCAATACCCTGGCTGGCGAAGGCTTCATTGAGTTCTATGACGTCAAAGTCGGACGCCGAAATACCAAGGCGGGCGACCAGTTTCTTCGTTGCCGGTGCCGGACCAATCCCCATGATGCGCGGCGGAACGCCCGCTGTGGCGCCGCCCATGATCCGGGCAATAGGTCGCAATCCATATTTCTTGATGGCTGCCTCCGACGCGATGACGAGCGCAGCGGCGCCATCATTGACGCCCGAGGCATTGCCTGCGGTCACCGATCCACCTTTGCGAAACGGTGTGGCAAGGCTGCCGAGTTTTTCCAGAGTTGTCGCGCGCGGATGCTCATCGCGATCAACCACGACCGGATCGCCCCTGCGCTGGGGAACACTCACAGCCGTAATTTCCGTCGCCAGGCGTCCATTGGCCTGAGCCGCAGCCGCCTTTGTCTGAGAGCGCATGGCAAAGGCGTCCTGATCGGCGCGCGATATGCCAAAGTCTTCGGCGACATTTTCACCCGTCTCAGGCATCGAGTCGACACCATATTGCGCCTTCATCAAGGGATTGACAAACCGCCAGCCAATCGTCGTGTCATGGATTTCCGCATGACGCGAGAAGGCAGCTTCTGCCTTCGGCATGACAAAGGGCGCCCGGGACATGGATTCAACACCACCGGCAATAATCAGATCAGCCTCGCCGGCTTTGATTGCGCGCGCCGCAGTGATGATCGCATCCATGCCGGAACCGCAAAGCCGGTTGATCGTGCAGGCCGGCACCGACACAGGATAATTGGCCAATAGAAGGCTCATGCGACCGACATTGCGATTGTCTTCGCCAGCCTGATTGGCACAGCCGTAAATCACTTCGTCAACCGCCTCGAAGTCTATCGAGGGGTTGCGCACGGCCAATTCCTTGAGCGGAACAGCACCCAGATCATCGGCCCGCACGCTTGAAAGACTTCCGCCAAAACGTCCGATCGGTGTGCGAATATAGTCGCAGATAAAAGCCTCTGACATTATGCATTTGCTCCGCTTGCTGATGGCGCTTCATGCGCCGCTTTTGTGCGTGCTTTCAAATCCCTGAGTGTTTTCAACTCAAGAACACTTGGCGCAGGAGTTACCTCCACATTATCGGCAAATTTGACTGTCCAGCCACAGGTCGCCTGAACATTGTCCTTCGTCACGCCCGGGTGCATTGAGACGACGGTGAATTCCTTGGTCACCGGGTCGGGACGCCAGACGGCAAGATCGGTAATCAGCAGGGTCGGACCGAGCGTTGTCATTCCAAGCTTCTGGCGATCATCGCCGCCGGTGCCATGTCCGAAGGAGGTAACAAAATCGATTTTATCAACCATTCCCCGCAGAGTCTGTTTCATGGTGATATAGATTTCACCCGATGAAGAAGCAATCTCGGGTGCGCCACCACCACCGGGCAGACGTATCTTCGGCCGATCGTAGTCACCGATCACGGTCGTATTGATATTGCCGAACTTGTCGAGCTGTGCGGCACCCAGAAATCCGATGGTGACCCGTCCGCCCTGCAGCCAGTAGCGAAACATTTCAGGCACGGCCACCGTCGACACGGCCGTTTCGCACAATTCACCATCACCGATGGAAAGAGGCAGCACGCTCGGCGCAGTTCCGATCGTTCCGCTTTCATAGATCAGCGTGATCTCAGGCGCATGGGTCAGCCGCGCCACATTACAGGCAGCAGAGGGGGCGCCAATGCCGACAAAACACACATCATCATTTTTCAATGCCCGCGAGGCGGCAATGGTCATCATTTCGTCAGGTGTAAAATCATTGCTCATGCGGAGGCCCTCAGATGCCGCACCCGCTCGGCGAATATTTCGGGTGGTGCTTTCAACACATGTTTGTCCATCCATGCCAGAAATTTCTCACGGTCGGCAGCAATGGCGTCCCATTCGATGTAATTGACATTGTCACGGTCATAATAGCCGCTTGCATAGGATGGATGCGCACCGCCCGGAACCACACAAATGGCGGCAATCGTCCAGTGCGGCAGTATGCAGGCATTGGTGTGGGTATCGAGATCATCGACCACTTCCTCAACCGTGATGACCGCCCGTTTGGCCGCCAGCACAGCTTCCTTTTGAACGCCCAGAATTCCCTCGATCAGCACGTTGCCCTTGCGGTCAGCCTTTTGCGCATGAATGAAGGTCACATCGGGGCGCAGGGCGGGAACAGCCGCCAGTTTTTCACCTGTAAACGGGCAGATGATGGACTTGATATTGGCGTTGACCTTTGCCAGTTCGGCACCCAGATAGCCGCGAAACACAGCGCAAGGCAGACCGGCAGCACCGGCTTCATAGGCATTGGCCATGGCGGCGTGGCTGTGTTCTTCCACCTCAAGAGCATGCGGCCACTGATTTTCAACCGCATCGCGCACGCGGCGCAGCAGGCCAACACCAGGATTTCCGGCGAAGGAGAAAATCATCTTTTTGACCATACCCATGCCAATCAACTGATCGTAGATGATATCAGGGGTCATGCGCATGACTGTCAGGTCCTTGAAGCCCTGGCGGATCACCTCATGGGCAGCGGCATGGGGAATGAGATGGGTAAACCCCTCAAAGGCCACACTGTCGCCGTGCTTCAGGTTATTCGCGACAGCGTCACGAATAGACAAGAATTTTGCCATACGAAAAGTCCTCAGATGTCGAAAAATATGGTTTCGGATTCACCCTGCAGGTAAATATCGAAATGATAGGTATCACCCTTGCGGGCAGCCATGAGCGTCGGAACGCGGACCTGATGCTCAATGCGCATAAGAACCGGATCTTCAGCATTGGCGGCTTCCTCATCGGCAAAATACATCCGTGTATTGAGGCCGAGATTGATACCACGTGCAACGATCCACAGGGAGACATGCGGCGCCTGCAACCGGCCATCCAGAAATGGCACCCGACCAGGCTTGACGGTCTCGAACCGGAACACACCAGTGCTCATGTCCATGGCCTGACGTCCCCAACCGGTGAAATTGGGATCTGCTGTGCCGCGCATCTCAGACGGGCTGTTGTGGAGACCCTGGCTGTCTGCCTGCCATATTTCAATCAGCGCGTCCTTCAGCGGCGTCCCTGTCCCGTCAAGCACCTGGCCCTCGATGACAATCCGCTCTCCTGCGGTCTTCTCATTGACCATGGCGATGCCCAGATCTTCATCATAGACACCGGAAATACCGGAAAAATTCGGAACGCAGCCAATATGAACATAAGGCCCGGCGGTCTGCGAGGCGGTTTCCCTCAAATGATTGAGCTGTTGAGCCATTTAATTGCCCTCCATACGGTTTTCAAAGAGCGTTGAACGCCGACCACGCAAGACAATGTCGAACTTGAAAGCACGTGCATCCATCGGAATCGTATTGGCCATGTCGAGTGGCGCAATCAGTTGATCAAGCGCTGCCTGATCGGTGATCGTGCGCGCGATCGGACAAAGCGGTATGAGCGGATCACCTTCAAAATACATCTGGGTGATCAGCCTTTGGGCAAAACCGTGACCGAAGACGGAAAAATGAATATGCGAGGGGCGCCAGTCGTTGACACCGTTGGGCCATGGATAAGGCCCAGGCTTCACGGTTCTGAGTGAATAAGTGCCATCGTCATCGGTGATGGTGCGGCCACAGCCACCAAAATTCGGGTCAAGCGGCGCAATATAGCCTTCCTTGGCGTGGCGATAACGTCCGCCGGCATTGGCCTGCCAGAACTCAAGCAGCGCACCTGAAACGCCCCTGCCGCGCTCGTCAAGGACACGGCCATGCACGATGATACGTTCACCAAGCGCGCTTTCACCCGGCTTTGCAAAATTGAGAATGAGATCGTTGTCTCTCTCACCCAATATCTCGTGACCGAAGACAGGGCCAGTGATCTCGCTGATCGTATTATTGAGCGACAGCAGCGCCTTTTGTGGAGACCGAACCACGCTGGTCTTGTAATCGGGCGTGAATGCTTTTGGATGCAAGCTACGGTCGCGCGGAAAAAACGCCCCGGTTTCAGGTTTTGCATTACCCATGTTTGGCCTCCCCAGTTTCCTGTAAATCCATTTCGGCAAAAGTGTTTTTTACGATGGCGATGGCATGATTGGCCGCCGGAACACCGGCATAGATGGCAACATGCAAAAGCGCTTCGCAAAGATCCTCACGCGTCGCACCCGTATTGGCGGTTGCACGCACATGCATGGCAACCTCGTCATCATGGCCGAGGGCTGCCAGCAGCGCGATGGTCACGATCGAACGCTCGCGCAAAGTCCATTGTGGCCTTGACCATACACGTCCCCATGCCGCATCGACAATCAGTTCCTGAAAGGGTGCGTCAAAAGGTGTCTTTCGCGCTTCAGAGCGATCGACATGGGCATCGCCCAGGACCTTGCGGCGTGTTTTCATACCGGTGTCAAGCCAGTCAGGCGTTTCATGGACCTTGGACATCGGTCACTCCATTCTGTTTCAATTGCGGCAAAAAGCCCTGTCTTCATACCTGTTCTCCGCCGCGAGGCAGACCATCATAAGACGCTCTGGACCGAAAATTGACTTCGAAAGCGCGCCTGATCGAGGCAAAGAAAACGGACAAATCCTTCAAAAACATATTTACATGTTTTTTCAGAGATGAATAATGCATAAATCGTCATAAAAAATAGCGAAACCGATATGAATTTATTGCGCAGAATAAAACTGCGCCACCTCGAGACCTTTGTCGAAGTGGCACGCCAGAAAAGCGTCAGCCGCGCTGCGGAAAGCTTGCATCTGACACAACCCGCCGTGACGAGGACGATACGCGAGCTGGAGGAAATATGTGGCAAGCCGCTGATCGAACGCGAAGGCCGCGGCATTCGCATCTCCAATTATGGCGAGGTTTTTCTGCGCCACGCCGGCAGCAGCCTGGCTTCAGCGCGCAACGGCATCAACGCGCTTGCCGAGCTTAACCTTGCCGATGGTCCGAATATTCGCCTGGGCGCCTTGCCGACCGTTTCCACAACCATCATTCCGACCGCCGTCTCCAGATATCTTTCATCGGGCATGCGCAACCGGCTCAAGATCGTCACCGGCGAGAACCGGGCGTTGCTTGATCAGTTGCGCATGGGAGAACTGGATCTGGTGATGGGCCGGTTGCCAGCACCCGAAAACATGCAGGGACTGATTTTCGAACCGTTGTTTCGCGACAAGGTCATTTTCGCCGTCGACGCCTATCACCCGCTTGCCGGCAAGAAACGCTTCACCGTCGATGCGCTGAACGATTACCCGGTGCTCGTGCCGACCAAACAGTCCATCATCCGCCCCTTTGTCGACCGGCTGTTCATCGAGCAGGGCATCACGGAACCCCTGAAGGTGATAGAAACGGTATCGGATTCCTTTGGGCGCGCCTTTGTGTCGAAACATCAGGCAATCTGGATCATTTCCCGCGGCGTCGTGTCGGCCGAAATTGCCGATGGCTCCTTCGTGACACTGCCGATCGACACGGATTCCACCATGGGTTCGGTCGGTCTGATCACAAAAGCTCAATCCGCACTGAGCTCTGCCGGCGACTATTTTGCAGACATCCTCAGAAAGGTTGTTGCGCAAGACCACCCGTGACCCGAACAGGCAACAGCAATGGACTTTTTATAATCTCAATTCACAGGCATGCCACAACAGCTCGGATTCATTCGTCTTCATCTGGCACCAGGATGAAATCGAAGGGGGAGCGCCAGACTGTTTTGCCATTGTTGACCCGCTCAAAGGGCGCAACAAGCGTATCCTTTACGCCGAACACGGCATCTGAAGTAATGTAGCGATCATCGCCGACAAAAGTGTGCGTGATCAGTTTCTGAAAGGCAGGCGCCGTCACCAGATAATGCATATGCGCGGGACGATAGGGATGGCGCCCCAGTGCCGCCAGCATTTTGCCCACCGGTCCGTCATTGGGAATCGGGTAGGACACTGGCTTGATACCGAGAAAGTTGTATTTGCCGTCCGCCTCCGTAACAAAAATGCCCCGATTGTTCCATTTGGGCTGCACCTGAGGCTGCTGCACGTCGTAATAGCCATCTGCATTATCAGACCAGACATCGATCCGCGCACCCGCGACTGGATTGCCTTGCAGATCGCAGACCCTGCCAACATACTCACAGCTCTCACCTTTTCCATCGATCGATATGGTGTCGCCCATCTTGCGAATGGGGGCACCCTCAACATGGAAGGGACCCAACACGGTGTTTTCTGTGGCGCCGACAGGCCGACGGTTGTTCATGGCGTCCACCAGCATGGAGAGCCCCAGAACGTCACTGAGCAAGATAACCTCCTGCCGCTCGACACTGGAAATCTGACCGGTCTTCGTCAGGAAATCGATGGCGAAATCCCACTCGTCCTGTGTCAGATTCACGTCTTTTGCAAAAGCACGCAGATGCGCGACAAGCGAAGTCATCAGCGCTTTCAAGCGCGGATTGACTTCATCGCCCATGCGCTCATTTACGGTTTCCACCGAGCTTTCCTCGTTAAAAAAGCGAGTCATTATCTATCCTCCCAATGGACCTTGTTTCATCGATGGTTAGGCAGGCGGCGCACCTTCCCAGGCCCGGGTCAACAAAGCATAGACTTCATCGCGCTCAACCGGACGGGGGTTCCAATAGACATTCTTGACGGCCAGATCAGCCACAAGATCCAACTGGCTCTTGGTCACACCCAGATCCTTCAAGGCCGCAGGGGCACCAAGCTTCATTGCAAAGTCGTAAAACCCCGCCCCCGCAGTTTTGCTGCCCAAGAGAGCGGCCACTGGCGCCAGGCACGCTTTGGCTGCAGATTCATTATAGGCAATCGCGTGCGGCAGGATGATCGCATGGGTATCGGCATGCGGCAGGTTGAGGCTGCCGCCCAGAACGTGGCAAAGCTTGTGATGCAGCGACATCCCCACCTGCCCCAGAACCGTGCCGCACAGCCAGGAGCCAAACAGCGTATCTTCGCGCGCGTCCAGATCAGAAGGATTGTCGACAACCAAAGGCAAGCCGTCCACAAAGGCTCCTATCCCCTGAAGCGCAAGTGTATCGGAGAGCCGGTTGCGATCACGGGCATATAAACCCTCGACGGCGTGTGCAATTGCGTTCAATCCGCTGGTGACCGTCATGGCGGCAGGCAGGCCCACGACCAATTCCGCATCATAGACAATGACTTCAGGCTGAACGCGTTCTGACATGAGTGTTGTCTTCACACCCTTCTCGGTCTGGCCCAGAATCGACGTCGCCTCGGAGCCCGCATAGGTGGTGGGCACCACAATCTGAGGCAGATCCGTGTGATAGGCGATGGCCTTGCCCAAACCAGTGGTGGAGCCACCGCCAATGGAGATCAGGCAGTCCGCCTCCAGCTTCTGCGCAACCTCCATGGCCTCCTGCGTTACCTCAACCGGCGTATGCATGGTCGCATTGGAAAACAGGCCGACACATTTTGACCCAAGCGCAGACACGATTTGCTCGCCCTGCCCTGCCTGATGCCGCGTGGTCAAAACCAAAGCCCGCATGCAACCCAGTTTTTCCATATCCTCAGCAAGCTCGAGGCGCCCACCGCGCGCAAAGCGCACACGCACAGGCAGTTCTTCTGCGATAAAACCAGCGTAAAACGCACCCATCTATCATTTCCCCTTGCGTTGAAACCCGGCAACATTGCGATAGGAGGCCGCAACCTCATCCAACTCTTCCCGGGTGATCAAATCTTCAATTCTGTCGTGCGGTCCCGTGACCCTTGCAGCGGCAATATCCAACACGCGCTCTGGACCAGACTGTCGGTTTGACAGGACGATATTTGTCGTTACCGGCAGTCTCATTTCCTCATAATCCTGCAGGCCTTGCGGTCCTGGATTGGCCGCCAGCCTATCGGCAAGGCAACGCCCGTCAAGAATGGCCTGTGAGGCGCCATTGGCGCCAATCGGGTACATCGGATGCGCTGCATCGCCCAACAGGGTTACTCGCCCCGAGGTCCAGATGGAAAGAGGATCACGGTCCACCATGGGGAATTCCGTCACATGTTCTGTTTTCTCCAGGATGTCTACAACATCCATGTCATTCATCTGGAAGTCCTTGAACGATTGAATGAAATCGCGGCTGCCCTCCCGCGTCCAGTCGGCATCATAAATATGGCGCGGCTGCGAGTTGCGCACCTCAGCCACCCAATTGGTCAGGGCACGACCCTGTTTGCGGGCTTTTTCGCTGATCGGGTAGGTCACAAATTTCACATCGTGATTGCCCGCAATCACCATGGTCCTGCCGTCTCCGATCGGATCCATCTCCAGAGCCCCACGAAACATCATTGTGCCTTCGTAGTTTATTGGACCTTCATGCGGGTGCAATTGCCGGCGGACATTCGAATGCAATCCGTCTGCGCCGATCAATAGATCGCACACATAGGTGCCGCCATCATCAAATTGCACGGTTACACCGCTGCTGGTCTGCGAAAAACCTGCAACCGACTTTCCCGCTTCGACCGTTTGCGCCCCAAGCCGTTCCCGAGCGGCATCAAGCAATATCATCTGAAGATCGCCACGATGGATTGAATATTGCGGCGCCGAAAAACCCGCTGCCACATTGCGCGGGTCGGACTGGATGAGATGCCCGTACTTTGTACGGTATTCAATACAGCGGGTGCGAACCGCCACCGCTTGCAATACCTCTGCCAAGCCAAGCCTGTGCAGCACCTCGGACGCGTGTGGCATCAGGTTGATGCCGACACCCAGCGGCCGAATTGTGCCTACGGCTTCAAAGACCTTTACCTGGAATCCCATCTCGTGCAGGCAGAGCGCTGTGGTCAGCCCCCCTATACCAGCCCCGGCAATCGCAATATTCATCCTGATTGTCTCCGCATCATTTTCACAATATCGACAGGAAGAAACCCTGGCCAACTTACCCAACCCGTTATTTTTCCATAATTTCTGTGGAAATTGCGATCAAATCAATACACATAGCTGACTATTTCTAGCACTTTTTCAACATTGGACGATACGCCATACCTGGGACAAAGCCGGATAGAGAACGCTTCGTGCTTGGAGATGCATCCGAGCACATGGGCTTTCTCAATTGCGAAAGAATTGCTGAACGGCGCCATATTCACGGCTGGAAGGTTGACGTTCATTATCACGAGGGATTATCGCAGCTTTTTGTCTTCGACAAAGGCCACGTGCAAGGGCGGATCGATGGTCGAGATGTACCAATTCACGGCCCCGCCCTGATCTGGTTACCCGCCTTGAGCACGCATGGATTTGAATATCAGGAAGGCATGCAAGGCTGGGTCATGACAGTACCGACCTCGGACGTTGCACGCCTGATGCAGAACATGATCTGGATGGAACACTGGATCAATCATCCGCAGTTGATTGAAGGCAAAGCGCATCAGAATATTCTGACGGAAGCAAAAATGCTGAGCGAGAAAATCGAACTGGAACACCGGCAATCCCACGAAGAGCGAAACATCGTTCTGGAATCGCTTTTTCGTTTGCTGCTTGTCTGCCTCTATCGGGGCCTCAGGCGTCATAGCGGATTGGAGACCGTCCTGAATGACCGACGGGTGCAGCTTATGCGCCAGTTTCAGAACCTGATCGATCAACATTTCAATGAGATCCGCTCAGTGGCGGCCTATGCCCACCTGATGTCGGTCACACCCACGCACCTGTCGCGTTCGATCAAGACAGTATCGGGGAAGACTGCAGGCGAAATCATCCATGCGCGCATTGTTTTGGAAGCAAAGAGGCAATTGATGTTTTCTGACATGCCGATAGCGGAAATTGCCTACGCACAAAAATTCGCCTCTCCATCCTATTTCAGTCGTTTTTTCTCCGGCCAGACCGGCGAAAGCCCACGGGCGTTCCGTGAGAGGAGGCGAAGCGTCTAATACCAAAGATCAGGAACAGATTGCTTCAATAAAACGACACGTACTCTTGCTGCCAAATCGCTGTCAGGCGAGCCGCATTCATTCATGCGATGTCGGCTTTCGCCTGACAGCTGTATCCGGCGCCCTTTGGCGGGCACCTGGTTGGGGTCCCCTCTGGACCTGCCTTACTAAAAGCAAAACCCGTGCCAATTCCAACATGCGTATCTTCTTGTATGTTTTTCAATAGCTTGTCAGATTGCAAACATCGTTCCTGCACATAACACATCTGCAATCATTGGTGGATTTATGCGCAAACGACCATAATATGTGCACCGCACAAAAGGCATCAGGGGACCCGGGAAGTGTCGCGGTCTTTGGCAACGACAGTTTCCATCCAGCGGCGAAAACGCAGCAAGGGCGGGTGGCTGCTTCGCCGTTTGGGCCAGATGAGCGCATAGCTGCCGATGCTCCTGTTGGCCTTGTCCCAGGCAGCGACCAGTTTGCCGCTGCGCAATTCTTCCTCTATCAGAAATTCCGGCAGCAGGGCCAGGCCAAGACCATGGGCCGCCGCCTGCGCCAGGGTGGCGAACTGATCGAAGGTCGTGCCCGCAACGACCTCCGTCTCCATACCGTTCATGGCAAACCAGCGTGTCCAGGCTTCCGGTCGTGTTGCAATATGCAAGAGTGGCGCCCGGGCAATATCTTCGACGGACCGGATGTCCAGTTCGGGCAGCAATGTCGGCGAGCAGGCGGGGACAACGGTTTCCTCCGCAATGAACAGATGCTCCGTCCCCGGCCATTCCTGCGAGCCAAAATGGATGGCCGCGTCCAGCAGATCGACATCGAAATCAAAGGGCCGCAGCCGTGTACTGAGATTAACGGTAATACCAGGGTTATGCTGCAGGAAATCCGGCAATTTCGGGGCCAGCCAGCGTGTGCCGAATGTTGGCAGTATACCCAGATTGAGAACACCGCCATCAGGGTTTATCTGCAAGGCGGTGGAGGCCTTGCGAATGATCGACAGGGCTTGCGATATTTCATCCAGATAGGCTGCCCCGGCCGGTGAGAGCGATACACGCTGGCGTTCGCGCAGGAACAAGGCTGTGCCGAGCTGTTCTTCCAGCGCTTTTATCTGCCGGCTGACGGCCCCCTGGGTCATGTTCAGGTCAAGCGCCGCGAGCGTGAAGCTGCCGCGTCGGGCGGCAGCTTCAAAGGTCTCCAGAAAACTGGTCTGCGGTAGCCTGCGTGACACGTTCCCTACCCTGTTGGATTATGCTGAGACAACCCAGACCCTGGATTTCACTTGCCTCAGAAAAAGGCCTGCAATCCGGTCTGCGCCCGCCCCAGGATCAGCGCATGCACATCATGCGCACCCTCATACGTATTGACGGTTTCCAGGTTACACATATGGCGCATGACCTGGAAATCTTCTGAGATACCATTGCCGCCATGCATGTCACGCGCCATTCGGGCGATATCCAGCGCCTTGCCGCAATTGTTGCGTTTGACAAGCGAGATCATCTCCGGTGCCGCATTGCCTTCATCCATCAACCGGCCAACGCGCAAGGACCCCTGCAGACCGAGTGTGATTTCGGTTTGCATATCCGCCAGCTTTTTCTGAAACAACTGCGTCTGGGCAAGCGGACGATTGAATTGCTTGCGATCAAGCCCGTATTGACGCGCGGCATGCCAGCAAAATTCCGCCGAGCCCAAAACACCCCAGGAAATACCGTAACGGGCACGATTGAGGCATCCAAATGGTCCCTTGAGCCCCTGAACATGCGGCAGCAGAGCGTCTTCACCGACCTCGACATTCTCCAGAACGATTTCACCGGTAATCGAGGCCCTCAAGGAGAGCTTTCCGCCAATCTTGGGCGCTGAAAGGCCCTTGGTGCCCTTTTCCAGAACAAAACCGCGAATGGCGCCATCATGGGCGGCCGATTTGGCCCAGATGACAAAAACATCGGCTATCGGCGAATTCGATATCCACATCTTCGAGCCGTTCAGACGGTAGCCGCCGTCCACTTTTTCGGCCTTTGTTTTCATACCGCCCGGATCACTGCCGGCGTCAGGCTCGGTCAGACCAAAGCAACCGATCAGCTTGCCGCTGGCAAGACCAGGCAGATACTTCTGTCGTTGCTCTTCAGAGCCATAGGCATAGATCGGATACATCACCAGCGATGACTGCACGGACATCATCGAGCGATAACCACTGTCGACGCGTTCCACTTCGCGCGCCACCAGGCCATAGGCCACATAGCTGGCTTCCGCGCCGCCATAGGCTTCGGGAATGGTGGTGCCCAAAAGCCCCATTTCACCCATTTCCTGAAAAATTTCAGGATCGGTGATCTCGTCACGATAGGCTGCAATGACCCGTGGCTGCAATTTGTCCTGCGCATAGGCACGGGCCGCATCGCGAATCATCCGCTCGTCTTCATTCAGCTGATCATCCAGATGAAACGCATCTTCCCAATCGAATTTGGAAAGGGATGGCATTTCCTTTGGTTTCAGGCGGCTGTTCATATTGATTGTCTCCCTGATCAGGTTCGCAGCACCAAGTCTGCCGGACTATGTCTCCATTGCGACGACAGGACAGAACGCCTGCCGGTTTCGCCGCAACGAGTGACTGAAAATGTCAGCGCTCATGAATACAATTATCCAAAATACTCATGAGTGCTTAAAGATTTTTGCAAAATGCGTCAAAAAACCGGCGAGGTAAACCGAGATTCCATAATATGTTCATTACAAAACAGAATGAACATTGCGCCGGAGATTTGAAGCGCGCGAATCGTAGTAATCAGATTGCAGCCTTGCGCATTTCAGCGATGTAAACCTCCCGCAGGTGTTTCGCTGTTGGGCCAGGCATTCCATCGCCGATCTTTTGACCGTCGATCTCGACAACCGGCATGACAAATCCCGAAGCCGATGTCGTGAAAGCTTCGACGGCCATCAGTGCTTCCTCAACGCTAAAGGCACGTTCCATGACTTTCATCTGCAAAGTCCGGGCGCATTTCAACACGGCACGCCGTGTAATGCCGCTCAAAATGACATTGGAGAGATCGCGGGTGACAATCGTTCCATCCTCCAGAACGATATAGGCATTATTGGACGACCCCTCGGTCACCTCGCCCTCGCGCACCAGCCAGGCATCGTCTGCGCCCCTGGATTGGGCTTCCATCTTGGCCATTGAGGGATAGAGCAATTGAACGGTCTTGATGTCACAGCGTGACCAGCGCAGGTCTTCCACCGTCGCCACTTTCTGCCCCCTTGCGGCAGACGCGCTTTCGATCAACGGCTTTGCCTGGGTAAACAGAACCACGGTGCGTGGCGTTTCTTCCGGTGGGAACAGGAAATCCCGTTCAGCGACGCCGCGCGTTACCTGAAGATAGATCAACCCTTCCTGAATCTGGTTTTCGACCACAAGTCGGCGATGAATTGCCAAAAGGTCCTCGTCGCTCATCGGAAAACCCATCGCCAATTCCCCCAGAGAACGCCGCAGCCTTGCACAATGGCCTGGAAAATCCACTAGTTTGCCATCCAGAACGGATGTCACCTCATAGACACCATCAGCAAAAAGAAAGCCGCGGTCGAAGACCGACACCTTTGCATCTTCTTCAGAGACATAGTCTCCATTGACATAGACAGTGCGCATGATCAGCCCCAAAGTTCAAGATTGGAAGGGTGAACGCCAAGGGCGTCATAGGAAAGAGGGTTCGACCGGTCCTCACCAAGCAGCAAGGGACCGTCGAGATCAACAATGTCTGCGCCCTGGGCAACCAATACGGCGGGTGCCATGGCCAGCGACGAGGCAACCATACAGCCAACCATGATGCCAAATCCCAACTTTGCAGCCTCGCGTTTCAGCGCAAGCGCTTCCGTCAGGCCGCCGGTCTTGTCAAGCTTGATATTGATCATGTCATATTTGCCCGCCAGTTCCGGCAGGCTTGACCGGTCATGGCAACTCTCATCGGCGCATACGGGCAGCGGCCTTTGCATATGCAACAGTGCTTCATCCTGACCGGCAGGCAATGGTTGTTCGACCATGCGAACGCCAAGCCTCAAAAGTTCGGGCGCCAAAGCCGCATAGATATCAGGGGTCCACCCCTCATTGGCATCGACAATGATCGCCGAATTCGGAGCCCCCTGGCGCACCGCTTCCAACCGGGCGAGATCACCTTCACCACCCAGTTTCACCTTGAGAAGCGGGCGATGCGCATTGAGCTGCGCTTTGCTGCGCATTGTTTCAGGTGTGGCGAGCGAAAGGGTAAAAGCCGTCTGCACGGCGACCGGTGGGGCAAGACCCGCCAGTTCAAAGACGCGTTTGCCGCTTTGTTTGGATTCCAGATCCCACAGGGCGCAGTCCAGGGCATTGCGGGCAGCACCGGCTGGGAGCAGATCCTGCAGCGCCTGGCGGGTCATGCCCGAAGCCATAGTGTCGCTCATGGAACGAATGTCGGCAATGACACCCTCGACAGTCTCGTCATAGCGCCCATAGGGCACACTTTCTCCCCGTCCGACCAGTCCGTCCCGTTCAAGCGACACCGTTACAACGCGCGTCTCGGTGCGCGAACCACGGGATATTGTAAATATCTCCGCCATCGGAAAAATGGTTTCCTCGACGCTCAATATGCACTTTGATCCCATCATGAAAGTCCATCCACCAGCCGCATGGCTCCGTGGCGGTAGGGATCAACCGTCGGCAGCCCCATACGCTCTTCAACCTTGGCCGCATAGTCCAGAGCCTCATCGTCTCCCATGGCTGAAGTATTCAGCGAAATACCGGTCACCTTGCAATCCGGATTGACGATCCGGGCAAGCTGCAGCGCCGTATCGCGCAATATCTCGAGACTCTGAGCCTTATAGCCCGGCAGGCCGCGCATATGGGGACGGTTTGGCTCGTCGCACAGGATCAGTGCATCGGGTTGCCCGCCATGGATCAGCGCCATGGTGACACCGGAATAGGAGGGGTGAAAGATACTGCCCTGCCCTTCGATCAGATCCCAATGGTCCGGATCATTATCCGGTGTCAGATACTCCACGGCACCGGACATGAAATCAGCCACCACCGCATCAAGCGGCACGCCGGATCCGGTGATCAGGATACCCGTCTGGCCGGTGGCGCGGAAGGTTGCGTTCATGTTGCGGGCACGCATTTCCCGTTCCATGCACAGCGCCGTATACATCTTGCCGATGGAACAATCCGTTCCGACAGCCAGGCATCTTTTGCCCTGTCGCTTCTCACCATTTGCTATCGGATAGGCGACCTCTGGAACCCGAACATCGTGCAGGCTGCGCCCCTTGGCAGCGGCCAGGGATGCCAACACCGGCACATGCGTCAGGCGATTGTGCAGTCCCGATGCGAGATCCATGCCGGCCTCAAGGGCTGCCGTCAGCACCTCCAGCCAGCGCTCCGAAATTACCCCGCCGCGATTGGCAACGCCAATGACCAGCGTTCTGGCGCCCTTGGCCATGGCCTCGTCGATAGTCAGGTCGGCGATTCCCATATCGGCTTTGCAACCGGGCAAGCGCAATTGTCCAACAGCGAATTCCGGACGCCAGTCCTTGATTCCGCGAGCAACTTTTGCAGTCAGGGCATCCGGGGCATCGCCCAGAAAAAGCAGATAGGGTGTTTCGATCAAATCAGGCTCCATCATGCAGATATTGAAGATGGTCGAAATATGGATGGTTCATTGACCGAATGCCAGCGCCAATTTTCGCCAATTGACTAACCACATAGCTGCGGGCAGATTGGGCGCCGCTTTCATTGAAGAGACAGCGTCTTCTGGCTTAAGCAATAACGCTTTTGCTCATCAAACGACCTAGTTCGTTCAACATATTTATCCTGCCCGAAACGAGCAGAAATCGTTGACACAAAAAGGAAATCTCCTTTTCAAAACGTCAAATAGCATCATTTTAATGTGAACAATGTATCCAGATCTTAGTCGAAGCAACAATAATCAATCACCGAATCCATCCAGCAAATCCCTCGCTGCTTCTTTCGAATCTTCAGCGTAGGGATTGAATTCTTCCTCACTGTTGTCAACGCCCGTCCAATCAATAGAGAAACCGGGAATCGCGGCAATTCCTTCTGATCGCTCCTCCAGATGAATTTCCTTTTCGTCCAAGCTTCGGGGTGGTGGCGCCAAGCCTGAGTAAATATCGTGGCGGATTTCTTGCGCCGCAGCCAGAATTTCATCGATCTTTTTGGTGATCTCCCCCATGTCACTCGAATAGGCTTTTACGTTGGGACCAACGATAAACTCCGGAGTGTTGCCCCCAACACAAAATTTGGCTGCATGAGAATACCGCTTGACCAAATGATTGGCGAACTGGGAATTTTTGGAACTACCCTGACGAAGAATACCAGTCACATCTCGTATTTTACCGCTTGAGGCGAATTGGATTTGTGTACTGGCTTTATCGTAGGTCCAGCTATTCGGAAAACGTCCAACAAGGGAAAACGCGAGTACATCTAATCGGCCACACCGGACACGCGCGATACCGCGATATTGACTCTTAAAAGAAGCGTCTTTTTCATGGCCGTTGGAACAAGTGGCAACCAAGCACGCGGAGTTGTTTTCCGGCGCTTCATCACACCAAGCGTTGCTTGGATCCATTTCGGCCTGATGCATTTTTAAACAATAATCTTTGGTAAGCTTCTTCAAAAGCGTAGAGGCAGCAGAGCATCGAGTTCTACCCACTTTCAACGTTGCAAGCTTTAACTCTTCGTTGTAGCGAAAAGACTCTGAATATGGATCGGTTTGGTTCTCGCTGATCGCCACACACTTTTTGTTGTGATCGGCATTGAGATTAGGCCGTGCGGCCTCGCTTCGTCCACAATGCTGATCGTTCGTTGGCAGACACAACCCCCCACTGCTGGGGCAATGCCAACAGGTCCCATCTTCCCAATAAACGTCAGCCCACGCACGATCTTGGTAGATTGAGAACGCGCCCAAAAAAAACGCATTCAACAATACAATTATCAGTGCTTTGACAAAAATATTCCTGCAGAACAAAATACTTCTCCATAAAATATCAAACAAATATTTTGCACACGAAAATTCAAAAATCACCTGATTTTTCGTAATCATTAATTTTCTTTTAAATCAAAAATACTTTTTATATTATATTATAGTAATTACTATTTGGAAAGATTTGAAAAAAATTTAATCATCTTCCGTGTACTGTCGGAACAACAAATTTTCTTCAATTTTTTTCATCTTGTAATCGGCTTCTATTGCATACTTTCCATCAGAGCCCGTAATATTCAGATAATTCTGGAAATATGCATATGCATCTTCAAGCTCACCCATATTGTATCTAATTCTTCCGTAGTGAAAATAGAACGTCTCAGGCAGCTTAATATCCAACTCGACGATCTTTTGAAAATAGTCTGAAGCTTCTCCAAAATTTTCATATTCAATCGCCGCGAGGCCCCTTTTCATGAACTCTCTCGCTTGCTCAGATTTAGATTGTGCATGGGAGTCTGAAATTGTGCCAATTAACAACAAGCAAATAAATGCGGAAGCAGCAACGTTTCCAATTTTTCGATACTTATTATTCACCCGTTATCCCCCAAATGGGACTTATTGTTGCGGCAATGCTGGCATATTGACTGATTTTTTTCAAGTGCATGTCTCTTGATCGCGTTTTACTGGGACAATCCGTGTTTCGGCGACATTCGAGGCGACTTCAAACTTTTTCGCTGGATTTGGAATGCACTTCGCCGTCTGCCTACCATGCGCTGGTAATCACATCGCAGCGAAACTCTGTCGACATTCCTGGCGCCCACGCTTTTGTTTGCAGAGATACTAAAAGTTATCATACCTGAAATACGAAAAATCAGCGCCGAGCCCGGCACCTGTCAGGTCCTGAGCGGCCATGCCGACAAAAGCACCAGTGAAACTGGAATGTTCACCACGGCCACCCTCGTCCGATATGACGGATGCATCCAGAACCGGTCCGATCGGCTGCCATGCACCTTCCTCCAGGGCAAAACGGAATTGCAGATGGGCACCGCGCACATCAAGACCCAGCCAGACTGGCCCGCTCTTTGGCCCAATCTCTGGCAAGACAAGTTCCTGCGCAAGCGGATAGGTCACATCTCCATTGGGCCAGTCTCCCGGACAACTCTGGATATCCAGGACCCGCTGCCCCTCCTTGTTCAGGCTGACGCAGAGATAATGAAATTTTGTGCTGTTGTAATAGGCCGTCAGTCCCGCCATCTGCTGAAACGACTGTGGCTGAAACTCAACCGATGTTTCAGCGCTATAGCTGGTTGCCGTCTGCCGGCGGGCGACAAGGGATTGCTCGAACCACGAACCGATGGATTCCCGACCGATCAGCCTTAGGTAACCGGGGCGCGCAACAGTCGAAAAGATCCGGTCCGGTTCGGGTGTTCGCAGCCATTGGAAATCAGTCGGCAAGCGACCATTGTCAAATTCGTAATGACATTTTTCCGGACCGGCCTGTGTCGGCAAGGCCGTAACGCTTTCGACCGTCTCAGGCGGCACAGGATTGCGATCCGGCGTGTGGAACCAGCCATCAACACCATAGACCACCGGCGCAATACCGGTTTCCCGTCCCAGCGGCGAGCGACGCAGTCCGTCCAGTGGCCGGGAACAAAGAAAGGTGTGGAAGAATTGACCATCCGGAGTCTCCACCAATTGCCCATGGCCCACCCGCTGCAGTTTTGAATCCGGTGCATCCTTGGTGGTCATCAGATGGATATCCGGATGCATCTCATAGGGACCCAAAAGGGATCTTGATCGTGCGTAGGTTATGGCATGGTCATAGCCGGTGCCGCCCTCCGCCGTGCACAGAAAGTACCAGCCGTCATGGCGCAGCAAATGCGGAGCTTCAGTCAAAGCCTGTTTCGAACCGGCAAAAATATTGGTCACCGGCCCGATCAGCTTCTGACTGTCCGCATCATATTCCTGAATGAGAATACCACCGAAAAATCCGGGTTCCACACCATCGGGACCAGGCCGCTTGCCATGATGATTCCACACCATGTTCAGGAACCATTTGCGACCATCTTCATCATGAAACAGCGATGGATCGAAGCCGGAGGAATTGAGATGAACCGGATCGGACCACGGGCCTTCTATCGCAGGTGCAGTGACCAGATAATTGTGGGCGTCCTTGTAGCTGCCGTCCAACCGTTTCACATCCGTATAGATCAGCCAGAAAAGTCCGTCCGACCAGGACAGGCAGGGTGCCCATATCCCACAGGAATCCGGATTGCCGCGCATATCAAGCTGGCTGGTTCTCGTCAGCGGCCGGCAGGCCAGGGTCCAATTGACCAGATCGCGTGTATGGTGGATCTGAACGCCCGGATACCATTCAAAGGTCGAGGTTGCGATATAATAATCCTCTCCCACCCGCCAGATGGAAGGATCTGGATTGAACCCCGGCAGTATCGGATTTTTCAGCATCGACGGCGCATCCCTTTAACGCAACTTCAAAAAAGATGACATGGAAACAGACAATTGGAACGCATTGTTGATTCAGACTGGCAACAATGCGTTCCGTGTCACAATGGCTCAGACATACCTGTTGACGACATTTTCCAGATATTCCTGGCGGCCGGACCTGGGCTTTGGATTGACATTGGCATCGGTGACATATTTGGCGATGTCATCAAAACCATATTGGCCACTGAGCATCTTGTGGGCTTCTTCGCCCTGCCATCCGGCATAACGCTCTTCAACGAAGCCTGGCAGAACACCGTCTTCAATCATCGCAGCGGCAGCTTTCAGTCCGCGCGCGCAGCAATCCATGCCACCGACATGGGCGATCAGCAGATCGTCCGGTTCGATCGATTGGCGCCGCAGTCTTGCATCAAAATTCGTGCCGCCGGTCTTGAACCCGCCGCTCTGCAAGACATGGTAATAGGCCAGCGCCATTTCAGGCACATTGTTGGGAAACTGGTCCGTATCCCAGCCGGACTGGTAATCATTGCGGTTCATGTCGATGGAACCGAATATCCCCAGCGCATTGGCCGTTGCCAGTTCATGTTCAAAGGAATGGCCCGCCAGGATCGCATGGCCCTGCTCAATATTGACCTGAACCTCGTTTTCAAGACCGTAGCGCTTCAGAAAGCCGTATACAGTTGCCACATCATAATCGTATTGATGTTTTGTCGGCTCCTGCGGCTTTGGTTCAATCAGGATCGCGCCCCTGAAGCCGATCTTGTGCTTGTATTCAACAGCCATATTGAGGAACCGTCCGAGCTGATCAAGCTCGCGGCCCATATTCGTATTCAGCAAGGTTTCGTAACCTTCACGACCACCCCAGAGCACATAATTCTGCCCGCCCAGACGGAAGGTGGCATCCATGCAGGTTTTCACCGTTGCAGCAGCAAAGGCAAAGACATCCGGATCAGGATTGGTCGCAGCACCGGCCATGTAGCGGCTGTTTGAAAACAGGTTGGCCGTACCCCACAGGAGCTTGACGCCGGTGTCGGCCTGCTTCTGTTCGAGATAATCCACCATGGAATTCAGGTTTTTTGTATTTTCCGAAAAATCGGCGCCTTCAGGGCGCACATCAACGTCATGAAAACAATAATAGGGCACCCCCAGAAGCGAGAACATCTCAAAAGCCACATCGGCCTTTTGCCTGGCCAGTTCCATCGTATTGCCAAACCAGGGGCGATCGAAGGTTCGGCCGCCAAACGGGTCCAGTCCTTCCCAGCACAGCGAGTGCCAATAGGCCACGGCAAACCGCAGGTGGTCTTCCATCCGTTTACCAAGCACCACTTCATCGCGATCATAGTGGCGGAAAGCCAGCGGATTCGTGCTGTCCGCGCCCTCAAAGGCAATGCGCTCGATATCCCCAAAAAAACCTGTGCTCATGATATTGTACTCCGTAGGGCCGGATATGTTTTCCGGTATTGTTGATAGGCATCATCGAACGCCGAAAGAAAATCGGCGTCCGGTTCAATCGTGTGGTCTGTGGCGGGCGGCGTACACAGGGACAGCCCCTTTGCACCAATGGACGCCAGCATGCCGAGGCGGGCCGCACCAAAGGCAGCACCGACTTCGCCTGCAGCGGGAACATCGATGGGCACGTTGAGGGCTGTCGCAATGGTCTTCAACCAGAAGCCGGACCGCGAACCGCCACCGCTGGCCAGCAACCGGTCGACTTTCGTGCCGACTGTGCCCAAGGCCTCGAGGTTATCGCGAAAGGCAAAGGCAACACCCTGCAGGATCGCTGCCGTTATGGCTGGACGATCCGTTGCGTGAGAAATATTGGTCAGGGCGCCGCGGATGGCGGCGTCATTATGGGGGGTGCGTTCACCGGACAGATAAGGCAGGAAGATCGCACCAGGAGCGCGCAAGGTGTCGCCCAGTTCTCCGGTCAATTCGGCAGCCGACCGGCCGGTAATGCCCGCAAACCAGTTCAGCGTATCGGTTGCCGACAGGATGACGCCCATCTGATGCCATCGCTCTGCAATGGCATGGCAGAAGGTGTGAACCGCACTGTCCGCATTGGGACGATAGCTGTCATTGGCCGCAAAGATCACACCGGAGGTACCAAGAGAGACAAAGGCCTGCCCCTCCGCAATCGTTCCCATGCCAATCGCAGTCGCGGCATTGTCTCCTGCACCGCCTGCAACCACGACATTTCCTGCCATACCCCATTCTGCCGCCAGCGCCCCGCGAAGCACGCCGCTGACATCGCTCCCCTCGACCAGTCGCGGCATGTGCGAAATATTCATGTCGCAGGCATCCAGCAAGGGGGATGCCCAGACCCGTTTTCCGACATCCAGCCAGCTCGTCCCGGACGCATCAGACATATCCGATACATATTCGCCGGTCAGCCAAAGGCGCAGGTAATCCTTGGGCAGCAGCACCTTGCCGGTCTTTGCAAAGATGTCCGGCTCATTGTTTTTGACCCACAGCAGCTTGGGGGCGGTAAATCCCGGAAAGACAATGTTGCCCGAAAGGTCGCGAAACAATGGGTTGCTGTCCAACAGGGCGGCTTCCGCATGACTGCGCGTATCGTTCCACAATATGCAGGGGCGCAGAACACGGTCGCAATCATCCAGCAAGGTGGCGCCATGCATATGACCGGACAGGCCTATGCCTGAAACCGCTGCCAACAATGGCGCATGGTCTGATTTGAGCTGCAGCAGCGCCTTTTGCGTCGCTGATATCCAGTCTGCCGGGTCCTGTTCGGACCAGCCGGCAGCCGGTCGTGAGACATCCAGATCGGCAGAAGCACTCGCGACAATAGCCTGATTGTCATTAATGATCAGCGCCTTGACACTGGACGTGCCAAGATCAATTCCAAGATACATGTTACCTCCCATCATGCCACATGCCGAACGAACCAGCGCGCAGCGACCCGGGCAACAGCCCGGGGCATTTCTATGAGGCCAGCGCGCCCGGGCCCGGTATGGCCGCCGGCGGGCATTTGCCGAGAATGATCATCCCCAGAACCTCATCCTTGTTGACGTCTTCCGTTCTGGCATGCCCCACAACCTGTCCGTTTTTCATCACGGTGACACGGTCGGCCAGATCAAAGACATCGTGGATATCATGACTGACGAGGAATATGCCGATCCCTTCCGACTTGAGTTGCAGAATCAGCTCCGACACATGTGCCGTCTCCTCCGGACCAAGGGCTGCGGTCGGCTCATCCATGATCAGGATGCGCGCATTGAACAGAATGGCACGGGCAATGGCGACCGATTGCCGTTGCCCGCCCGACAGCGCCTTGACCGGCTCCTTGAATCGCTGGAAGCGCGGGTTAAGCCGTCCCATGACATCACGGGCGCGGGCTTCCATCGCCACATCATCCAGCGTTCCCCAGGGGGTCAGCAGTTCACGACCGAGATACAGATTGCCTGCCGTATCGACATTGTCCGCAAGTGCAAGCGTCTGATAGATCGTCTCGATGCCGAAGGCTTTGGCATCCCGCGGATTGTTGATCGCGACTTCCTTGCCATCGATGTGAATGACGCCCTTGTCGCGCCGGTAGGCACCGGAAAGGATCTTGACCAAAGTGGATTTGCCGGCGCCATTGTGCCCCAGAAGAGCCACCACTTCACCGGCAAAAAGGTCAACCGACGTATCGTCCACCGCCTGGATACCACCAAAGGCGATTGAAATATTGCGCATGTCCACAAGGGGCTGAGCTTCGGTAACAGAGTTCATCTCTTTTCCCCGCGCTTTCTAATGTTGAGTCCGACGGTAGAGCGAATCGAGCCAAACCGCGATCACGAGAACAATGCCGACAACAATCGCCTGCAGCGGTGTATCAAGCCCCAAAAGGACCATGCCCGATTGCAGCGACTGCATGACGACGGCGCCGATCATCGCGCCGACAATCGTGCCGACACCACCTGCCAGCGAGGTGCCGCCAATGACGGCTGCAGCAATGGTCAGCAGTTCGTCCAATGTGCCCTGCGCATTCGTTGCAGCATTCAGCCGCGCCGTTGAAATCGCCGCCGCAATGGCACACAGAATGCCCATGATGATGAATATCTTCATCGTCACCCATCGTGTATTGATCCCGGCGAAATCCGTTGCCTCGGGGTTTCCCCCCAGAGCAAAGACATAACGACCGAAACGTGTCCGCGTGGTGATGAAGGTCATGACGATGCCAACAGCGATTGCCACAAGCACCGGAATGGCAATGCCATGGGCAATCAGCAGATCGGATTCTGCTATCTGCAAATCATTGGCTTCGATATATTTGCGCACGATGCCGATCGGCCAGTAGTAGCTGTTGACGACCCAAACGGCGCCCAGGATGACGAAACAGCCGATACCGGCAAGAAACGTTTCCGCCCAAAGCGGCCGCAACGGGAATTTGAACCGTTGACGCTGGCGTCTTGCGTTCCAGATCATTGCGACAATGGCGATACAGGCCACAATGCCCACGGCCCAGCTTGCGGTCGCGCCAATGGACCCGGTCGGGCCACCGCCCATCAGCCGAAAGGTGGAATCCATCGGTGAAACGGTTCGCCCAGACGTCACCCACCAGGCGGCACCGCGCCATACAAGCAGGCCACCCAGCGTCACAATAAAGGCGGGCACGCCGAGATAGGCGATGACATAGCCATGCAGGGCGCCGATCGCAGCCCCTACGGCCACACCGACAGCCAAGGCAATCACCCAGGTGACGGGATTGTCGAAGCCGATAAGCGCCGGCAATATTTCCGCCTGTGTGACGGCCATGATCATGCCCACGAACCCGAGAATGGATCCGACAGACAGGTCGATATTGCGTGTCACGATGACAAGGACCATGCCCGTGGCCATGACGGCCACGGAGGCTGTCTGAACCGACAGGTTCCACAGATTGCGGGGCGTCAGGAACAGGCCGCCGGAAAAAATATCAAACAATATCCAGATCAGCAGCAAAGCGCCGATCATCCCCAGCATGCGGGTGTCGAGTTCCGTCGCCTTGAAAAAGCGCGCCAGGATCGACATCTGCGAAGCGCGGGCCCTGTCGCCTTCAGGCGCGGCCTGCAAGCCCTTGTCGTCCGTCATGTCGGGACCTCCCCTGAGATATTTCAAAAAACGCCGCGATCTTCAAAGACCGCGGCGCTTCGCACATTCGCCAAGAATGGGCTTATCAGTTACAGGCAGCTGTCATGCCGGCCTTGACGCCCTGGCAGACGACATCCTTGGAAACCCAGCCGGCATCGATCACTTCGTTCAGGTTATCCTTTGTGATCGGTACAGGCGCCAGGAATATGGCGTTCATTTCAACGCCGCCCGGACCACCCGACCATTTGACCGCACCAGGCACATCGGCCATGCTTGTCCCGTTGGCCAGCAAAGATGCAACGGTTGCAGCGTTCTTGCCAAGTTCGCGGGCATCTTTCCAGACTGAAACAGTCTGCGTTCCCAATGCAACGCGGTTCAGCGCGGCATGATCGCCGTCCTGACCCGATACAGGCACGGTGCCGTCCATGCCCTGCGAGGACAAGGCCGCGACAACACCACCGGCAGTACCGTCATTGGATGCAACAACAGCGTCAACTTCGTTGTTGTTGGCCGTCAGGATCTGCTCCATATTGCGTTGCGCATTTTCTGGCTTCCAGCCATCAGTATAGGCTTCGCCAACATTCTTGATCTTGCCCGCATCCATGGCGTCCTTGAGAACTTCCACCTGACCGGAGAACAGGAAATCCGCGTTCGGATCGGCAGCAGAACCCTTGATGAAGGCGTAATTGCCTTCGGGCTTGGCAGCCAGAACGGCACGCGCCTGCATGCGGCCGACTTCCTTGTTGTCGAATGTGATGTAGAAGGCTTCCGGATTTTCGATCAGCCGATCGTATCCGACAACTGGAATGCCTTCTGCAGATGCTTTTTCAACAGCCGGTCCGATGGCGCCGGCATCCTGAGCAAGAATGATCAGAGCATTGGCGCCCTGAGCAATCAGCGCTTCCACATCCGTCAACTGTTTGGAAGCAGAAGACTGCGCATCAGCAGAGATGTAGCTGTCGCCGGCTGCCTCAATGGCGGCCTTCATCGCAGCTTCGTCTGTCTTCCAGCGTTCTTCCTGGAAATTGGACCAGGACACACCAATGACTTTGCCATCAGCCAGTGCAGAACCAGCAAAGGAAACAGCAAAAACTGCACCTAAAAGTGCAGCATTAAGGATCTTCATATTAACAACCTCCCGGTGAGTGGACCATCGAACCGCCCATTCGGAACGATTGGTCTCGCTTACACATGAGCCATTTAATTCGAGGCTCGAAAAAAATAGTGACTTAATCGCCAAGCTGTGTCAACTTGATTTTCATATTGCGCTAAGTTGTTGTAATGCAGCAAATATATTGCATTGCAGCAATTCATCTCTGAACCCGGGAGGAAATGGGGGCGGTGGCTGAGCTTGAACGATCAGATGATGTGCGCAAGCGCAATCGGGCCCGTATTCTTGGCGTTTTGCGGCACAATAAATCCAGGTCAAGGAAGGGAATATGTGCGAAAACCGGGCTGAGCGCCTCGACCGTATCGGCCATCACATCGGAACTTCTGGACGAAGGAATTATCGTCATTCTGGAGGCGACGGCCTCTGAAAACAGCGGCCGGGGCCGGCCGCAGGTTCGCCTCGCGCTGAACCCGGCAGCAGCCCTGGTGGCTTCCATCGTGCTGCAACTTGACCGGGTGTCTGTGACCATTTCAGACTATGCCGGAAATATCGTCGCCGGCATTGATCGGGCCTTCGAGGCACGCCTTGCCAGCCCCCGGGCCTTTTATGAAATCGTCAAGGACGCTACCAAAAGCGCATTGTCTCAATTGCCGTCTGAAGGGCGCGCATTGAAGCGCATCATGCTGGGTGTGCAGGGCGTCACAGACGTCGATGGTACATCCATGCTCTGGTCGCCGATCACCCCGCATCGCAACCTCGCCTTCAAAGCCGAACTGGAATCCCTATTCAATGCGCATGTCGGGGTCGCCAATGATTGCAGCATGATCGCCCGCGCCCTCCACTGGCGGGCCCCCGACCGTTACAACCGAAATTATGCGGCGGTGCTGCTGTCACATGGTATCGGCATGGGGCTCATGCTGAATGGCGAACTGGTCAGCGGCATTCGCTCTTCCGGCACCGAATTTGGCCATATATCCTATATCCCCAATGGCGCGCTCTGCCGCTGTGGCCGCACAGGCTGCATAGAGGCCTACGCAGGCGACTATGCCATCTACCGTCGTTCCCACGCCATCAGCGATGCAAACGAACCCAGAAACGATATCAATGCCCAGCAGATGCGAGCCGTCCATCTGGCCGCAAGTGCCGGAGATGCCGACGCCATTGCGGCCTACAGGGAGGCAGGACAAGCACTGGGCACCGGCCTGGCCGACATGTATGCCCTGATGGATTCCTTTCCCGTGGCCTTTGTCGGAAAGGGAACGGAAGCATTTGAATTCATCGAAGTGTCCCTGCGTGAAACAATCAACAAGACCAAGCTGGATGTGATTGATGATGACATCGAGATTCACTGTTTTCCGGACGAGAATCCACTGATCATAGACGGCTGCACAATCACCGCACTGTTCGAACTTGACGTCATGTTTGCCGGGACAAGCAATCCTGCAATGGAGGTTTCCAATTATGCCGACTTCTAAAGCTCTTCTGACCGGATTGTTCATGTTGGCAGCCTTGGTTGCGCCTGCCACTGCAAAGGATTCGACCATACCCGATCCCTGGTCGGAAAAGACAATCGGCGCTCATGTGGATCCGGAAAAATATTCAGGAACACTGTCAAAGGACAAATTGCAGTCCTTGACGACCATAGGCGAGGCTCTGTTCAAGGCCAGATTTACAACCATTGACGGCGTTGGCCGACCGATGGCCACCCAGGCCATCATTCCAACAAAACGCAAAAGACCGCCGCAGCAATCATTCCAACGGCTGGCCGGCATGGATTCCAATGCCTGCTCGTCCTGCCACAATGATCCGATCATCGGCGGTGCGGGCGATTTCGTCACCAATGTTTTCGTTTCCGAAGGTTTTACCAACGCTGACTTCGACAGCACCGACCCGCAATTTTCCAATGAACGCAACACCAATCATCTGATGGGTGCGGGGCTCATCGAACTGCTCGCCCGTGAAATGAGCGCCGATCTGCAAGACCAGCGTCGCGCTGCCCTGGAAGCGGCACGGGCCAGCGGCAAGCCGCAGGTGGCACAGCTCAACAGCAAAGGCGTCGATTTCGGAAAAATCATCGCAGGCCCTGACGGTATCGTCGACCTGTCAGCAATCGATGGTGTCGATACGGATCTGGTCATCCGCCCGTTCAGCCAGAAAGGCGTCATTGGTTCGCTCAGACAATTCACCGTCAATGCACTCAATCATCATCACGGCATGCAGGCGGAAGAACGTTTTGGCGCAAGATGGACCGGAGAAAATGACTTTGATGCGGACGGGATAGAGGGTGAAATGACCCGCGGCGACATTTCCGCGCTGGTCGCCTGGCAGGCCACGCTGAAACCGCCAATACAGCTTGCGCCGGAAAATGCGCAATGGCGGCAACTGGCGCTGGAAGGCTCCGAATTGCTTGACGAGACTGGTTGCACACAATGTCACCGGCGGCATCTGCCGCTGAACAGTCTGTCTTTTGTTGATCCCGGTCCGCTCGACAGCGCAGGCACCTTGCGCCAGGGCGACGTCAGCCAAACCGCGACCTATGACCTGGCGCTCATGGCGTGGTCAGCGGCCCTTCCCCGTGATGAGAGCGGAGCCGTCCTTGTGCCGCTTTTTGGTGACCTCAAGCGGCACACCATTGCCGATCAGCAAATCGCCCATCTCGGCAATGAATTGCTCGGCCAGCGCTTCGTGGATCGGGACGTCTTCATGACCGGTGAATTATGGGGCATCGCATCAACGGCCCCCTTTGGACATCGTGGTGATCTGTCAACGCTTGACGAGGTTATCCGGGTGCATGGCGGCGACGCACGCCAAAGCCGGGATCGCTACATGGAACTGGACGATGCCCAACGGGTGGCGCTCATTGCCTATCTGAAAACCCTGGTGATTGAACCATGAACAAGACATCCGCCTTCTGCATAACCACAGCACTGTTGATGAGTGGCTGGGCCTTGATGGCCCATGCCGCCGATGAAGCCAGGCAAACAGCTGTGCAAATGGATGTTCCCGTCATGGCTGAACAGGCAAAGGCTGCAGGCCTCGAACACAGCTACACGGGCCCCTGGGAATATTTCGTCGGTGGTGGAGCAGCGTCCCTTGATTGCAACGGCGACCGTTTTCCAGACCTGATGCTGGCCGGCGGAACCAGCAAGGTGCAACTCTTCGTCAATGAAAGCAAACCGGCAGGACCGCTGAAATTTACCCCTCAAAAACTGGATATCAGCGACACGGAACTGGAGAGCGTGACCGGGCTTTATCCGATCGACCTGAACAATGACGGTTTCAAGGATGTCGTCATGCTGCGCCTTGGCCGCAACATCATTTTGAAAGGCGGACCCGATTGCAGCTTCAGCAATGCCAACCGCGAATTTGCCTTTGACGGCGGACGCGCCTGGACAACGGCCTTCGCTGCCACTTTTGAAAGGGACCAGCCCTTCCCCACCCTCGCCTTCGGCAATTATGTCGACCGCTCGGCACCGGGATCGCCCTGGGGCACCTGCCACGACAATGTCCTGTTGCGCGCCCAGGGCACGGACAGCCCGCACTATTCGGAAGCGGACATTCTGACACCCGGTTTTTGCACCCTGTCGATGCTCTTTACCGACTGGAACCGCTCCGGCACACCGGCGCTGCGCATGACCAATGACCGGCAATATTACCGCGATGGCGAAGAACAGATGTGGCGTGTCGACCCCGGCAAGCCACCCCGCCTTTTTCGCCGGTCAGATGGCTGGAAACGGGTCAACATCTGGGGCATGGGGATCGCTGAAGGCGATATCGATGCCGACGGCTTCCCCGAATATGCCCTGACATCCATGGGCGACACCAAACTGCAGACGCTGGACAGTGAAGCAGAAGAAGGGCGTCCGGTTTACCGCGACATCGCCTATGAGCGCCATGCGACCGCCCACCGCCCCTATATAGGCAGTGATCTCAAACCCTCCACCGGCTGGCACTCCGAATTCGCCGATTTCAACAATGACGGCCTGCTGGACCTCTACATTGCCAAGGGCAATGTGGAAAGAATGCCTGATTTTGCCGCCTTCGATCCGGACAATCTTTTGCTCGGCCAGCACGACGGGACTTTTGTCGAGGTCGGTGACCGGGCGGGCATCGACCTTGACCGGCGGGGCCGCGGGGCAGCGATCGCCGATTTCAACATGGACGGCAATCTCGATCTGGTGGTTGTCAACCGGGAAGCCCCGGCCAGTGTCTTTCGCAATCTGGGTGGAAAAGCCGACTGGGGCGCCAGACCCATGGGCAACTGGCTGCAGATAGAACTCCAGCAGGACGGCGAAAATATCAACGCGGTTGGAGCGACCATCCTCGTCAAGTCCGGCAATGCGACGCGTCTGCGGAAGATACAGACAGGCGGCGGCCACGCTTCCGGTCATGCCGGTTTCGTTCATGTGGGTACTGGCGTCGCCGAGCGCGCCCAGATCCGCGTGCAATGGCCCGATGGCGAATGGAGCCCACCCTATCGGGTCTTTGCCAATAATTTTGTCATTATTCGTCGCGGTGATGCCAATGCGCGCTACTGGTATCCTTAGAGGAAGGCCAGACTTGTCAAAACTTGATGCCAATGCAAGATTGTTGCGTGTTGCTGGCAGAAAAGGCAGTCCTGACAAATGGTGTGTATCCGCGTTAACCCGGCAAATATCACACGCAAAAGCAAAAAGCTGACCGCCGGCGATCGCCTGATTGTCAAAAAGGGCATCTATGACAAGCCCGTCGTCTTCAATGGCCTGGCGGGCACCTGGAACAACCCCATACTTATCGAAGCAGAAAAAGGTGCGGTCTTTACCAGCGGCCTGAGTCTTTTTGAATACACCAAACGGGCCAATTTGATCGCCCATCGCCGCCAGGCTGCCGGCTATTATCCCAGTGTCGGACAGACTGCGGATGAAGCCGCTCTGGTCTTTTTGCACTGCAAGCATATCATCGTGCGCAAGTTCAAATTTGTCCGATGCTGGCCGACAGCTCTCTATCTGGATGAATGTCAGCACATCACGCTGAGCCGCATACGTTTCCGGGAAGGAACAATTGCCATCGGCGCAAATGGATCAACCACGCGCGACCTCAAAATAACCCGTTGCAAATGGAAACAGGACGTCAGCGCTGACCATGCCATGTGGAACAGGATCCCCTGGTCGGCCATCCACGGTTCAAAGGACAACACCGGCCGTCCCGGTGTGGATCTGCAGGCAGACTACCGGGCCTGGGACGGTGATTTTTTCCGGGCATGGGATATCGCCGGCAACATCACCATTCGCAGAAACAGGATATCCGACGCTTTCAATGCCATCCATTTCTTCAATCGCGTGGATCGACTGGCGCCGGGCGTCGATCCGAACAGCCTGGAATTCAACGATGGCAAGCGGGCGTCTGCCAATGTCCTGATTGAAAAAAACAGGTTCAAGCGCATTCGTGACAATGTCATCGAACCGGAAAATCATGCCTGGAACTGGGTTATCCGTCACAATATTCTGGCCGATTGCTACCGTCCGTTTTCTTTTGAACTGGACCGCGCCGGTTGGTTCTATGTTTACGGAAACTATGGCTGGGTGAACAATCCGCCCGCATCCAATTCGGATGGACACCGCCGCAAATGTTCTCATTTCAAGCTGGGAGGCGCACAGCACAATGAGGGTAAAATCTATGTTTTCAACAACTCCTGGTTCTACCGCTCCGGCAAGGGCATCTTTCCAAGCGGCATCTTGAAAAGACTTCGTCACTTCAACAATGCCATTGGCTACGGCCATCCGCCAAAGGCCCGCATGTTTGGAAAAACCGCTGACCTTGGTTGCACAACACTCCCCTTTTCGGCATCCGAGACAGACGAGGATATTGCCGGACATTTCACCCGGAAATGGCAACCAAAAGACCATGACATCACCTTTGATGGCGATATTTCACAGGACATCGACTTTCCTGAAACGTTGCGCAACAGGGGCTACGCCATTGGTCCCAACGCCAAAGGCGGCGCGCCCGGATTTGCCCATCCCGAAGCACGGCGTCCTGATCTATCCGTATCAAATGGTTCCAGCGCCTTTGAAAAAAGTATCGCCTGGACACTTTGTTTGCCCAACGGTGGCAAATTCTGTCTGCCGGCGGGGCTCAATGTCGGTGCCCAGCAGACCGTCGATATTTACAAAACACTCGATAGCTGCTTCCAGTTTCTGCCCGAGTCAACGGGATTTTCAGATTGCCCAGAATCCTTAGAATGTCAGCAAACAGAAGCTCAGAAACCCGAAAAACCGCATCTGCTTTTGTTCTGAGAAAGCCCGTTTTCAAGACAATGCAGGTTCTTTATCCTGTCAGTCCGCCTTAAATACAGCCGTGCCGCCAACCCAGACGCGCTCCACGGCAAGCGCATTGGACAGCTGGACAAAATCCGCCCGACCACCCGGACCGATATGACCGTGAAGTTTATCAACCCCCAATGCCTGGGCCGGATAGAGCGACGCCATGCGCAGCGCTTCATCCAGTTCGAGCCCGACCACGTCATGCAGAAAACGCACCGAAGCAATCATATCAATATCCGCCCCCGCGAGCGTGCCATCTTCCAATGTGAGCCTGCCGCCTGAACGGGAAATCCTGCGCCCGTTGAGTGTAAAGAATGTCTGTTCGCTTCCGATCGTCGACATGGCGTCAGTGACCAGGAAAATCCTGCCCGGCCCCTGCTTGGCGCGTATGGCAATGCCCATGACGATCGGATCCACATGGAACCCATCGGCAATCAGCCCCACCGACACGCCACCCTGTGACAGGGCTGCGCCGACCATGCCGGGTTCACGGTGGCCAAGCGGGCTCATGGCATTGAAGAGATGCGTCACCAAAGTTGCCCCTGCCTCCACCAGTGCCACGGCATTGGCGCAGCTGGCATCACTGTGCCCCAGACTGACCTTGATGCCGGCATCTGCCAATTGGCGCACCTGTTCAGGGTCAACGGCTTCCGGCGCGACGGTAACGAGCAGATTTGCCACCTGTGCACGGGCAGCCACGAGGCTTGCGATATCTCCCTCATGCGCCACCCGGATGTATCGGGCATCATGGGCGCCGCGGCGCGCCTGCGAAAGATACGGTCCTTCCAGATGCAACCCCAGACAACCGGCAATCTTTTGCTGATAAGCCGCCTGTGCGGCTTTGATGGCCAGGGCCGTCGTGTCAGGCCCATCGGAAATCAGGGTGGGCAGCAATGCGGTTGTGCCAAATTGTCGGTGAGCCACACATATGCGCTCGATCGCCTCAACGCTGGGTTCGTCATTCAACAAAACACCGCCGCCGCCATTGACCTGCAGATCGACAAAACCGGGCACCAGCATTCCCTCGCCCGCATCCGCCAAGGGCATATTCACCGGCAATTGCCCGGCCGGCACAATGTCGCTGACAATACCGTTTTCGAATACAACGCAACAATCTTCGTGCCAGCGTGAACCGTCAAATATCTTTCGTGCGCTTATCGCCGATCTCTGGTTCATGGGGCGTCAGTCACTTCTGGTCTTACCGGTATCGCACAGGCAGGCATCCGCCAAACAACCCGATCAACTGTTATCGGCCGAAACCGCCTCGGTTATATGGCGCATGACATCGGGATAGGCAGCGGTGACCCGGCTCCAGTTCGGAATGAATGGGGTTTCCATGGGGTTTTCCAGAAACGTTGTGCCTGCCTCGACAATATTGGCGGCAAAAAGCTCGACGGCCTTCTCCTCCTGATGGCGATCAAGATGCAGGCCATTCATGGCCGCATCATTGTAATACATTTCAATCAGGTCGAGGGCTGTCCGGTAATAAGTGGCTTTCACCGTACGGAAATTCTCCTTGCTGAAGGTAACTCCATCCGTCGCCAGTTTTCGAAACAGCGCTTTGGAAATATCCATCGACATGCGCGACAGACCGTTATTCGCATCATCTTCCGAAAGCGGTTGATGCTTGTGATCATAGGCGTCGGAAATATCCACCTGGCAAACCGAATGGCGACTGAGATTGCGCCAGACTTCGGATAGGACGCCAATTTCCAGCCCCCAATCGGACGGGATGCGAATGTCCGGCAGGATGGATGTGCGCATGGCAAATTCGCCGGCAAGCGGATATCTGAAGCCCTGCAGATATTCCAGATAATCCTGGTGGCCACAGGTCTTTTGCAGGCTCAGCAACAGGGGCGTGACCAACAGCCGTGTCACCCGGCCGTTAAGCTTGCCATCGGCAATGCGCGGGTAATAGCCCTTGCAAAACTGGTAGGAAAACCCCGGATTGGCCACCGGATAGATCAAACGGGCCAGCATTTCACGCGAATAGGTGACGATGTCACAATCATGCAGGGCCACCACGTCGCAATTTTGCGATGCAAGTGCATGGCCGATGCAATACCAGACATTACGGCCTTTCCCCGGTTCCGTCGGAGCCAGATTTGCCTCGGCAAGCTGGTCGTGAATTGCCCGCAAACGCGGTCCGTCATTCCACAGGATGTCGTGCCTTTGCGGCAGGCGGGAAAAATATTCCCTGGCAAATTCGAACTGTTCCCTGTTTGCGCGATCAAGACCGATGATGATGTGATTGATATAATTTGCGCCGCGAAGTTCATCGACAATTCCAGCCAGGGCCGGTGTCTCCAGCTCCGAAAACAGCGACGGAAGAATGAGTGTGATTTTTCGTTTCTCGGCAAATTGCACGAGCTGGCGTTCCAGGTCCTGGGCCGACTTGTGCGATAGATTGTGAAGCGTTGCGACACTGCCGTTCTGGTGAAAATCCGCCATCAGGTTTCCTTCTTGACCTCAGTCTTTGTCATAACCCTGTTTGCCAGAAATGACAAAACAGATTCATTCCAGCCGACTGGACCCGCCATTGTCGCCCGAATGATCCTGCCGTCTTTTTCCCCCTGCATGGGTCCGATACCGCCATGGGCGGGATTGGGTATGATCGCTCCCCTGCTCGCCGCTTCCAGCATGGCCACATCATTGGCCGCGTCACCAAGCGCAAAGCTCTCGACCGGGCCGTCCCAACGGTTTTCATAAAGAGAAACAATCTCGCACAACCGATCCGCCTTGCTGGCGCCAAAAGACAAGGTCAGGAACCGCCCGCCCTGCTGGGCGAACAAGGATTTTGCTTTAAGCGCCTGAAGGAATTCTTGCAGCTGCGCATCGCTTCCCGACCAAAGGCCCGGTTCGGAAAAATCGCGCATTTTGGCCCGTTCTGATGCTGCAAGGTCAAGGCCTGTGCGCCTGGAGACCTCTTCGACACTCCAGTCGGAAAATCCGGAAAAGCAGCTGTGAAGGGCTTCGGGCATGGACGTCAACACCGCAAGCAAGCCATCATGGGATCGCTGCGCTGTTGGCTGACTGACATGAGGCGGCAAGACACCGGCCCCATTTTCAACAATGGCCTCGCAATGGTCAAAACCGAGGGCGGCCCGCAAGGGTGCCATTTCGGCCGCCGTCTTGCTGGAAGCAAGAACAAGCGGAATGTCCTGTTCCTTGAGTTTTTTCAGCGTCGGAAGCGCTGCCTGCCAGGAATAGTCAGCATGGTCGAGCAATGTCCCGTCCAAATCGGAAAAAATGATGATCCGTTGCTGACCTGTCATCCCTTCCAACCTCTTAACTGCCTGTGGAATTCATCTGTCAGGTATGCTTTGCCCGGATTCCTGACCAATGGTCAATCCTGTTCAGGGAACGCGACGGTTCCTTGCCTCTGATTTTCCGCCGCCCTGTCAAGTTGCCTGGCCCTTGCCTTCACGATTATCAGGAAGAATGGCCGTCGCCTCGATCTCGACCTTTGCACGGTCCTCGATGAGGGCGGTCACCTGTACGACGGCCATGGCCGGAAAGTTCCGTCCCATGACACGGCGATAGGCTGCTCCAAGTTCCTTTTGGCCGGCAATATAGGCGACCTTGTCTGTCACATACCATGTCAGCCGGACAATATGTTCGGGCCCCGCACCGGCCTCCGCCAGTATGGCAACGATATTGGCAAGGGTTTGCTCGCACTGGCCGACGAAATCATCGGTCTCGAATTCCTGGTCCTTGTTCCAGCCGATCTGCCCACCGGTCACCACGAATTGTCCACGGGCAGCAATGCCGTTGGAATAGCCTCTGGCTGGTTTCCAGCCTTCTGGTTGCAGGAATTTCATGGCTCTGCCCTCCTCATGCTGTTCATGTTCATTGCGGTTCTTCCATCAGACATCCAGGTAGCGATCGCGGATGTCGTTAGACAGATTGTCCGGCGTTCCATCCCAAACGCTTTGTCTGCGCTCACGGCTGGAGCCCCGATCAGCCACTTTAAAAAGTTTACTCAAGGTTCTATCGACCACCAGGATCGATTGGCCCTCGCCTTTCAGTCCGCGCACGCTCGACCAGATTTTCCACCGGATGATCAGGTTTCCGTTTTAAGGCGATATCTTTGAATTTTGCCTGTCTGCGTTTTTGGCAAACTGGCGATAAACTCAATGGATCGGGGATATTTGAACGGTGCAATGGTTGCCTTGACATGATCCTGCAGCCGTTTGACGGTTTCTGCATCCGCCGCAACACCCTGGCACAGAACCACAAAGGCTTTCACGATTTGCCCGCGCTCCTCGTCCGCAGCACCGATCACGCCGCACTCCACAACATCTCCATGTGCCAGCAGCGCCGCTTCAACCTCCGGCCCTGCAATGTTGTAGCCCGATGAAATGATCATGTCATCGGCACGGGCAACAAAGTGAAACACGCCCTCTACGTCCTGGATGAAAGCATCACCGGTGACGTTCCAGCCATCGCGCACATAGTCCATTTGCCGTTTGTCATTGAGGTAGCGGCAACCGGTCGGGCCGCGCACGGCCAGTTTTCCGGGCTCGCCTCGCGGCACTTCATTCATGTTGTCATCAACGACCTTTGCCTGATATCCGGTCACCGGCGTGCCTGTCGCACCGGCGGCTGAATTGCCCAGACGGTTGGAGATGAAAATATGCAGCATCTCGGTGGCGCCAATGCCATCGAGCAGCGGCTTGCCTGTCTTGGCCATCCAGGAATCATAGACCGGCGGCGGCAGGGTTTCTCCCGCCGATACGGCAACGCGCAGGGAGGAAAGATCGGCTCCCTTATCCATCGCTGACAGCATCGCCCGATAGGCCGTCGGCGCCGTAAAGCAGATCGTTGCCTTATAGGTCTGGATGATTTCAATCATATTGGGTGGCGTTGCACTTTCCAGCAGGGTGGCTGCAGCGCCGAACCGCAAAGGAAAGATTGCCAGACCTCCAAGCCCGAACGTAAACGCCAGGGGCGGTGAGCCGATAAAGATATCGTCCGGCGTCACGCCAAGAACTTCTTTCGCATAACCGTCGGCGACAACCAGCAGATCACGATGGAAGTGCATCGTTGCCTTGGGTTCACCGGTCGTACCGGACGTAAAGCCCAGCAGCGCCACATCATCGCGCCCGGTATCGACAGACTTGAATCGCACCGATTTGTTCAGCGCAACCCTGTCCAATTCGGCGTCATGATTGGCCGTCCCGTCAAACCCGACAACCTTTTTCAAGGTTGCACTGTCCTTGGCACAAAAGACCAACTCATCCATCAACCGTGTATCACAAAGCGCCAGAGAGATTTCAGCCTTGTCAACAATCTGCGACAGTTCGACTGCCCGCAGCATCGGCATCGTATTGACAACAACCGCTCCCGCCTTGGTCGCTGCCAGCCAGCAGGCAACCATGGCCGGATTGTTGGCCGAACGGATCAGCACCCGGTTGCCGGGCACAATGCCGTAATCCTCGACCAGCGCGTGGGCAATCTTGTTGGTCCAGTCGGAGAGTTCCTTGTAGGTCCGCCGCCGACCATTGCCGATCAGCGCCGTATGATCGCCAAATCCCTTGGCAACCATGGCGTCAGTCAGTTCAACGGCAGCGTTCAGCCGCTCAGGATATTCAAATTGGGACATGTCGAGAACCGGCCAGTTCTCGAAAGGTGGCAGATTATCCCGGGTGAATGTATCGATATGGGCCGAGTGGCCGAGTGTGATCGCAGTCATGACGAAGCTCCGGCGAGTGCATTGGCTAGTGTTTGTCGTGCAATGATGACTTTCTGGACATCAGAAGCACCCTCATAAATCCGCAGGGCGCGAATCTCACGATAGAGACTTTCGACGATATGTCCGCTGCGAACACCATCTCCCCCGTGGATCTGCACGGCCTTGTCGATGACCTCCTGCGCCTTGTCGGTGGCAAATAGCTTTGCCATGGCAGCCTCCCGTGTCACCCGGGCAGCGCCACTGTCCTTGGTCCAGGCCGCACGATAGATCAGCAGGGCTGCCGCATCGACGTCCAGCGCCATATCGGCAATATGCCCCTGCACCATCTGCAATTCTGCAAGCGGCGCACCAAACAGCTCACGGGATGTCGCCCGGTCAATGGTCTCATCCAGGGCACGCCGGGCAAAACCCAGCGCCGCTGCCCCCACGGTCGAGCGGAACATGTCGAGGACCGACATGGCGATGCGAAATCCGTCTCCGGGCTTGCCGATCATCGCGCTCTCGGGAACGCGGCAATCATTGAAAGCCAGCCGGGCGAGCGGGTGCGGCGCGATGACATTGATGCGCTCGGCAACCTCGAGGCCCGGTGTGTCGGCAGGCACCACAAAGGCACTGATGCCCCGAGCGCCCTCGGCCTCGCCGGTGCGTGCAAAAACCGTATAGACATCGGCGATACCACCGTTGGAGATCCAGGTTTTCTCGCCATTGAGCAGGAATTCACCGCCATCACGGGTGGCACTTGTTTCCAGATTGGCCACATCCGACCCGGAGCGCGGCTCGGACAGGACAAAACCCGCCAGGGCCTGTCCCTGGCGGGTTTTTGTCAGCCATTCATGTCTCTGAGCCTGTGTCCCGAAAAGCGAGACGGCCCCCATGCCCAGTCCCTGCATGGCAAAGACAAAATCGGCAAGACCATTGTGCCGCGCCAGAATTTCGCGCGACAGGCACAGGGTGCGCACATCAATGGTCGATTGTTCATTGTGCGGATCGACCGCGCTGTGCAGCAGCCATCCGGCGCCGCCAAGCATTTCGGCAATCTGGCGACAGGTCTCGTCAACATTGTCATGGCCGAGACCCGCCAGATTGTTTGCCACCCATTCATCAAACCGATCATGGAATTCCCGGTGCCGGTCATCCAGAAAGGGCCATTGCAGGAAACTGCGGTCCGCCATGCTCAATTCCCCTCAAACACCGGCTTTTGCTTTGCAACAAAAGCATCATAGGCACGCCTGAAATCCCGGGTCTGCATGCAGATTGCCTGGGCCTGCGCTTCGGCCTCAACGGCCTCGTCAATGGACATGGACCATTCCTGTTTCAACATGGTCTTTGTCATCATGTGGCCGAAATTCGGGCCATCAGCCAACCGCGTTGCAAAGTCGACGGCCTCGGTTTCCAGTTGCGCGCCATCCACCAGCCGGTTGTAAAAGCCCCAGCGCTCGCCCTCAACGGCAGACATGGTGCGTCCGCTATAAAGAAGCTCAGCCGCCCGGCCCTGACCTATGATGCGCGGCAGGATTGAACAGGCGCCCATGTCACAGGCTGCGAGCCCAACGCGGGTGAAAAGAAACGCTGTTTTGGCTTCATTGCTGGCAAAGCGAATATCGGAAGCCATGGCGACGATGGCGCCGGCGCCAACGCATACCCCGTCAACCGCTGCGATAATCGGCTTGCCGCAGCCGATCATCGCCTTGACCAGATCGCCGGTCATGCGGGTAAAGGCCAGCAGGCCCTTCATGTCCATATCGAGAAGCGGGCCTATGATATCATGAACGTCCCCGCCGGAACAGAAATTGCCGCCATTGGAGGCAAAGACAACGGCATCCACATCCTCGGCATAGACCAGATCGCGAAAGCAATCGCGCAGTTCCGCATAGCTCTCGAAGGTCAGGGGATTTTTGCGGTCAGGCCGATCAAGCCTGATAATGGCCACACGGCCTTCCATTTGCCAGTTGAAGTGTTTGGGCTCGAGTTCGGCCATATGGGTCATTTGTGCAGGGCTCCGCGTATGTGAACATTATCAAGCAGGTGAACCAGGGTGTTCGCGTCCTCGTCACTCAGTGTCTTCAGCATGGAAGCAACCCAGCCTTCATGGGTTTTTGCCATATGGGCGAAATCCTTGCGGCCGGCCGGGGTCAATTGAACGATCATCGCCCGGCGGTCTCCGCTGACGGGAATACGCACCACAAGACCATCCGACACCAGCCTTTCGACAATGCCGGTGACATTGCCGTTGGATACCATCAGCGCAGAGGAAAGCTCGGTCATCTTGAGCCCATCCGTCTCACGATAAAGGGCGGCAAGGACATCGAACCGCGGCAGGGTCGTGGCAAATTCCACCCGCAACCTTTCGCGGATTTCCGCCTCCATCTGTCGGGATATTTTCAAAAGGCGCAACCAGATCCGCAGCCTTTGTTTTTCAATTCCCGTGCCGCCATCCAGGGACGCAACCGCTGCACTCATACCTCACCTCCCGAAACGGAAATGGCCTGCCCGGTAATCGATGCCGAATTGGGACCGCACAGGAACAAGACCGTCTGCGCCACTTCTTCAGGCTGAACAAAACGACCGCTTGGATTATGCCGCAGCAAGGCTTTGGCGGCATCATCCCGGCTGCGTCCGGTTTTGCTCATGATGTTTGCCAGCGTCCGCTCCAGCATCGGCGTCTCGGTATAACCCGGGCAGATCGCATTGACGGTAATGCCGCTCCTGGCGACCTCCTGGGCAATCGATTTGGTCAGGCCGACAACGCCGTGTTTGGCGGCACAATAGCCCGCCACATAGGCATAGCCCTTCAGGCCGGCGACGGAGCCAATGGATATGATGCGTCCCCATTTTGCATCCGCCATGCCGATCAGGCCTGCCTGCATCGTCAGGAATGCGCCGGTCAGATTGACATCGATCATCCTTTTCCAGCTCTCGATATCCATCTGGGTAAAGGGAATGCTCTCCGCCACACCGGCATTGGCGATGACGATATCGGCTTTTCCATGGTCCTGCGAGATACAGGAAAACAGCGCCTTGACGCTGACCGGGTCGGTCACATCACAGGTGACAGCGGAAATCAGCGCGGATTGTTCAGCGACAGTGACAAGCGCCGTCTTGTTGCGCCCCGTGACGGTCACGGTGGCTCCCGCATGGGCCAGAGCCAGCGCAATGGATGCACCGACGCCGGATCCGCCACCGGTGACCACCGCATGTTTGCCAATCAGATCGCTCATGGCTCACACCTTTTCCGTCTGTGCCTCGGCCCGTTCGGCCAGGCGCACCATCTGATCGCGTCCGGCCAGATAGGGCAGCGGCCAGGCAACCTGTGTGTCGCCAAGCCCGACGGCCGTGTGCAGGGTCCAATAGGGATTGGCAAGATGCGGACGGGCCAGACACACCAGGTCGGCGCGGCCCGCCATCAGGATGGAATTGGCATGGTCAGCCTCATAGATGTTGCCGACCGCCATGGTCGCCATATGGGCTTCATTGCGAATGCGATCGGAAAAGGGTGTCTGATACATGCGACCATAGACCGGTTGAGCGGCAATGGATGTCTGGCCGGTCGAAACGTCGCAAATATCCACACCTGCTTGCTTGAGCAGGCCGGCAATCGCCACGGCGTCATCCGGCGTGATGCCTTCATCACCCACCCAGTCATTGGCCGATATGCGAACCGAAATGGGTTTTCCATCCGGCCATACGGCGCGCACGGCGCGATAGACTTCAAGCGGATAACGCATGCGGTTTTCCAGCGAACCGCCGTATTCATCGTCGCGTTTGTTGGTCAGGGGCGTGATGAAAGACGACAGGAGATAGCCGTGCGCCGCATGAATTTCCAACATGTCAAAGCCGCATCGATCGGCCATTTCGGCCGAGGCCACGAATTGATCACGCACCAGATCCATATCATCCCGGTTCATCTGCCGTGCCACTTGGTTTTGCTCCGACCAGCGGGTCTCGGATGCCGAAATCAAAGGCCAATTGCCCTCCTCCAGCGGCCCGTCCATCTTTTCCCAGCCAAGCTGCGTCGATCCCTTGACGCCCGAATGCCCCAGTTGCATGCAGATTTTTGCCCCCGTCTGCTGGTGCACGAAGTCGACGATCCGCGCCCATGCAGCCTCATGCTCCGGCGCATAGGCACCCGGACAGCCGGGCGTGATGCGCCCATCAGGGCTGACACAGGTCATTTCCGTATAGACCAGCCCGGCGCCACCCTTGGCGCGTTCGCCATAGTGCACCAGATGCCAATCCGTTGGACAGCCATCCACGGCCTTGTATTGCGCCATTGGCGAAACGACCACGCGGTTGGACAGATCCATGTCCCGCAACCGGTAGGGCGCAAACATTGGCGCCCTGTGGCCGGTGGCGCCCGCCTGCGCCTGAAACCAGCCCTCCGCCTGCTGCATCCATTGCGGGTCCCGCAGGCGCAGGTTTTCATGGCTGATGCGCTGTGAGCGTGTCAGCAGGGAATAGTTGAACTGGACAGGATCGAGATGCAGGTAACGCTCCACATTTTCAAACCATTCGGTTGAGTTGCGCGCCGCCGATTGCAGACGCAGCACTTCGACGCGGCGCTCTTCTTCATAGCGCTCGAATGCTGCCGGCATGGACTTTTCGCTGGTTAGGTAGTTGGCCAGGGCAATGGCGCTCTCCAGTGCCAGCTTGGTGCCCGAACCGATGGAGAAATGTGCCGTTGCCGCGGCGTCCCCCAGCAGCACGATATTGTCATGCGACCAACGCTCACAAAGCACCCGGGGGAAATTGATCCAGGCGGAACCGCGAATATGCCGGGCATTGGTCATCAGGGAATGTCCGCCCAGATATTTGGCAAAGATCCGCTCGCAAACCGCTATGGATTCATCCTGCGACATCGAACCGAAGCCGAATTTATTCCAGGTGTCCTCCTGACATTCGACAATGAACGTCGCGGTGTCACCATCGAACTGATAGGCGTGCGCCCAGATCCAGCCATATTCGGTTTCTTCGAAGATGAAGGTGAAGGCGTCATCAAATTTCTGGTGGGTCCCCAACCAGACGAATTTGCACTGCCGCACATCGATATCGGGACGAAATTCCTCGGCAAATTCAGTGCGGGTTCTGGAATTCAACCCATCGGAAGCGACGACAAGATCGTATTCCTTTGCATAATCAGCCGCACTGCTGACGTCTGTCTCGAACCGCAGGTCCACGCCCAGCTCCCGGGCTCTTTCCTGCAGCAGCAAAAGCAATTGCCGGCGCCCGACACCGCAGAAACCATGTCCGGTGGACAGTTCCTTGCGCCCGCGATAATGCACGGCAATATCGTCCCAATAGGCAAAGTGCTGACGGATCGTCGCCGCACTGACCGGATCATTTGCCTGCAGATTGTCGAGAGTTTCATCAGACAGGACAACGCCCCAGCCAAAGGTGTCATCCGGCCTGTTGCGCTCAATGACGACGACCTCATGGGCCGGATCACGCAGCTTCATGCTGATCGCAAAATAAAGGCCAGCTGGCCCGCCTCCAAGACATGCAATACGCATTGGCACTTCCCTGCTGTTACCCGGCGCGCCGTCCAAAGGACAGCGCCGCCATTGCTCCATGCGGGAATGTTGCCACCGTCGGCAATATATTTCAAGCTTAAAATTTTTAGACTAAAACTTTATTGGCTTTGCCGCGGGCATGCCATCAAGCGACGCTGCAGGGTTTGCGGGCAACAGATTCAACCAACAGGCATTTTCCGCTTTGCAATAGCGCCACCTTCGGCATGCCAGCCGTTTGGCCTTCAGGTTCGCTAGGAGCGAACCCTCTCACTCTTGGGATCATACAACGGCTTCGCACTGACTTCAGCTCTGCAAAGCTTCCCCGCAACTTCGATCTCATAGGTCGAATCCAGCATCTGCGAAAGGCTCTCCCCATCACGCACAGGCACATAACCAAGCCCCACTGAAGCGCCTAGAAAATGGCCATAGTTGCCCGATGTCAGATAGCCGGAGATCACGCCGTCACGCATGATGGGTTCGCCGTGAAACAGCAGGGGTTCGGGGTCCACAAGTTTGAAAGACAAAAGACGTTTTTGCAGTCCGGCCTGTTTTCGCGCGACCACAGCCTCACGACCGATAAAGGGTCCATAGCGGCCATCCGGCTTTTCTGTTTTCACCGCAAAACCAAGTCCGGCCTCCAGCACATGGTCCTCATCGGTGATGTCGTGACCAAAGTGCCGGAACCCTTTTTCCATCCGGCATGAATCCAGCACCTGCATGCCGGCCAACCGCAGGCCTTCACCCTCGCCTGCCCCCATCACCACGTCGAAAACGTGCCGCGCCATATCGGCGGATACATAGAGTTCCCAGCCCAGTTCTCCCACATAGGTGATGCGATGCGCCCGCACCGTCACCATGCCCATATCGATCGTCCTGGCGATTCCGAAGGGGAAAGCCTCATGCGACAGGTCGGCCGGCGTGACCTTTTGCAGGATCCTGCGCGCATTGGGTCCCATCACCGCCAGCACGGCTTCGGAACTGGTGACATTGACAACAATGCACCGCGCATCGTCAGGAATGTGTCGCTTCAGCCAGCTGAAATCGCGCGTCACCGTGGCTGCACCGGTCATCACCATGAAGCGGTCCCTGGCCAGCCGCGTTACCGTCAAATCCGCCTCGATGCCGCCGCGGGCATTGAGCCATTGCGTATAGACAATGCGCCCCGGTTCAACATCAATGTCGTTGCCGCAGATATGTTGCAGCACATCCACCGCATCACGCCCCTCAATGAGAAACTTGCCGAAGGCGGACAGGTCAAAGGCTCCGGCCGTCTCGCGCACGGCGCGATGTTCAGCCGCCGCATAGGCAAACCAGTTTTGCCGCTTCCAGCCGTATTGATAGTGTGGCGCCACGCCCTTGGCCAGATCATCGGCAGGCACGAACCAGTGCGGCCGTTCCCACCCGGCAGTCTCGCCGAAACAGGCCCCGCGCTCTGCCATTTTCTCATGCAGAGGCGTATGGCGAAGATTGCGCGCGGTCTCGTACTGGCGATGGGGAAAATGGTCAGCATAAAGCAGGCCAAGTGTTTCCGTCACGCGGTTTTTCAAATAGGTGCGATTGCCCTGGAACGGTTCCATGCGGCGAATATCCACATCCCAAAGGTCAAAGGGCGGCTCACCCTCGACGATCCATTCGGCAATGGCCTTGCCTGCTCCGCCGGCCGATTGAATGCCGACGGAATTGAAACCGGCCGCCACAAAGAAATTCTCCACCTCCGGTGACGGCCCCAACAAGTAGCGGTCATCGGGCGTGAAACTTTCCGGTCCGTTGAAAAACGTGTGAATGCCGGCGCTCTCAAGCAGAGGCATCCGTTCCACGGCCTTCTCCAGAATCGGCTGGAAATGATCGAAATCCTCCGGCAATTGATCGAAGCAAAAGTCCTTCGAAATACCATCCATGCCCCAGGGCTTGGAGACCGGCTCAAAGGCGCCCAGCAGAATTTTGCCCGCATCTTCCTTGTAATAGGCGCATTCATCGGGAACCCGCAGCACCGGCAGGTTGCCCGGCAGGCCTTTCACGGCTTCGGTCAGAATGTAGAAATGCTCGCAGGCATGCAACGGCACATTGACGCCGGCCATCTGCCCGACCTCATGTCCCCACATCCCGGCGCAATTGACCACGATCTCGGCGGAAATCTCACCCTTGTCGGTGCACGCACCCGTTGCCCGGCCATTGTCCACGTGAATGGCTTCGACCACGGTATTTTCAAATATTTGCACACCCTTGTTGCGCGCACCGCGCGCCAGCGCCATGGCGATATTCGACGGATCGCCCTGCCCGTCCAGCGGGATATGCAGACCGCCGACAACACCATCCACATTGAGATAGGGGTACATGTCGGCGCATTGCTGCACATTCAACACATTGACCTCGACACCATGGGCCTTTGCCATGGAAGCATTGCGCAGAAACTCTTCCATGCGATGTTCACTCAAGGCGACGGACAGTGAGCCATTGCGCCGAAAGCCGGTGGCCATGCCGGTTTCTTCTTCCAGGCGGCCGTAGAGTTCCTGACTGTATTTGGCCAGACGGGTCATGTTCATAGTCGCCCTAAGCTGGGCAATCAGTCCGGCAGCATGCCAGGTCGTTCCGCTGGTCAATTGCTTGCGCTCGACAAGCACAACGTCGCTCCAGCCCTGATGCGCCAGATGATAGGCGACAGAACAGCCAACGACGCCGCCACCGATGATCAAAACGCGTGTATGTTTTGGAAATTCAGCCATGAGGAAGACCACCTGCAACAGCGTGCAAAACGCACCGTGAAATTAGTGGCGATATTTTCACGAAAAGAAACGCACGTCCAGCCCCGATGGATAGAAGATCAATGGCGCCGACAATGACCCGTTAACGGTATCGCCGACGCTGACGCGTTTTATCAGGTCCGCAGGCAATTCCACCGGTTTCTGCTGATCATCGGTTGATTCTCCCGCAGGCCGCAGCTTTTCGGGCATCCCACGCGCCTTGAATCGTGAATTCCATCATCGCGGAAACGCTGACCGACCTTTAGTGGCATATTTCAAGCTGTCGCCAGGACAGGCCGCTTTTCCGAACATTTACAACCCTGTGGCGCCTTTTGATGAATCAAAAAGGCAATCCGGCTGGCAAATTACAGCCTGCCAGACTGCCATGACACAAGCAACCGCCGACATTATTAGGGCCAGCCCTTGATCTTCGAACCACTATTGGCCTCATAATGGGGCCAGATGGATGGCGCTATCGGCCCATCCAACAAGAGGCAGATCCGGGGTCAGGCCACCATCATGCGTAATGCGCTGTTTCATGTTGAACGAATGGAGATGACAACACTCCAGACCCAGATCCGCGAGATGCTGGTCTCGGCCATGCTGTCGGGACAATTGCCCGCTGGCTCCCCCATTCCCTCCACCCGCGCCATGGCCAAGCGGCTGAAAGTATCACGCAATACGGTCATGCTGGCCTATCAGGCACTGGCTTCCGATGGTTACCTAGTGGCGCGCGAGCGATCCGGATTCTATGTGTCATCGGATATTCACGATGGCACCATGGCGGGCTCCGTCCCGGCCAAACTGCCGCTGACTGGCGAACCCCAGCCTGACTGGGCAGGCCGCTTTCGCGTGCAACCCAGTGAGCAGACCAATATCGTCAAGCCGGACAATTGGCATGATTACCCCTATCCATTCATTTATGGACAGGCCGATGCTGCGCTTTTCCCCATCGCCGCCTGGCGCGACTGCATGCGCCAGTCCATGGGCCGCAAGTGGCTGGATGCCTGGACCAATGACCATTTTGCCGAAGACGACCGCATGCTCATCGAACAGGTGCGGCAACGCATTCTCACGCGGCGCGGCATCCTCGCCAATGCCGATGAGATTCTCATCACGCTGGGTGCGCAAAACGCGCTCTACATCCTGTCGAGCCTGCTGGTCAAACGCGGCATGACGGTGGCCATCGAAGACCCCGGCTACCCGGACATTCGCAATATTTTTCAGCTGCGCACCGATCAGATCAACCATATTCCTGTCGACGAGGAAGGCATTACCCTGACGCCCGAACTGTTCAAATCCGAACTGGTTTTTGTCACCCCCAGCCACCAGTATCCGACCAATGCCACCATGAGCCCGGAACGCAGAAAAGCCCTCCTGCAATGGGCGACCACGAACAATGGGCTGATCATTGAAGACGACTATGAATTCGAGACCAATTACCAGGGCGAACCGACACCGGCGCTGAAATCCCTCGATCAGGGGCAACGCGTTCTCTATGTCGGCAGCCTGTCAAAATCACTGATGCCGGGCCTTCGCATGGGTTTCATGGTTGCCCCTGCCCCGCTTATTCGCGAAGCCCGGGCCTTGAGGCGTCTCATGTTGCGCCACCCGCCCGGCAACAATCAGGGCGTCGTCGCCTTGTTTCTGTCGCTCGGCCACCATGACACGCTGATCGGACGGTTGCACCGCAGCTATCGCAATCGCTGGGTCACCATGGGCAAGGCATTGGAGAAATATTTTCCCGGATGGACACAGGCCCCCGGCTTTGGCGGAACCTCCTATTGGCTGAAGGGCCCACCATGGCTGGATGGAACCCTGCTGGCGAGCCGGGCGCTGGAGGAAGGCATCGTCATCGAACCCGGAGACATCTATTTTTCCGATCCGCAGAACCATCGGCACTTCATCCGGCTGGGATTTTCCTCCATCGCGGAGGAACGCATAGAACCCGGACTCGAGCGGTTGTCGCATATCGTTGCGGCGATGAAGCCTGCCTGATAGATCCACAATGAACGCTTTAAACATGACTGGCTCAGGCATTTGGCCTGATCTGGCTCTACGCCATGGTGCCAGTCTCCCCCTATCAAAGGTGCAGGCACTGCAGCATTGAGCGCCCGAACCGTGAAATTCAAAGGAACTGTCGCCATGAAAATGACCACCGAAGAAGCTTTCGTGAAGGTTTTGCAGATGCATGGTATCGAACATGCCTTTGGCATCATCGGCTCCGCCATGATGCCAATCTCCGATCTGTTCCCCAAGGCTGGCATCACGTTCTGGGATTGCGCCCATGAAACCAATGCGGGGATCATCTGTGACGGCTACACCCGTTCAACCGGCAAGATGGCCCTGGCTATTGCCCAGAACGGCCCCGGCATCACCAATTTCGTTACCCCCATCAAGACCGCCTATTGGAACCATACGCCAATGCTGCTGGTCACACCGCAAGCCGCCAACAAGACCATCGGTCAGGGCGGTTTTCAGGAAGTGGAACAGATGGCGCTTTTCCGGGACATGGTGTGTTACCAGGAAGAAGTGCGTGACCCGTCGCGCATGGCCGAAGTCCTCAATCGGGTCATCGAAAAAGCCATCCGCGGCTCAGCCCCGGCACAAATCAATGTGCCGCGCGATTACTGGACGCAGATCATCGATATCGAATTGCCGCAGATCGTTCGCCTTGAGCTGCCTTCCGGTGGCGACAAGGCCATCGAAATGGCAGCCGATCTGCTTTCCAATGCACAGTTTCCGGTGATCCTTTCGGGCGCCGGCGTTGTCATCGGCGGCGCCATCGAGGACTGCAAGGCGCTCGCCGAGCGTCTGGATGCGCCCGTTGCCAATGGATACCAGCACAATGACAGCTTTCCCGGCAGCCATCCCCTCGCCTGCGGACCACTTGGCTACAATGGATCGAAGGCCGCCATGGAGCTGATTGCCAAGGCTGATGTCGTTCTGGCGCTCGGCACCCGGCTCAACCCGTTTTCCACTTTGCCCGGCTATGGCATCGACTATTGGCCGCAGGACGCGAAGATCATTCAGGTCGATATCAATTCTGATCGCATTGGCCTGACCAAGAAGGTCACCGTCGGCATCTGCGGCGATGCCGGACACGTGGCCCGACAGATATTGAACAAATTGACCCCGGACGCTGGTGACAGCGGCCGCGAAGAGCGCAAGGCCGTGATCCACAGGACCAAGTCAGCCTGGTTGCAGACACTCAGCAGCATGGATCACGAAGATGATGATGCAGGCACCAGCTGGAATGAGGACGCACGCGGCCGGCAGCCCGAGCGCATGTCGCCGCGCATGGCCTGGCGTGCCATTCAGGCTGGCCTGCCCAAGGACGCAATCATCTCCAGCGATATCGGCAACAATTGCGCTATCGGCAATGCCTATCCGACGTTTGAAAAGGGACGCAAATATCTCGCCCCCGGTCTCTTCGGGCCCTGTGGTTACGGTTTCCCAGCCATTCTCGGCGCCAAGATCGGCTGCCCGGATGTTCCGGTGGTGGGTTTTGCCGGCGACGGCGCCTTCGGCATCTCAATGAACGAAATGACCTCCTGCGGACGCGAAGAATGGCCAGCCGTGACCATGGTGGTCTTCCGCAATTACCAATGGGGCGCCGAGAAGAGAAACACCACATTGTGGTTTGACGACAATTTTGTCGGCACCGAGCTGGATCCGCAACTCAGCTACGCAAAGGTGGCGGAAGGCTGTGGCCTGAAAGGCATCACGGTCAGCAGCCAGGCCGATCTGACTACGGTTTTACAGGACGCCTGCGATGCCCAGAAAGACGGCGTGACAACCCTCATTGAGGTTATCCTCAATCAGGAACTCGGTGAACCCTTCCGCCGCGACGCGATGAAAAAACCCGTGGAAGTGGCCGGGATCAACCGCGATGACATGCGCCCGCAAAAGGGCGCATAGACCACGTGGCAGAGGTGAGACTATTGAGCGGTTATGGCGTGGTTCATGACGTGGAAGATGTAGTTCTGCTCGATCGTGCCATCGAACAGATGCGCCCAGGGGCCCTTGGCATAGACCGCAACATCCTCGCCTGAATGGGTCTCCCATGACATGGGAACGGCGGTCTGCTGCTGATAATCCGGATCAATGGCCTTGTTGCTGGTCCAAAAGCGCCCGGCTGCCGGAATAGCTTCCATCCGCCTGCCGGGTCAGCACAGAGCCCGGACCATTGAGATAGCCAACCACTGTATAGTGTTTGCCATCGGCTGCCAGGCGCGGCTCATTGGTGTGTTCGACCTGCCCCTTGGCAATGCCCATGCAAAGCCCCGTAATGGGCGTGCCACGACCACAAAATCCGTTAAAGGCAATGGCGTGTTCATGGTCGGCTGTACCAATGATCAATGTGTCTTGATCATTGGTCAATTGATCGGCCATGGCCACAGCCTCGGCAAAGACAACGCCATCGCTCAGCGAGCGGTGCAGATTGCCGTGATGACTGGCATGATCGACACGGCCGGCCTCAATCTCGAGATAGTAGCCCTGTTCATTCTGACTGAGAAATTCGATCGCCACTTTGGTCATCGCCGCCAGTGAAGGCTCATCTTCATCCCTGCGGTCGAATTCAAAGTTCATGTGGTTGTCAGCGAGCAGTGCCAGCACCGGCGTCGCACCATCCAGCTTCAACGCGCCAACAGAGGCCGCATTCCAGGCATATTGCACACCTGCAGCCTTTGCCTCTTCAATAAGGTTCCGGCCATCCTTGCGGCGTCCCTTGCCGCCCTCATCCGTCGCACCATCACTGGCGACGAAATTTCGGCGGCCACCTCCCATGGCGAAATCCACTGTGCCGGCGCCAATGGCCTCGATCAGTTGAACGGCAATATCCTTTTGTGCTGTGCAGTCGGCAGGAACAGAAGCCTCCCAGCTCCGGTTGGCCGTCTTGGCATAGACGGCCGCGGGGGTCGCATGGGTGAGACGGGCGGTGGAAACCACGCCCGCTGACTTGCCTGCACGCGACACAATTTCAGAGAAGGTTGTCAGTTCGTTGCCCGCAACCGTATTGCAATCGCCAAGCACCACCTTGTCGTTCAGGTTGATCGTGCTGAACATCTGTTTGACGCCGGTATTCATGGCGCCGGCTGTTGCCGCTGAACCGGGCGTCTGGGCGTTGATATTATAGGTCTTGACGAGCGCCAGATTGGGAAACTCTTCGTAGGAGAGCATGTGTTCGTCGCCAAGTTTCCCCATTTTCTGGCCCTGGAACAGTCGGGTCGCATAGTTGGTGCCGACCCCATTGCCATCCGCAATCAACAAAATGACATTCCTCGCCCTTGCGGTAATCGGCTGGCGCAAAAGGGTCCGTTTGAGCCTGTCCTGCGCGGATGTGTAATAGGCATCATTTGCCTGCGGCAATTGCTGTGCATGGATTGCCGTGGAAAGAACCAGCAGGGCTGCAGCGGCAAACAAGGTATGGACAATATTTTTCATATCCGGGGTTTCCATGAGCAATGAGGGCAAGTCAATGCCAATTCGCACGTGCAAACTGAAGAAGAAAGCAGATACGCCAACTCTATCGTCAATAGAGGCTCTGAGTCAGTCGGATATCGAACTGCGCACGAATGGCCGCATCCACTTCGCGGGAAATGTGTCTGGGATAGATGGTAGACAATATTCTGTTTTTTTCGGCAATGGCCGTCTGAATGATATCCGGCCTGCCCTTTTCAACCCATTCCTTCGGACTGGTGCGATCACCAATCACGGGATAGATATATTCCGTTTCCATCATCGACAACGTCTGTTCATGGCCAAGATAGTGCCCCGGCCCATTGATGCAGACATCTTCAATCGCGGCAAGCGACAGCGTGCCCGCATTGACCTCGATGCCGCGAACACAACGCAGACATTGGCCAAGCATGTCATTGTCTATGATCAGGCTTTCCAGCGAAAATCCCAGCAATGAGGCATGCATGCCCGCCGCCTCATAGATCATGTTCAGCCCGGACAGGCCCGCCATGACATTGGTTATGCCTTTTTCATATCCGGCCTGCACATCCGGCAATTTGGAATCGGCGATACCTGCGGCGGCGCCTCCCGGCAGGTTATAGTAGTGAGACATCTGAGCGCAGGCCGCCGACAACAGGGCCTGCTCACCGGAACCGCCCGACATGGAGCCGGTGCGCAAATCCGATACAAAGGGCCAGGTGCCGAAGATCGCCGGATGGCCTTTCGACAGGGCATTGACATAGACCAGGCCGGCCAGCACTTCTGCAACCGCCTGCACCACCGCGCCGGCAATGGCTGCCGGCGCGGTTGCACCGGCCTGTCCCGCTGACAGCAGAAGAATCGGCATGCCACCGCGGACACATTCCTCCAGGACCAGGCAGGCATCTTCCGCAAATCGCAGGGGTGGCACCACGAAGCAATTGGAATTCGAGACAAAGGGGCGCGCCCTGAAGGCCTCTTCGCCGCCTGCCACCAGATGCAGCAGGTCGAGGCAGGGCCTGACGTTTTCACCGACAGTAAAACTGGTGCCCACATGTTTTGTGGTTCCCAGAACACTGGCATAAAGCGTGTTGATATCGAGGTCGCACGGATCGGCGATATCCCTTGCAACCAGGGGCCGTTGAAAGAAGTGGATATTGTCCAAGTTCTCGACGATACGGGCTGCATCATAGAGATCGCCCAGCAGGGATTCCCGATAGACACGCTGCTCCACGTCAACAATATGAACGGCAGCGCCGGCGGTTCCGTAATGCACCTTGTTGCCGGACAAATGCAGATCATGCACCGGATCCTGCGCATGAAGCGTCAGATCACGGCAGGCATTGCGAATGGTGTCCATCACCAACGCGCGGGGAAACCGCAGCCTTCCGTCGGCGCCATGGATAGCGCCAACGCCGGTGCACACTTCGACACAGGTAATAATTGGCTGCCCCATGCCGACTTCTTCCAGAATGATCAGCACGGATTCATGGATGCGTTCCATGTCATGGGCGGAAAATGGGCGATAATTGTCCGAAGACATGCCCGGTCTGACCGGACGAACCGACCTGTCCAGAGGCGCTGCGCGAAGAGCAAGACGGGCCTGCCGTCCGCCTGACCGGCGCTTGCTGCGTTCAATACCGGGAACATCGATCTCGTCCAACAGTTTTGACACCGGCGCATTCCTCCATGGCACGACCTGTTTTTGACGCTATCACGCGTTTTCCGGGTGCTGATAGAACCAGTTACACGCCATTATTTCGGAGAATGATGGAGCCAGATCTGTGAAAATATGAGGAGATTTTTCATAAAACCATGCAAAATCTGGCAGTTTAATCAATTTTTCAGCCGTTGGCACCAATGTGGGCTTGAGCCTGGCACTACCTTTGGTCTCATCATTAATTGCCTAATGGTTACAGGAGTGTCCGACCCGCTTGCTATTTACAATTGTTCTAGCGACTTTTACCCATACTCCTGATTGAATACGCAGACCGGCATACCCGGCTCAAACGCCACACAAAGTGCGAATAAAGGGGAATATCAATGTCCATGAAAACCAGAATGACTGCTCTGGCCACCGGAATGCTGCTGTCCACATTGGGTGGTATTCCGGGCGCCCTGGCTCTCGATGAAGTCACCGTTGCCTATTTTCTTGAATGGCCGACAGCCAACCAGGTCGCCCAGATGGAAGAAACCTATGACAAGGAAATGGGCGTCAAACTCAAATGGCGCGCCTTCGGCAATGGCAACGAAATGACACAGGCCATGGTTTCCGGTGATGTGCAGATTGCCTACAGTCAGGGTTTTGTCCCGTTTGTCGTCGGTGTAAGCACCGGGGCGCCGCTCAGGCTTGTCGGTATCGCCGTGACCTATGCGGAAAACGACAATTGCGTTGTGCACAAAGATGCCGGCATCACCAAGGCCAATGCAAAGGATCTTGAAAGCAAAAAGGTTGCAACGCCCATCGGCAATGTCACCCATTACAAGTTGCTGCGTACACTGGAGCATCTCGGTGTGGATCACAGCAAGGTCAACCTGGTGCAGATGAACCCACCGGACGGAGCAGTTGCTCTTGCCCGTGCCGATGTGGCCATGGCCTGCGGTTTTGGTGGCGCGCTAACGCGCATGCGCGAATATGGTGAGCCCCTGATGACGGGCGCCGAACAGGAGGCTATCGGCATCAACACATTCGATATTGTGACGGTGACCAATCAGTTCGCAGAAGAGCATCCGGACCTGGTCGAAAAATTCATGGCGGTAACGGAAGCTGCCAATATTGCTTACAAGGCCGATCCTGATGCAGCCTACCCGATTGTTGCCAAGGCCTCCGGCATGGATATCGATACCACCAAGGCAACCATGGCCAATTTCGGATTTCCAACCGCTGCAGACCAGAAAGGCCCCAACTGGCTTGGTGGTGGCGTTCAGAAAATGACCAAGGGTGTCGCAGACGTCATGGTATCGGCCGGCGGCATGGACAAAGCGCTTGATGACTACTCGGTCTTCATCGATCCCAACTTCCTGAAATAGTCAGCCAACAATTATTCAGGCGGCATGTTGCCGCCTGAATTGATGGGTGCGTCCTTCAAGGTGGAGAGAGTATTTGACCGGCATTGCTATAGACGGCGTTTCGATGGTTTTCACGATACCCGGCGGCGGTGAAGTCCATGCATTGAACAATGTGAGCCTCGACATCAAGGAAGGCGAGATCGTCTCGGTCCTCGGTCCATCAGGCTGTGGCAAGACCACGCTTTTGAATATTGTCGCGGGGTTTCTATCTCCGACGTCCGGCGAGGTGCAACTGAACAATCACATTGTCAAAGGTCCCGGTTCAGAGCGCGGCATGGTTTTCCAGCAGGGCGCCCTTTTTGAGTGGTTGACCGTATCGGAAAATGTGGCCTTCGGACCAAACATGGCAGGCAAGCCGAAAGACCAGACGCGTCAGAAGGTCGAACACCTTCTTCAAATCGTCGGCCTGGGTGATTTTGGAGAAAAACCCGTCTACCAGCTTTCGGGAGGCATGCAGCAACGGGTCGCCCTCGCCCGTTGCCTTGCCAATGATCCGGACGTGATCCTGATGGATGAGCCGTTGGGCGCCCTTGACGCGCTGACCCGGGAAAAGATGCAGGGACTGGTCCTCAAGCTCTGGGAAGAAACCGGCAAGACCATCATTCTCATCACACACTCTGTGGAGGAGGCCCTTTTCCTCGGCGAGAAACTGATCGTCATGGCGCCCCGTCCCGGCCGGATCGAGAAGATCTATGACCTTCCCTTTGCCCGGCAAGGCAGAACAAAAAGCCCCCGCGACATCAAGGCCAGCGCCGAATTTGTTGAAAAACGCGAGGAAATTCTCTCCATGATCTGGGAAATGGAAGAGGAAATCATGGGCCAGGCAACACCCTGACAGGAGACTGAAATGGCAGACAAGAAACAGCCTTCTGACATCGCCATCTGGCTGGGCATCGCGGACAATGCATTCACGCGTCAGAAAACCGTGAAATTCGGTGATGCCAGTGCCGTCAATTCCGGCCGCATATACAGTTTTATCGTGGTCTTCGGGCTGGGTGCCCTCTGGGTCCTTGCCTCGATCATGGGATTTGTCGAGCCTTTCTACTGGCCGACCATTGGCGGAACAATCGACCGCGTCTATCTCCTGGTGACAGAAGGTTTCCGCAATGTGCCGCTTTGGGAGCATGTGGGCATCAGTGTCTTCCGGGTGATATCCGGTGTTATCTTTGGCGCGCTGGTCGGCGTCCCCCTGGGCTTTGCCATGGGCTTGTCCTCGACGGCACGCGGTCTGTTTGACCCGATTGTCGAATTCATGCGCCCCATCCCGCCGCTGGCGCTTATTCCCCTGATCATCCTGTGGTTCGGCATTGACGAGACAGCCAAGATCTTCCTGCTGTTTCTTGCATCGCTCTTCATCATGACCATTGCTGCCCGCTCAGGCGTATCCAGTGTCGGGATTTCCAAGGTCCATGCAGCCTATTCCCTCGGCGCTTCGAAACTGCAAATACTGCGCCATGTGATCCTGCCCAACGCCTTGCCGGAAATTTTCACCGGTCTGCGCACCTCCATGGGGGTGTGCTGGGGAACAGTTGTCGCCGCCGAGCTGGTCGCAGCCGATAAGGGTGTCGGCTCGATGATCATGATCGCAAAGAATTTCCTGCAGACCGATACCGTGGTGATCGGCATCATCATCATCGGGGTCATCGGCTATATCATCGAGATATTCATGCGTTATCTGGAAAACTGGCTGATCCCCTGGAAAGGCAAGGGCTGACGCCCCGGCATTTTCTAAAGCAAAGTCGCCGCCTTGATGACGGCGCCTCTATTTCAAAGAGCGACCATCAGGCCCTCAAGCGCTCATTCTTGGGATCATAGATCACCTCGGGAACCACTGTCGCCTGACGCTTTTCTCCAAAAATGTCGATCAGCAGAACGCTGCCTTCCGCCGCATGGCTGACATTGACGTAACCAAAGGCAATGGACTTGCCGGTGCGGTGCCCAAAGCCACCGGACGTCACCAGCCCGACCGGTTCTTCACCAGCGAAAACCGGGCTGCCATAGGGGGCCTGCGTCCCGTCGCCATGCGCCAGCTCCATCACCACGAAACGCTGGGAGACACCCTCCTGACTTTGCCGCAGCAGGGCCTGTCGTCCGATGAAATCCGCCTTGTTGAGCCGCACGAAGCGATCAACGCCGGATGTCAGGGGTGAATATTCCGACGATAGATCCTGTTTCCAGCCGCGATAACCCTTTTCAAGCCGCATGGAATCCATCGCATACATGCCGAAATGGCCAATGCCATGGGCTTCGCCTGCCTGCAGCAATTGCCCATGGACACTGTTCATGCATTCCATCGGCAGATGCAATTCATAGCCCAGTTCACCGACATAATTGACGCGCAAGACAAGACCACGCGCCATGCCGATGGTGATTAGTGCAGCGCCCAGCCAGGGCAGGTTTTCATAGGACAGATGCTGTTCGGCCACCATCGCCAGAATGTCGCGTGACAATGGGCCTGCCAGCACAAGCGTACCAAAACGGGCAGTGACATCCTCCAGCACAACGGAGCTATCGTCAGGCATATGCTGTTGCAGCCAGTCACGGTCGTGCCAATAGCCTGCGGCCGGGCCGATCAGCCAAAAGCGGTTCTGCGACAGCCGGGTCAGGGTCATTTCGGTGACCACACCGCCGCTCTCATTGCAGAAATAGGCCAGTGACACGCGCCCTTCCCGTGGCAAGGCGCCCGTGATCATGCCGTCCAGCCAGTCAGACGCCGCCTCACCTGAAAGTTCAAATCGCGTAAAACCGGTCAGGTCCAGAAGACCTGCCCTTTCGGCAACCATTTTGACTTCGCCGGCCACCGCATCATCAAAATGCGGTTTTCCATAGGTCATGTCCGGCTCGGACCGGTCACCGTCACGGGCAAACCACAGGGGCCGTTCCCATCCGCCAAAGCTGCCGAATTGTGCACCGGCTGCCCGCATTGTTTCATAAAGTGGCGATGTCTTGCCCGGTCGCCCCGCCGGCCACGGCCTGTGTGGCAGGTGCATGGCGTATTCATTCTGATAGACTTCAACGGCCTTGAGCGTTGCATAGGTCTTTGTGGCAAAATCGGTAAACCTGCGCGGATCGACCATCCATAGATCGAGCTCGCTCTCACCTTCAGTAATGAATTCTGCGATGACCTTTCCCGCACCGCCGGCCTGACAAATACCAAAGGTAAAGACACAGGCTTCATAGAAGTTGGTCAATCCCGGTGCCGGGCCGATCAATGGCAGGCCATCGGGCGCATAGGGGATGGGGCCGTTGATCACTTTCTGGACCCCGCCTTTGGCCAGCATCGGAACCCGCTCGCAGGCGGCATTGATGTACCATTCGAGCCTGTCCAGGTCATCCGGGTAGAGCTGGAAGGCAAAATCGTCGGGTGTGCCCTCCTTGAGCCAATGGGGCGTCGCCTGCCATTCATAGGGCCCCAGAATGAGGCCATTGCCTTCCTGGCGAAGATAGTAGCTGTCATCCGGGTCACGCAGCAGCGGAATGCTCTTGTCCAGCCCTTCCAGATCAGCAATGGCCTCGGTGACCAGATATTGATGCGACATGGTCACCATCGGAATGTCACGACCGACCATGCGGCCGATTTCGTCGGCATAATAACCGGCCGCATTGACGACGGTTTGCGCGTGAATATCGCCCTTGTCTGTGGTGACATCCCAACTGCCGTCCAACCGTTGCTTCAATCCGGTTACCTTGGTGAAGCGCGCAATCCGCGCACCCTTGTCGCGTGCGCCTTTGGCAAAGGCCTGGGTCAATTGCGCCGGATCGATATCACCGTCTTCACTGTCCCACAGACCGCCTGTCAGGTCATGGGTTTCAAGCCATGGATAATATGTGCTCTGCATCTCCTTGGCACTGAGAACCGCCATATCCATGCCGGCAACATTGGCCATGGCGGCCACATGTTCAAATTCCTGCATGCGCTCCTTCGAATGGGCCAACCGGACCGCACCGGTCATATGACGGTTGATCGGATAGCCAACCGCGTCACCCAGACGATTGTAGAGGCGCGAGCCATAATTCTGCAGTTTCATTAGGTTGAGATTGCCGGTAAAATTCGGCGTATTGCCGGCTGCATGCCAGGTCGAACCGGAGGTCAGTTCATTCTTCTCTATCAAGACAGTGTCTGTCACCCCGGCAATGGCCAGATGGTAGAGACAGCTCGCACCAACGACACCACCACCAATGATGACCACCTGTGCATGGGAAACAAGATCCGCCATGGTAATCTCCTGATACTAGTAAATGGGTGGAGAAATCACCCATAGGGCAACTGCCGGTTCATCATAATTGTTTTCCCAGGAAAATTTCTCCTCCTTGAAGCGAAAACAATCGCCGGCCTGAACCATGAAAAATCGCTCGCCGATACGAATGTCCAGCTTTCCTGAAACCACATAGGCGGTCTCTTCGGTCATGCGACGAACCGGCTTTTCAAGCCGTGCGCCCGGTGCAAAGACACTACGGATCATTTCATAAGAACCGCCGAGATCCGGTGAAAGCAGTTCTTCAACCAAACCATCCCCCGTCGAACCGCTCATGCGGCGCAGACCGGACCGGGTAATCAGGCCACGCTCGGCCTCGCTGACATCGGACAGCACCAGAAACCAGGTGACGGGCACGCCAAACAATTGGGCAACCTGACGCAACTCTTCCGTCGACAGCGACGAAATCCCGCGCTCGACCTGGCTGAGAAACCCGATTGAACGCCCCAGACTGGCGGACATTTCTGTCAGTGTCATGCCGCGGGATTGCCGGATGGCACGGATGTCACGACCAATATCGGTCGACACGGCGGCCGTTGCCGAGCGCGTTGCATCCCCTTTGTTGCCGACAGCCATCGTTCATCCCGTTGCAGCAGACACAGCCCACAGCTGTGCCCCGAGCTTCCCTCAAGTCCCGTGAAAAATCAATCGATTTTTTCACGGCTTGGCATTCGGCAGAAGGGATTTAATAAAACTAGCCGGCAAGTTCGCGGCGCGCCATCATATGCGCCCTTGGTAAATTGACGGCATCCACACAGAGCAGATGATCGCCTGCGTAGTAGCGGATGGCAAAGGAATTCTCCGCTTCGCTGCCCTGCATTTCAACGCGATCATAACCCTGCGACAGGCCTGCAATCTGCAATTTCGTATCAAATTGATCAGACCAGAACCAGGGAACCGGATCGTAATCATCTTCGACTCCCAAAAGCGCATTGGCTGCGTGTTTGCCCTGATCGATTGCGTTCTGCACGCTCTCCAGCCGAATGTGGCGCTGATAACGATTGGAATGGAATGACGCACAATCACCCGCCGCATAGATTTGCGGAAGCGACGTCCGGCACTGGCGATCGGTTTCAATGCCGTTGTTGATCCGCAGCCCGGCTGCCTCGGCCAGTTCACTGACCGGCTCGGCGCCCACGGCCATCAGCACCATGTCAGCCTCAATGGCCGTTCCATCCGCCAGACGAACCCGCTCTGCCTGTCCCCTGCCCTCTATCGCCTCGAATCGTGAAGCCACATGAACATCCACACCATGGTCGCTGTGCAATTGGTGAAAATAGGTCGACATCTGCGGACAGACCACCCGCTGCAACAGACGTTCCGCGCCCTCGATCACAGTCACCTTATAATTGAAAGAGCGAAGCGCCGCAGCCACTTCTAGGCCGATATACCCCCCGCCGATAATGGCGATCTTCATCCCGGGCTTCATGGCAGCAGTCATGGCTTCGACATCCGCTATGGTGCGCATGGAGAAGACACCGGGCAGGTCCAGGCCCGGCACGTCAATGCGCCGCGACCGGGTACCCGTCGCCAGCAACAATTGACCATAGGCAATCAGCCGACCGTCCTGCATCATTACCTTTTGCTGCTCGGCATCGATTTCGACGGCCCGCTGCGACAGGAGTGCCTCAATATTCAGTTTTCCGTAGAAATCCGGCCCTTTGAGCATCAGCCTGTCGATACCGATTTCGCCCTTCAGGAAGGCCTTTGACAGGGGTGGCCGCTGATAGGGCGCGTGCGGTTCGTCACCGATGAGAACCAGATCACCGTCATAGCCCTGCTGGCGCAAGGTTTCTGCTGCCTTGAGGCCACACTGGCCCGCACCGATGATCACGATCGGATCTTGTTTCATGAACATTTGCTTTCTTCGAAAAGGGAATCAGAATGCCGTGAAGGTCATGGTGGTCAGAGACCTGGCGATACCCGGGATATTCAGCACATGGTCATGAATGTATTTGCCGATATCCTCGCCCTTGGGCACATAGATTTTCATCAGCAGGTCAAACTCGCCGGATGTTGAATAGAGCTCTGAAATGATTTCACGCTCATAGATCTGATCGGCGACACTATAGGTCTGACCCGGCATACATTGAAGCTGAACAAAAACGCACGTCATTGTGTTTCCCCGAAATGAATTAGGTCCTGTCTGACAGAACTCGCCCTTTGATACAATATATCGGCGCAGCGTTTTGTTGAGAACATGACCAAGCGCAAAAAAATCCTTACCCCATCAAACCGCTTTATTGTAATCCTGTCACAACGGCCGCGTTCTGGACATTTAACCACAAGCGCCATAACAAAGTGAATTCAATTCACCGCCCTGCTTTGGCGGCTGTGGAAACCATAAACAGGTGAGTACAATGCTGATGCATCAAATAACCGATTGGGACGATGCCTATGCAAATGGCGTCCACATTCCCGATAGCAAAGACTATCCGGCCAAATGGGCCGCAGCAGCCAAACTGTTTCGCGATCAATCCCTGGCCGCCGAAAAGGCCGATCTTGATATCGCCTATGGCGACGGCCCGCGCAACAGGCTCGATCTGTTTCATCCTCAAGGCGAGTCAAAAGGCCTGGTTGTCTTTATCCATGGCGGCTATTGGAAAGCCTTTGACAATTCCCTGTGGTCGCATTTCGCCGCAGGTGCGCTGGCCCATGGGTTTACCGTTGCCATGCCGACCTACACATTGTGTCCGGACGCGCGCATTGCAGACATTACCGAGGAGTTGGGAAAAGCCATAGAATTGGTGGCCGCCTATATTCCGGGTTCAATTCGACTGACGGGACATTCGGCTGGCGGTCACCTGGCGACACGGATGATTTGCCGCAATACCCCCCTTGGCAATGATGTCCTGGAACGCATCGACCGCACCGTGTCCATCAGCGGCGTGCATGATCTTCGTCCCTTGATGAAAACCGAAATGAACGAAACGCTGCATATTGACAGGATGGAAGCTCTGCTGGAAAGCCCTGCCCTGCTCGAACCTGTTGGCGACACACGCCTGATCTGCTGGGTTGGCGCTGGTGAGCGGGCAGAGTTCATCCGCCAAAATGCGCTGCTTGCCAGCATGTGGAAAGGACTGGGGGCAGCAACGGCCAGCGTGGAGGAACCCGACCGCCATCATTTCAATGTCATAGACGGCCTTCTGGATGCTTCCCATCCGCTGACCTGTGCCCTGTGCGCGTGACAGGCCTGTCAGGCGCATCCTTTAACGGTTCATCATCACCGTCATCGAGAATTCGGACGGCAGCGCCGTCCAGATCATCATATTGACCGGTGCGAATGGACCAAAGGAAGGCGCCGAGGCCGAGAGCTCCAAGCAACAGCGCAACCGGGATCAGATAGATCAGAATACTCAAAAACCGGCCTCCATCATGGCTGCCTTCGCCTGTTCTGTATCAACCGGACTGGCAGGCCCATCATTGACCGTGCCAGCGACAGGGCGACTTGCCAGCCGCAATCGCAGCGCATTCAGAACCACGATGATGGAAGAGGATGACATGGCAAGGGCGGCGACCAGCGGCGTTGCATACCCCATGATAGCGGCGGGAACAGCGACCAGATTATAGGCAATCGCCAGGGCAAAATTCTGCCTTATCAGTCGCCCGGCCTTCAGGGAAATCGACCGCGCGATGGTGACCGCCGAGAGGCTCTCGTGCAGAAAGACAAAATCCGCCGCATTGCGCCCCACATCGGCTGCACTGGCAGGCGCCATCGAAACATGGGCGCTGACCAGCGCAGGTGCATCATTCAACCCGTCGCCCACCATCAGAACCTTCCGGCCCTGGGCGCTCAATTGCGCAATGTGCGCGGCTTTCTGTTCTGGTAATACGCCGCTTTTGAAATCGGCAATGCCCAGTATCCCGGCCAGTCGGCCAACGGCCCCTGCCCGATCACCCGAGATGATTTCCACCGGAAGCCCCATGGTTTTGAGCATTGCAATGGTCGAGGCAGCATCGCTGCGAAGCCGGTCTTCGAACAGGAAAGCGGCCAGGAACGCACCATCGGCACTCAAGATTGCCTGCCCACCTTCCAGATTCAAATCCTGATCGTTCTGTTCGTCTTTGTTGCCGATCGCCCAATCGACCCGCCCCAGCCTGTAGAGAACACCATTGCTTTCGGCCTCTATACCCGCACCGGGAATTTCCCGAAACAATCCAAAGGCAGCCTCGCCGTCGTCCGGTTGCAAACCGGCAAGAGCCTGTGAATAGGGATGGCGTGAATGCTTTCCCAAAATTGCAGCGATGCGCAGGTGTTGCGGCGATATGGCATCACCATTGACCAGCCGCGGGCGACCCAGTGTCAGGGTGCCGGTCTTGTCAAAGACCACTGCGTCGGCCTCGGCCAATCGTTCCATGGCCGCACCGTCTTTGACCATGATGCCGTTTTCAAAGAGACGACCGGCGGCAACCACCTGAACGACAGGGACAGCAAGGCCGAGGGCACAGGGACAGGTGATAATCAGCACGGCAATAGCGATATAGAGGGAATAGTGCCAATCACCCGACACAATGAGCCAGCCGACAAAAGACAGCAAAGCAATGATGTGAACGACAGGCGCGTAGAGATCGGCGGCGCGATCGGCAATGCGGCGGTAGCCTGCCTTGCCAGTTTCTGCGCTTTCCATGAGGTGCATCATCTCGGCCAGAAACGACTGGCTGGCCGGTGCAAGCGCTTCAATGGTCAACGCGCCGGTCAGATTGAGCGTACCGGCTCGTATGACAGAACCTTTGGATACGGTTTGTGGCAGGTTCTCCCCATTGACCAGAGAGCAATCCAGATCACTGGTGCCCTTCAGCACACGGGCATCGACGGGAATGCGGTCGCCGGCTGCCAGAAGAATGTTCATGCCGGCGGCAATATCATCGACCGGCAGAAATTCACGAGATCCATCCGCCTGCATGATCATTGCGCCACGCGGTGACAGCCGCGCCAGGCCTTTGACAGCCGAGCGCGCCTTCTCACGCATAACATGATCCAGCGTTCTGCCGATCAGCAGGAAGAACAACAAGGTAACGGATGCATCAAAATAGGCATGTTCGCCTGAATTGGCTGTCTCATAGAGGCTCATGGCAAACGCCAGAACAACGGCCAGCGAGATGGGCACATCCATATTGAGCCGGCCATGACGAAGCGCCGTCAATGCCGAGCGGAAAAAGATCCGCCCACTATAGGCCAGCGTCGGCACGGCAATCAGCGCGGAGATCCAGTGAAACAGATCGCGCGTTGCCGCTTCGGCGCCCGACCAGACCGAGACGGAGAGCAACATGATATTGGCAGAGGCAAAACCGGCGACGGCGACGGAACGCAAAAGCACCGATAGCGTCTTGTCTTCACCCGTCTCGCCGAAATCGAAGAGATGGGCCGCGTATCCGAGAGCCTGCATCGTGTCGACAATCGTCGAGGGCTGACCCAAGGCCGACGACCAGATCACGCTGACCCGCCGCGTTGAAAGATTGACGCGGGCGTGGTCGACCATGGGCAGTGCATTCAGGCCATTTTCAATGGTCCTGATGCACACGCCACAATGAATGCCGGGAACGCTGAAATCAGATTGGCGCAAATCCGCATCAAGCACCCTGCTGGCCAGCAGCAATTCTTCATTGGAAGGGCCCGATTGGCGCGTCCTTTCCAGTTCAAGGGCAGCCTCGGTTCCAGGAGCGCAGCAACTCACCGGCTGTTCCCCTCCGCATCGATAACGATCCGCTGAATATCCCTGTAGATCAAAACGCCATCACGCTCGGCATCCACTTGCACAACCCACTGCCCGGGATTCAGTCGGTGGTGTGTTGAATATTGACCGCTGTCCTGGCGTTCCAGAGGCAGGATCTGGTCCTGTTCTTCCCCGACAGGACGGGTGAAGCTGACAGCAACCGTATCGACCGGCACATATGACCCAAGGGCATTGGTCAGTGAATAGGTGATTGCCTTGCTGTCCACCTGCAGGCTGGATGCCCAGCCGTGACTTCTCATTTGCCGTGTCGCGGCAACGTCATCGTCAAATTGCTGGCTGGCCACATAGGTATTCTTGACAATCAGACCACTCCAGCTTGATGTGGCAAAATAGGCCATGGTGCCATTGACCCCGATGATGGTGCCGAAAAACAGAACAAGCACGCCCCACATGTGCCATCCAGTGAATGTCTCACTTTGAAATATCTGACGATACATGTGCATCATTTCACCTCCGGCGCATCAAAAGTCGCCTTGTAAACATCGGATTCATTGCTGCCCTTGTCGGCTGCCACCAGACGGAAAACCGTCTTGCCGGCCTTGATCTCTTCGATCGGCTGATGGATATGAACCTTGATGGTCCTGAGCCTGTCGGGCTCGACCGGAATAGCGAATGAGCGACCCTCTGGCTGATCAATGCCGACAATCGACATGGTGGCGCCAGGCAGTCCTTCAATCGACAGGAAGATGACTCTTGGTTCAGGGATCATGTTGAGCAGTTTGACCGTATAGCCGTTGCGAATGGATCCGTCCGACAATCGCACGAATTGCGGGTTGCGGTCATGCAGAACGTTGACTTCAAGCCGGTCACGCGAGCCCAGTGCAACCAGCAGGCCGATGCCCACCAGCGCCCAGACGGACAAATAGAGCAGCGTGCGCGGCCGGATGAAGATACGCCAGTCGAAATGACGAATCTTGTCGCTGAACGACCCGTCCGGTTTGCGCACAAGCTCCGGGTTGATCGGACTGGTGCCGCCAGCCGTCGCCAGGGCCATATTGTCGGCATATTCGTTCAATGTGGCGTAGGAGATCAGACCACGTGGCCGTCCGACCTTGTCCATGACTTCATCACAGGCGTCAATGCACAGCGCGCATGTGATGCATTCCAGTTGCTGACCATCGCGAATATCGATGCCCATCGGACAGACCGCCACACAGGCATTGCAATCGACACAGTCGCCAACGATCTTGCCCTCTGCCTTGGCCTTTTTGGTATGGCGCGAACGGGGCTCGCCGCGCCAGTCATTATAGGTTACGGCCAGCGAATTTTCGTCCAGCATCGCCGCCTGAATGCGCGGCCATGGACACATATAGGTGCAGACCTGCTCGCGCATCAGCCCGCCGAAAACATAGGTCGTGGCCGTCAGCACCGCGACGGTAATATAGGCAATCGGCGCCGCTTGCCCGGTAAATGTATCAACCAGCAGGGTTGGCGCATCGGCAAAATAGAAAATCCAGGCGCCGCCTGTCGCAACCGCGATCAACAGCCATATGGCATGTTTGCTGACGCGTTTGACAAGTTTGCCGGCGGACCACGCCGCCGCATCCAGCTTCATTCTCTGATTGCGCTCGCCTTCGATGGCCCGTTCGACGACCAGAAACAGGTCCACCCAGACGGTCTGCGGGCAGGTATAGCCACACCAAGCCCGTCCAACCACCGACGTCACCAGAAACAGGCCCAACCCGGCCATGACCAGAAGACCGGCGACATAGTAGAATTCCTGCGGCCAGATTTCGATAAAGAAGAAGTAAAATCGCCGGTTGGCCATATCGACAAGAACGGCCTGATCGGGTGCAAAAGGGCCACGATCCCAGCGAATCCATGGTGTCAGATAATAGATACCCAAAGTGACCAGCATGACCAGCCACTTGAATTGCCTGTACTGGCCGCGTGCGCGCTTGGGAAATATCTTCTTGCGCGCCTCATAAAGCGGCTTGCGTGCCCAGGCTGCATTGACAGCTTCCGCATCAATCCGCTCAACGTCCGTTACTTCAGAACTGGTATCCGTCATGCTTGTCTTCTTTGTGTGAGGTCCGGGATGCACATATCTCGGTCAAATAGCGGATAGAACGTCGGCTCCTCCCATTGCCGTCCCAATATCTGTCCCGACGGCCTTGCCAGATTCTTGCTCGAAACCGGCAGATTCAGCCGGCTCCGGGCATGGTGATTATCTCCGGCGCCTGACTACTGCCCGCCTCCCAGCGAATGGATGAACACGGCAAGCTGTTTGATGACCGGGTCACCCAAACGCCCGGTCCAGGCCGGCATGACACCATGTTTGGGCTTCGCAATCTGGGCAGCAATTTCATTTTCGCTCGCGCCATAAAACCAGATTGCATCGGCCAGATTGGGCGCACCAAAGTCCACGTCACCCTTGGCATCTTCGCCGTGACAGGCAGCACAATTGTCGGCAAACACCTGTTTGCCGGGCGCCACGAGCGCCACATCAGCAGGCTCTCCGGTCAGACTGTAGACATAGGATGCCACCTGACGGACTTCAGCCGGTTCCAGAAGGTCCTTGAAAGCCGGCATTTCGGAAAACCGCGAATCGTCATCGCCGTCGTACCGCACACCGTGGGCGATGGTCTGATGAATGGCGTTGACATCCCCGCCCCACAACCAGTCATCGTCATTGAGGTTCGGGTAGCCCGGAGCACCCTGTGCGCCGGAGCCGTGGCACTGTACGCAATTGACCTTGAAGGCGGCACTGCCGCCTGCCATGGCAAATTGCAGAAGATCCGGATGCTGGCTGATTTCCTCCACCGGCATCTGCGCGATACGATCCACATATTCAGATTTTTCCGATGCGGCGATTGCCATTTCGGCGGCGTTTTCAGCCCGACTGGAATAACCGAGCACACCGCTGGTCGCCGAATTGATCAACGGCCATGCGGGATAAAGGATCATGTAGCCAACGGCCCAAATGATGCATAGGTAAAACGTGATGACCCACCAGCGCGGCATGGGATTGTTGAGCTCGCGAATGCCATCCCACTCGTGCCCGGTTGTCTCAACGCCGCTGATTTCATCAATGTGCTTTTTTGTCATGTCTCAATCCTTACCATCCATGGCGTCGTCATCATCCAGCGGTATACGGGAAATCTTGTCGGCCTCTTTCTTGCTGCCAGGGCGAAATGTGTAGGCAATCACGCCCACGAACACGATCACCATGAACAGCAGTCCCCAGCTGTCCGCAAAAGTCCGCATTGTCTGATAGTCCATTGCATGCCTCCTAAAGCGTTCTACCGGTAACCGGATGTCGGGTCATAGCTGCTGAAATCGACCAGCGTCCCCAGCATTTGCAGATAGGCCACCAGCGCGTCCATCTCGGTCAGCCTGGCCGGATCTCCGTCGAAATCACCCAGCACCGCTTTTGGATAGCGTTCTTCGAGACCGGCGGTGTCGGCATTCGGATCAGCCTGGGCAAAGAGGTCTGCCCTGGCATTTTCCAGCATGGCCTCATCATAGGGCACACCGACGGCAAGATTGGCGCGCAAATGCTCTTCCATGAGATTGCCGGTCAGTTCCTCATTCAACAGGAAGCCGTAGCTGGGCATCACCGATTCCGGCACCACGGACCGTGGCTCGATCAAATGCTGAACGTGCCATTCATTGGAGTAGCGCGCGCCAACGCGAGCCAGATCGGGCCCGGTGCGTTTTGAGCCCCACTGGAACGGATGGTCATACATGGATTCCGCAGCCAGAGAATAGGGCCCGTAACGCTCTACCTCGTCGCGGAACGGACGGATCATCTGGCTGTGGCAGGCGTAACACCCTTCCCGCACATAGATGTCACGCCCTTTTAGCTCAAGCGGTGAGTAGGGCCGCATGCCCTCCACCTTTTCAATCGTGTTCTCCAGGTAGAAAAGCGGTGCGATTTCCACAATTCCGCCAATGCTGACCACCAGCAATGAGCCAATCAGAAGATAAGAGGCATTTTTTTCGATGATATGATGTTTATCAAGAATTGACATTGCCCAATCTCCTACTGCGCTGGCTGCATAACGGGTTGACTGCCGGGAATGGGTGTTTCTTCCCGCACATGTCCAAGGATCGTCATCAGCACATTGAAGCCCATGACGAGGCCACCGGCCAGATAAAGAAGACCACCGACGGTCCGCAAGATGTAATAAGGCCGCATCGCAGCAACGGTCTCGGCGAAGGAATAGACAAGGAAGCCCTGGTCATCATATTCGCGCCACATCAGGCCCTGCTGAATACCGGCAACCCACATGACAGCCGCATAGACAACGATACCCAATGTTGCCAGCCAGAAATGCCAGTTGATCATCCGCAGCGAATAAAGCCGTTCGCGGTGCCACAGTTTTGGAACAAGAAAGTAGACCGCTCCAAAAGTGATCATGCCGACCCAGCCCAAGGCACCGGAGTGCACATGACCGATGGTCCAGTCCGTATAATGGCTCAGACTGTTGACAGCCTTGATGGACATGACAGGTCCCTCAAAGGTCGACATGCCATAGAAAGCCACGGAAATCACCATCATACGCACGATGGGATCGGTGCGGATCTTGTCCCAGGCACCTGAAAGGGTCATCAGACCATTGATCATGCCGCCCCAGCTTGGCATCCACAGCATGATCGAGAATGCCATGCCGAGCGTCTGCGCCCAGTCAGGCAAAGCCGTGTAGTGCAAATGGTGCGGTCCGGCCCAGATATACAGGAATATCAGCGCCCAGAAATGGATGATCGAAAGGCGGTAGGAATAGACTGGCCGTCCGACCTGCTTGGGAATGAAATAATACATCATGCCCAGGAAGCCCGCGGTCAGGAAAAAGCCTACGGCATTATGCCCGTACCACCATTGCGTCAGGGCATCCTGCACGCCGGAGAACGCCGAGTAGCTCTTGGCGCCCAGGAAGGAGACCGGCATGGACAGATTGTTGACGATATGCAGCATCGCGATCGTCACGATGAAGGCCAGATAGAACCAGTTGGCCACATAGATATGCGGCTCCTTGCGCCGCATAAGCGTGCCAAGAAAGACCACCAGATAGGCGACCCAGACAATCGTCAGCCAGATATCGACATACCATTCCGGTTCGGCATATTCGCGGCTTTCGGTGATGCCCAGCAGGTAGCCGGTGGCGGCCATGACGATAAACAGCTGGTAACCCCAGAAGACGAACCACGCCAGATTGCCGCCAAACAACCGCGCCCGTGTGGTGCGTTGAACCACATAGAGTGATGTCGCGATGAGCGCATTGCCACCAAAGGCAAAAACCACCGCTGACGTATGTAACGGACGAACCCGACCGAAATTGAACCAGGGCTCAATATTCAGATCAGGAAAAGCCAGCTGTGATGCGACGATGACACCCACCAGAAACCCGACGATGCCCCAGGCCACAGTCGCGACCACGCCATATTTGACCACCTCATCAAAATAGCCGGACGTATCAGCATCCGCTGAAACGGCACCCGCCGTTGTGAAAGATGACCGGCGCAACAGCACGACGACCGCACAAAGCAAGACAAAAAACAGCACCCACATATGGCTCTCAAAGGCCTTGTCCTGTGCGAATGCGGCTGCGAGCAGAGCCAGAAAGGCTCCGATCCCGACAATTATGGTTTCGACACCAAATTTCATAAGTAATCCCCAATCAGGCAGCAATCATCTATCCGCAGAATACATGATTCTCGCAGATTGACGGCACCATGCCATTTCAACCGTGCTGATACTTTGATCTTGATCAATATTTGCATTTGTCGAATCGCCTATTGAACAAACGCTGGCCGCGACTGATCGGTCAAAAATTTTGGGCGATGCGAGGAGGTATGATGCAACTGTCGACGGCTCTGGACACAATTGTTGATTCATCCCGATTTTTCAGTTCACCTGCAGGAGATCCTGTCGCTGTTTTGCAAAGGGCCCATCAGGCGCAATCGACCTTGTGCGATATGCTGGAACTGATCGCTGATTCCATTCCCGCCCGGATTGATCCGCAAATCTGCAGCAATCTGGCCGACGATCTGACACCACTCATCCGCAACATTCACCATTTCGAGGAAGATGTCCTGTTTCCTCTCGCCATTCAGAAATTCGGTGCGACAGCAGAAATCAACACCACCATCACGCGTCTCAAATATGAGCATTGCGAAGATGAATGTTTTGCTGAGGAACTGTCCGATGCCTTGCGTGAGCTTGGCGCGGACAAAAGGCTCCGCAACCCGGAGGCCCTGGGCTACATGCTACGCGGTTTTTTCGAAGCGATGCGACGCCACATCGCTTTTGAACGCGAGCATCTGACCGGTCTTCTTGCAACCGGAAACAGCGAAAAAACGTAGAACGAATTCAGATGTCCATGGCGGACGTCAGGCCGGTTTCTCGCCGGATTTCAGAAAAGCAGCGAACATTTCTATGATCTTGTCGGTCGACAGATCTTCGTCGACTGTCTCATAGGCTTGCTGCTTGATGTCCTTGGGCAAGACGCTGCCTCTGGTCTCCAGCAGACCGCGCAAGAATGCCTGATCGAACTCGGGATGCGGCTGAAACGACAGCCCCTTTTTGCCATAGGAAAGCGCCGCATATCGGCAATGGTCTGTGCTGGCAATGGTTTCTGCGCCCGCCGGCAATTCAACAACCTGATCCTGATGCCAGGCAAGCAGTTTCAAATGATTGCCGTCCTTCAGGGCGTAATCCGTGTTGCCGACCGACCAGCCGCCTGAATATTTTTCCACTTTGCCACCCAGCGCCTGCGCCATGATCTGGTGACCGAAACAAATGCCCAGAACAGGAATATCAGCGGTAAAACACGCCCGGATGAAGTCTTCGAGCGGCGCAATCCAGTCATGCGGCTCGTAGACCCCGTGCCGGGATCCGGTAATGATCCAGCCCTGTGCATCATGGACGCTGTCCGGCATCTGCCCATCGAGGACCGCATAGGTGTCAAAGGTGAACCCCTGCCCGCCAAGCAGCGCAGTAAACATGTCATTATAGTCGCCATGCTCAGAGATCAGGCTTTCCGGCGCGTGGCCGGTCTGAAGAATTCCAATTTTCATTTCTATAGCTTTCAGCCTATTCGGCCCTTTTTTCCTGCCGCAGCAAAAGAATGGTGGCGATGACAACCCCCAGACCGATAGCACCAATCATGATGGTTGCAAGGGCATTTACATCGGGGCTGACGCCAAGACGCACCTTTGAAAACACCACCATGGGCAAAGTCGAAGAACCGGGCCCCGATACGAAGCTGGCAATCACCAGATCGTCGAGCGAAAGCGTGAAGGCCAGCAGCCAGGCGGAGACCAGCGCCGGTGCGATGGTCGGCAGGGTAATATCGAAAAACACCCGCACCGGTCTGGCGCCCAGATCACCGGCCGCCTCCTCAATGGATTCATCCATATCCGACAGGCGGGATTCAATAATCACCGCAACAAAGGCCATGCAAAAGGTCGTATGGGCAATGACAATGGTGGTGAAACCGCGCTGCGACGGCCAGCCAAGCCAGCTTTCCATCACCACAAACAACAAGAGCAGCGATAGGCCGGTGATGACCTCCGGCATGACGAGCGGCGCGGTGATCATGCCGTTGAGCAATTCACGCAGACGAAACCGGCCAAAGCGCACCAGAACCAAAGCCGTCAATGTGCCGAGGACAAGCGCGATCGAAGCGGATGTGAAGGCGATCTTCAGGCTGATCCAGGCGGCACTGAGGATTTGCGGGTCCTTGAGCAACTCGCCATACCATTTGGTGGAAAACCCGCCCCAGACCGTCACCAGCCGTGATTCGTTAAAGCTGTAGATCACCAGCGAAAGGATGGGCGCATAGAGAAACACAAACCCCAAAACGGTGATGAAGCGCATGAAGAAGCCGGTTTTCTGCATGCTACCCCGCCTCCTGCTGGCTTTGTGCCCGCCGCAGCCACATCACCGGCAGGACCAGCAGAACCAGCATCGCCATCGCCACCGCCGAGGCCACCGGCCAGTCACGGTTGTTGAAGAATTCAGACCACAGAACCCGGCCGATCATCAGCGTATCGGGACCGCCCAACAGGGTCGGCACAACGAATTCGCCGATGGCCGGAATGAACACCAGCATGGATCCGGCAACAATGCCGGGAATGGACAATGGCAGCGTGATGGTCAGGAACGTCGTGAGCGGACGGGCGCCAAGGTCAGAGGAGGCCTCCAGCAGCGTGGTATCGAGCTTCGCCAGATTGGCATAAAGCGGCAGGATCATGAATGGCAGATAGGTATAGACAATGCCCACATAGGTGGCAAAATCAGTCTGCATCATGACGATTGGGCTGTCGATCACGCCTGTCCACATCAGAAAATTGTTGATGACGCCATTGGCCTTCAATATGCCGATCCAGGCATAGACGCGCAGAAGAAACGACGTCCAGAAGGGCAGCATCACCAGCATCAGCAGAATGTTGCGCCTGTGGCCTGTCGACCGGGCGATCACATAGGCCATCGGGTAGCCCAAAAGCAGGGCAAAAATGGTGGAGAAAAAGGCAATCCTGATCGACGTCAGATAGGAGGAGACGTAAAGACTGTCCTCAATCAGATATTGGAAATTGCCGAGATTGAGGGTCAGGATGAGTTTGCCGTCCTCCCAACTGGTCAGCGGCAGATAGGGCGGTCGGGCAATCGCCAGCTCCGAGACGGAAATCTTGAAGACCACAAAAAACGGCGCCAGAAAAAAAATCATCAGCCACAGCATGGGAAGCCCTATAACGAGCATCCGTCCATGTCTGACGAACCAGTCGGCAAAGCGCCAGGGCCGCACCCTGTCCTGTTGTGCCGTCTCGCTCATGCGATCAACACCACGCCGGCAGAGGGTCCCCAGGAAACGAACACGGTTTCATCCCAGGTGATTGGCGTTTCCTCACCCCGGTCCCGATTGGTCCGGGTCAGGCGGACAATCTTGCCCGATTTCAACCGAATACGGTAGGCGGACTGATTGCCCATATAGGCGATATCCTCCACGATGCCTTCAAAGAAGTTTTCCTTCTGGTCCGGGCGCTCCCGGCTGATTTCCATCTTCTCCGGGCGAAGCGCATACCAAAGCTTCTGGTTTGGCGCGCAACCCACACCGTGCGAAACATAGATATCGCAATCGCCATCCTTGCTCTTGATGCGCACGAAATCCGCTTCGTTTTCCGTCACCACCCCTTCGAACATGTTCACCGAGCCGATGAAATCTGCAACAAAGCGATTTCCGGGAAATTCATAGATCTCGCGCGGCTCTCCCACCTGTTCGATCCTGCCGTTGTTCATGACGCCGATGCGGGTGGAGAGCGTCATCGCCTCCTCCTGATCATGGGTGACGACAATGAAGGTCACGCCCAGGGTTTCCTGAATGGTCACCAGTTCGAACTGGGTTTCTTCGCGCAGCTTCTTGTCCAGAGCCCCCAGCGGCTCGTCAAGCAGCAGCAGCTTGGGTCGCTTGATCAGCGCCCGGGCGAGCGCCACGCGCTGGCGTTGCCCCCCTGAAAGCTGGTTTGGTTTGCGCCTCTCGTAGCCGGACAATTGTACCAGATCCAGCATGTCGGCAACGCGCTGCTTTATCTCGCCCTTGGCCACATTGTCGCGATAAAGCCCATAGGCGACATTGCGCTCGACACTCATGTGCGGGAACAGCGCATAGGACTGGAACATCATGTTGGTGGGCCGTTCATAGGCCGGCACATGCGCCATGTCCTGTCCGTCAATCTCGATCGAGCCGGCCGTTGGCTCTTCAAAACCGGCCAGCATCCGCAACAGGGTCGACTTGCCGCTGCCGGAGCCTCCAAGCAGGCAAAACAGCTCACCTTTGTAGATATCCAGAGATACATCGTCGACCGCAGCCACCGGGCCGAATTTCTTTGTGACATTCCTGATCCGAATGAACGGTTTCGCACTCTCGGATTGCCAGGGGCGATCGGTCGCCGGACAGGGTTTTGATGTCATTTTGACCTCGCGAGAAAAAGCCGGCTGAAACAGCCGACTTTTTCGGTTTCATCAATGGCCGGTTTTGATTTCCGTCCACAGCCGGGTCACGGCCCTGTCATCGCGCGCGCTTCTGGTTCTGACGGTCCAGAGCTTCTCCTTGATCTCATCGGGCGGGAAAATACCCGGGCTTTCAACGATCTCGGCATCAATCAGCGGCAATGCAGCCGTATTGGCACTGGCGTACCAGACATAGTTGGTAATGTCGGCAGTGATCTGTGCGTCCATGACGAAATTGATGAACTTGTGGGCGGAGTTCGGATTGGACGCATCCGAAGGGATTGCCATGAAATCGAACCACTGCAAGGCGCCTTCCTTGGGGATCAGGTAATCCACGGTGACGCCGTTGTCGGCCTCACTCGCACGATCAGCCGCCTGGAAGACATCACCGGAATAGCCCACCGCAACGCAGATATCGCCATTGGCAAGGTCATTGATATACTGCGAGGAGTTGAAATAGCGGATATGGGGTCGCACCGCCTTCATCAGATCTGCCGCTTTCGCCAGATCTTCCTTGTTGGAAGAATTCGGGTCGAGACCCATATAATTGAGCGCAGTGCTCATCATGTCATTGGGCGCATCAAGCAGAGTCACGCCGCAGTCGGCTAGCTTTGATACAACCTCCGGATCGAAAATCAGGTTCCACGAATTGACCTCGAAATCGTCACCCAGACGCTCTTTGACCATGTCGACATTATAGCCAATGCCGGTGGTACCCCACATGTAGATGACGGAATGTTCGTTGTTGGCGTCATAGCTGCTGGCATTGGCCATCAGACCTGCGTCCATATTCTTCAAATTAGGCAGTTTGGACTTGTCCAGCGGCATATAGATATCCGCCTTGATCTGCCGCTCGAGATATTCCGAGGTCGGCACGACAAGATCATAGCCGGATCGTCCGGCCAGCAATTTCGCTTCCAGCACCTCGTTGCTGTCGTAGACATCATAGACAACCTTGATACCGGTCGCCTCGGTAAATTTCTCCAGCGTGTCTTCGGCAATATAGTCGGACCAATTATAGATGTTCAGAACCTCGTCGTCGGCTTTCGCACTGGACAAGGTCGCAGCCGCAACGGCCGCCGAAATCATCAATAGTTTTTTCATTGTGTTCTCCAATCAACTCTCGAATTTCAGCTTCGGTCTAAAAGCCAAGCTTGTCACGCAGATTATAGTAAAACGAACCAATTGCCGAATATTGGGCGCCAAACAGACGACCGCCGGGGAACGGCAGCCAGGGCAGGTCCGCCAGCACATTGTATTGCGACAGATCGCCATGAATCGCATCGGCCAGAACCTTGCCGTAAAAATGCGAGCCCGTCACCCCGTGACCGCTGTAACCATGGGCAAACCAGGTGTGATTCGATAATTGACCCAATTGCGGCACACGACTGAAACTCAAAGCAAAATTGCCATTCCAGGTATAGTCGATTCGGGTGTTCTTCAATTGAGGAAAGATCTTCAGCATATTAGGTCTTATCCGGGCGACTATATCCCTTGCGTCCCTGCCACCATAAAGAACCCCGCCGCCAAATATCAATCGGTTATCGGCTGAAAGGCGGAAATAGTCGAGGATATAGCGACAGTCCTCCACACAAACGTCGGTGGGCAGAATATCCCGCGCCTGTTCGTCACTGAGCGGCTCTGTTGCCAGCACCTGAGTGGAAACCGGAAGAATGCGCGGCAGCAAGGCCGGCACGGCCTTGCCCAGATAGGCATTGCCGCAAATCATCAGATTTTTGCAACGCACCTGCCCCAAAGCTGTTTTTGCAACGGGCTGAGGGCCGGAATAATCCACCGAAATGACCCTTGATTGCTCGAATATGCGCCCGCCAAGACTCTCGACAGCGGCGGCCTCTCCGAGGGCCAGCTTGAGCGGGTGCAGATGCGCGCCGCTGTGGTCGATCATCCCGCCGAGATAGGCATCGCTGCCCACATGCTGGCGTATCGACGCACGGTCGAACATTTCATGATCATCCATGCCGTGGCGACGCCACAGCGCCTGTTTGGCTTCCAGTTCGAGCAGATGTTTCTGGGTAAAGGCCGTATAGAGGTTCTTTTCCTTCAGATCGCAGTCGATTCCATATTTTTCGATCCGCTGGCGAATGATCTTGCCGCCTTCCTGCAGATGCTGACCAAAAAAGGCCGCCGTATCTTCGCCATAACGCCGGGTGATCGTATCCAGTCCGGCATTGAACCCGTTGACCACCTGGCCGCCATTGCGACCCGACGCGCCCCAACCGATCCGCGCGCCTTCCAGCACGATGACCTGATGGCCCTTTTCCAGCAGACTGATCGCCGTGGACAGGCCACTATAGCCTCCCCCGATCACGCAGATATCGACCGTCAGCTCACCTTGCAATTGCGGGCGTTCAGGCAGCACACCGACAGATGCGGCATAGGCACTGGCGACGTGTTCATCAGGTCCATTCGCCCTGTCGGCAGGAGCTTTCATCACGCTGTCCCCCGATAGGTCTCGGCCTCAAACTCGGTCATGCGCCCGGCAAAAACCGCAAGTTCCTGACGTTTGCACAGCCTGTAGGAATCCATCATGATCGGATCAAACAGGCTCGGCAGAATTGTTCCGGCCTCAAAGGCATTGATCGCATCCTGCCATGTTGCGGGAAGACGGCGCTGATCACTGGAATAGTCAACCTTGCCGTCCTGCGGTGCATCCGGTTCCATTTTCGTTTTCACACCAACCAGCGCGGCACCCAGAATGGCGGCCAGCACCATATAGGGATTTGCATCAGCACCGCTGACACGGTGTTCAATCCGCCGCGCCGAGTCCGGGCTTTCGGGAATGCGCAATGCCGCTGTGCGATTGCCATAACCCCAGGTCAGGGTTGTGGGCGCCAGCGAATCTTCCCGGAAGCGCCGGTAGGAGTTCAGATGGGGGGCAAAAATCAGGGTGGATTCTTCCAATCCCGCCAGCAGGCCGCCAACCGCATGGCGCAATACCACGTCTGAATTGCTGAAAATATTGTGCCCATCCGCATCAAGCAGACTGAAATGGGTATGAAACCCACTGCCCGATAGTCTGCCGAAGGGCTTGGACATGAAGCAGGCTTCCATGCCGTGACGGCGCGCCACCCGCCGCAGAATATATTTCAGAAAGACCGTGTCATCGGCCGCTTTCAGGGCATCGGGCGAATAGCCCAGCGTGACTTCGAACTGCCCTGTGCCACCCTCCGAAACGGTGGTTTCCGCCGGAACGTCATTGTCCGCGCAGATTGCATAAACATCGTCGAGGAAGGCTTCGATGGAATCGATATCATCGATGGCCAGCACGCTGTTGCTGGCAAAGGGCCGGCCGGTTTGCGGGCAGATGGCCGGGGTCAGGCCCGGATTATCCGGATCGATCAGATAGAATTCGAGTTCGGTGCCGACGGCCGGCTTCAGTCCGGCTTTGGCAAATTGCTCAAGAACACGCGCCAAAGCACCACGGCAATCGCCCGGGTGTGGCGCGCCGTCATCATCGGTAAACCACATGGGCAACAGCGGCACCCCGGCATCCTTGCCCGATCCGATGCGAATGGGCGCCCGACCGGTCGGCTGGCACAATCCATCCCTTTCACCACATTCGAAAAAAGCCGCATTGGCCACAACATCGTTGCCCCAGATGTCAACGGCTGTCGCCGACAGCGGCATGCGCACCGGCATATCGGCCAGTTTTTTCAGATCACCATAGGGCAAGCGTTTTCCACGCCAAATTCCGTTCAGATCGCAGATGCCCACATGGACACCCTTGATATCCTGATCCGTAATGATCCATTCCTTCAAGACACATACCGCCTAATAACGATCACATATACAATTTTGTGATACCATTATTAAAAAGAAATCACTTTTCTGGATTTGTCAAACAATTATCGTTAGCGTAGTACCAAATTCACTCCCGGAGGATATCTGACAGCTTGAAACACCGTGTATTGATACCTGACGTTGAACATCAGTCGGATATGACCGTGCAGGAACATATCTACAGGCGCCTGCGCAGCGCGCTGGTGCTTGGGCATTTCTCTCCCGGAAAGCCGGTGACCATCCGCGGTCTGGCGACGGCGCTTGAAACCAGCCCCACGCCGGTCAGGGAAGCCCTGCGGCGCCTTTCATCGGAAAACGGCCTGACCATGCTTCCCAACAGGCGGATCGTGGTTCCGAACATGACGCCGGAACGCTTTCGAGAATTGATCCTGCTCAGAATCAGCCTTGAATGCCATGCCGCGTTGCGCGCTCTGCCCTATGTCAACGACGTGCTGGTTGATGCGATTACCGAGGTCGACAACAGGATCAATGATGCCATCACCCGCGGTGACCGTGATCAGCAGATCAATGAGAACCAGCAATTCCACCGCATGATCTTCAGCGCCAATCCCGATGCGGTCGCCATGCCGATGATCGAGAGCATCTGGCTGCAACTGGGGCCCTTCAACCGCATTGCAGCCCAGCATATCGATGAGCTTTACAAGGTGGATCATCATCGTGAAGCCATTGCCGCGCTGCGCATTCGCGATGAAGATGCACTGAAAGCTGCACTGGAGGCCGATATCCGGGGCGGCGTGGGTGATCTGGACCCGGAATCCATACGAAAAATTCTGGGCTGACCAGGTTCCCGGCAAAATTGATAATGTGATACCTTTATTGAATACACTATCACATATGGTGTATATCCCTTGTGGGAAACAAACCGAGGAAACCATGACCAGTCACGGCGATCAGGCATTCACCAAAAAAGACCCGACCGGAACGTCGGTGGAAATGACCTATGCAGGAGCATTGAGCTTTGCCCGTCGTCGCTACAGCCGGGATATTGATGCTGCAGATGTGGTCATCAGCGGAATTCCCTATGATGGCGCGGTCACCAACCGACCCGGTTGCCGGTTTGGCCCCCGCGCTGTGCGTGAAGCCTCGACACAACTGGCCGAACTCAAGTCATTTCCCTACGGTTTTGATCCGTTCGACACGATCGCCGCCATTGATTTCGGCGATTGTTTCATCAATCCCCACCACCCCGAGACCGTCAGTTCCACCATTGAAGACCATGCACGCGCCATCCTTTCCGCGGGAGCAAAAATGCTGACGCTGGGTGGCGACCACTTTGTCAGCTTTCCCCTGCTCAAGGCCCATGCTGAAAAATACGGGCCCGTCGCACTGATCCAGTTTGACGCCCATTGCGACACCTGGACAGATGACGGAACGGCGATGGACCATGGCGTCATGTTCGCCCGCGGGGTCAATGAGGGGATTATCGACGCAACCAAGTCCACACAGGTCGGCCTGCGGACCTACAATGATGATGACTTCGGTTTTGAAATCCTCACCAGCCCCTGGATCCATCGCAACGGCATCGATGCAACGCTGGACGTCATTCGCAAGCGCGCCGGCAATGCGCCTGTCTATATCACTTTTGACGTGGATTGCCTCGACCCGGCCCATGCGCCCGGAACGGGAACGCCCGTCATCGGCGGTCTGGCAAGCTGGCAGGCGCTGGAATTGCTGCGTGGCCTGGATGGCCTCAACCTCATTGGCATGGATGTCGTCGAAGTCTCGCCTCCCTATGACCATGCGGAAATAACCGCGCTCGCCGCAGCGACCATGGCCTACGAATGGCTCTGCCTGTTGGCAAAAACCAAGGGCGCTGTGCCCAAAGCCTATGGCCGTGATTGAAACAACCCCCGCAGCACTTTCGCTGCTTCACTTGAAAGATAGAAGATGACGACGTCTGAACAGGATGACTGGCAATCGCAGCTACCAGAGGCATTCAGCAACTGGCAAAATGGCCGGCGGATCGAAGAAGTCGAAAGCATGGTGCCCGATATTGCCGGCATCGCCCGCGGCAAGGCCATTCCCGCCAAGAAATTCTCGATCCGCGCCCGGTCCTTCCTGCCGATTTCCATTTTTCACCTCAGTATCGCCGGATCCTATGTCGATCATGGCCCGACAGATGACTGGCTGACGGAATCCGATATGGTTCTGGTGCCCGACATGGCGACGGCCTGCGCCGTGCCCTGGGCCGATGATGTCACCATGCAGGTGATCAATGATCTGGAGTTTCCCGATGGCACGCCTGTACCTCTTGCGCCGCGCAATGTGCTCAAGAGGGTCATGAATTTCTATCGCGAGGCCGGATGGGAACCAATTGTCGCGCCGGAAATGGAATTCTATCTTACCAGCCCCAATGTCGACCCGAGTGACGCCATAGAACCACCCGTTGGCCGCACCGGGCGCAAGGGCATTGGCCGGCAGGCCTATTCCATTGCCGCCGTCGATGAATATGGCGCCGTCATCGATGACATTTACGCTTTTGCCGAAGCGCAAGGACTGGGCATCGACGCCATTACCCAGGAAGGCGGCGCCGGACAGATCGAGATCAACCTTCCCCATGGCGATCCGCTGACGCTGGCCGATCAGGTGTTCTACTTCAAGCGCACCATCCGTGAGGCGGCCTTGAAGAACGGATGTTTTGCCACCTTCATGGCCAAGCCCATGAAGGATGAGCCGGGCAGCGCCATGCATATTCACCAGAGCGTGCTGGATATCAAAACGGGGGAAAATATCTTTTCCGATAGCGACGGCAATGCCACAGAGCTTTTTTACGGCATGATCGCCGGGCTGCAGACCTACCTGCCCCATACGCTGGCGCTGCTGGCGCCCTATGTCAATTCCTACCGCCGGTTCAAAACGGACGATGCAGCCCCGGTCAATTTTGAATGGGGGAGTGACAACAGGACCGCCGGAATACGCATTCCCATTTCCTCAACGGCAGCACGGCGGGTTGAAAACCGCATCGTCGGCATGGATTGCAATCCCTACCTGGCCTTTGCCGCCAATCTGGCCTGCGGCTATCTTGGCATGAAGAAATTGCTGAAACCCTCCGAGCCGCGCTCCAAGATCGCCTATGATGGCGGCACCAGCATTCCGCGCAGCTTTAATGTCGCATTGGAACTTTTTGCAGAAAACCAGGAAATCCGCGCCTTGCTGGGTGAAGAATTCGCAGCAAATTACGAGCAGATCAAGCTTCACGAGCTCGACGAGTTTCTGAGCGAAATCTCCGCCTGGGAACGCGAACACCTGATGCTCAACGTCTGATATTGGCGTGATAAATTTAAGGCTGGCGCGGTGCGCCAGACTGTTCCTGCATCAAAGGCTGGCGCGGTGCGCCAGCCGGGCCATATCAGGAACCGTCAGATGGCGATTGTTCTCGATTTCGATGACCCCGGCCTTGCGCAATTTTGTCATCTGCCGGCTGACCGTTTCAATCGTCAGCCCGAGAAAGTCGGCAATATCGGCGCGGGTGAGCGGCAAGTCAAAGGAGATGCTGCCCGCTTTGTCATTTTCCGGATTGATATGCGTGGCGATCAGATAGAGAAAACTTGCCACTTTCTCGGCAGCCGTCTTGCGACCCAGTGTCACCATCCATTCGCGCGCCTCGTCGAGTTCATCCAGCGTCTGCTGCAGCAGCTTGTGCTCCAGCTGGGGCGATTGCTTGATCATATTGTCGATGGCCGAGCGCGGAAAACTGCAGACTTGCACAGCGGTCGCCGCTTCCGCATTGGTCCGGCTTGATGCCTTGAAGGGCCTGCCCAGAAAATCCGGCGCAAATTGCAGGCCGACGATCTGCTGTCGCCCGTCTTCCAGTATCTTTGTCAATTTGACCACACCGCCCAGAATATTCGCATAGTGCGAAACCTGTTCCTCGTCGGCAGCAAGTTCTGTGCCCGGCGCGATCTCCCTGCGGATGGCCTTGCTGGCGAGCTGCTGCAGTTCAACCGGGGAAAGCGCACCGCAGACACCACGGTGTCGCGCCTCACAGGCCTGACACAGGACAGGGATCTCTGAATTATGTATATCCTTGCGGTATTCGGTCATTATGTTCTTTTCCGAAAAAGTCCTGACACGAACAGTATTAACGACAACCCGGCCAATTGTCTCCAGAACCTAAGTACCATAGGCAAAAAGCCGCAGGATGAACGTTTATGCACCGCTCTACAACGCCTATTCAGGGCCGCAACACCAGTACAGCGGCAATCTGCTTCCGGTTTGATCCTGATCAAGGGCAAGCGGCTGCAAGCAATTTATCTCCCGATTCATTGATAATCCGGATTTCGGATCATTTTCAAATATGAATCACGGCAAGCCCTGTTCAAGCCGGAGCCCATTTGAATTGGTCGGTTATCCCCGCTGCCGGGATCCCAAAATATGCAGACAATTCTGGTCGACAGGCTGGCACAGCCAACACCGCGATACACAAGTTATCCGACTGCGCCGCACTTTCATCCCGGCATAGACAGCGAACAATATTGCGACTGGCTGCTTTCGCTTCCCGCCGAAAGCACGCTGTCGCTCTATCTGCATATCCCCTATTGCGATCGCCTTTGCTGGTTCTGCGGCTGCACGACCAAGCAGACAAACCGTTATGAACCGGTCCGGCGCTATTTGAAATCGCTTCATCGCGAGATCGAGACAATTGGTGCGCTGATCGGCCATCGCTCGACCGTGACATCGGTGCACCTTGGCGGCGGATCGCCCACTTTGCTTGCACCGGATGATCTTGTTGCCCTGAACCGCGCTTTGAGGCGGCATTTCGATATTGTTGATGGCGCAGAGATCAGCGTCGAGATGGACCCCAATGATCTTGATGAGGCCAGATACGATGCCCTGGCGGCCATCGGGGTCACAAGGGTCAGTCTCGGCGTCCAGGACTTCGACCCGAAGGTTCAGCAAGCCATCAACCGGCCGCAGACATTCGAACAAACACGACAGGTGGTGGAGGCCATGCGGGCGCGTGGTGTGCACTCCATCAATCTGGATATGCTATACGGCCTACCGCACCAGAACATGGAAACCATTGCAGAGACGTGCGCCAGAATCATTTCGCTCAACCCTGACCGCATCGCGCTGTTCGGATATGCCCATGTACCATGGATCAAGAAGCACCAGAAGATGATTGATGAATCGGCGCTGCCGGACATCGAAGAGCGGTTCCGGCAGGCTGATCTTGCGGCTCGCCTGTTCACCGCCAGCAAGTATCAACGGATCGGCATGGACCATTTTGCCCGGCGCCACGATACATTGAGCGCCGCACAGATGAACGGAGCGCTGCATCGCAACTTTCAGGGATATACAAGCGATGACGCCGACGCCCTGATCGGCCTTGGCGCCTCATCGATCGGTCGCCTGCCACAGGGCTATGTCCAAAACAGCCCCGCAACCCATGACTATCAGCGGCGCGTGGATGAAATGGACGGCCTTGCCACCATTCGCGGCCTGCAACTGTCAGACGATGATCATATGCGCTCCTGGCTGATCGAGCGGCTGATGTGCGACTTCGGCTTCTCTTCATCCCAATTGCTGACACGCTTCGGCGTGTCCGCCAATGCCATTTTGCAGGAAGCCGAAGCGCTGGCCGAAGCCGACATGGATGGCTTGTTTATCAGGGACAATGACGGATTCTGCGTGACCGAAGACGGCCGGCCCTATCTGCGCACCATCGTCGCCACATTCGACCGCTACCTGCAGAAGGGAGCAGCCCGGCATTCCGTCTCGGTGTAAGACCTGAAAGCATAGCATGGAAATACGATGACGGACCATGAAATCGCGGCGATTCTGTTTGTATTGGTTTGAACAGGCGATAGTGTCATGCCTGTCGCAATCGGCCTGCGCAGTTCAGGCGATTGAACATGAGTTTCCGGGAGGCTAAGCGATTGTACGATTACATCATTGTGGGCGGTGGCTCGGCAGGCTGTGTTCTGGCAAACCGACTGAGCGAAGATGCCGGCGTCTCGGTGTGTCTGCTGGAAGCGGGCGGAGACGGCAAGGGCCTTCTGGTGCGCATGCCACTCGGCGTTGCCGCTATGATTTCGGGCTGGCCTGTCAAGGTGAACAATTGGGCGTTCGAAACCGTGCCCCAGCCGGGCCTCAACGGGCGCAGGGGATTTCAGCCCAGGGGCAAGGCCCTCGGCGGTTCGAGCGCCATCAACGCCATGCTCTATGTGCGCGGTCATCGCGCCGATTATGATCATTGGGCCAATCTGGGCTGCGACGGCTGGTCGTTCGACGAGGTGCTGGACTATTTCACCGCGTCCGAGAACAATGAGCGTGGCAGCGATGCATTGCACGGCACGGGCGGCCCGTTGCAGGTCTCCGACCAGCGGTCTCCTCTGCCCGTCAGCCACGCCTTTGTCCAAGCCGCCGGGCAATGCCAGATCCCCCACAATGAAGATTTCAATGGCATTGAACAGGAAGGCGCAGGTCTCTATCAGGTCACCCAGTTTCACGGCGGCAAGCGCAATGGCGAACGCTGCTCGGCTGCAGCCGCCTATCTGCACCCGGTGGAATCCCGCTCAAACCTGACAATCATCACCAATGTTCATGTCACGCGGATCCTGCTTGAAGGCAAACGGGCCGTGGGCGTCGAATACCAACAGGCAAGAGGCCTGCATCAGATCAGGGCGAACCGGGAAGTCATCCTGAGCGCCGGTGCCTTCAACTCCCCGCAATTGCTTCTTCTGTCCGGCATTGGCCCTGCAGAAACGCTGAGAGGGCATGATATCGCCCAGCACCATGAATTGCCCGGTGTCGGGCAGAACCTTCAGGACCATATTGATCTGTGCCTGTTGAACAAGAGCCGTTCGAGCGATCTCATCGGGATCACCCTGAAACGCGCCGACAAGCAGATCGCTGCCGCTGTTGAGTGGTTTCGGACCGGCAACGGAAAATTTGCCTCCCCCCTGGCCGAGGCCGGGGCATTCCTGAAGTCCGAACCATCGCTGGAATGCCCCGACATACAGCTGCATTTTGTGGCCGGCATTGCCGATGATCACAATCGCCACATGCACTTCGGATATGGTTACAGTTGCCACATCTGTGTGCTGAGGCCCCATTCGCGCGGCGAAGTCACCCTCCATGACAACAACCCCCTCTCACCGCCGCGCATCGATCCGAAATACCTTTCTGACCCGCGCGATGAAGATACATTGCTGGCAGCGGTCAAAATATCTCGGCAGATCATGCAGGCCCCAGCCCTGGAACCCTGGCGCCACGACGAAATCTATCCCTATTCCGGCCTCGACGACGAGGCCCTGCGGGCCCAGATCAGGCAGCGGGCCGACACGATCTACCATCCCGTCGGCACCTGCAAGATGGGCGTCGACGCCATGGCCGTGGTCGACTCGCAACTCAAGGTCATTGGCATAGAAGGCCTGCGCGTCGTCGACGCTTCCATCATGCCGACCCTGATCAGCGGCAATACCAATGCCCCGACGATCATGATTGCCGAAAAGGCTGCGGCGATGATCAGGGGGAAGATGTGAATGGTTAGGGTTGAACGGGTGGGACGCCAGCCTTTTAGGAACACACGGCTAGATCTGTCCTGTCAAAGATCTTTCTCAATTTTTATTAGGCGACGGCTCCAGGATTACCCGCCCTTTGCCAACCATCAGGAACCGTCCGCATCAAAACCACTAATAACGTTTTCTTGACTTCCTCTCGCTGCTGGTAAAGAGTTCGTTCCTTGCCGGATCAACCAGGAACGCTTTCCTTCCTTTCCATAGCAAGGCGGCACAAAAATGTGCCTGAATCAGATGAGACAACAAACCATGAAGCGGTCGACTGGCCAATATATACGCACGCTCGCCGGAGGCGAAACAATATCGGCATTCATGCCGTTTGGTTTGCCACCGCGCGCGCCTGCGCTCAGAATCGATCATCGCCTCGGCGCGCGCCTACGCGCCGCTGAACATGCGCTTGCCCGGCTCGACCTTGCGGGTGAGTTGGTCCCCTCCCTTGATTGGTTTCTGTACGCCTTCGTGCGCAAGGAAGCGGTGATTTCGTCCCAGATCGAGGGCACCCAGGCGACCCTGATTGATCTGCTGACATTCGAGGCGGAGCACGAGACGGTGCCGAGCGCGGACGTTGAGGAAGTCTGCAATTACCTTGAGGCACTGAGCCATGCGCGCGCGCAGCTCGCTGTTGCAGACGGCCTTCCACTTTCGATGCGCCTCCTGAATGAAACGCACCGCCATCTGATGCAGGGCGTGCGCGGATCGGACAAACAGCCAGGAGAGGTGCGCAGCAGCCAGAACTGGATCGGTGATAGCCGGCCAGGCAATGCGGCCTATGTGCCTCCACCGTTCATATCATTGCCCGCCCTGCTCGGCGATCTGGAAAAATACCTGCACATGGATGATGACCTTCCCGCACTGGTGCGGATCGGCCTGGTCCACGTTCAATTTGAGAGCATCCACCCCTATCTTGATGGCAACGGGCGGATCGGTCGCCTTCTCATCGCCCTGCTTCTGGAGCATTGGGGCCTGCTGAAGGCGCCACTGCTTTGCATCAGCCTCTTCTTCAAGCGACATCGCGCAGAATATTTTCGGCGACTGAACGCCGTGCGTGTTGAGGGCGACTGGGAGGAATGGACCGATTTTTTCCTCGACGGTGTTGCGACAATCGCCGACGAGGCCGTCGTTTCCGCACGCGAACTTTTTACCCTCATCACAACGGATCGCGCCCGCGTGCTGGCGCAGGACACGACGTCCGTTTCGGCCTTGCGACTGTTTGAACTTTTGCCAAACCATCCGATCATCTCCGTGGCGGCTGCCATGAGGTTGATCAACACCAGCAAACCCACGGCGACACGCGCGGTCGAGACGCTTGTTGCTGCTGGCATTCTCGTCGAGACCACAGGCAAGAAGCGCGATCGCAGCTTTGCCTATCAGGCCTATATTGACTGCCTGCGAACCGGCACCGAACTGGAGCACGTGGGATGAGCGAGCGAAAAACTTCAGTCTTTCAGCGTGACTTCAAAATCCTGATAGATCGGCCAATTGATTCCGGCGGAGATTCCGCCATCGACACGCAGGATCTGGCCGGTCATGAAAGCTGCGGCAGGTGACGCCAGAAAGACCATTGCGCCTGTCAGGTCATCGACTTCGCCCATGCGCTGAAGCGGCGTCACTGTCTTGTTCCAGGCTTGCAAATTTGGATCGGACCACAATTTTTCAGTGAGGTCCGTAAGGATGAACCCTGGCGCCAATCCGTTCACCCGAACGCCAAACCTACCCCATTCCAGCGCAAGCGCGCGTGTCATATTGCCTAGACCCGCCTTTGACATGCTGTAGGGTGCAACGCCGGCAAGCGATGTCAGCGTCGACAGGCTGTCGATATTGATCTGGCTGCCTTTGCCCGACGCAATCATCACCTTGCCCACGGCCTGCGCCATGAAGAATGCGCCGCGCAGGTTGATATCCATGATCTGGTCATATTCCTGTGGCGTGAAATCAACCGCCGGTTTGCGGATATTGACGCCGGCGCAATTGATCAAAGTGTCGATGCGGCCATATTTTTGCACAACGGTATCAACGCAGGCATTGATCGCCTCACTATCGGCAACGTCGCAGGTCGCAAAATCCATGTCATGCGCGCCCTTTGGCGCCGCGGCACAGGCCCCGCGCAAACTGTCTTCATTGCGCCCGGTGATGATCACCCTTGCGCCCCGGCGGACAAATTCATTTGCGGCGGCCAACCCGATGCCTCGGCTTCCACCGGAAACAAGTACAAGTGTGTTTGAGACGTCAAATTGATCAGAGCTCATCAAAAGCTTTCCCCTTCAGACCGGACCATCGCACCACAGCCCGACGGATCGTTCGATGCTCGAATGCATTGGCGCAAATGACAGGCGTTTCTGGTTTTCAGGTTTCCTGGTGCGCATACATGGCGGTCACATTGTCTATGACTTTTCTCAAGTGATCTCGCATGCTGCTGGACACTTTTTCCTTGTCCCGGCGGCGCAGTCCTTCCACAATCGACGCATGATCGCCTACCGATGTTTCCCGCGATGCTACCTTGCCGGCCGTCAGGAAACGCGCACGCCAAAGCCGAACGTGAAACTGATTGTGCGTTTTGATGAGAACATCATTTTTTGAAGCCGCCACAACCGCTTCGTGAAAGGACATGTCGATCTCAAAAAACGCAATCGGGTCGGCGTCATGCGCAGTTGCGACCATTTTGTTGTGTATGTCTTCAATTGCCTCTATTTCGCTCTGCGTCGCCTCAACGCAGGCAATCTCACCCGCCAATGCTTCCAGAGAGGCTTGCACCAAAAGCATTTGCGTCAGTTCGAGAAGACTTGGATTTGCAACGACCGGGCTTTTGGCTGGCAACATCTCCACAAGCCCCTCCGCCTCCAAAATCAGCAAGGCCTCACGCAAAGGCGTTCGACTGACACCCAGGGCGGCAGAAGTTTCCCGCTCCGGAATGACATCTCCGGGCTTCAGCTCCCCCAGCAAGACCTGCGCGCGCAATACATCCGCAACCTGGTTTCCCAAGCTCTGGCGGGCCAGCGGGGACATCTTGATCATCTTTTTTGTGGTTTGCAGCACGTCGCTATCTCAATTCGAAAAATTGTTCGCTTTTCCTATGTCGCTTTATCCGGCTCCACAAGGGGCTCCACTGATTATATGTTTTTGGTATACCATATTTTTAATCTTGTATACCAAACTTGACCACCTGCAAGAATGTGTTTACCAGTTCGAAAGCCGTGAAAAATTCACAGCACATCAAAATGCGCGTGGCACCAGGTCAGCGCACTCATTTCTGGGAGGAAAACATGAAACTCATTCACCTCGCTGCGAGCGTTGCCGCATCTGCAGTTTTGGTCGCCGGCGCGCAAGCCGCCGAATTCGATCTTCGCATGCAAACCCATTATGCAGCCGAGTCCGTCTCGGGCAAACTGGCTCAGGAATTTATCGCCAATGTCGAAGCCATGTCCGGCGGTCGCGTTGACATCGAAATGTTCTGGTCGTCTGCAGTTGTCGCCACCGTTGAGGGATTTGATGCCGCTGCCACAGGAATTCTGGATGGCGAAATGCATGGTGGCGCCTATCAGACAGGTAAAAACCCGGCATTCCAGTTTGTTGGCGATCCGATGGGCGGCTATAATGACCCTTGGGAACTCTATAGCTTCTTCTATTTTGGCGGTGGCGAAGAGGCCGCAAACGAACTTTACGAAGCGCACAACATGCATCTTGTTGGCTGGTGGACCGGTGGTCAGGAATCGCTTTCATCTTCCCGCCCGCTGCGCGGCCCGGAAGATCTGAAAGACTGGAAATTCCGCTCGCCCCCCGGGTTGGAAACCGAGATATTTGCGCAGCTTGGCGCTTCGCCAATCGTTATGGATTTCACCGAAATCTTTACCGCGCTTGAAACCGGAATCATTGACGGCGCCGACGCTTCAAGTCTGGCCAACAACGTGAATTTGGGCCTCTATGATATTGTCAATCACGCAACCTATCCTGGTTTCCACTCCATGCCTGTGGACCATGTCACGTTCAACCTGGAAGTCTGGAACAACTTCCCCGCTGACATAAAGGCGATCATTGAGACCGCGACCCAGGCACTTGCGCTAAAAACGTCCCTGACAATCAACATTGCCAATGCTGAAGCAGCGACCGAGTTGCAGGCCAAAGGCGTGACGATGCACACCTGGTCTGCCAAGGATCTTGCGGAATTTCGCGCCGGCGCTCAACGCGCATGGGACGGCTGGGCTACCAAAACACCTGAAGCGGCAGCCCTGGTGGAATCGCACCGCAAATTCCTGCGACGCATCGGAAGCATTCAATAGGTTTTCGAAGACTGCAATCCAAACCGGAACAAGCCCCTCGGGGCTTGTTCACCTGTGATCAGGCGCGCGTCTCTGGGGGAATGCAATGTCAGAAACACACCAAAGTCTGTGGCTGGGGCCTTTACGCAGGCCTGTCCGCCTTATGATGGTTGCCAGCATTGTGGCAACCGCCATTCTGGTTTTGTGGGTAATCCTTGGTCGTGCTTTTTTTGGCACAGACATTGGCATGAAACAATTCCTGTCTCCTGCTGAAAACCCCCTCGTCATGCTGACAATGATTATCTCAAGCATCACACTCCTGATCTCCAGCGTCTACTTGTCAGACTCGCGCGGCGCCATTGAAATTCAACCCTCCGGGTTTTTCGACATTATCAGCCTCATTCTCTCACGGTTCACCATGATCGGCATTTCGATTCTGGTCTTCGTTATGTTCTACGAAGTGGTCTCGCGTTATCTGTTCCAAAAACCGACCTTGTGGGCCAACGAACTTTCGCTCTGGATTGCTGGCTTTCTGTTCTTGTTTGCCGGCCTTTATGCCATGCAGCAGCGCAGCCACATCCGGATTTACGTCATTTATGATCTTCTTCCGCGCACGTTCCAGAAAGTTGCGGACGTCATCTCGTTGGGTCTCATCTGGACTTTCGCCTTCCTGCTGATCTGGGGTGGATATAATGAAGCCCTGTCGAAATTCACGCGCTGGGAAACATTTGGAACAGCGTGGGATCCACCACTCCCTGCAACCATAAAGCCCGCCATTTTGATCATCATCGCAATGGTCGCCATTCAGGCCCTGTCCAATTTGATCGCCGATTGGAACAAGCTGCCTGAGCATCACACCGCCATCGCCGACATCGATGATACGGAAATCGAAAGCATGCGCAAAAGCATCAAGGATTAACGTTATGGATGTGGGCACACTTTCAGCTTTCCTATTACTGGGCCTCTTTGTGCTTCTGGCCTTGGGCATGCCACTTGGATTTGCATCAGCGACCCTGGCTGGTGCTGTCCTTGTCATGAAGTTTGGACCGGACCTCCTGTTCCGCGATTTCGGACGCGGTCCCTTCGCGGTACTGGGTCAGGCGGTTTACCGGCAATTGACCAACTATGTGCTGATTTCCGTTCCGTTGTTCATTTTCATGGCCTCACTGCTTGAGCGTAGCGGGATTGCCAGGGATATGTATGCTTCGCTCAATCGATGGCTGAGCCACACCCGCGGCGGCATTGCAATCGTCACGTCGTTGATGGCGATTGTCATGGCTGCCATGTCAGGCATCATCGGTGGTGAAGTGGTGCTGCTGGGTCTCATCGCACTGCCCCAAATGTTGCGTCTGGGATACAATCAGAATCTTGCCATCGGCACGATTTGCGCCAGCGGCACATTGGGCACGATGATCCCGCCTTCCATCGTTTTGATTTTCTACGGGCTGGTCACCGAAACCTCGATCAAGGCTTTATTCACGGCCTCCTTCCTCCCGGGATTCATGCTGGCGTCGTTCTTTATCATCTACATTATCATTCGCACGCAACTCGACCCGGAGCAGGCGCCGCTGCCGGAACCGAACCCAAATGACCCGACGGGATCGCAAAAGGCTATTCTGTTTGCTGGCCTTGTGACATTGGTTGTGACGGGCATTGCAGCGCTCCTGCTTGTGCGGGCGTTGATACTTACGGCGATTGGCGCCAATGCCGTTGCGGAAGACGTGGATCCTCTCCGGTGGGGCATGGTGTCCGACCTGCCCTATCTCGTCGCAACTGTGGTCGGCGGCATTTTGCTCGGCCAATTTGTCATTGGCCGCGAACGCCTTTTCACCGCCTGGGAAATGGGCAAGGGCCTCGTGGCGCCGCTGATCGTGATCGGTGTGGTTCTGGGCTCGATCTATGGCGGCATTACGGGCATTACCGAGGCCGCCGCCATGGGCGTGGTCGCGGTGTTTGTCATCACGGTTTTGCGCGGCGAGATGACCTTTGATATTTTCTGGGATTCCCTCATCCGCACCATGAAATCCACTGGAACCATCATCTGGGTGACATTGGGCGCCGCAGCACTGGCAGCCGCCTACACTTTGGTCGGCGGTCCGACTTTCGTGGCCAATCTCATTGTCGGCGCCGATCTGCCGACCATGGGTGTCATTCTGGTGATGATGCTGGTCTTTCTGATCATGGGCATGTTCATGGACTGGGTGGGCATTGTCCTGCTGATCATGCCGGTGTTCCTGCCCATTGTGACCTTGCTGCCGGTCGAGGAAATCGGGTTTCTGGGTGGGATTGAGCCAAAATATGTGGCCATCTGGTTTGGCGTGGTCTTTACCATGAACATGCAGGTCAGCTTTCTGTCGCCGCCGTTCGGACCGGCCGCCTTCTACCTGAAATCCGTCGCCCCGCCCCATATCTCCCTCACCGATATTTTCCGCGGGTTCCTGCCATTCATCGCCATTCAGTTGCTGGCGCTTGCCGTCCTGCTGGTATGGCCAAGCCTGGTCACCGTCTTTTTGTAAACCTCTGAAGGCGGGGTATTTGCATCTCCGCCTCGAAGAAATGAAATTCAAACCTGTCAAGAGTGGTGACGCCGATAAACCGGTTGCCGAACAGCAGTGGCGCGCAGATCCAGCCCCTTATGCGTCCACCGCCGTGGACATGGCTGGCAAAATGCGGGTGGTGGGACACATCGCCCAACACATAGGGCCGCTTGGAATCCAGCACCTGGATGGAAGGATTGGACGCATCTACCAGATCGAAACGCAGCCCGAGGATATTCTGCATATCGTCAAAGCCGCGCGCCCCGACAATGACAAACTGATCATCCTGGATCACCTGCACGGAAGCGCTGTCATAGGGAACGATCTTCTGCAATTGCTGGAAGACGACGTCAAATGTGTCTTCAAGTCTGAGTGTCTTGGCAATCACCTGCGTGACTTCGAAGAGTGTCTCGGCCCGCAGCCGCGCGTTCTCCAGTTGCGCAATGCGCTGGTTCGCTTCGCTGAGACGCAGGACAAGTTCTATGTTCGTCGGTTCCGACATGCTGGCACTGATTTTTGGTTTCGAGGCACCTGCTGCTTTTTAAAACAAAGTGCTCAGAAAACCGCAGCCGTGACAACTTATATTGAACGGGCCCGGCATTTTCGGCCAAATGATGCAGACGATCGCCAGATCCACCGGATTGCGAGCATGCTATTCCAGGCAGGTATGCCCTCGACTGATAAATCTTGTGCCTCTCGCCACAGTCGGATTTACTCCAGGGAAATCGAAGCCGATTTTTGAGGACCCGATGACTATGAAAGAAGCTGCTCCCGTGGATTGGGGTGGTGATCAGGTGATATGCTATCATGGCCAAAGCATGGGTCAAAAGGGGCTCTGCGAAGACGTGTTCAAGCAATAATTTGGTCCGAAAACCGGCGCTGGTTCTGTCGTCTTGATTTCTATTCTGGTGTATTTGGGGGGAATGAATGATGAAGGTGGTCGCAGCATTCTTTACAAGCTATCTGGTCGTGTGCATGCCTGCTATCGCGGAACCATCTTGTGATGAACTCAACCACCTCTATCAAAGCAAGTATATTGGAGACTTTTCGGTTAATCGCGAAGCCTTTGCGTTCAACCGTCACGCGCGTTTTCAGTGTGGCGGATTCGACAGGAATTACATCCTGGCGCGGGCTATCCACGATCTGGAAACGTTGGAGCCACGCCAAGAGAGCGATCCCAACTATTACAACGACATTTCGCAAGTCATGAGGCTTCCCGGGAACAGGCTTTCCTATGTCGGGAAACTTGTCCACTATCCAGATGCAGAGGCGCGGACAATACATGAGGGAAGTGCCTCCGCAATTTTTTTCACGGACAGAATGATACAGTCTGACGAGCGATTTCGCCCAACCTATACCCTGGTTCACGAGGCCCGGCATACCATCAAGCACAAGGTATTCAACGGGCAGAGGGTGCCCGATGAACCCGGGCACATTGTTTGCACTCGCGGAAAACACAAAGGCAAGCGCGTTTGTGATGCTCGGCTAACGAATGAGGCTGACCTTGTTTGGGGTAGTGGAAACAGTCACGAATTCCTGTTTCTGATATTTATCAGAGATCATCCAAAGGCCTCAAAGAAAATTCGCCGGGAGGCAAATGAACAGCTGAGTTATCTCGCGACCCACATGTTCAACCAATTGGACCAGGGGATATTGGGCCACTACAATGTTGAACTGGCAAAGTAGCTGGTTGATCTCTTTTTTGGCTCCCTGCCACTCTTTTGCGGCAGGCGATCACCCTACCTCCCCGCATGACCTACCACAAAAGGCCAATTGGCCTATGCGCGCGCATTTGCGGCTGTCGCTGCCATTCGCGACGGGCGTCGGGAATGGACACCCCCAGCGCCTTCAAATCAAGCCATGGCGGCCTGCATCAAATCCCCGCAAAGGCCCAGATCGCCAGACAGCTTGCGATGCCGACGACCACGTTCATCACCAGGCCGACTTTGAGAAAATCGGCAAAGTGGTAGTTGCCGGCTGCGTAGACCAACGTGTTGGTCTGATAGCCGATGGGGGTGGCGAAACTCGCCGAGGCGCCCATCATGATGGCGTAGATGAGCGGCTTTGCATCGATGCCAAGCGCATCGGACAGTCCAATGGCCATGGGCGTCAGGATCACGGCGACCGCATTGTTCGAAATCAGCTCGGTCAACAGGGACGTCAGCCCATAGATGGCAAACAGCACCACCAGCGGCGAGACGCTTTTCAGCAATGGTGTGACCGCGTCAACAAGGCTCTGCACCACGCCGGTATTGTCCAGACCACGGCCAATGGCGAGCATGGCGAAAATCAGCACGAGGATTGAACCGTCGATGGCTTTCCAGGCGTCTTCGGCCTCGACGCAACGCGTCAGCAGAATGATGCCGACACCAAGAAGCGACAGGGTGACGATCGGCGCGACATTGAAAATCGACAGCACAACGACAGCACTCATTGTCAGGATTGCCAGTCCCGCCCGGTGCCGCTTGTAGGGTCTCAATTTGGGCACGGTCGCTGCCACAAAACTCTCCGACTGCACGATATCAGCGAGATCACCGGGACTGCCTTCCAGCAATATGCGATCGCCCGCACGCAAGCGGACTTCCGAAAGTTCAGGTCCCGGATTGTGCCTGCGCCGTGAAATGCCAAGCACCCTTACGCCCGCCTTGAACCAGCCGAGATCGCGCAACCGCCGCCCGCTGCTGCTCGCGTCGCCCGCATAGACCGCCTCGATCTTTTCGGACTTCTGCTGATCGGCCGAGGCGAGCAAGGCCTTGTGGTAACCCAGCATGTAGTTCGGGTGATCGCGCAGGGTCAGAAGCTCGGACTGATTGGCATGAAAAATGACCAGGTCGTTCCTGTTCAATTCAAGCGCCGGGTCGGGTTTCAGCCGCTCGGTGCCGCGCAGGATGGCCAGCACGCGGATCTTGGACAGGGCGCTGAAATCCGCCAGCGCCCTGCCGGTCGACGCACTTTCTGCCTCGTTCTCGGCAGGCGCGATGATTTTTGCCTGGGACATGAACTGCGTGTCGGTGTCATCGATCGCTTCCCCGGAAACGATATGGGAAGGCAAGAGGCGCGGGCCCAATGCCAGTAAAGTCAGCCCACCCACCACCAGCGCAACCAGACCAAAAGGCAGCAACTCGAGCATCCGCATCGGCGCCATGCCCTCGCCTTGCGCCACACCATCGATCAGCAGATTGGTGGAGGTTCCGATCAGGGTCAGCGTGCCGCCGAGGATCGCCATGTAGGACAGTGGAATCAGCACCTTGCTGGAGGCGATGTTGAGGGCAGCGGCCATTTTCGAAATGATCGGGATCAGCACGATCACCAGCGGCGTATTGTTCATCAGGCCCGAAGCCAGCGCCGCACCGAGCAGCAGAAGCACCAGAGCAATGGGTCCGCGTTTTTCCGACAGGCCGACAAGATAGGACGACGCCGCGTCGAGCACACCGGTGCTGACCAGCGCCGAGGAGAGAATGAACATCGCCGCTATGGTGATCGGCGCCGGATTGGAAAACACCGCCAGCGCCTCCTCGGTCGAGATATAGCCGAGCAGAAGAAACGCCGCTGCACCAGCAGTGGCCACTGCGGCGGGCGGCAATTTTTCGAAAAGAAACCCGAGTAAGACGAGCCCGAGTATCACGGCGGAAAGAGCGGAAGCCGTGTCTGCCGTGAATTCCGCATAAAGGTTCTGAAACATGAAGCCGCCCGGAGCCGATTGTGCAATCTGATTGTTCAACGCGTGGGCAGCCTCGGAGTTGCGTGGAACGACAATTTAATAGGAAGCCCCCGTCGAAAAACATCAGCATGGATCGGCCCCAGGCCTTGATCGCGATCCGTTTGGCTTGATTGGGACGCAACCGTTCACGCGATGCATTCCCAATGGTGTCACATGGGTTTGTGATGGCCTTTCAGTGGGCAAACTGACATTTTCTTAATGACAGCAACCGGTTGAACCGGTGGACAGGCAATTGTACGGAGGCCTTATGAGCGAGAAAACCATCTCTTATCCGCAGGAATTGATCGCACTCGGTGGCTTGATCGAACCGGATTCGACTGATTTCGGCTACATGCCCGGTTACGAAAACACCCATTCCACGCAAGCTGTTCCCGGTGCGTTGCCGATTGGCCGCAACTCTCCGCAGCGTCCACCTTTGGGGCTTTATGCAGAACAGTTGAGCGGCACGGCCTTCACCGCGCCACGCGCCGAAAACAAGCGCTCCTGGCTCTATCGGATACGCCCTTCCGTGAAACATGGAACGGGTTTCAAGAAAGTGCCGAAAGGCGGAATACGCACAGCACCCTGCCGTAATGAATGCGATCTGCCGGCCATGCAATTCAGATGGCATCCGGTTCCTTTTCCCGATGAGCCGACAGATTTTCTGGCCGGACTGAAAACCATCACCACCTGCGGTGATGCGGCAATGCAGACGGGCATTGCCACACATCTCTATGTGGCAAACACATCCATGGGACGCCGTTATTTTCATAACGCGGATGGCGAGCTGCTGATCGTGCCGCAGGAAAACGCCATCAGACTGATCACTGAATTCGGTGTGATCACCGGTGCACCAGGAGACATTGTCGTCATTCCGCGCGGTGTCAAATTCCGCGTCGATCTGGTCGACGGCCCGGTGCGTGGCTACATTTGCGAGAATTACGGAAAGGCTCTGACCTTGCCGGAGCGCGGCCCCATCGGCGCCAATTGCCTGGCCAATGCCCGTGACTTTCTCTATCCGGTGGCAGCTTATGAAGACTATGAGGGCGCGTGCGAACTCTTTCTCAAAGCGCAAGGGCATCTGTATAAGACCACCATTGCGCAATCGCCGATTGATGTCGTTGCCTGGCACGGCAATTACGCGCCATACAAATATGATCTTCGCCGCTTCTCGCCCGTCGGCGCCACATTGTTCGACCATCCTGATCCGTCGATCTATACGGTTTTGACCTCTGCCTCGGAACTGCCCGGCACAGCCAATATGGACTTTGTCATCTTCCCCGAACGTTGGCTCGTCATGGAGGACAGCTTCCGGCCACCGTGGTATCACATGAACGTCATGAGCGAGTTCATGGGGCTTGTATATGGTGTCTATGATGCAAAACCGGGCGGTTTTGTCCCCGGCAGCATGAGCTTGCACAATGCACTGGTTGCCCATGGTCCCGATACGGAGGCTTTTGCCAAGGCCAGCGAAAAGGCTCTGGCGCCCGAACGGCTCTCAGGCACTTTGGCTTTCATGTTCGAAACCAGGTTCACCCAGAATCCGACAGGTTTTGCCTCCAATCTTGAAACAATTGATCAGACCTATCCGGACTGCTGGGACGGCTTGCAGCGCAATTTTTCTACAGACTGACAAAACCTTTGCGCCAATGGGCATCGACTGCACGCTGGCATAACACAATGGGTAAGCGTCCGGTGTTGGCGCTCTGGCAGTTGTTAGGGTGCGCTGTTAGTGTCCCCCGTGAATAGTGGACACTAGGATGCATATGGCTGAAAAATACTCGATTTACGCCTTGTATAGATAGCGAAGTGATGCTTGAGGCCATTGCTGCGTTTTTGCCTGTTGAGATCGAAAGGTATGCTTGCGCGGCAAGGCTGCGCCAATCGCCTATGCTGGAATTGAAACCGCCAAACTCAAAGGCATTGTTCTACAGGCATGGCTGACCGATGTCCTCGCCCGCATTGCTGACCATAAGATTATTTAGATCGACGAAATGCTGCCTTGGCGTTACGCTGGCATAGCAACGTATTGGACGTTTGCAACGACGTGCACGACAACTCAACATGGCTATACCCATCAAGAACAGAGATACGCGCACCGCGATAGCGACGGAAGCAGAGATCGAAAGTTGGAAAACTGATCCCGACGCCGCCTATTTAGAAGCTGAAAGGCGGATCGAAGAGGCGAAGTCGATGGGCGTTACCGAGCTCGATTTTCACGGCGAAGAGTTCAGCTATTATATGTAGAAGACTCGACTTGATCTGACACCGCTGCCTTTCCAGAGGACTGGATTGGC